>NZ_CP097332.1:1397965-2096948 GCF_023516435.1 Jatrophihabitans telluris | reverse complement strand
GCTGATCGCGATGGGCGCCGACAGTGCCCAGGGCTGGTTGTTCGGAAAGCCGGAACCAGCCTCGCACGCGCTGCTCGCGCGACTGGGCAACCGCCTCGGGCAGGTGCGCGTCGACGAGTCGATCGAACCCAAGCTCGTCCTCGGCGGTACCGAGGAGCTGATCATCGTCGCCACGTCCGACTACACGATCCGCTACATCTCGGCCTCGGCCAAGGCGATGCTCGGCTACGCGCCGAGTGAGGCGATCGGTCAGTCGGTGGCCGATTTTCTGGAGTCCTCGCAGCTGAGCCAACCAGCGCCGGGCAGCGCCGGGCCGGGCAGCGCTGCGCCGGGCGAACTCGGCAACGGCCAGTACAAGCTGCGCCACAAGGACGGCTCCCACCGTTGGCTCGATTCCAAGGCACAGTCGGTCAGCCGGGACGGCGGCGACATCCTGCTGATCGCCCGCGACGTCACGGCCGCGGTGGAGGCACAACGTGCGGTGACCGAGAGCGAGGCGAAGTTCCGTGAGGCCTTCGACGGTGCGCCGATCGGCATGGCGATCAACCGGCTCGACGGGACCTTCCTCGACGTCAACCACGCACTGGCCGAGTTGCTGGGGTACACCCGCAGCCAGATCCTCGGCTCGCGGGTCTCCGAGCTCACCCACCCGGACGATCGTGGCGCCGATGTCGCCAACACCCAGGATCTCCTCGACGGGACCGTGCGGCGGGTGTCGGTCGACAAGCGTTACCTGCACGCAGACGGATCCGCGTTACCGGTCCGCGTGCTCGCCTCGATCGTCACCGACGACGAGTCCGGTCTGGCCTATATCGTCGCCCACATCCAGCCGCGGTAACGAGCGGCGGACGGGCCCGGACGAGCGGTAGACGGGCCCGGACGGGCTGTGGGCGGGACGGAGCAGGGCCACCGTATCCGGGACTACTTGATCCCGGTGTTGGCGATCGAACTGACGAAGTAGCGCTGCCCGGCCAGGAACAGCGCCAGCACCGGCAATTGGCTCAACAGGGTGCCCGCCATCAGCACCGGCCAGTTGGTGAAGTGCGCGCTCTGGAAGGTGGCCAGTCCGATCTGAACGGTCATGGTCGACGGCGACGAGGTCACCACCAGCGGCCAGAGAAAGTCGTTCCACACCGACAGGAACGTCAGCACCGCGACTGTGCTCAACGGCGGGCCCATCAGCGGCAGCAGGATCCGGCTGAGCAGCCGCCAGCGGCTTGCCCCGTCGATCAGTGCGGCCTCCTCCAGTTCGACCGGCAGGCTCAGGAAGAACTGGCGCAGCAGGTAGATGCCGAACGGGGTGACCAGGTTCGGAGCGATCAGAGCCGGCAACGAGTCGACCAGACCCAGGTGTTTGACGATGAGCAGCGTGGGGATCATCACCACCTGGAACGGAACCATCAACGTAGCCAGAATCGCCGCGAAGACCAGGCGACTTCCCGCGAACCGGATCCGGGCGAAGGCGTAGCCGGCCATGCTGCACAGCACGAGATTGCTGATCACGCAGGTCAGCGAGACGATGGCGCTGTTGAGCAGCCAGTGCGCGAACGGCGATTCCGCCCACGCCTGGCGGTAGTTGCCCCAGTGCAACGAGGACGGCAGTCCCGGCGGGAAGCGACGCGTCTCCTCGAGGGTGGACAAGCTCGTGAGCAGCATCCAGATGAGCGGCACCAGCATGACCAGCGCGAGTGGCACCAGCAGCAGATGCCAGCCGGACGGTCGGCGCGACCGGACGCCCGCTCCGGTCCGGGGGCGGCCGGCGCGGCGTGCCGGGGTGGTGTCGCCGGCGGTCATCGCCCTGCTCCGGTCGGGTTGGCGTCCCGGGTAAGCCGCAGCTGGATCGCCGTGACGATGGCGATCACGACGAACAGCACGCAAGCGATCGCCGCTGCGTAACCGGCGTGGAAGAAGGTGAACGCCTGCTGGTAGAGGTAGTAGACGACGACCGTCGTCGAGTGCAGGGGGCCACCCTTGGTGGTCACGTAGACCTCGTCGAACAGCTGGAGCGAGTTGATGGTCAACCACACAAGTAGGAATGCCGACACCGGCCGGAGCAGCGGCACCTGGATCCGCCAGAACGCGCCCAGTCGTGTGCAGCCGTCGATCGCGGCCGCCTCGAGCAGGTCGCCGGGCACTGACTGCAGCCCGGCGAGGAAGATCAGCGCGCCGAAGCCCACCCAGCCCCACACCGTCATCGCCACGACCGCGAACAGTGCTCCGTGCGGTGAGGAGAAGAAGCCGAAGGTGGGCAGTCCCAGCTTGCCCAATACCGCGTTGACCAGGCCGAACTCGGGGTCGAGCAGCCAGCTGAAGATGACGCCCGTGGCTACGGTCGAGGTCACGACCGGCACGAAGACCGCCAGCCGGTAGACGCTCATGCCGCGAACGCGCCGGTTCAGTGCGGCCGCAACCAGCAGGGACAGCAGCAGGGTGAGGGGCACGAACAACACCGTGTAGACCACGGTGTGCCGGACGGAGTCGGTGAACACCGGATCGTGGGCCAGCTGACGATAGTTGCGCAGTCCGACCCATTGAGCCGGCGTCTGCAGGTCGTTGCGCTGGAAGGAGAGCAGGAAGGACCACCCCACCGGCACGATCCCGAAGAGCCCGATCAGCAGCACGCTCGGGGTCACCATCAGCCACGCCGTGACCTGGTCGCCTCGCCGCACTCGGTTCTGTCGGCGGGGGTCGCGTTCCGAACCCGGGAACAGCCTCATCGAACGAGACGAACCGCGTCGCACGGTTGGGATCACCGGCTTGGCCGCGACCGCCGGTTCGGCATCGGTCACTGGCCGGCCAGCGCGCTCGTCACCTGATCCCGCGCCGCGTCGAGGGCCTGCTGGGGCGGCTTCTGTCCGAGCAGCACCGACTGAACCATCTGGGCGATCGCGGTGGACACCTCGGCGTAGGCGGCAATGTTGGGACGGACATGCTTGACGTTGTCGAGATTGTCGACGAAGACCTTGTCGCCCGGGAACTTGGTGAGGAACTTGCTGTAGTCCGGCAGGCTCGTCTCGGACTTGCGCAGCGGCAGGTCGCCCGTGGCGATGGCGAACTCCAGGTGCACCGGCGCGGAGGTCAACCACTGGATGAACTGCACCGCCACGTCGGCACGGTGGCTGGAATGGTCGAAGGCCAGGTACAGGTCCGGACCGGAGATCGTTTCGTGATTGCCGTTGTAGCCCGGCAGATAGGCCACCCCGTAGTCGATGTCGGCGTTGATGCTGGACAGATCCCACGGGCCGGTCCAGAGCATCGCGATCTTGCCGCTGTTGAAGAGGTTGGCGTAGTTTCCGTTGCCACTGTCGAGGTAAACGGATTTGTCCGTCACTGCCATGTCGCGCAGCTGCGTGAGGGCCGCCAGGCCTGCCGGCGAGTCGAAGACAGGCTTGCTGTTGTCCGAGCTGAGCAGGTCACCGCCGGCTTGCCAGAGCATCGCGAGGTAGCGCCAGACGGTGTCCTCGCTGCCGTCGTTGATGTAGGACCAGCCGTAGGTGTGGGTGGCCGAATCGGTGAGCTTGGCCGCCGCCGCACGAAATTGCGGCCAGGTCCAACTGTTGGTCGGCGCGGCGATGCCGGCCGCGGCGAATAGCTTCTTGTTGTAGACAAGGCTGAGGTTGTCGACCAGCGCCGGTATACCCACGACCTTGCCCCCGACGGTCGCGGCGTCACGCTCTGAGGGATAGAAGTCGTTCCAGTTGAACGCCGCCGCCTTCACCGTGCTGGTGAGGTCTACGAGCTTGGGCTGACGGGACAGCTGCGCGGCGGAGGAGCCGAACTCGTAGGCGACATCGGGGTAATTGCCCGCGGTGAACCCGGCCACCGTCTTCTGCAACGCGCCGTCGTTTCCGCCGTTGAAGACGAGAGCGACCTTCGACGTCGGATTCTTGGCGTTCCACTGGCCGACCTGGACGGTCAGCTCCTTCGCTTCGTTGTCGGTGTAGCCGTGTGAGACGGTGATCGTCACCGGGCCGGTCTGGGCCTTGCTGTCCTTGGACTTCGAGCAGGCGGTCACCGACAGCGCGAGGGCGCAGGCGAGGCCGACCGCAAGCACTCGGCGGCTTCTGGACAACCGGCTGGGCGTGGTCCTCATGCGAGCTCCTTCGGCTGGGGCCGGACCGCGGACGATACGGTCCGCCGGATGACAGGGCTGTCCGCGCATATTCGATCGATTCTACTGCTCAGAATTGCACGTTTTCTCGACGGGCGTCAAGAGTTGAACCAGTGTTAAACGGCCGTCACAACCCTATCTGTGTCCGTAGACATCCCCCGCAACGTTGATGAAAAACCATAGGGGCCGCATCGTCGGCGGATCGGGCGACCCTTCGATCTTCGCGTGGCTAGCTCTGGAAATGAACACCGTCGTGCGCGTAACGTGCAGAACATGCGCCAGCAAGATCGACTAGGCCTCATCCTTGAGAACCTCAACACCCAATCGTCGGTCGGTGTGCCGGAGCTGGCCGACCGGCTCGGGGTTTCCCAGGCCTCGATCCGCCGAGACCTGCAACTGCTGCAGGAACAGCAACTGCTGACCCGAACCCACGGTGGGGCGGTCGCCTCGGGAGTGCTGTACGAGCTGCCGATGCGCTATCGCGGGGGCCGCCACCAGCAGGCCAAGCGAGCCATCGCGAAGGTCGCGGTCGAACGGCTCGGCAGTGACGTCGGTTCGGTTGGTCTCAACGGCGGCTCCACCACGACCGAGGTCGCACGGGCCCTGGTCAACCGCTCGTCCCTGCGGGTGGTCACCAACGCCCTGAACATCGCCTCGGACCTGGCGGTGCGTTCCAACATCGACCTGGTCGTCTGTGGTGGCAGCGCGCGCGCCGAGTCCTACGAACTCGTCGGTCCGCTGGCCGAACTGACCCTGGCCAACATCAATATCGACGTGGCCATCATCGGTGTCGACGGCGTCAGTGTCACTGCGGGCCTGACCACGCATCACGAGGTCGAGGCGCAGACCAACCGGGCACTGCTCAAGTCGGCCGAGCGGGTGATCGTGGTGGCCGATTCGTCCAAGCTGGGTCGCCGCGGCTTCGCCCGCATCAGCGATCTGTCCGCCGTGACCGAACTGATCACCGACGACGGCGCGGACCCCGCCGACATCGAGGCACTCCGTCGATCCGGCCTGCAGGTCTACCAGGCCGTGACCTGATCAGAACGTGCCGCTACCGCCCAACTCCACCGGGAGGAAGGACGAGTGGGCGCTCAGCAGCTGACCGACGAGGTCGTCGATCGATTCCAGGCGGATGGACGCCGCCGTGTTGGGATCGATCATCAGCGCGTGCCGTAGATGCGCACGATCGCGCTCGATCATCGCGCGGACGGTCAGGTCTGCCACCGACAGGAACGTCCGGTTCAGCGCGGCACACTGCGGCGGTAGCTGGCCGACCGCCAGTGGATGCGCACCGGCCGCGTCGATGCGGCACGGGACCTCGACCGGCGCACCGAAGGGCAGGTTGTCGATCAGACCGTTGTTGGCGACATTGGCCTGGATGGTGCGAACCGCGCCGGTGAGCAGACTGTGGATCACCTGCGGGGCGTACTCGGCCGCCTCCTCCTCGGGCTCGTGGTACTCCCCCGCCGCGGCCTGGACCATGAGTTGCCGGGTCTCGGCGACATTGGCGGCCGAGATGCCGACGTAGTCGCGAAGCGGAATGCGCAGTCGCTCGATCTCGCGATCGTCGTGGAGATACCACGGGACGTATTCCGACGAGTGCTCGCTGGTCTCGGTCGGGTAGAAACCGAGGCGGCGGTACATGTCGACCCGCACGCGGCGGCGCAACTCCGGATCGCGCTCGATGAGTTCGTCCAGCCGCGGGTACAGGTCCTGCCCCCGGTGTTCCCAGCGCAGCAGCCAGGCCTGGTGGTTCACTCCCGCGCTGTGGAACTCGACCTCGGCGAAGGGGGCTCCGACCAGCTCGCTCAGATCGACGACGGTCCAGTACACCGAGTGGCACAGGCCGAGAACCTTCAGATCCGGAAAGGTGGTGCTGAGATAGCCGATGTTCATGGCCATCGGATTCGTGTAGTTGAGCAGGTAGGCCTGCGGGCAGAGTTCCGCCATGGCACTCGCCAACCGATGCAGGAATCCGAAGGTCCGCAGGCCACGGAAGACCCCGCCGACGCCAAGGGTGTCGGCGATGGTCTGGCGAACTCCGAAACGCTCGGGAATGTCGAAGTCGGCCACCGTCGCGGCATGTCCGCCGATGTTGACCGTGTTGATCACGAAGTCCGCGCCGGACAGGGCCGCACGCAGGTCCGCTTCGGCCCGCACACGCGCGGCGCTCGCGTGGTGGGCGACGGTGATCCTCGCGATGGCCTCGGCCAGTTCCAGTCGCTCGGGGTCGACGTCGTGCAGGACCAGCTCCAGTCCCCCGTCGGTGTCGACCAGCTCCGGGAAATTGAGCAGATCTCTCAACAACTGCCGGGTGAACTCTGCTGATCCGGCGCCGACGAACGTCACGATGGTCACCGCGCCAGCATGGCACTTGTGCGTAAACCGAGCAAGGTCGAGCAGAATTTGTGTTCAGTGTTGGACATTCGCCGATGGCTTGGGCAGACTGGCGCGGTGACCGTGGCAGCAGTGGACGTTCTGGTCGTCGGCGACCTGAACCCTGATCTGCTCGTCACCGGTGACGTAGTTCCCCGCTTCGGACAAGCCGAACAGCTGCTGGACTCGGCGCAACTGCTGATCGGCGGTTCGGCCGGAATCACCGCGCACGGTCTGGCCGTGCTGGGCCGCCGGGTTCGTCTATGTGCCGCGGTCGGAACCGATCCGTTCGGCGACCGAGTCCTGCAGCAACTCGCGGCGCGGGGTGTGGACACGTCTGCTGTGCTGCGCCGCGACGACATCGGTACCGGGTTGACCATGGTGCTCGCGGCGGCCGAACGGGCGATCCTGACCTACCTCGGCGCCATCGCCAGCCTAACCAGCGCGGACGTCCGCGCGGCGATCGAACGGGCGCATGCCGATGGCGCACGGCACGTCCACGTGTGTGCCTACTTCCTGCTGCAGCCTCTGGCCGCCGAACTCGCCACGGTCTTGGCCGGCGCGCGAGAGCTGGGCATGACCACGTCGCTGGATACGAACTTCGATCCGTCCCACCGCTGGCATTTCGATCCGGCGCTGCTGGCACAGCTGGATTACCTGTTGCCCAATGCCGTCGAGGCGCGCGCACTGGCGGCGACGCTCACCGGGGGTCCGGTCGATGACCTCGTTCGTGCCGGGCAGATCCTGGCCGCCCGCGGACCGAACGTGGTCATCAAGGACGGGGCGAACGGCACGTGCGAGTTCTCCCCCGGTTCATCACCAGCACGAGCGGCGGCCGAATGCTCTCTTCGTCGGCAGGCGGCGTATCCGGTCGTGCCGCTGGACACCACCGGCGCCGGGGACACCTTCAACGCCGCCTACCTCGACGGCCTGCTCGCCGCGCTGCCGCCCGAACTACGTCTGCGGCGCGCCAGCCTTGCGGGCGCACTGTCCACCCTGGCGCTCGGCGGCACCGCCGGGCAACCCGATTCCGACCAACTGCGCGACCGCGCCCTGACCGAGGACGTCCGATGAGCTTTGTCGAAAGCGAGATCCACCAGCAGCCCGCGGCCTGGCAACGCGCCGCCGAACTGGCGCCACACGTCAGCGCGATGCTTCCCCGATCCGGCGAACGCGTGGCCGTGGTCGGCTGCGGGACGTCGTGGTTCATGGCCGAGGCGTACGCGCTGCTGCGGGAGAGCGCCGGTGCCGGCGAAACAGATTTCTTCACCGCCACCCACTTTCCCCGGGGCCGACGGTACGACCGCGTCGTCGCGATAAGCCGGTCCGGAACCACGACGGAGATCCTCCAACTCATCGATGAGCTGAGCTGCCCGGTCACCGCTATCACCGCGGACGGCAGCACCCCGATCATCTCCGCCGCCGGCGACACGATCGTGCTCGACTTCGCTGACGAACGATCGGTCGTGCAGACCCTGTTCGCGACCACGACCCTCATGCTGCTGCGTGCACAGCTCGGTCAGGATCTGAGCCCGGTCATCGACCAGGCCAGCGCGGTGCTCGCCGACCCGGCCATACCGGCTGAGCTCGGCTCGGCCGCTCAGTACAGCTTCCTGGGTCAAGGGTGGGCCCACGGGATCGCCAGAGAGGCCGCGCTGAAGATGCGGGAAGCCGCTCAACTGTGGACCGAGGCCTACCCGCAAATGGAATACCGGCACGGCCCCATCTCGATCGCCGAGCCAGGCCGGGCGGTCTGGGTCTACGGCGAGCCGATGCCGGGTCTGCGCGAGGACATCCTTGCCACCGGCGCGAGCCTGCGCACCTCCACGCTCGACCCCGTCGCCGACCTGGTCACTGCGCAGTTGCTGGCCGCGCGCCGGGCCACGCAACTCGGTCTCGATGCCGATCGCCCTCGTCATCTAACCCGGTCGGTGATCCTCCCCGCTTAGGCGGCGCTGATCGGGAAAGTCTGAGCCGTGCTCGCTGGCAGCGGCCTACCGAAGCCGCCGAAAGCCCGGATGCACGCCCGGGGTGAGCCCCTGCGTTTCGGCCACGTGCTGCAGCAGCGCTGACAGCGTCGCACGCTGGGACTCATCCAGCCCCGCCGTCACTGCCCGTTCATGCCGCCGCGCGATCACCGCCAGTGCGCCGAAGGCCTCGCGTCCGGCGTCGGTCAGACGCAGCGCGTTGACCCTGCGATCGTTGGCGTCACGCACCCGCTCGAGCCAACCCCGCTGTTCGAGGTCGTCCACATGAGCGACGAGGCGGCTCGGTGCCAAACCCAGCCGGGCGGCCAGGTCCTGCTGGCTCAGCCCGGGTTCGCTTCGGACCAGGCGCAACAACCCCGCCAGCGGTGGCGTCAGGTCGTGCTCCATCAGCGCGGTCGCGAACAGGTCGCCGGCGTGCGCGCCGAGCTGGGCCAGCAGGAAGGCGATGCCGCCACTGACGGGCGGGTGGTCGGCGGACACTCCGACACCCTATCGCTGGATAATCATTCTGTGCTAGAACGATTACATGTCGCAACGAGCTGCGGCCGAGACCACATGGTCGCGGCGGCTGGCCACGCCGCGCCAGCTCTGGGCGCAGAGCCGGCGCGCCGAGCGGGTCGCCGTCGTCATCGGCTGTCTGCTCATCGCCTCGGGCCTGCTCCACCTGCTGGTCGCAGTGCGCTATCCGCGGCCATGGGACGGTCCGCTGTCCTGGCGCAAACCAGTCACGTTCGGACTGTCCTTCGGAACGAGCCTGCTCGCACTCACGTGGTTGAGCCGACCACTGCAGGTGGGCACCAGGCTGCGCGACGTGGCACTGACGGTATTCACGCTCGATTGCCTCATCGAGGTCGCCGGTATCACCGTGCAGGCCTGGCGCCACGTCCCGTCGCACTTCGACACCGAATCGGGCTTCGATACGGCGGTGGCCTATGCCCTCGCGGCGGGTGGCGCCGCGCTGGTTGTCGTACTGGGCGCCGCGGCGGTCGTAGCTGTGCGGGGCCGGGTCGACGGGCCACCCCCACTACGCCTCGCGCTGCGGGCCGGATTCGGCCTGCTGCTAGCCGGGCTGGCGTCCGGCGCGGCGATGATCGTTCGCGGTGAATACCTCATCAAAACCGGGCATCGCCAGCTCGCCTACGACCAGGCGGGCTTTCTGAAGTGGTTCCATGCGATCACGTTGCACGCTGTTCTCGTCCTCGCGGGGCTGGCTTGGTTGCTCGCCCGTCGGCCGCTGCCGGCCGCGCGGCAGCTGCTCATCGTCCGCTGGGCGGTCGGGGTCTACCTCGCACTGTCCCTGCTCGTCCTACTGGTTTTGGTGTGGCCGTGATCTTGATCGTCTCGGCACGGCGCAGCGGAACCTGAGGTTTTCGCGGCGAGAGAAGAAACACGTGCGTCCAAATCCGGCCGAGAGTGTCCAAATCAGCACGAGATGGTCGCTCCTCTGGCAACTCTCTGTGTACATCTAGTCACACAGAGTTAATAGACTCCTGCCACGCTCAGTGACGAATTCTTGTTGCCACTCTCCGCACCGGCTTGGAGCACCCCGCATATGCCCGACCTCAGCAAGCGCCCCGAACGCTACGCGACCGCGCTCGTGGCCCTCACCGTGGTGGGTGCTTTCACCTATCGAACGCTGGATATTCGATTCGGCCCGGATCATCGGATCGCCCAGCTGCAGTCGGAGAACAGCCAGCTCGCCCAGCAGCTGTCCCAGCACGCCAGCCCGTCCGCGGCACCTACCTCATCGGCAACGTCTATCACGGTCAGTAACAGCAGTCACAAGGACTGCAGCGCGTTTCCGAACCAGCAGGCCGCGCAGCAGTTCTGGAATGCTCACCGGACGACGTACCCCTCCTGGGACGGCAACCACAACGGCGTGGTGTGCGAACAGCTGAAGTCGAACGCCCACCCGAGCGGAAAGCCACGGCCCACCGTTACGGTCTCTACCAACGCCACCGCCTACGTCACGCCCGCGGCCGCGACCGTTGTCGCGCAGAACTCGCAGGCGGCGTCCCAAGAGCCGAGCGCGCCCAGCACCGCGCCGCCGATCCCGTCCGGCCCGACCAAACCGACCGCCCCGAGCAAGGCCACCATCCTCGCCTCCCGCCAGCACTTCGGCCTCTACGCGGGAACCCAGGAGGAGTACAACAACGTCGAGTCGACCCTGGCCCGAGACACCACCATGCACGGTTACTTCCAGGGCTTTGACAGCGACTTTCGCGCCGAGGCGGTCAACTCGGCCTGGGCGGCCGGCGAGATTCCCTTCCTGACCTGGGAATCCCGGCCGCTCAACGACGCAGTGACCAGCACCGACTACTCCTTGCCCAACATCGTTGCGGGCGGCTTCGACACGTATCTGAAGGCCTACGCCGACGACATCGTCGCCAACGGTCTTCCGCTGGTGATCCGCTTCGATCAGGAAATGAACGGCAACTGGTACCGCTGGGCGGAATCCAACGCGACGTTCAACAATCCGAAGGGCTCGTTCATCGCCGCCTGGCGCCATGTGCATGACATCTTCCAGGCCGAGGGCGCCAACAACCTGGTGGTCTGGGACTGGGCCCCGAACCGGATCGACAACATCCGCCGATACGCCTCCATCGACAACTACTACCCCGGCGACGATTACGTCGACTGGGTGGGCATGACCGGCTACTACCGGCCCGGCGACTCCAGCCCCACCTTCGCGTCCACCTACAACGCCACTCTGGCCGAACTGCGTCGCGTCGCCCCCAGCAAGCCGATCCTCATCGCCGAGGCCGGGGCGACCGAGTCCGGAGGGCACAAGCTGGCGTGGGTCAGCACCTTCTTCAGCGGGCTCCAGGCGAATCCGGACGTGATCGGATTCGTCTGGTTCAACTACGCCGTCACAGCCTCCGGCACCACCAACGACTGGCGAATCCAGTCCAGCAGCGACGTCACGAAGGCCTTCCGGACCGGTCTGTATGCCACCGGGTTCGGCCGTGACCACGGCAAAAAGCCCATCCTGGTCACCACCGTTCCCAGCGCGAGTCCCACGACCACCAGCAGCGCAAGCCCGAGCACGACCGGTGGCGCGAGTCCGAGTTCAACCGGTGGCGCGAGTCCGAGTTCAACCCGTGGCGCGAGTCCGACCACGTCGAACCACGTGGCCCCGGCCGCAGTCCTCACATCGTTCACCACAGCTCAGTCGGTACCAGTTCCGTCCGCACGTCCGTCCGCAACCCCCTCCTCACGTGGGTGATCGCCAATGACTCTGATGTCGCTGCGCAAATCCGGTCCTGACCTCAGCCTGCCCAGTCCGCCCACCGACGAGGAGAAGTACTGGTACATGGGACGCCAGCACCGCTGGCTGCTCCTCGTCCAGGCCCTGGCCCTCGGGCTCGTCGTGTTCAGCATCAGCCGCTTCGCCCTGACCCGGCCGGCCCTGTGGTTCTTCCTGGCGCCGGCGACCCTGTACACCGGCACATCCGTGATGTCGCTGCTGTCCAGCGGGCGGAAGAAGCGCACCTCTCGCCTCGACCACGAGTTACGGGTGCTCGAGTACGACGGCACCGATGCGCCGACGGTCGACGTCTTCCTCCCGACGGCCGGTGAGCCGTTGGAGGTTCTCGACAACACCTATCGCTACGTCGCCGACCTCGACTGGTACACCACAGTGCGGGTCATCGTGCACGACGATGCCGCGCGCGAGGAAGTGCGAGAGCTGGCGCAGGCCTACGGCTTCGACTATCTCGTGCGCCCGAACCGGGGTGAGCTCAAGAAGGCCGGGGCGTTGAAGTACATGTACGAACGATCCTCCGGCGACCTGATCTGCATCTTCGACGCCGACTTCGTTCCGCGTTTCGACTACCTCCACGAAACCGTGCCCTACTTCGGTGACCCGACCGTGGGCATCGTCCAGACCCCCCAGTTCTTCGACACCGACAGGCGGATGAACTGGCTACAGCGCTGCGCCGGTGCGACGCAGGAGCTCTTCTACCGCTTCATCCAGCCCTCCCGGGATCGCTCGAAGGCCGCGATCTGTGTCGGCACGTGCGCGATCTACCGGCGTTCGGCCCTGCAACAGGCCGGAGGCTTCGCCCAGATCGGTCACAGTGAGGACGTCCACACCGGGGTCAAGCTCATGAAGGCCGGCTTCCATCTGCGCTACGTCCCCATCCTGGTGAGCAAAGGGTTGTGCCCGGATTCGCTGCTCGGTTTCCTCAACCAGCAGTACCGCTGGTGCACCGGATCGATGTCGCTGCTGGCCGACCGCAGCTTCCACAAGAATCCGATCTTCTCCGTCCGTCAGCGGCTGTGCTTCTGGTCGGGATTCATGTACTACATCAGCACTGCGGTGAACATCTTCGTCGCGCCTTTACCAGGTCTGATCATGCTGTTCTTCTTCCCCCAGCACATCTTCCCGCACAACACGGTATGGCTGCTCGGCGCGATCGCCCTGTGGTACTTCATCCTGCCTACAATGATGAAGAGCAACTGGCGTCTGGACGTGTTGCGGGTCCAGCAGCTGTACTCCTTCGCGCACGCCGTCGCGATCGTCCACATCCTCACCGGCCGGACCAAGGAATGGGTCGCGACCGGAACCGCGAACACCAAGAAGACCCCGCTGGCACTGACCATTTCCCGCGTCATGAGGGTGACGGTGTTCATCACCCAGGCGTTGCTCTGGACCGCGATCACGCGCGCCACGCTCGAGTACGGCATCGGACACACCTGGGCGATGCTCTGCTTCGCGCTGGTGTCGGCCTACCTGCAGATTCCGATGTTGTTCATGCGCGCATCGGCCCGCCCCGCGAAGGCGAAGAAGGCCGCCGGCACCGAGCGCGGCGACGCCGTTCGCGTCCCGACCGTTGCGGCGTACCGCCCGCCCCGCCGGGTGTCGGCTCCGCGCCCGGTGTCGGTGTCGGTTGCCGCATCGACGGCCGCCGATCCCGCATTGGCGCGACGGTGACCGCTACCGCGCACCCGGACGTCGGCACGTCGGTCGGCCGCGAGCAGCTCACGACAGGGCCGGGCAGCAGGGGTTCTGGCCGCAGGGGTTCCGGCCGCAGGGGTTCCGGCCGCAGGGGTTCCGGCAGCTCCGCAATTGACCGGTCGGGCGGTGGGCGACGATGGCCGGCGTGGTGCGCCCTCGTCGCAGCGGTGCTGTCTCTGCTGGTTGTGGCCGGGTTCGCGGTGAACGCGATGAGACCGAAGCCGGCGACCCCGATACCCCGCTTCTACGGGTTGGATGTACCCAACGGCTCGGCGGCCGCCTTCACCGAGTTCGCGAAGTCGGTCGGCACCCCGCCGACTGTCAGCTCGGTGTTCATCAAGCTTGATTCGCCTGGCATCACCGCCGCTTTGGCCGCCGTCCCGGCCGGCGTAACGCCCATGGTCAGCCTCGAACCGTGGTCACAGCACAGCCGCTGGGGAGATGCGCAGCAATCCCGCTACACGCTGGCCGCATTGAGCTCGGGCACGTTCGACGCCCAGCTTCGCGCGGTGGGCTCCGAGCTGGCCGCGGCCCAGCGTCCCCTGTACCTGCGTTTCGCGCACGAGATGAACGGTGCCTGGTACCCGTGGGCCCAGGCGGTCAACGGTAACCAGGCCGGGCAGTACATCGCGGCCTGGCGTCATGTCCACGATCTGATCGCGCCGATCCTCGGTCAGCGCACCTCCTGGGTCTGGGCGCCGAACATCTTCGCCGGCACACCCAAGGGAGCGCCCAGGTTGGCCGGGCTGTACCCCGGTGACGACTACGTCGATCTGGTCGGGCTCAGCGGCTACAGCCACGGTGACTCGGTCGCGTCGACCTACTGCCCCACCGTGGCCGCCCTGCAACATCTGTCCACGCGGCCGTTGTTGCTCGCCGAGATCGGCGTCGAGGGCAGCGAGCAGGCGTCGTGGTTGGCGCAGCTCGGACCGTTCATGGCGGCGAATCCACGCATCCGGGGCTTCGTGTACTACGACACCACCCCGGAAACCACCGGCGCCACCGGTTACTACCGCATCGACAAGAACCCGGCCTCGGTCCAGGCCTTACGCACCTCGCTGTCGGGCCTCGGGATCGGAGGGGGTGCGGCGGTCACGGGTGCGGCGGTCACGGGTGCTGCCGCCGGTCAACGCTGCTGACCCGCGACCTCCGGGCACCGGCACGGCCGCCGAGTTCAGGACGCAGAGGCCGCGACCTGCTCGGCGAACCACCGGCAGATCTCCTCGCCCGCCCGTACCCCGGCCGACTCGGTCCCCACGACGTGCGGCGCACTCCAACCCGCGTCGAACAATTCCCCGTGAGCCGGACGGATACCGCGGTCGGCGGCTTCCAGCAGATCGATGTCGAGCAGCGAATCCCCTGCCGCCAGAACGGTTTCGGCGTCGATCCGGCGAGCAACCTCGAGCGTGGCGGCGGCTTTGGTCAGGGTCTTGGGTACCCAGTACAGCTTGCGGCCCTGTAGAGACGTCGACCAGCCGCGGCTGTCGGCCCAGGCGCTGATCTCGGCCAGGAACCCGGCAGGCATCGCCGCCCGATGAACCACGGCATAACAGAACATGCCGTCGGCGTTGCGCAGTTTCACGGTCCAGTCCGCATCGCAGGCCGCGGCGACGTGCGTCCACACTTCGTGCAAGGACGCGACCTGGGCCAGCGAAGCCGACACCGTGCGGCTCCAGGTTCGATCCAGTGCGCCGTCGACGAAGAGGAAGCCGCCGTTGGCCGCGACGGCGAACCTCGGCCTGCCGCCCGGTAGCACCACCCGGTCCAACTGCTTGGGAATGCGAGTCGTCACCGGCATCAGCACCGCGGTTCGGGTCAGCTGCTGCAGGGCCGTCGCGGCGGCCGCGGTCATGAAGGCTGCCTCGACGCCGTTGTCCCGTTCCACGCAGACCAACGTGGCGTGTTTCTTACTGGACAAGGCCAGCGCACCCTTGGAGTAGATCAGCGTCCGGTCCAGGTCCGAGGCCACCAGCACAGTCATGCGGGAGCTCCCGCCGAGACGCCGTCGGCGCCGACCGCGCTTCGGGTGTAGCGCGGGTGGATCAGGCCGACGCAGCTGTAGGGAAGGTCGGCTCGCTCCTCGATCGGCACCCCCCGCTGTTCGGCCAGCAACAGCACGTGGGCGAGTTCGGTCAGCGCCGACGGCCGGACCAGGATCCGCCAGGGAACCCTGCGCAACAGCACTCTGGTGGTCTCCCCGACACCCGGCTTGACCAGATTCACCTGGTGGATGCCGTATTCCTCGGACAGGGCCTCGACCGCGCGCCAGCCGGCCCAGGTCGGTTCGGTGTCCACCCGGCCGGCCAGCTGATCGCACACCTCGCGGTCGACGCCGGCGCCGACTTCGGCAAAGCGAGCCGACACCGCATCGACGAAGTGACCGGAGACGTCCACGGGCGCCAGTTCGCGATAGAACTTCGCCCCGTGCAGTTCGCCCGAGCCGATCAGCTCGTCGTTGAGCACCGTGCGCGAGACCAAACCCGACACCGTCGAGTTCAGGCAGGCCGACGGAATCAGGAAATCGTCGCGGGTACCGAAGATGCGCACGCACGATCCAGTGTCGGCCAGCACGGCGAGCTCACCGGAGAAACCCTCGAAACGAACGGCCGGTGAATCCCCGAGCCCCACAGGTCCAGACGGATCGTTGGCTCGGGCGACGGCCGCGGCCAGTTCCCTCGCGATCGCACCCTTGCCCGTCCAGCCGTCGACGAACATGACCGAGCGAGGATCGTGATGGCGGGCGAGGAAGGCCAGTGCGCTGGCGTCGATTCCGCGGCCGCGGACGATGCTCACGGCGTAGTGGTCCAGCTCGAGTCCGTGACGCCACCGGGCCCAGCGCCGCATGAGCACTCCTACCGGCGTACCGGCGCGCGCGAGCGATACCAACACCGCGTGGGGACCCCGGGCGGCGAGCACGCGCTCGGTCACGATGCCCACCGCGTGCGCCACCCGCAGGGACGAGGCGCTGACCGCCTGCTCGTAGAGCCGTTGGTATTCCGGACTCGGCTGATACTCGATCGGCAAGGACTCGGCGTAGTGGGCTCCCCCGCCCTGGATGGCCTCTTCGCGTTCCTCCGTCGGCGCCTCCAGGTCCACCGCCGACAGATCCTGCAGCAGCCAGGCCACCTCCTCAGCGGGATAGCTGCCGAACCGTGGTCCACGCAGCGGGCTGCGACGCGGGCGGTGCGCGGGAATCCGCACCGGACTCACCCGTCCGACGCAGTGGCGCAGCTGGTCCAGCAGGCCGCCCGGCGCCGCGAGCAGAACGGAATCGGTCTCGTCGTCGGTCACCAGGATCACGCGGTCGAAACGGTCAGCGCGATCCTGTCCGGCCGCGACGTTGTAGGCGAACCGGGCAGCCGGTCCTTCGACGGGACGGTCGAAGGCGGGAAAGCTGATAGCCGTGCGGATCGGGTAGCGCGCATCGTCGACCGCGAGCACCGGTGACCGCGTCGTCGTCGAGTACCGGACCGTCGATTGCGGGCAGATCCGCTGCAGGGCAAGGGCGATCTGCATCGGGGCGTACATCAGTTCCTCGGTGCCCAGCACGAGCACCCGATCAGCCGGCCCGTCACCTACCAGGGCCCGGGCGCAGCGTTCGGCCGCAGCGAGCAGGGCCGGTCGATCGCCCGGATCGAAACCGTGCCGGCCTCCTTCCCGTACGCCGGCCGGCCACGCCTCGGACAGGACGCGGTCGAGCGTGCCGGCGACGCTCGGGGTCGAGCTCGAACCGGCCGGGGCGCCTGGATCAGGCACGGGGGTCGTTCGGTCATCGAGCGCGCTGATGACCGTCGCGGCGGATTCGTCCAGGCCACCGGGCAGCTCGATCCGGCCGCCGGCCAGCGCGACGGCCTGGATCTGGGTGTTCTGCTCGCGTGCGAACCGCTGCAGTTCCTCCTGCTCTGCCGGTGGCCGCAGGTCGATGAGGCTGGCGATGACGTAGCGAGCGCGCGGCGCGGTGGCCTGCAGGGCCGCGATCGTATTGCGAACCGTCCGACCGGTCGAGAGTTCGTCGTCGACCAACACGATGGTCGCGGCGGCCTCGACCATCCGGACGTCTTCGGGCACGAGCAGGTGCTCGGTAGCGTGGGAGTGTTCTTCGCTGAACCCACCGGTCGGCGGGCTTCCGGGAACGTGCCGGCGGGTCGAGTGCAGGTAGGTGCAGCCCAGTGCGTCGGCCACGGCGTGCCCGAGACCGGTTGCGGTCTCGGCGTAACCCAGGACCAGCACCCCTGGGTGGCTGCCTCCGACACTGGCCGGCGAGCAGCGGTCGAGCAACTGCTGGGCCGCTTGCGCGTCACCGGCCAACCCGCGTCTCAACAGTTCGCCGCCCTCGCGTTGACGTTGCCCATGTTGCTCGCCCCGCATCGTTGAGGTTGCCCTCGTTGCTTCCTCGCCCGTCGCGAGGCAACCGGTGACCAGCTCCCCGAGCAACAGACCGGCGCCATAGACGATTCGAGGGTCGGTCGGGCAGTGCTTGCCGAGGACGGAGGAGACCAGCAGCTGGGCTCGTTTCCGGTTGCGCCGCAGGGCGATTCCCGCTAGCTCGGTCACGGTCAGACCCGTCCGTCCGGGCGTGTCGGTGAGCTCGATACCCAAGTGCTCACGCACCCACCCGCCGGAGGCCGGCGTTGTCACTGGTGCAGCCCCGCTCCGAGCAGGTCGACGAAGGAGGTCGACTCGTGCGCGACGCCGAACGCGTGCGCCCGCTGCATGATCCGGCGCGCCCACGCCGAATGCGGCTTGGACTCGTTCATCTTGTTCCGGTAACTGGACGCCGCCACCCCGCCCCCCGCCTGCGTGCCCAGAACGTCGGTGGCGTCGGAGAATTCCTCGTGGGTCACGACCGAAAGCGCGTGAACCGCGGCGACATGGGTCGGGTGAATAACCGTCTTTCCGAGCAGGCCGTTCGCCCGATCCAGCAACACCTCCCGGATCAGGCCGTCGAGGTCGCGAGCGATGAGCTCGGCCCGCAACGAGCGTTCCTCGTGCTCGATGAACGGCGACTCCCGCAACTGCGGTTTGAACAGCCGCTCGGTCCCGGAGAAGTACTCCCAGACCGGACCGGTGACCACCCACCCGCTGCCATCGGCGCGAGCCAGGACGTTGACCACGTCGCTGATCACATCCGCGACGAGCCGCACGTCATAGATCGTCAGCTCCCGCGGTCGTCGCAACCCGTAGGTCGCAGACAGGTCGGTTGCCCCGAGCCGGACGGCCAGCACGTTGGGCCGGTACTTCTCCAGCAGTTCGCGGACGGCCAACAATTCGTTCAGCCGCTGCTCGGCGTAGCTGATTTCCCGAGTCTCCAGCACCGGCATCGCCAGCATGCGGCGCCCCGCCGATTCACCGGCCGCGGTGACGGCCTCCAGGTAGGCCAGACCGCTGGCCTCGGTGAACTTCGGCAGGACGAAGCCGGCGAGCACGCCGACCTGTTCGCCGAGTTCGGCCACCACCATCGGAATCTGCTCCGCTGCCCGCACCCGGACGAAGACCAGCGGCTTCGGCGCGTCGGTTCGGGCGTAGCTACGCAGTTGAGCTACGGCGTTGCGTTCGGCCGCGGGCAGGTCGGCATCGGCGATGGCGTCCTCGAGGCACACCACCGCGCTCAGCACGCCCTGCGCCGCCCGCTTGGCGATGCTTTCGGCCAGGTGCGGACGGGTCGCCGGAATGTAGAGCGTCGCGCCGAGCGCTACCGCCAGCACGCTCGGCGGATCATCCAGGCCGAACTCCTGAGGCGGATGCAAGAACAGGCGGTCACGGTCGTCGGCGGAGAGGAAGTCGAAATGTCGCACAATCCGCTCCTTTCACCGATCCGGTCGCCGCCATGAGTTCCATACGGTAACCGACCGGAGTAAACGCTGTCGGTCGCTGTCTTCGGTCGCTGACTCCCGTCACCGACTCCGGCCCCTGCGCGACACGCCCAGGTGGGCGATCGCTCTGGCACGATCGGAGCATGACGTCCTTGACTCCCGGCGCCAACTGCGCCGTCCCCGCAGCCGTTGTCCGGGCGGAGCTGCACTGGGCTCCCGGTCCGGGCGTGCCGGACGTGGATTTCTCGGCGCTGCTGCTCACCGAGAGCGGTCGCGTCCGCAACGACGAGGACTTCGTCTTCTACAACCAGCCGCGACACCGTAGCGGGGCCGTGCGGCACCTGGGCAAAGGGGGCGACACCGACGCGCTCGAGATCGACCTGCAGGCAGTCGAGCCCGGCATCGAACGGATCGTGCTGGCCAGCTCTGCCGATGGCGGCAGTTTCGGTCAGGTCCCCGGCCTGTTCTTGCTCGTGCGCGAGGCCGGTACCGGGGCCGAGGTTGCCCGTTTCGACATGAGCGCCTCAACCGAGACCGCCTTTCTGGCCGGTGAGTTGTACCGCCGGGCCGGGCAGTGGAAGTTCCGGGCCGTCGGGCAGGGCTACGCCTCCGGCCTGGCGGGGTTGGCCGGTGATTTCGGGATCACCGTCGAGACCGATACCCATCCGGCCCCGATCCCCGTGCCTGCCTCTGCTCGGGTGCCAGCCCCGGCGCCAGCCCCGGCAGCGACTCCGGCACCGTGGGGAGCCAGCACGCCGGTCGCCGCGCCCGCCACCGGGTCCTTCGGATCCTCAGCGCACCCGAGTTGGCCGCCGCCCCCTCCGCCGCAGCCGCAACAACCGACACCCGGCTCGCCGCCGCCGCACTCGCCGGTGACCCCCTGGCCGCCTAGGTGAGGGGACTGCGGCCGTCGAGCCAGGTGATCCGGTCGAAGCCGTAGGCGTTGACCGCGTCGCGCACCGTTCCGCGGAACTCCTCCATCTCGGCACGAAGGGTCAATTCCCCGTCGACGTTGTAGAGCGAGAGCAGCACGCCCGTCTCATTCGAGGGCGGCCGGTCCAACGGCAGTTCGACGCGGTCACCGCCGTAAGTGCTGGCCACCAGCGTCCCGCCCCAGTTCAGCACCCGCCCGGACTCGGAGAAGGCATAGACGATCAGGCGCACGAGGTTGCGCGACTGCGCCAGGTCGACGGTGATCTGCTCGAACTCGTGACGGGCCGCCACTAGTAGCGGCCGGTTGCCGGTCGGCGGCCCGGTGGTGACCCCGCTGACGTACTGCACGATCGAGGACTGGCCGGAGGCCAGTTCGTAGGCACACCCCAGGCGCAGATCCCCCACCGCCGGGGAGCAGGCGGCCGTGAACACCAGCACTCCTATCCCGGATTGCAATCGGCTCAGCGTCACTGCGGGCGCCTTCGGCGTGAGGATCGTCGGTGCGGCTCGGGTGAGTCGACGCACCGAGTACGTCAGACCGGAGGCGGTCGAGGTCCTCAGCGGCGAAGTGGTCCGCTCGGCTCCCGCAGACCGGTCCGCGGGCGGGGCGGGTGGTTGGCTCGCAGGGGGTTGGCTCGCAGGGGGTTGGCTCGCAGAGGGTTGGCTCGCAGAGGAGCGAGGTCGGGCAGCACCCGAAGTGGCAGTGTCCGACGACGGCGACAGATCGAGCAGGTTCTCCTCGGCTGCCGCTACGCGCGAGGCCCCTGCGGCGGGCGGTTCCACAGGCGCGGGCGGGTGAACAGGCGACGGTGGTTGCACAGGACGCGGTGGTTGCACCGTGGCGGTGCGGTCCTCGACTGTCGGCCGATGGGTGGGATGGGCGCCACTGGAGTGGATGAAGTCCGCGACCGCCCGGGCCGGCGTCGCCGCATCTCCGCCGGGACGTCGCGGGCGCGATCGGTGCTTGAGGTACGCCAGATCGGGCCGCGGCGGTGCGGTGGCCGGATCTCGTGGGCTCACCGGCCGACCGCCGCGGTGATCACAGGGCGATCCCGTAGTCGGCCGCGATTCCGGCGATCCCTTTGGTGTAGCCGTCCCCGATCACCTTGAACTTCCAGCCGCCGGAGTGCCGGTACAGCTCACCGAGCGCAATCGCCGTCTCGGCGCTCAAGGCCGGAGCCAGATTCTCCGAGCGCACGAGTTCGCTGTTGTTCCCGGCATCGACCACCCGGATGACACACTCACGCAGCTGACCGAGTGAGCGTCGCTGCGCGATGCCCTCGTTGAGGTACAGGACGACGACGACCCGCTCGACGGCGGCGGGCACGGCGGCGAGGTCGACCTCGACCTGCTCGTCGTCTCCGCCCAGGGCGGCCTCTCGCTGGCTGACCGATTCCTCCGGCGAGCTCAGCTGATTGAAGAACACGAAATGCTCATCGGACAGGATGCGGCTGGACCGGTCGGTGAGCAGCGTCGCGACCACGAGATTGTCCGCCAGCACGTGCTCGGACCCGGCGTTGAAGCGCACTCCGAGGATGACCTTCGCCAGGTCGGGGATCTCCCGGGTCAACTCGACGTTGGACCCGCGGCGCATTTCGGCCATCAGAGATCGAGGTCCGATCCGGAGAATTTCGTCCGGAGGAAGTTGCCTTGGGTCATCAGCGCGTCCACGTCCTGATTCTGCGCTGCCAGCAGGACGGCCGACGCGGCGGTCTGCAGGGACGCCAGCTGCTCCAGCAGGGACTGACGCGGTGTCAGACCCGAGATCCTCGCGGTGTCGATGAGATTCGGTTCTACGGCGAGGTAACTGCGCAGCGTCGTCGGCAGGTAGTCCTCCAGAGCCCCCCGCAGGCTCACGATCGCGTAGACGTCCAACGGCCGCACCTCGGAGGTGTCGATGATCTCGCGCAGGGTGTCGGTCACGCGGCGAGCATCGACCACCGCCGCGGGCGGCAGCCGGCCGGAGTTCTGGTTCACGAAGCGCACCACCCGGAACAGCTCGGCACGAAGGGTGGCTGGGCTGTCGGCCGCACTGTCGGCTGCCTGCGCGGCGGCGGCACTGGCGCTGGCGGAATTGCCGTCGGTGCCCCGACGAAACCAGGTCAACGAAGACCGGTCCGTTACTGGCCGGAGCCGGAGACCTCGCCGCGGCGGGTGCGCTCCAGGTACGGCTTGGCCCGTTCGATCTGGCCCTCCAGGGCGGTCACGGTCTGACCCATCGACTCCACCGCCTGTGCCCGGAAGGTATCGATCGCGTCCATCGTGGCGAAGACGTTGTCGAAGGCCGCCTGCAGCTTCGCCACCTCGATCGTCGACGACGCGGCCTGCTGGTTGATGGCCGCACCCTGCAGCTTGAGCTGTTCGGAGGTCGACTCGATCAGGTTGGACGTGACGGTGTTGAGGGCGTTGATCTGGTCCAGCACCAGCTTCTGCCGCGACAACGCCTGGGAAACGATGACCGCGATGCGCAGCGCCGCGATCGTGGTCGTCTGGGCGCGGTCGACGCCCTTGATCAGTTCGATGTTGTTCTTGCGGATGAGATCGAGGGCCAGGTAGCCCTGCACGTTGACCGCCATCTGCGTCATGAGGTCCTGCCGGCGTTGGCGGATCGGGAACAGCGCATCAGACCGCATGATGTTCGCGTCCTCGACCTTGCCCGACGCCTCGAGCTGCGCCACCTTGTTCTCCACGGCCGAGTCCAGGGCACCGGCGAGTTCGTTGTACTCGCTGATCTTGCCCATGGTCGTCCACATGTTGGCCTTCTCGGTCTCGATCGCGGCGTTGTCCTTGCGGAGCTCGTCCTGGCCCGAGGCCAGCGCCTTGATGATCGCGTCGAGGTGGGACTGGGCCGAGCGGTACTTGTCGAAGTACCGATCCACCTTGTCGCCGCCGGGCAGCCACTTCATCACCTTCTTCACACCGGACAGGTCGGCCCGGTTGGGATCGAGGTCGGTGACGGTGTGCCGCAGATCGACGAGCGTGTTGGACACCCGGACCTGCGCGTCACCGCCGCCCTTGCCCTTGCCCATTGCCGCTGCCGGTCGCTCGAGCATCCGGTTGGACATCGCCGCGGCGGCGCGCATGTCGTTGTCGCCCATCGTCGTGATCTGGGTGACCTTCGTGGCGAACTCCGGGGAGTGCGGGTCCAGGGCGGCCAGTCCTTCGACGAACTGCGCGGCCTTGGTCTGCAGCTCGCTCTTCTTGGTCTCATCGAGCGGGATCGCGCCGAGGGCCTGTTCCTTCTCCACCACGACTACCGGCGCCGGTGGCGCAAGCACCAACGCACCCGGGTTGGTACCCGCAGTGGCCGTGGGGGCAGCGGTAGGCGTAGATCCGAGATCGAGTTCCGACATGTGCGTTCCTTCTCCTTCGCGGCGACGACGGCGACCCGGTCGCTACGTTAGCCATTCTCCTGCGCGAGCGCCGCGAATTGCACGCGGCCCCGCCGACAGCGAACACCGACGGCGGGTGGGGCGGCGAATTCCGGCAGCTGACACCGCCACGTCAGCGCCTGGGCCGACCGCCTTCAGAGCTGTCCGGCCAGCGCCGGCAGCAGGTCGTGGAAAGTCCGGCCCGAGGCCGGGATCCCGAGTGCGGTCATGGTCCAGCCGGTGCCGTCGCGCGACAGCTTGGCCATGATCTGGGCGGTGTGCGAGCCGGAACCGCTCAGGTCGTAACGGGCGATCTCGGCGTCGCCAGAGGTCTCGTCGATCAGCCGGCAGAAGGCGTTCTCGATCTGGGAGAAGTCCTGGCCGGTGAAGGAGTTGACGGTGAACACCAGGGTGCTCACCCTCGGGGGCACCTGGGTCAGGTCGACTCGGATCGACTCGTCATCGCCCTCGCCGGCACCCGTGCGGTTGTCCCCGGTGTGTTGCACCGAACCGTCGGTCGAGCGCAGCTGGCGAAACCAGACCTGGTCGACGAGGGATCCCGAACTGTCGAACAGCAACGCCGAGGCGTCCAGGTCGATGCTTTGCGCGCGGGATCCGAACAGTCCGCGCTTGCGCACCGCGTCCCAGCCCAGGCCCATCCGCACCTTGCTCAGGCTGCCGCCGTTGTTCTTGGTCAGCGATACCTTCTGGCCCTTGGTCAGGCTCACACTCATCGGTCGTGCCCTCTTCTCGTCTCGGTCATTGTGGTCGGCGACCGGCGCCGGTCGCCGCGGACCGCAGGTAGCAGCCGGCCGTCGGCTCGCTGCGGCGAAGGCCTACTTGCGGCCGGGCGACCAGTTCATCCCCCACCCGTAGGCGCGATCAAGCGCGGACTGGGCACCGTCGACGTAGTTGACGAGGCGGTGCACGGACACTTCGGCACCGTTGGATTCCAGCATCGCGATCGCGCAGCTGCGGACGCCGTTGCGGGTCTCGTCCAGCCGAACCTCGATCTCCGGCCCCGCGGCCGGATAAAGGGTCACCACACCCGCCGCGTCGGCCCAGTTCGGGGCGCCTTCGTAGATCAGGGCGAAGATGAGCACGCGACGGATCTGGGCCGCGTAGGCGAGGTTGACGAACAGGTTCTCACCACCGCTGTTCGCTCCGGAACGGTCATCGCCGTCCAGCCGGATGACCGGCTCGCTGACTCCTCGTGGGCTGGCGCTGAACGCACGCCCCAGCGCCTGCACCACGCCCTTGGATCCGTCGGTGAACTCGAACAGACACCCCAGGTCGAGGTCGATGGCCGGCGCGCTGCGCTTGAACAGGCCACTGGCCACCGAGCCGGACCGGGCGTTCCAGTTCAGGTTCACCCGCATGATCCCGCCGGAGCCCTGGTGCTTGGTCAGTGAAACAGTCGGCGCCGCCTTCGTCAGGGTCACCTTCGACAACGAGACGGGCGGAGCACTCGGAGTGTCGGAAGCGCTAGCTGCGGCTGACGCGCTTGCCGGGTCGGACACGGGCATGCCGGAGGGGGCCGCGGGTCGCTTGGTGTAGTCGATGGCCATGAGATGCCTTTCCGCCGGCTTCAATCACCGGCTCACACAGGGACCGATTCGATCTCGAGATCGGATACGTCGCTGCGGTTGCGTCGATTCCGCAGGACGGAGGAGAGCAGGGCCAAGCCGATGAATCCGACACCGATCAAGCCGGTGACCACTTCGGGAACCTCGTACTTAATGGTGAACAGCAAGAGAACGGCCAGCGAGCCGATTGCCCAGTGGGCGCCGTGCTCGAGGTAGACGAACTCGCTCAGGGTGCCTTTTCGGACCAGGAACACCGTCAGGGACCGGATGTACATCGCGCCGATGCCCAGACCGATCGCGATGATGATCGGGTCGGAGGTGATCGCGAAGGCGCCGATGACCCCGTCGAAGCTGAACGTCGCGTCCAGGACTTCCAGGAACAGGAACACGCCGAAGGCAGCCCGACCGGCCATACCGGCGGCGGCAGCGACCCGACGCCGGGCCGACGCTTCGGGCGCCTCGTCGGGGTCCTCCTCGTCGTCGTCTTCGAACAAGCCGCCGATGCCGTTGACCACCAGGTACACGATCAGGCCGAAGATGCCGGCGACCAGCACGCTGGACGTCTTGCTCGCCGGCGCGATGAAGTTCGCTGCGAGCACGAGCACGACGCCGGAGACCACGACCGAGATCTGGTCGAGCTTGCCGATTCGGGCGAGCGGGAGTTCGAGCCAGCTGAGCCAGGTGATCTCGCGTTCCTCGAAGATGAAGTCGAGGAACAACGTCAGCAGGAAGATCCCACCGAAGGCCGCGATCGCCGGGTGCGCGTCGTGCAGCAGGTGGGCGTACGTGCCGGGGGTGTGAACGCTGCCGCCGTTCATCGCCAGGTGGTAGGCCTTCGCCGGACTGATGTGCGCCGTCAGGCACACGATCACGACCGGGAAGAGCAGGCGCATGCCGAACACGGCGATCAGTACCCCGACCGTGAGGAACATCCGCTGCCAGAAGGCGTTGAGACGCCCGAGGTACTTGGCGTTGACGACCGCGTTGTCGAAGGAGACCGAGATCTCCAGCACGCCGAGGATCGCCGCGACGGTCAAGCCGGTGGTGCCGCCGTAGATGAAGGCGAGCACGAGCCCGACGAGGGTCACCGCGAAGGCGCCGCCGAAGGTTTTCAGCAACATCGAATTCCTCGACTCCTGTTATGCCACGCAGCCCACTCAACGGTGTTGGTGGGGGGCTGCAGCGTCGTGTCAGCCAACGTTGACTCCGAAGTCCCGGGCGATTCCGGCCAGCCCCGAGGCATAGCCCTGGCCGACGGCTCGGAACTTCCACTCGCCACCGTGGCGGTACAGTTCGCCGAAGATCATCGCGGTTTCGGCCGAGGCGTCCTCGGTCAGGTCGTAGCGCGTCAACTCGGCCCCGTCGTCCTGGTTGACGACCCGGATGAAGGCGTTGCGCACCTGGCCGAAGGATTGCCGGCGGGTCTCGGCGTCATAGATGGAGACCGGGAAGACGATCCGGGCGCAGTCGGCAGGCACCACCGAGAGATCGACCAGAATCTGCTCGTCGTCGCCCTCTCCGCTACCGGTGAGGTTGTCGCCGGTGTGCTGGACCGATCCGTCCGGGCTCTTGAGGTTGTTGAAGAACACGAAGTGCGCATCGGACAGGATCCGGCCGGCTTCGTTGACCATCAACGCGCTCGCGTCCAGGTCGAAGGCCGCCCCGCTCGTCGTGCGCTCGTCCCACCCGAGACCGACCAGGACGGCGCGCAGGTTCGGCGCCTGTTTGGTCAGAGAGACGTTGCCACCCTTGGCGAGGCTGACGGACATGCTGGATTACCTCCGTTATGTGACTGTCTAGAGCCCGAACGACGGGCGCGGCCGTCCCGTTCCTTGGAGTCGGTGAGCGCCGGCGTCGAGCCTGCCGGTGACGGCCCGGGCTCAGACGTTGACGCCGTAGTCCCGGGCGATGCCCGACAGGCCGGAAGCGTAGCCCTGCCCGATCGCGCGGAACTTCCACTCGGCACCGCTGCGGTACAGCTCGGCGAAGATCATCGCGGTTTCGGTGGAAGCGTCCTCGGACAGGTCGTAGCGAGTGATCTCGGCGCCGCCGGCCTGATTGACGACGCGGATGAAGGCATTTCGTACCTGTCCGAAGGACTGGCGACGGTTCTCCGCGTCGTAGATCGAGACGATGAACACGACCTTGTCCACCCCGGCCGGGACGGCGACCAGGTTGACCTTGAGCTGCTCGTCGTCGCCCTCGCCTTCTCCGGTGATGTTGTCTCCGGTGTGCTCGATCGCGCCGTCGGGGCTCTTGAGGTTGTTGAAGAACACGAAGTAGCTGTCGGACAGGACCTTGCCGTTGGCGTCGCAACCGATGGCCGAGGCGTCCAGATCGAAGGGCTGGCCGTCGGTGGTACGCGCGTCCCACCCGAGACCCACGGTCACCGCGGTCAGACCTGGTGCTTCCTTGGTGAGTGAGACGTTTCCACCCTTGGTGAGGCTGACTGCCACGAGATTCTCCCGTTTCATGAGGGCGCCCGCCGGTTGCGGGCGCCGGGTGATGCGTTCACCGTGCGAAGGACACCTCGATGCTAGGGCACCGGGTGTTCGGACCGGAGAGCTTTCTCAGCAGACACCGTGCCGGAGGACAGCACCGAAGAGCCCGTGGTGTAGCCGATGCCGGTGTTCGGCACCCCGAGCTGGGGTTCCAGACCGAGGGCCATCCGGACCGCCGACCAGGCGAGGTTCACCCCCGCCAGCTTGGTCTGGAACAGCCCACCCGAGATCCGGGTGTTCACCTCGAGCAGGTACGGCCGCGGCTCGGTGTCGCCCGGCGCCTGCCAATATCGGACCTGCGTGTTCGACAGGGTCGAGAGCCGGTGGGCTCCGATCAAGGTTGTCGCGATCGCGGTGGCCCGCTCGTCCTCGACGATCATCCGCCGGCGTCCGTCCTTGCTGCGCGCGACGCTGCCGACCGTCCTGCCGCCGTCGTCGGAGAGGGCGTCCACGCTCACCTCCGGCCCGGGAAGCAACGGCATGAGCAGGAGCGGCGGCACCGAGGTTCCGGCTTCGTGGGCACGGTCCAGTGCGTTCACCACCGGACCGAGGCCGACGAGTGGTTCCAACGGGCCGATCACGTCGCCGAGCAGCAGCGGCTCGTCGGTCAGCACACGAAACCCGGCGGCCCCGACACCACTGACCGGCTTCATGATCACCCGGTCCGCAGCCGTTCGCAGCCGTCCGTAGGCCTCGATCAGCGATTGACCCGTGCGCACCACGTGGAACGGCGGCACGGGCACGCCCCGGGCCTGCGCATCATGGTAGGTGGCCGCCTTGTCCTCGAAGTGCGCGATGGCCTGAGCTGAGGGCGCCAACACCGCCACACCGGCCGCGGCGAAACGATCCCGCGCGGCCGCGATGACCGCCTGTTCCACTCGAGGGACGAAAATGTCGACGCCGTGGCGGGCGGTGAAGTCCAGGGCCCACTCGATGTAGTGCTCGCCCGTGAGGTCCGGCTCGGCGAAGGCGAGGTCGGCGCGGGCCAGCACCGGCGAGTCCGGGTCCACGTGACTGGCCAGGATTCGGACCTGCCTGCGGTCCGGATTGTCGCGGAGGAGATCGAACACATGGGTTGCGGTGGCGTACGTCCGGTTGAAATAGATGCTCAGCATCGGTCGCTGCTCCCCCGCTCGTGAACTGCCCATCATGCCCGCCCGGTCGCAGGGCGCAGCAGGCTCAGCCCGACAGCGCCGGCCAGCACCGCGACGATCACGGCGAGGCTGATCACCGAACCGATCTCGGGGATGGCTGGGTGTATCACCTTGTGCCCGGCCTGCAGGGTGAGCTTCACCCCGATGAAGCCGAGGATCACGGCCAGGCCCCGCGACAGCTGGTGAAAGCGCTCCAGCAGACCGGCGAGCAGGAAGTACAACGCGCGCAGGCCGAGGATGGCGAAGGCGTTGCTGCTGTAGACGATGAAGGCATCGTCGCTGACCGCCAGCACAGCCGGCACGCTGTCTACCGCGAAGACGAGGTCAGCGGCCTCGACGGCCACGACGACCGCGAACAAGGGGGTCGCGACCCGACGACCCGCTTGCTTGATGAAGAAGCTGGTTCCCTGATAGTCATCGGCCACCGGGACGAGCTTGCCCAACACTCGGACCGCGAGGCTGGAGCCGGGATCGTAGGTCTGGTCGCCGCCCTTCAACAGGGAATACGCGCTGTAGAGCAGGACGGCGGCGAAGCCGAACAGCACCGCCGTGAACCGGCTGACGACGGCCACCCCGAGGGCCAGGAACACACCGCGGAAGAGCAGCGCGCCGACAACACCGAAGAACAGCACCCGATGCTGGTAGGCCCGAGGGACCTTGAAGTAGCCGAAGATGAGGGCGAAGACGAACAGGTTGTCCACCGACAGCGACTTCTCCAACAGCCAGGCGGTCGTGAATTCCACCCCGGCGGTGCTTCCCAGAGTCAGACCCACGACCAGGGCGAACACCAGCGAGACTCCCACCCAGACCGCACTCCAGCGGGCCGCCTCGGCGAACTCGACGACGTGCGCACGGCGGTGGGCGAGCAGATCGAGAGCGAGCATGGCCAGGACGACGGATGCGAAGACCGCCCAGGCCCAGACGGGAACGGTCATCGGAGCCTCGCGTCCTGGTCGGTGCGGTCACCGTGGTTGAGAATGCTCATCAGCCGGCCCCCCTGAGGCGCTCTGGTGCGATCGGCGGCGACCGGTCGGACGCCGTTGACTCCAGACTGCCGATCGGTCCGCGCACGCGCCGGAGCCGAACCGGGACGTGTTCGCACCAACTCCGTTGCCGGCTTACGGCAAGCTCGTGCCCATCTCGTCCTCGGGCCAGCCGAGCAGCTTGGCCCCGAGCACGGCGACGTTCAGCGCGAATTGGTCCGCCGGACGCGACAGATTCAGCCCGGTAAGGCTCTGAACACGTTCGAGCCGGTAGCTCACGGCCCGGACGGACAACTGCAGTGATCGCGCAGTAGCGGCCGTGTTCGAACCGGTGCCGAAATACGCGATCACGGTGTCCAACAGCGGGCTGGCGCCGCCACGTGCAGCTCGCAACGGACTCAGCACGCTGACCACGAGGTCGGTGATTGCTTCGCGATCGCGCAACAACACCCGGTAGACGAGCAGCTCCCGTGCTCGCACGACGGCCTCGGTGATCCCGAGCCGCGCGGTCAGGGTAAGCGCTTCGCGCGCCTCCTGATAGGAGGTCAGAACGCCATGCGGTCCGATCCCGGATCGGCCGACCGACAACTGCCAGGCACCGAGCCGGCTCCCTCGCGCGCCCCCGCGGGGCGCGCGTGGACCGAGCCGTGCGCAGACGGCGGTCACGACCTGCTCGACGGCGGCGTCGTCCGGGGCGGGAAAGACGACGACCAGTTGGCCGTCCTTCGTCGCCACCAGGGTGTCGGCGTCCCCTTTGCGCCCGAGCACCGCGCGCTCCACGATGCCGATCAGGCTTAGCCCGTCGGACAGGACCCTCTCGGCCGCGACCAGGGCCACGGCGTGCGGGCCCGTCAGGTCCAACCCGTAGCCCGTGGCACGTTCGAGCAACCCCGCGACATCGGTGCCCCCGGTCAGCAGGTCGTCGATGAATTCGCGTCGAGCTGACTCCTCGACGCGGACCAGCGTCCGGCGCGCGAGTTGATAGCCCTCGGTCAGGGCTGCGACGGCATCGTCAACCGCGTGCAGCATGACCTCACCGGCGACGACCACGGCGTCAGGGTCGCGGGCGGCGTCGACCACCGCCGGTAGCCGCCGCCACAGACGCCAGCCGGCCGAGAGGTACAGATCGAGCAATGCCCGCAGGGCCACACCTTGCCGCGCCGCGTGGCCACCGATCGCCTGATACGCCGTCATCTGCCGACGGGAGAGCGGCTTTCCGCTGGTGACTGCGTCGACGAGCGCAGGCAGGAAGTCGGCCAGCAGCTCCACGGCCACGCCTCCGGCATCGGCGGCGCCGCCGGCGGCGACCTCAGCCAGTACCTCGGCGGACACCGTTCGACGCGACCGCGTAGGACGGGGCGCTGGCACAGCAGCAACCTACCGGCTCGCGGTGCGGCGGCGGTCGCCGTGACCGAGTTTGTCGGTACGCTCTGGCGACCCCAACCCACCACAAGGAGACCCGATGGACTTCAAACTCGAGCTCGTCGTCCTGCCGGTGTCCGATGTGGATGTCGCGAAGGACTTCTACGTGCGGGCCGGTTTCCGGCTCGACGTGGACCATCGCGGCGAGAATTTCCGGGTGGTCCAGCTGACCCCGCCGGGCTCGGCGTGCTCGATCAGCCTGATGCACAATCCAGACGCCGCCGGGACGCTCAACGGTCTGCACCTGGTCGTCAGCGACATGGCCGCGGCCCGCGCCGCGCTGCAGGGCGGCGGCGTCGACGTGGGTGAGCCGTTCCATTTCACGGCCGCCGGACAGGTTCCCGGGCCCGATCCGAGCGGGGCGGACTTCGGCACCTTCGCCGCGCTGGTCGATCCTGACGGCAACAGCTTCATGTTGCAGGAGGTACCCAGCCGCGCCGGCCGCTGACCAGCCAAAAGTGTCGGAGCCTCGTGGTCTGCTGAGCGAGACGCCAGGGACGCCAGACACGCCAGGGAGGCCACGATGAGTGTCAGAACTTCGATCCACCGCAATCGGCGCGCAGCGCATGATGCGCCGGCGCGGGCGCGGGAGCGCTACGACACACACCATCCCTCGGTACGCGCCGCCGCCGCCCGCGCGGGGCTGGACGTTGCGACCTACCTTCTGCTCCGCGAGACCGAACTGCGCTGGCCCCACCCCGATTCGGGCTGAGACCGCGCCACGCGGGCGGGAATGCGGTTCGGCGGGCTAGATGAGCTGCAGGTCGCCGGTCCGCCAGGCCTGGGCCGGTTCGGGGCGTCCGTAGTAGAAACCCTGGGCGTATTCGACCTCCAGCTCGATCAGACACCGGTGCTCAGCCGGCGTCTGCACGCCTTCGGCGACCAGCATCGCGCCGATGTCACGGGCGAATCCCGCGAGCGAACGGGTCAGGGAGTGGCGGTACGGATCGGTGTCCACATCACGCGTGATGTCGATATCGAGCTTGATCACGTCGGGGCGCAACTGCAGGATGTGGCGCAGGCTCGCGAACCCGGCGCCTGCGTCGTCGACGGCAAGGGCCACCCCCGCGCCCCGCAGACGCCCGATCGCGTCGCGTACCCGATCGTAGTCGTGGATCTCGGTGTGCTCGGTGAGTTCGACGGTCAGCCCGCAACTCAACCGGCCGAGCACGGCCTCCTGCACCCGCGGCTGAACCAGTGCCTCAGCGCTGACGTTCACGGTGAGCCGGCTGTCTTCAGGCAGGTCGTGACAGTCCGAGATCGCGCGATCGATCGCCAACTGCTCCAGCTCCGATCCGAGACCGATCCGGTGCGCGGCCGCGAAGGCGTGGGCAGGGCTTGCGAAAAGGTCACCGTCGAAACGGGCCAGCGCCTCGAACGCGACGGCATGATTGTCCCGTAGCCGCACGACCGGCTGGAACACCATCCGTAGGTCCTGACTGCGCACGATCTCCCGCACAGCCGCGGCCTCGTCCGGCGCGCTGACCAGATGGCGCGGTATGCGCTCACCGTGCACGAAGCCGCTGATCAACTGCGCCATGAGTTCGAGAAAGTGGACGGAATCCTGGTTCAGGGCCGGTCGGGCGGTCCCGGCCAGACAACAGAGCATCCCCATGGGTTCGCCGCTTGCCTCTCGCAACGGCACACCGATGTAGGCACCGATCGCCTGCGCCCCGGTGATGGTCAGATCGCGGGTGAGCGGGTGCGTTCGGGCGTCCGGAATCGCGTTGGGAAGTACCTCGGACACGACCCGGACGCAGAACGTGTGCTCCAGCGGTACCACGCTGCCCGGCCGAACAGGCAGGGAGTCGGCCGCGCCGCTGATCACCCGGACGATCTGGTCGCCCGCGATGAACTGCGTCACCCAGGCCACGTCCATGTCCAGATGCACGCGCGCGGTGTGCAGCAGCCGCTCGATCTGCTCATCCAGCTCGTCCGGTCGACGAACCGAGTCGCCGGCTCCGCCGCATGTCTCGGACGTGTCGAGGGAAAGGGCGCCCAAAACCGCACCTCCGACCAAGTGTCACGCTTGTCTGAATCTGACGATCCGTGATCAGCCTGTCACTTTGTGCCCAATCCCGCATCCGGAGCGCGTGCGGCTTGGTCGGTGGCCTCCGCTGACGGACCTGCCGACTGACTCCCGCGCCCGTTCCTATGCCGCGTGCAGCGCCTGGGCAAGTTCGGCCCGGAGAGCGTCCAAGGCTTGCGAGGCAAGCACGTTGCCTCCGACGTCGGTGAGCCGCGAGATGCCCGCTGCGACGCTCGCCGCGGCCTGCAGTTCCCCGCGCTCGGCCAGTACTTGAGCGCGCAGGAAGTCGCAGTACTCGGTGTCCGCACCGCGGCTGGACAGTTGGCGAATCAAACCGGCGGCCGCGTCCAATCGATGTTGGCCCAGCGCGATCCGGGCCAGGAAGTCGGTCGCCCACAGCCAGCACCCTCCGTTGCGCACCAGGGCCCGCACGCCTTCGAAACACTCGATGGCCGCCGGGGTGCGCCCACTGCCCAGCAGGCTGCGTCCGAGATCGAGCAACGCGGCCGCATACGCCGCGGGCGGGGCACCGGCCGCTTCGAGGTCGGCCAGCTGCAACCGCGCGAGTTCGGCGTTGCGGGCGGCCTTGGCTCGTACCGTTTCTTCGTCGGGGTAGCCGTGATGCACCAGGGCCAGAACCTCGGCGGGAATCAGCCGAAACTCCGGCTCGCTCCCGGTCTCGGTGACCAGACGCTCGTGCACGCGCCCGCTCCACCGGACTGCTCCGAGCCGGCAGAGTTTCAGTTCGTGATGGCCGGCCAGCCCACGGGCGTCGGGGCCGCCTGAGTTGCCGATCGGCACGGCGAGCGCGGTCACCGTCTCGGGGAGCTGCGCCAGCGTGCTGCGCAATCCGAACGGGCCACCGGCCAGCGCGGCGACGGTTTCATCCGCATCGAGGCTGATCACCCACTCCGAACGACAGAAGCTCAGCGCAAGGTTTCGCGCCGCGGCGAAATCCTGCTGCCATGGTGCGGAGACGATCGTGGCGCCGTAGCGAGCGGCCGTCTCGACCGTGGCAGCGCGGACTCCGGTGTGGACGACCACGATCTCGTCGACGTGATCGGCAACGGAGTTCAGCGCGTTCTCGAGGCAGGCCGTCTCATCCGCCACGATGAGGCACGCGCCCAGGGTCGGGGTACTCACCTCGCCCTGATCGGCACGAGGGCAGCACAGCTGAGGGGCTCAGCCGGCGACGAGCGAGGCCAGCAGCGCCCTGACGTTTCCTTCCAGCCGGGAGGCGACCTCCTCCTCCCCGATCACCCGCTGCAGCAACGCCTGCTGGAACAGGCCGTCGAACAGGGCGTAGGCCACCGGAGGCTCAACCGTGGCGGCGCGCTCGATCAGCTCACAGTATCGACTGACAATTCGCCAGATCATGGCCAGCAGGCTGGCGTCGATCTCGGCGACGTCGGCACGGAAGGAAGGCTCGAAAAAGCTCTGGGTCCGCAGGTCGTACCAGAGCTGGTGCATCGGAGCATCGCGGCGAAGGGTGTCAGCCATCGCGCGGCCGAACCTCGAGCGGAGCTCGTCCGCGGTCCTGGACCCGGCGACGACCGCGTCGTATCGCTGCACGCAGTCGGCCTTGTACTGCCGGACACCTTCGGTGATCAGATCGACCTTGTCGGCGAAGTAGTAGTGCAGGACACCGTGAGAGAAATCGGAGTTCTGGGCGATCTCGCGCAGACTCGTGCGCGCATAGCCCAACTCGGACAGGGTTTGCAAAGCGGCGCCGGCCAGCTCAGCTCGGCGGCGGGCGAACTTGTCGACCCGCCGCGGGCCGATCGGCTCCACAGCCGGACCCGGTTCACCGTCGACCGTCTCGCGCTCGGCAGAGTTCACGGTCTGGCTCATCGGGGCTGTCCCTCCGTCCGCGTCGGCTCGTCCTACCGCCCGGTGTGGTCCGAAAGGTCCGGATCTGGTGCGCGGGCTACCGCTGGAAACCTAGCCGGTTTAGCCTGTCGGCGCAGCCTGCGGTCCGACCCGGCCCGCTCACGGGCATCGTGCGAGGAGGTCCAGGCATGGAACCAGGCACCGACACGCTGTCCAAAGCACTGCGGATCAACCTGGACCCTCGCTGGTACGGCACCATCGCCGAGATCGGCGCCGGGCAGGAAGTCGCTCGGTGGTTCTTCCGGGCCGGCGGCGCCGCCGGCACCGTGGCCAAATCGATCTCCGCCTACGACATGGCAGTCAGCGACGCGGTGTACGGCAAGTCCGACCGCTACGTCTCCAAGGGTCGCTTGCAGGCCATGCTCGATCTGGAGTTCCAGCTCAACCTCGACCGGCTCGAGGCCGAACGAGGCGACAGCAACGCCTTCTTCGCCTTCGCCGACACGGTCGTCGCGCGAAGTTACCGTGGCGGCAACGAGTGCCACGGCTGGATGGGCGTCAAGTTTCAGTCGCACGTTCACGACGAGCCCAGCCAGATCATCCTGCACGTGCGGATGCTCGACAACGAGGCGTCCCTGCAGCAGGAAGCGCTCGGGATCGTCGGGGTGAACCTGCTCCACGGCGCGTTCTTCCAGCACCACGAACCCGACGCTCTCGTCGAGAGCCTGCTGGACCGGCTGACGACCGGCCGCATCGAGATCGACATGATCGAGTTGAAGGGAATCGAGTTTCGCGGCGTGGACAACCGACTGATGGCGCTGAAGCTGGTGCAGGTCGGGCTGTCGGGCGCCGCCATGTTCAGTCCCGATCGTGACGTGCTCCAACCCAGCGAAGTCCTGCGCAAGAAGGCGATTCTGGTCGAGCGCGGCAGCTTCCGCCCGCCGACGGTCGTCAACCTGGACATGCTCGAGTCGGCCCTGGCCAAGTTCGAGGCCGAGCCCGCCGTCGCCGGGCGAGACATCCTGATGCTGACCGAACTGACGATGGCCAACCTGCTCGCCGGCGGCACCGCCATCGACCGCCGTGACTTCCTCGCCCGGGCCGATCTGCTCGCCGCGTGCGGCATGACGGTGCTCATCTCGGACTATGTCGAGTACCACCGGCTCGCCGCCTACCTCTCCTGGCGCACCGATGGACGGATCGGGATCGTCATGGGCGTGCCCAGCCTGCTCGATCTCTTCGACGAGTCCACCCATGCCCGCTTGCCCGGCGGGATCCTGGAGAGCTTCGGCCGGATGTTCAAGAACGAACTCAAGCTCTTCGTCTACCCGATGCTGCGCGAAGGAGCCGTCGTCGACATCGACAACGTGCGGGTCAGCCCCGAGCTTCAGCCGCTCTACGACTACCTCTCCGGCCGCGGCAGCTTCGTGGCGCTGGACAACTACAAGCCCGAGTACCTGCCGATCTTGAGCCGAGACGTGCTCAAACGGATCGCCTCCGGTGACACGCTGTGGGAGTCGATGGTGCCCGGCGAGGTCGCCGCGCTGATCAAGAAGCGTTCGTTCTTCGGCTACCGGCGACCCGAGGAGGACTGAGCCCGCGCCGTTCGTCACGCCACCAGCCAGGGCACAATCTCCGCATGAAGGCTGTTGAGCAGGCGTGGGTGGACGCCATCGTTGCCCTCGACGGTGACCGCCTCGTCGCGACCAGATCGGCGCGCGAGCTGACCGACCGGTACCGGGAGGCTGATCGCCACTATCACGGACTCGCGCACATCGAGCAGGTGCTGCGCGACGTACTGGACCTGGCCCACCAGACCGGGATCGGGCCCGACTCCGGTGCCGAACTCGTGCTGGCCGCGTGCGGGCACGACGTGGTCTACGACGGGCGCCCCGGCGCGGACGAGGCCGCCAGCGCCGAGTGGGCGCGCGCGGCACTGCGAATCGCCGGTGTCGGTGCCGGCTCGGTGGCGCGCGTCGGTGACCTCATCCTGGCGACTACCGATCACGATCCGGACCCGCTGGATACGGTCGCGTTGATCTTGATGGACGCCGACCTGGCCGTCCTCGCGGCCGAGGAGCCGGACTACGAGCGCTACCGGACGGCGGTGCGCCGCGAGTACGCCCACGTGAGCGATCAGCAATGGCGACAGGGCCGGGCGGCCGTCCTGCAGGGACTGCTCGCTCATGAGCGGTTGTACCGGACCCCGGTGGCTTTCCGACGCTGGGAGCAGTCCGCTCGCGCCAACGTCCGGCGCGAACTGGACGACCTGCAGCCCTAGGGCATTTCCATCGTTTCGGCCCGCTCGATCTCGGCCAGGCCCGCCTGCAGATAGCCGGGGGCGAGTGCGGCCCGGTCGCTGAGCAGGTCGGCGAGGGCCAGCAACCCCGCCGTCACCAGGACCAGCCGCGAGGACCCGGCCTGTTCGGACTCGGGATCGGACATGCCGAGTGCGGCGGTGTACGTGGCGATGAGCGCTTCGACGGCGAGCTGCGGCCACCACGCCGAGACCGACCGCACGCAGTGTTCGAGCGCCTCGCGGACATCATCGCCGGCCAGTCCATCGGGATGCAGTTCCTCCAGGGCCTGCCGCAGCGACTCGGCCAGAGCCAGGGAAACCCGTTCCAGGTCGAGGGATTCCAACTCGGTGACGGCCGCTGCGAACGCGGTCGCGTCCTGATCGTGAGCGGCGCGCACGGCCTCGGCCAGCCGCGCCAGAATCCGCTGGGGCGAACTGTTCACCGGCCTGCGCTGTCAGCCGGGGCCGGACCCGCCTCGGACAACGACACCGAATGTTCCCAGTCCGCCAGCAGAGTGCGGATCGCGGTCACGAGCGCCAACGGTTGGTCGAGCATCACCGCGTGTCCAGCGGCCGGGAACTCGATGGTGGCCGCCAGCCGTCCCAACCGGTCATACATCACATCCGTCATGGCCGAGGACAGCAGTCCGTACTCGCTGCGGAAGACCGCGACCCGGCATTCGAGCCTGGTCAGCAGCCCCGGAGACATCCCGCTTCCGCGCGTGAAGATCGCCGGGTCGAACTTCCAGCTCCACCCGTCCTCCAGCGGCCGGACGGAGTGTTCGGCGATATGTGCGGCGATGTAGGGCAGAACCACATCCTGCTCGGGCACCGGGCGCCAGCGGGCGATGACCTCGGCCTTGCTCGGATGAACCTTCAGCCGGCGGAACACGCCCCTTCGCGCAGCCTGCTCCTCAGGCGTCAGCTCCCGAACCGGTGAGTCGATGGTCATGACTCCTTCGATCGCCGACCCGTAGAGCCGGGCGGCGGTGAGGGCGACGAAGCCGCCCATGCTGTGACCCACGATCACCGGCGCTGCGCTGATGCCACCGGCGCGGGCCACCGCCATCGCCTCGTCGGCCCAGGCGGGCAACGAGTAGCTGTCCCGGCGCCCGCTGTCGCCATGGCCGGACAGGTCGACGGCCAGTACGCGGCGCCCGGAGGTCAGTAGTGGCGCGATGTGATCCCACCAGCGGGCATGGGCGGCACCACCGTGGATGAGCAGCACGCCTTCGGCGGCGGGACGTCCCCAGGCGCGGTAGTTGATGGGCACGCCGTCGACCTCGATCGAACAGACTTCGGCGGCCTTCGCGATCGCCTCGGTGAACCAGCGGGGCGGCACGGTGGGCGTCTGGCCTGCGGACGAGGTCGGGCGATCGGGCATGCGGCCATTGTGTCCGGCGCGGACGACTCGTGTCGCGACGGCCCGGGCAGAATGTGGCCGAGGCGTCAGTCGCGAAGTCGCAGGACGTCCAGCTCGCCGGCTGAGTACCTGGCCCGCAGTACCTTCTTGTCGTACTTTCCGACGGTCGTCTTGGGGACTTCGCCGATGAACGCCCAGTTCTCCGGTACCTGCCAGCGGGCCACCTTGCCTACGAGGTACTCGGCGAGGGCGGCCGAGATCGTCGCCGCGTCGGAAACGGCGGACTCTGCGAGCACTACGCAGGCCAGCGGACGCTCGGACCACTTCTGGTCGGGAATGCCGATGACGGCGGCTTCGAGGACGTCGGGGCTGCCGGCCAGCAGATTCTCCAGTTCCACCGAGGAGATCCATTCGCCTCCGGACTTGATGACGTCCTTGGAACGATCGGTGATCTGGAAGTAACCGCGATCGTCGATGGTGCCGATGTCCCCGGTCCGAAGCCAGCCGTCGTGGAACTTTCCCGGTGCCGGGTCGCGGTGGTAGGCCCCGGTGATCCATGGGCCGCGCACCTCGATCTCACCCACGGAACGACCGTCCCAGGGCAGCTCAGCGCCGCTGTCGTCGGTGATGCGCATCTCGACGCCGGCGGTGACCCGGCCGGATTTGGTCCGCCAGTCCATCTCCTCGGCCGTTCCGAGCTCGACGCCGGCCGGCGGGTGAGCCATGCCGCCGACCGGAGAGGTCTCGGTCATGCCCCAGCCCTGGATGATCCGCAGACCGTAGCGATTCTCGAACGTCTCGAGCAACGATCGCGGGGCGGCCGCACCACCGGAGGTGCCCATACGCAGCGAGGACAGGTCGATGTCGTGCTGCTGGCCGTACTGCAGGATGCCCTGCCAGATCGTCGGGACCGCGGCGGCCAGGGTCGACCGTTCGGCCCGCACGAAGGCGCAGATCGGCTCCGGCGTCATGAAAGGTCCGGGCATGTGCAAGGTCGCACCCGACATGAACGCGCCGTACGGGATACCCCAGGCGTTGACGTGAAACATCGGCACGAAAGTGAGGATCCGGTCGGCGTCGGTCGCTCCGGTCAGCGTGGCCGCCTGACCGGAGAGCGCGTGCAGGAAGGTGGATCGGTGCGAATAGACGACGCCCTTGGGGTCGCCGGTCGTCCCGGAGGTGTAGCAGATCAGCGCCGGTGATTTCTCGTCCACACTGGGCCAGTCGAACCCGGGCTCCTGTCCGGCGAGCAGTTCGTCGTAATGCAGCACCCGCATCGCTCCGAGCACAGAGACGTCGCCCGCGCCGACCACGATGACGGCCTCGACCGTGGTGAGTTCGGGCACCGCCTGGGCGAACAGCGGGAGCAGCGTGCCGTCGACGATGACCATCCGGTCCTCGGCGTGGTTGACGACGTGAGCGACCTGCGCGACAGGCAACCGGATGTTGAGCGTGTGCAGGACGGCGCCCATACCGGGCACCGCGTAGTAGGCCTCGAGGTGTTCCTGGTTGTTCCAGCAGAACGTGCCGATCCGATCACCGGTTTCGATCCCGAGGGCCGTCAGCGCCGCCGCCAAGCGCTCGGCATTGCGGGCGATCTCGGCGTAGCTTGTGTGCCGGGCGCGGTTACCGAGCCAGGTCACGCACTCGCTGCGGCCGTTGACCGTCGAGCCGTGCCGCAGGATCGCCGGAATGGTCAGCTGGAAGTCGTCCTGCATCGTGCTGGCGATGGTCGTGGTGCTGGTCAACGCGGTCCTCCGGAGGGTGGTCGAGGCTGCGCCCGACCGTACCCGCCGGTAACCGCCCAGCAAAGGATGAGGACCATCCCACCGGCCGATGCCCCGTCGGCCTAGGCTCCGGTGGACGTACCGTTCTCGCGGGCGGCCCTACGGGCTGCGCGGGCCGCCGCCTCGGCGGCATCGAGTACCTCGGCCTCCTGAGGAGTCGGCGCGGTTCCCCCCAGTCGGGCCGGCAGGAACTTCAGCTCCTCGCCCGTGAGCGGCGGATACTCCGCCTGCGCAGCGTGCAGGAGCTCGGTCATCCGGGTGATCAGCTGCTTGGTGGCCAGCTCCGCGTCGTCGCGACGGCCGACCGTGATCGGCTCCCCCACACTGAGGATGATCGGAATGTTGCTGCGTCCGAGACGCTTGGGGTGGTCTTTGGTCCACACCCGCTGAGATCCCCAGATCACGGTCGGCAGGATCGGCACGCCGGCCAACGCCGCCATCCGCACCGTTCCGGACTTGAACTCCTTGAGCTCGAACGAGCGGGAGATCGTGGCCTCGGGGAACACGCCGACGATCTCCCCGGCCTTGAGTACGGTGACCGCCTCCCGGAACGAGCTCGCGCCCGCGTTGCGGTCCACGGGGATGTGGTGCATGCCGCGCATCAGCGGGCCGGAGATCCGGTGCCGGAACACCTCGTCCTTGGCCATGAACCGCACCAGCCGTCCCGAGGGACGTGCCGCGAGTCCGGCATAGGTGAAGTCCATGTAGCCGGTGTGGTTGATCGCCATGACCGCACCGCCGCTCCTCGGAACGTTCTCGGCGCCGTGGATCGTGAACTTCAGGCCCTCGATCGCGAAGACGGCGCGAGCAATGCTGACGACGGAGGAATAGACCGGTTCCATGGCGCATACCGTACGGCTTCGTGATGGACGCGGCCCTCCCCCGTGTGTCGGTGGCGTGCAACCGAGGCACCGGTCATGCTGATGCGATGGATCTTGTGTCGCCTGAGGTGATCGACCCGGCCACGCTGCGTGCCGGGCTCGATGCCCACGACTACCTCGCCGACGACGGGCTGGCCACTGCCGCGTACCTGGCGCTGCGGATGCATCGGCCGCTGTTCCTCGAAGGCGATGCGGGCGTGGGCAAGACGAGTCTGGCCGCAGCACTCGCCGCCACGCTGAACCGGCGGCTGATCCGGCTGCAGTGCTATGAGGGCATCGACGTCTCCCAGGCCTTGTACGACTGGGACTTCCCGCGCCAGATCCTGCACCTGCGGGCTGCCGAGGCCGGCGGCATCAGCGATCCGCAGGACCTCGAACGCTCCCTCTACGACCGGCGGTTCCTGCTCGCGCGCCCGATCCTGCAGGCGATCGAGGAGCCCGGGTGCGTACTGCTGATCGACGAGATCGACCGCGCCGACGACGAGTTCGAGGCGTTCCTGTTGGAGGTACTGGCCGAGCACTCGGTGACCATTCCCGAGATCGGCACGATCGTGGCCGAGGAGCCGCCGCTGGTCGTGCTGACCTCGAACCGGACCCGGGAGGTCCACGACGCGCTCAAACGCCGGTGCCTGTATCACTGGCTGGCGCATCCACGTTTCGAGCAGGAGGTGGCGATTCTGCGGCGCCGCCTACCCGAAGCCAGTGAGCAGCTGACGAGCGAGGTGGCGGCGGCGGTCGCTCGCATGCGTGAGCTGGATCTGCTCAAACCTCCAGGAGTCGCCGAGTCCCTGGACTGGACCCATGCGTTGCATCTGCTCGGGGCCCGGACGCTGGATCCTGAGCGGGCGGCGATCACGCTCGGGGCCGTCCTGAAGTACGCCGAGGATGCCAGCCGGATCCGTGAGACCGTGCTGGCGCAACTGGCCGGCTGAGCCCGATGACACCTGATCCGCCGCTCGTGCTGCGCAGGGACGTGGTGGAGGTGTTACTCACCTTCGCCCGGACGCTGCGCGCAGCCGGCGTTTCGGCGAGCCAGGAGCGGGTCCAGGCCATGATCCGGGCCGTGTCCGAGCTGGACGTGCTCGATCCGGGCGATACCTACTGGGCCGGCCGGCTCACCTTGTGCGGCGGGCCCGATGACATCGACCGCTACGACGCGGCCTTCGCCCTGTTCTTCGGTGACCGGGAGGCCGGCAGTGCCCGGCGGCAGCGCGCGGTCGCGACCGTCGGTCGGCCGGCGCCCTTCGAGCTGGACACCTCCGCCGTCGGCGCCGACACCGACGAGAGCGACACCGTGGCCTCGAGAGCCAGCCGCCGGGAGGTTCTTCGATCCCGTGACCTGGCCGAGCTCAGCCCCGGGGAACGGGAGGAACTGCGCCGCCTCTTCGGCCTGCTCGCGCCACGGGTTGCCCGACGCCGGTCGCGACGCCAGGCTCCGGCTTCACGGGGCGGGGTTGATCGAGCAGCCACGGTGCGACGGCTACTGAGCAACGGAGGCGAGCCGGGTCCGCTCGCGCATCGACGGCATCGCACCCGCCCTCGCCGCCTGATCCTGCTCATCGATGTGAGCGGTTCGATGACGCCCTACGCCGACCCACTGCTGCGGTTCGGGCACGCCGCCATCCGGGTAGCCCCGGCGAGCACCGAGGTGTTCACCCTCGGGACCCGGCTGACCCGGATCAGCCGGCCGCTGCGCCGCCGCGACCCCGATGAGGCGCTGCGCGCCGCCGGGCTGACCGTCCCTGACTGGAGTGGCGGCACGCGTCTGGGCGACACGCTCAAAGCCTTTCTGGATCGCTGGGGCCAGCGGGGCATGGCGCGCGGGGCGGTCGTCGTGCTCTGCTCCGACGGGTGGGAACGGGGCGACCCGGCTGAGCTGCAGCGCCAACTTGCCCGCCTCGAACGCTTGGCGCATACCGTGGTCTGGGTGAACCCCCACAAGGGCAAGGACGGCTTCGCTCCGGTGACGGCAGGCATGCAGGCGGCGCTGCCGCACCTCGACGTTCTGGTCGCCGGACACACCTTCGCAGCGTTGGAGGAACTGGTCGAGGTGATCGCCCATGCGTGACGTACTGGACGAGCTGTTGCTGGCGTGGAAGTCCGGAACCCCGGCCGCGTTGGCCACCGTGGTTCAGACCTGGAGTTCGGCGCCTCGGCAGCCCGGGGCGTCGATGCTGGTCGACGGCGAGGGCACCGCGAGCGGCAGCGTGTCGGGCGGCTGCGTAGAGGGCGCCGTGTACGAACTGGGCACCGAAGTCCGGGAGAGCGGGCAGCCGGTGCTGCAGCGCTACGGCGTCAGCGACGACGATGCGTTCGCGGTGGGGCTGACGTGCGGCGGCGTGATCGACATCTTCGTGGAGCAGGTCTCCGTGCAGGCCTTTCCCGAGTTGGCCGAGATCGCCGAGGACATCGCCTCCGGACGTCCGGTCGCCGTGGCCACGATCGTCGACGCGCCGGCCCCCTTGCGTGGACGGCGTTTGATCGTGCGAGCAGATTCGGTCTCGGGGAGCCTGGGGTCGGATCGGCTCGACGACGCGGTCCGCGACGATGCGCGCGGGCTGCTGGATCAGGGCCGGACGTCGCTGCTTCGGCTGGGTACCGAGGGCGAGCGGCGGGTGGACACGATCGGGGTGTTCGTCGCCTGCTATGCCCCCCGTCCCCGGATGATCGTCTTCGGAGCGATCGATTTCGCCGCCGCGGTGGCCCGGATGGGATCGTTCCTGGGCTACCGGGTCACGGTGTGCGACGCCCGGCCGGTCTTCGCCACCGGGCGGCGTTTTCCGCAGGCGGACGAGGTCGTCGTGGCGTGGCCGCATCGCTATCTCGCCGATACCGAGGTGGACGAGCGGACCGTCGTCTGCGTGCTCACCCACGACCCGAAGTTCGACGTGCCGCTGCTGGAACTGGCGCTGCGGATGCCCCTGGCCTACGTCGGGGCGATGGGATCGCGGCGCACGAACGACGACCGACTCGCCCAGCTGCGTGATCGGGGACTGAGCGAGGACGAGCTGTCCCGGCTGCACGCTCCGATAGGACTCGACATCGGCGCCCGCACGCCCGAGGAGACCGCGATGTCGATCGCTGCTGAGATCATCGCCGAGAAGTGGGGTGGAACAGGTTCTGAGTTGCGGCGCATCTCCGGCCCTATCCACCGCGAACGAGCTCTCTGAGCCCGAAGGACTCCGCATCCGCGGTACTCGCTGCGTGCCGTGAATCTCGGCGCTTCGCGACCGGTCCTGTGAAGATCTTGCGCTGCGCGGGAATCGGCAGTTGTCTGTGATGCACAACACAAGATCGCCGAGCCAGGAGGACCCATGCCACGGGTGAACGTGACGGTCGACGGAGTGGAGTACAGCGACGAGGTAGAGCCCAGAACCCTGCTCGTGCACCACCTGCGAGAACGGCTCGGCAAGGTCGGCACGGTGGTCGGCTGCGACACCAGCAACTGCGGTGCCTGCACCGTGTTGCTCGACGGCCGCAGTGTGAAGAGTTGCTCGGTTTTGGCGATCCAGGCCGATGGACGTTCTGTGACCACGATCGAGGGACTCGCCGCCGCCGATGGCACCCTGCATCCGGTCCAGCAGGCCTTTCACGAAGCGCACGCGCTGCAGTGCGGATTCTGTACGCCGGGAATGATCCTGGCCGCCTGCGACCTGCTCCGCGAGAACCCTGCGCCGTCCGAGGCCGAGGTGCGCGAGGGCCTGGAGGGCAACCTCTGCCGCTGCACGGGCTACCAGAACATCGTCACTGCCGTCCAAGCCGCGGCCGCCACCGCCGCCGGCCTGACCAGCGCAGCGCCGGCATGACGGCCCTCAGCGAGCGTCCGGTCACTTCCGAGATCGGAAATCCCCGGCGCCGTAAGGAAGATGCCCACCTGTTGACCGGGCGCACGACGTGGACGGACAACCTCACACTGCCCGGAATGCTGCACCTGGCCATCCTGCGCAGCCCGATGGCACACGCCCGGATCAGCGCTGTCGACGTCTCCGCCGCGCGGGGTCGGCCCGGCGTGATCGCGGCCTTCTCCGGAGCCGATTTCGCCGACGTCCAAGGCACGATCCCCTGCGCGTGGCCGGTCACGCCCGACATGGTCAACCCGGGCCATCCGAGCATCGCCGTCGACACGGTCAACCACGTGGGCGAAGCCGTCGCCATCGTGGTCGCCCGCGACAAGAGCTCGGCCCAGGATGCTCTGGAGGCCATCGAGATCGACTACGAGCCGTTGCCCGTGGTGTTGGACATGGAGCAGGCGCTGGCCGAGGGTGCCGACCGGGTACACGCGCACACCGAATCGAACAAGTCCTACACGTGGACCTTCGAGTCAGGTGCGGCCGGCACCGGGCAACCGATCGAGGACGTCCTGGCCGCGGCCGAGGTGACGGTTCGCAGGCGCTTCGTCCAGCAGCGACTCATCCCGGCGTTCATGGAACCTCGCTCCACCGTCGTCCAGCCCGTCGGGGACGGTTTCACCATGTGGTCGGCCACGCAGATCCCTCACATTCTGCGGACGATGCTCGCCCTCACCCTCGGAATCGCCGAACACAAGATCCGCGTGATCGCGCCGGACGTCGGTGGGGGCTTCGGCGGCAAGCTGCAGGTGACACCGGAGGAAGTGCTGTGCACGCTGGTGGCTCGCCGCCTGGGCAAGCCGGTGAAGTACACCGAGTCGCGCTCGGAATCGCTGATGAGCGCCCACCACGGCCGCGACCAGCTGCAGGACATCACCATCACGGCAACCCGGGACGGACGGGTCACCGGACTCGACGTCCACCTGCTCGCCGACATGGGGGCCTACCTGCGCCTGGTCTCCCCCGGCGTGCCGGTCCTCGGCGCGTTCATGTTCAACAGCATCTACAAGTTCGACGCCTATCGCTTCGTCTGCGACGGGGTGTTCACGAACAAGACCCCGACCGACGCCTACCGCGGCGCCGGCCGTCCCGAGGCGACCTTCGCCATCGAGCGGATCATGGACGAACTCGCCGACGAGCTGGGCATGGACCCGATGCAGCTGCGCCGCAGGAACTGGATCACTCACGAGGAGTTCCCCTACACGACCGTCGCGGGCCTGACCTACGACAGTGGCAACTACGAGGCCGCCACCGCGCGAGCGCAGGAGATGTTCGGCTGGGACGCGTTACGAGCCGAGCAGGCGACGCGGCGCGAGCGCAAGGACGTGGTCCAGCTGGGGCTCGGCATCTCCACGTTCACCGAGATGTGCGGGCTCGCTCCCTCACGGGTGCTCGGTGCGCTCGATTACGCCGCCGGCGGCTGGGAGAACGCCGCCATCCGGGTCCTGGCCACCGGAAAGGTCGAGGTGGTAACCGGGTCCAGCGCCCACGGCCAGGGCCACGAGACGGCCTGGTCCCAGATCGTCGCCGACCAGCTGGGCGTGCCGTTCGAGGACGTCGAGGTGATCCACGGCGACACCCAGTCCTCGCCGAAGGGGATGGACACCTACGGATCCCGCTCCCTCGTGGTCGGCGGCATCGCCATCGTCAAGGCCAGCGCGAAGGTGGTGGAGAAGGCGAAGGTGATCGCGGCGCACATGTTGGAAGCCGATCCCGGGGACATCGAATTCCGGGAGGGCACGTTCAGCGTCAAGGGCTCCCCCGGCAGCGCAAAGACGATCCAGGACGTGGCCTTCGCCGCCTTCGCCGCTCACGACCTGCCTGAGGGCATCGAGCCGAGCCTCGACGCGGACGCGACCTATGACCCGGAGAACTTCTCCTTCCCGCACGGGACGCACCTGTGTGCCATCGAGGTGGACACCGAAACCGGGCGGGCGAGCATCCGCAAGTACGTGTGCGTCGACGACATCGGCGAGGTCATCAACCCGCTCATCGTGGAGGGGCAGGTCCACGGCGGACTGGCCCAGGGAATCGCCCAGGCGCTGTACGAAGAGGCTGTCTACGACGCCGATGGCAACCTCACCACGGGCTCGCTGGTCGACTATCTGCTGCCCTCGGCGGCCGACCTGCCCCACTTCGACACCGACCGGACCGTCAGTGCCTCGACCACCAATCCGCTCGGGGTCAAGGGCGTCGGCGAGGCCGGCACCATCGCCTCGACTCCGGCCGTGGTCAACGCGATCGTCGACGCGTTGCGGCCGTGGGGCGTCCATGACGTCCAGATGCCCTGCACGCCCGAACGAATCTGGCGCGCACTCAGTAGCGGACAGGAGCACTCGGCCCGCTCGGCCGCCGGCACCATCGCCTACGGCGGCGAATCCACCTCGAGCTCGGACGGCTCGGAAGGAGACCAACTGTGATCCCCGCGGCGTTCGACTACGTCCGGCCGACGACTATCGGTGAGGCCACCCGTGTCCTGGCCGAGGGCGGCGAGGACGCCAAGCTCCTCGCCGGCGGCCAGTCACTGTTGCCGATCCTGCGCCTTCGACTGGCCTACCCCGAACTTCTGGTCGACCTCGGCGGCATCGACGACCTGCGCGGCGTCCGGGAGGACGGCGACGACATCGTCATCGGGTCCATGACCACTCACGACGACATCCTGCACGACGCGCTGGTCCGCCAGCACGCCCCGTTGCTCGCGCAGGCGACCAAGACCGTCGCCGATCCGCAGGTGCGCCATCTCGGCACGTTCGGCGGATCGCTGTCCCACGCCGATCCGGCCGGGGACCTGCCGACGGTGGCCCTGACGCTCGACGCCCGACTCGTCGTCGAAGGCCCCGCCGGGCAGAGGGTGATCGAAGCCAGCGACTTCTTCCTCGACTATCTGACCACCGCTCTGGGACCCGACGAGATCCTGACGGCGATCCGGATCCCGAAGCTGGGTTCGGAGTGGAGCACCCACTACGAGAAGTTCAATCGGGTAGCGCAGGCCTGGTCGATCGTCAGCGTCGCGGCCGTGGTCCGGCGCTCTGGCGGTGCGATCAGCGAAGCGCGGATCGGGCTGACGAACATGGGCAGCACGCCGTTGCGGGCCCGCGCGGTGGAGCAGGCCCTGGTCGGGGCGAGCACCGACGGCGAGATCGCGGCGGCCAGCGCGCACGCGGTGCACGGCACAGCAGCGCCGAGCGACCTCGCCGGAGCGGCCGACTACCGCGAGCACCTCGCGGCCGTGCTCACGCGCCGCGCCGTACAGGCCACGGCCTGAATTCACGTCGAGCCGGACCGAGCGAGGAGCAGCCGTGCAGCTTGAGCATGCCTTCACCGTGCCCGTCCCACCCGCAGAGGCATGGACGGCCCTGATGGACATCGAGCGGGTGGCCGGCTGTATGCCCGGCGCGGTACTCGAGTCGGTCGACGGTGACGAGTTCACCGGGTCGGTGAAGGTGCGCCTGGGCCCGATCGGGCTGACGTACAAGGGCAAGGCGTCCTTCACCGAGAAGGACGAGCGGGGCCGCCGGGCCGTCATCGTCGCGCAGGGCCGCGACGCCCGCGGTAACGGCACCGCCTCGGCAACAGTGACTGCGACGTTGCTCGATCAGGACGGCGGCGGCACCCGCGTCACGGTAGCCACCGATCTCAACATCACCGGCAAACCGGCGCAGTTCGGTCGCGGGGTCATGGCCGACGTCGGCAACAAGCTGATCGGCCAGTTCGCCGACTGCCTCGCCGACAAGCTGGGATCGGGACCGGCCTCCGACGGTGGCGCCGAACAGCCGGTGCCCGGTGCGACGTCGACGGAACCGCAGAGCTCCGCCACGTCGACGGAGCCGGCGGCGGTCCCACCTGCGAGGACCCCGGTAGCCACAGCGCCCTGGAATTCCGCGGCCGAGCCGGCCCCGATCGACCTGCTCGCCTCAGCCGGTCCCGCGCTGGCCAAACGACTGCTCCCGCTCGCGATCCCGGTCCTGGCGCTGGTCTGGTGGATCGTGCGCCGTCACCGCGGCTGAGCACCGATTCCCCGTACGCTGTCGACGTGATCGACAGTGATTGACCGAGTGGTGGCCACCCGCTACGTGACCCCGCTTCGGGAAGGCGGTTCGTTGCCCGGGATCGTCGAAGCCGACGATTTCGGCACCTACGTGCTGAAGTTCCGAGGCGCCGGCCAGGGGTTGAAGGTGCTCGTCGCCGAGGTGGTGGTGGCTGAGCTCGCCCGCCGGCTCGGGTTGCGGGTACCGGCCCTGGCGGCGGTGGAACTCGACGCGGCCATTGCCAAGTACGAGGCCGACGAGGAAGTGCAGGACCTGCTGACCGCCAGCGTCGGCCTCAACCTCGGCGTCGACTTCCTGCCCGGGTCCTTCGGCTGGGACCCGAACAGTGTCGTCGACTTCGACGAGGCCGCGCGGGTGCTGTGGCTGGATGCCTTCACCGCAAACGTCGACCGCAGCTGGCGAAACCCGAACGTGCTGCTCTGGCACAAGCGGCTGTGGCTCATCGACCACGGAGCCGCCCTGTACTTCCACCACGGGTGGAGTCGGGGGGTCGGCGACCCGCAGCGGTTCGCCGCACAGCCCTATGACGCCGCCGACCACATCATGGCCGCTCACACCGGCCGCCTCCGTGACGTGGACGCCGAGCTCGCGCCGAGGGTGGACGAGGCCATGCTGATCGACGTCCTGGAGCAGGTGCCCGACGAATGGCTCGAACCGGTACCCGGTATCGAGGACGTCGCCGGAATTCGAAGGGCCTACGTCGAGTACCTGTCCGCACGCGTTCTGGGCGATCGCCCGTGGCTGCCCCGCCTGAGTGCGGCATGAGCCAGCCGTCGTCGGGCCGTGCCGACGCATCGACCGAGACCAGTCACGGCTACCAGTACGTCGTGCTGCGGTGTGTTCCGCGGGTCGACCGCGAGGAGTTCGTCAACATCGGCGTCGTGCTGTACTGCCAGTCGACGGATTTTCTCTGTTCGGCCAGTCATGTCGTGCCCGAACGCGTGCGGGCCTTGGCCGAGGACGTCGATCTCACCTCGGTCGCGGATTCCCTCGCGGGGATCGAGGCGTTGTGCTGCGGCAGCTCGCCGTTGGCCACCACCGGGCTGGTGGCGCTCGGGCAGCGCTTCGGATGGCTGGCTGCCCCTAAGAGCACCGTGGTGCAGCCGGGCCCGATCCACGGCGGCCTGACCTCGGACCCGGCGCGCCAGTTGGAACGGTTGCTCGAGGTCCTCGTCCGTTGAGTCAGTCGTCGACGGAGTCGGACTCGATGGTGTCGTCGTACTCGTCGTCGCTGATGACGTGTACCGCGGCCTCCTCAGCGCTGGCGGCGTAGCCGGCCGGGCCGGCGTCGAACGCGATCTCGTCCTTCTCCTCGTCGGAGTGGGCGCCTTCGTCCGGGGCGACCAGCCGGCCGGCTCGGGGATCGGGACTGGAGAACTCCTCATCCGTCTCGGCGTCCGGGTCGATGTCGGGTTCCTCCTCGGCCAACCGCTGGTCGAGCGATTCACCCTCGGACTGTTCGAGCTCGGTCGTTCCGTACCTGGTGTTGGAGGGCCGGTGGTCCGGTGGCGAGTAGGAGGTTTCCTCGTTCTCGTCCGGGTCGTCGCCGGTGAGATTCTCGATCGGGTCGAAATCCTCGGCGTCCTCGACGCCACCCTCGTAGACGGAGTCGCCGAACACGGAGTCGTCGTTGTCGCTCATGGCTCTACTAGATCATCACAGCCGGAGCAGACGCCAGCGGGGGCAGCGGCAGACCGCGGTCAGTCCGCGGGCGGGCAGAACACCCGCAGCGCTCCCGGCATGACGCCGTAACGGATCCGCGATTCGTCCTCGGACACCTCGCCGTCGCGGGCCAGCAGAGTTGATCCCTCGACTATCACTATCTCGGTCGAGGCGACCCGTTGCTCGATGTACAGCGGGCTGCGCTCCAGACGCCCGGTCAGCAGCGACATCGCGATCCGCAGCGCGGCCCACCGCCGCCCCACATCGAGCAACCGCAGGTCGAGCAGGCCGTCGTCCAACCGGGGCCGCCAGGAAGGCGCGAAGCCGGTCGGCTGGTAACCGCCGTTACCGACGAACACCAGCGCCGAGGAGTGCCGGCGACCGTCGACGAGCAGCGTCATCGGGACCTCCCTGGCGAGCGTGCGCACGACGGAGACCGCCGCAGCCAGCGGCTTGCCCAAGCGGTGTTCGAGCCCTTCCCGGGTGGCCACGAACGCTGGGTAACTGCCGATGCTGGAGGTGTTGACGAACAGCTGGCCGTTGACCGTACCCACGTCGACGGCGATGGTGTGACCGGAGCGCACCGCCTCGATCGCGCGCATCGGGTCCTCGATGCCGACGTCGGTCGTGAAGTGGTTGAACGTGCCGCCGGTGAGCGCCAGCAGCGGCAGCCCCGACTCCACGGCCACGGTCGCGCCCGCGGTCATCGTCCCGTCGCCCCCACCGACGGCAAGGACCCGGGCGCGCGGGGCGACCCGACGCAGCTGCGCGATCAAGTCCGATCCGTCCTCCAGTTCGACGACCTCGGCGTCGGGCAGTTCGCGACGAAGCAGCTCGATCAACTCCGCCCCCCGGCCGGAGCCGGACTTCGGGTTGATCACGGCCACCACACCGTGGCCGGTCGGCCGCGGTGACTCGTCAGCGCGACCGTGCTGCTCCTGGCGTTGGACCTCCGGTCCCACCACCGGGACGACCCTGGCCAACGCTGCCGCACTCGCGACTCCGAGCGCGGCGCCGGCCAGAACGTCGGACGGGTAGTGCGCACCGGAATACACCCGCGAGACACACACTCCCGCCGCCAGCGTCGCCGCGACCGCACCCGCGCTGCGCGACTCGAGACCGGCCCCGACGGCGAAGGCCGCCGCGGAGGCCGAATGGCCGGAAGGGAAGGACGGCGAGATCGGAAGCCGGTGAGCGCGGCGCCCCACCGGCAAGGTCCCGGCGTCCGGGCGCCGGCGGGGCAGCACCCGCTTGGCGACCTGGTTGGCGAGCAGGCTGGCCACGGCCACCGACCCCAACCCGCGCAGACCGGCGCGGGTCCACTGACGTCGGCCCATGAGCTTGGCCGCGAGGGTCAGGCCGACCCACAGCAGGGAGTGGTCGGCCGCGTTCGTCAGCCGGGGCAGAGTGGCATCGAGCGCGGGAACCCGGGAGTCGGCCAGCCGACGGAACAGGTCCTCGTCCCATCGGTCCACGCCCCTGAGCCGCCGCCGGGCCGACCACGGTACGAACGTCGGCTCCACGGGTTTGGCGATGCGCCGAGTTCGGGTCATGGCGGGATCGTATTGCTCACGTTTTCGTGCGATCGCTCGCCGCGCTGGGCACAGTAGGGTCGAGACACACACCGAAGTTGGGAGTTGAGATGACGGACACCGCCACAAGCGTCGACGCCGCCGTATTACACCCGTCCTCCGGCGACGACCTGCCGCTGCCGATCATCCCGGCCAGCGAGGGCGCATCGGGCGCGGACGTAAGCAAGTTGCTGGCCAAGACCGGGCTGGTGACCTACGACCCGGGATTCGCGAACACCGCGTCGTGTGCCTCGGCGATCACGTACATCGACGGCGACGCCGGCATTCTGCGCTATCGCGGGTACCCGATCGAGGAACTGGCCGAGCACTCCACGTTCGCCGAGGTGTCCTACCTGCTGATCTACGGCGAGCTCCCCACCGCTGACGAACTCCAGGCCTTCACCGGCCGCATCTCCCGGCACACGCTGCTGCACGAGGACCTGAAGCTGTTCTTCAACGGCTTCCCGCGTGACGCTCACCCGATGCCGGTGCTGTCCTCGGCTGTGTCGGCGCTGTCGACCTTCTACCAGGACTCGCTGGATCCGTTCAACGACGAGCAGGTGGACCTGTCCACCATCCGACTCCTGGCCAAGCTGCCTACCATCGCCGCCTACGCCTACAAGAAATCGGTCGGTCAGCCGTTCCTCTACCCGGACAACTCCCTCGGTCTGGTCGAGAACTTCCTGCGGATGACCTTCGGCTTCCCGGCTGAGCCGTACGAGGCCGATCCCGCCGTGGTGCGGGCCCTCGATCTACTGTTCATCCTGCATGCCGACCACGAGCAGAACTGCTCGACCTCGACCGTGCGGTTGGTGGGTTCGTCCAACGCGAACCTGTTCGCCTCGGTCTCGGCGGGAATCAACGCCTTGTTCGGTCCGCTGCACGGCGGTGCGAACTCTGCGGTGCTGGAGATGCTCGAAGGCATCCGCGACGACGGCGGCGACGTGAAGAAGTTCGTCGAGCGCGTCAAGGCGAAGGAAGACGGCGTGAAGCTGATGGGCTTCGGACACCGGGTCTACAAGAACTACGACCCGCGCGCTGCGATCATCAAGAAGACCGCCGACGACGTGCTCTCGGCGATGGGCAAGCGCGACGACCTGCTCGACATCGCGATCGAGCTGGAGGGTTACGCCTTGTCCGACGAGTACTTCGTCTCCCGCAGGCTGTACCCGAACGTCGACTTCTACACCGGTCTGCTCTACCGGGCGATGGGCTTCCCGACCAAGATGTTCACGGTGCTGTTCGCGATCGGGCGGCTGCCGGGTTGGATCGCCCAGTGGCACGAGATGATCAACGACCCGCAGACCAAGATCGGTCGGCCGCGCCAGCTCTACACAGGCCCCACGACGCGTTCCTACGTCCCGGCCGACCAGCGCTGACTCTGCAAGGATGCTGAGCATGGCATCCGTGGTCAAAGGCGTCATCGCCCGTTCCGTCTCCCAGCCCGTCGAACTCGTCGACATCGTCGTCCCCGATCCCGGCCCCGGGGAGGCCGTGGTCAAGGTCCAGGCCTGCGGGGTGTGCCACACCGACCTGCACTACCGCGAGGGCGGCATCAACGACGAGTTCCCCTTCCTGCTGGGACACGAGGCCGCCGGGGTGGTCGAGTCCGTTGGTGAGGGCGTGTCCGATCTCGCGCCGGGTGACTTCGTCATCCTCAACTGGCGTGCGGTGTGCGGGCAGTGCCGAGCGTGCCGACGAGGCCGTCCCTGGTACTGCTTCAACACCCACAACGCGCGTCAGAAGATGACCCTGACCGACGGCACGGAACTCTCGCCGGCGCTGGGCATCGGCGCCTTCGCCGAGAAGACTCTCGTCGCGGCCGGACAGTGCACCAAGGTGGATCCGGCCGCTCCGGCGACGGTGGCCGGACTGCTCGGCTGTGGCGTGATGGCTGGGATCGGGGCCGCCATCAACACGGGAGCAGTGGGCCGGGGTGACTCGATCGCGGTCATCGGCTGCGGCGGGGTCGGCTCGGCGGCGATCGCCGGTGCGCGCCTGGCCGGAGCGGGACGGATCATCGGCATCGATCTCGACGACCGCAAGCTGGCCGATGCCCGCGAGCTCGGCGCGACGCACACGATCAACTCCACCGGCCTGGACACCGACGCCGTGGTCGCTGCCATCCAAGAACTGACCGGCGGGTTCGGTGCCGACGTCGTCGTCGACGCCGTCGGCCGGCCGGAAACGTACCGGCAGGCCTTCTACGGCCGGGACCTGGCTGGGACCGTGGTCCTGGTCGGCGTGCCCACACCCGAGCTGACGCTGGAACTTCCGCTCATCGATGTCTTCGGCCGTGGTGGTGCGCTGAAGTCCTCGTGGTACGGCGACTGCCTGCCCGGTCGGGACTTCCCCGTCCTGATCGAGCTGTTCCTGCAGGGCCGGCTGCCACTCGACCGGTTCGTGAGCGAGACCATCGGGCTGTCCGACATCGAGGCCGCATTCACCAAGATGCACCATGGCGATGTGCTGCGTTCGGTGGTCGTCCTGTGACGAGCGGCCCTGGGCCACTGAGGGTGGACCACGGCGTCACGTCGGGCACCTTCACCCTCGACGGCGGCAGCTGGGACGTAGACAACAACGTCTGGGTCGTGGGTGACGAGTCCGAGTGCGTGGTCGTCGACGCACCTCACGACGCCGACGCGATCGCCGGTGTGATCGGAGAGCGTGCCGTGCTCGCCGTCCTGTGCACGCACGCTCATGACGATCATGTCGGAGCGGCCCGCGAACTGGCCGAACGGTTCTCAGCACCCGTTCGCCTGCACCCGGACGACGATGTGCTGTGGCGCCAGAGCTATCCGGACTTCGACTACCAGCCGCTGGCCGACGGCGAAACGATCGGCGTCGCCGGCCAGTCGCTGCAGGTCATCCACACCCCCGGGCACGCTCCGGGCGCGGTCTGCTTCTACGTACCTTCGCTCGGGGCCCTGTTCAGTGGCGACACATTGTTCCGGGGCGGTCCCGGCGCGACCGGTCGCTCGTTCTCGTCCTTCGACGTCATCGTCGATTCGCTACGTGAGCGGGTTCTCACACTGCCCTCCGAAACCGTCGTGCACACCGGGCATGGTCCGGACACCACGATCGGTGCCGAAGCCGCCAACCAGGCCGAATGGTCGGTCCCGTCCCGTTGAGGGCGCCAACTTACTAACCAACCCTGCCGGAACACTAGGAATACGGTCCGACCCGGGCGGGTTGTAGCGGTCATGTCCTCAGTGATCGGCTTCCCCAATCCGGTGAACGAGAAGGCGGCCCGCTCGGTCGCCGCGGGTGTCCTGCTCATCGCCGTCGTCGCGGTGGCGGGCCAGTGGCTCTGGCTCACCGCGTTGCTGGCGGCCGGGTTCGCGTTGCGGGTCCTGTCCGGGCCGACCTTGAGCCCCCTCGGACAACTGGCCACCAGGGTGATCGCGCCGCGGCTGGGACACCCCAAGCTCGTGCCCGGACCGCCGAAGCGGTTCGCCCAGACCATCGGCCTCGTGGTCACCGGTGGTGCGGCCCTGGCCTGGTTCGCCTTCGGCTCGGCCCTGATCGCCAGTCTTTTCCTGGCGCTGATCATCGTCGCGGCCGCCCTCGAATCGATCGGCGGCCTGTGCCTGGGCTGCGTCGCGTTCGGGTATCTGATGAGAGCCGGTGTGATTCCGGCCGACACCTGCCAGGCCTGCAACGACATCTCCCTGAGGTACCGGCAGACTGCATGAGTGAGCGCTCCCGCACCGTCGTCGCCTGAAAGCTCGCCGGAGTCCTCCGGGAACATCTCGCCTGAGACCTCCCCGGAGAAATCGCGTCGGCACCACGGGCTGGAGATCCTGCTCGTCCTCGGGGTCTCCCTGGGCATCTCGGCCCTGAACTCGCTCATCAACTTCGCTGACATCCAGACGCGCAGCGGCGGTTTCCGCCACGCCGTGGCGACCCTGAACAACGCGCAGAACCCGCGAGAGTGGGTGGATCTGTCCTACCAGCTGGTGGGAATCCTCTCCGGCGTAGTCCCGGCGCTGTTCGCGCTCTATCTGCTGAGCCGATCACCGGGCGGTTCCGGTTTCGGTATCGGCTTCGACCGGCTCCGCGCCCGCTGGGATGCGTTGAGTGGGGCCGGTTTGGCCGCCCTCATCGGTCTTCCCGGAATCGGTTTGGTCTATCTGGCCAGACAGCTGGGCATCAACGCCGAGATCGTCGCCTCCGGCCTGGCCGACACCTGGTACCGCTACCCGGTGCTGGTCCTGTCCGGAATCCAGAACGGGTTCTACGAAGAAATCATCATGGTCGGCTTCCTGTTGACCAGGTTGCGCCAGCGTGGCTGGCCCGCTTGGCAGGCAATATTGCTCAGCGCGGTGATCCGAGGCAGCTACCACACGTACCAGGGCGCGGGCGCCTTCGTCGGCAATTTCGTGATGGGCGCGATCTTCGGCTACTTCTTCACCAGGACCCGGCGGGTACTCCCCCTGGTGATCGCCCACAGCATCATCGACGTCGCCAGTTTCATCGGATACGCGCTACTGCACGACAAGGTGAGCTGGATCTGATTCGAGGACGGTCCGGGCATGGTGTCCACGACGGCACCCCCTTCGACCCGAGCATCGTTAATGGGATGAAACCCGTCAGTGAGGCTGACACACTCGCACGCATGCCGGCCGCCGAGATCCGCCACGTCCCGTTCGAGGAAATTCTGCCCTGGTTGCGCACCATGCGAACCACGTTCCTCGACGATCCGGCGACCCCGTTCAGCGATGCCCAGCGCGACTACTTCAAACGGCAATGGGACGGCGAGCGCTCCTGGGGTGCCTATGACGGGCGGTGGGTGGCCACGCTGCGGACCTTCGGCACCACCCTGACCGTCCCGGGTGGCCCGGACGGCGACACGCTGGTCGTCCAGGCCGACGCGCTGACCATGGTGTCGGTGGCCGCGACTCATCGCCGCCAGGGGCTGCTGACCGGCATGCTCACACCGTCGCTGGATGAGGCGCGCGCCCGGGGCGAAGCGGTGAGTGTGCTCCGAGCGGCGGAATGGCCCATCTACGGACGCTTCGGCTACGCTCCCGCCGCCTTCGCGGCTAACTACCGGGTCGTGGCCGAGCCGCCGGTTCGGGTCGTGCCGCCGAGGCGGCCGGTGACGATTCGCCAGGTGGAGCCGGCGGAACTGCTGAGCCACGCATTACCGGTCTTCGAGGCGATCCGCCGCCAGCGGCCCGGGCAGATCGACCGGACCGAGCCCTACTGGCACCGACGGATCGGCCTTGACGGACTGCGTCCGGCCGGCCAACGTGAGCCGGTCTGCATCGTGGCGATCGACGAAGGCGGCCGCCCGGTCGGTTTCACCACCTGGTCCGCGGGCGAGGGCGACTGGTTCGAGGAGAAGATGGAACTCACCCTCGGCGAGTTCATGGCCTCGTCCTCGGATGGCTACCGCGCGCTGTGGACGCATCTACTCGGTATCGACCTCATCCGGGGCATCCGCTGGATCGAGCAGGCGGTGGACGAACCGCTGGAGTGGCTGATCTCCGATGGCCGCGCCGCACGGCGTGAACTCACCCGCGACGGCCTGTGGCTTCGCATTCTCGACGTCGAGGCGGCCCTGGCCGCGCGGCGGTACGCAGTCGCCGATCGGCTCGTGGTGGAGGTGGTGGACGGCGACGGTCTCGGCTGGGCCGCCGGCCGCTACACCCTCGACGCCTCACCCTCGCACGCCGAGTGCATCCGGACGCCTACCGCGGCCGTGGACCTGCGACTTTCCCAGCGCGCACTGGCCGCGGTCTACCTGTCGGGCAATACGGTTCGCTCGCAGGTACTGGCCGGCCTGGTCGATGAGGAATCTCCCGACGCTGTAAGGCGATTCGAGGCCATGCTGGCCGCCGATCGGGCACCGGCCAACGTGAGTCCGTTCTAGCCGACGGTGACGAAATCGATGAGTTCCTCCACCGAGCGCAGCAGCGGCACCTCCACGTCGGCGTAGGAGTCGACCGAGGCCAGCACACGCCGCCACAGCTCTCGCGGGTCGGACACGCCCAGGGCCGCCGCGACACCTTCCTTCCACGGAACCGAACGGGGCACCGCCGGCCATCCGTCGATACCGAGGGCAACCGGTTTCACGGCCTGCCAGACATCGACGTACGGGTGACCGTTGATCAGCACATCCGGTGAGTTCACCCCGGCGGCGATGCGCGATTCCTTCGAGCCCGGCACCAGATGGTCGACCAGGACACCGAGCCGTCGCTGCCGGCTCGGCGCGAACGCCCGGACGTCCGCGACGAGGTTGTCGATGCCACCGAGCGGCTCCACGACGATGCCTTCGATCCGGAGATCCTCGCCCCAGATCCGTTCGACCAACGCCGCGTCGTGCACGCCTTCGACCCAGATCCGGCTCGCCTTGGCCACCTGTGCCCTGACCCCGGCCACCGCGACCGATCCCGACGCTGTCCGTCCGGCCCGGCTGACCGGGGCCGGTCCGGGTTCGGGCCGGACCAGGGTGACCAGCTCGCCCTCGAGCAGGAACCCCGCCGCCAACAGCGGAAAGACCCGGTGCCGGTCGAAGCGGTCGGCCAGCGTGACGGTGTCGCGCTTCTCGCCGGCGAGGACGGTCTTGCCCACCGAGACCACCGCTCCGCAGAAACTGCCGTCGACCGTTTCGACCACGAGGTCGACCTCCGCGGGCACCTGGCGCACCGACCGGCGACGGTGGCCCCCGTTGCCGCCGAGGACGTCTGATGAATAGCGCACGTGATCGTTCCTTCCGCTGGTCCCGCCGCCACACCATAAACGTGGGCGGCACCCGAACCCGGTAGGTGGCACTGGGTAATCTTGACTCTCGTGTTGCAACGTCGCTGTGCGCAGCTGGCCGCCTGGGGAACCGCCTGGTTACAGGGGCGCGAGTCCTTCGACTCGGTCCTCGATGCGGCCACCGGGCACGGTAGGCCACTCCCCGGTCCCGGCTTCGACGCCACCCTGGTCACCAACCCTGTCGGTGCGGCCCTGTTCGATCTGCGCGCGGCCGGGGCACGAAGCCTGCGGCTGGTCCTGCCGGTGGCCGGAGACGTCCGCGGCCTGGCCGGGGACCCGGCCTTTCGTGACGCGGCGCTGGGTGCCGGTGAGGCCACCTTCGGCGGTGAGATCGGGCTGACGTGTGTGGCCGGACCGCAGACGCCGAGCAGCGCGGGTCCGGAACTGCGCTGGTGGCGCACGCGCGCGCTGCCGGCCAATCCTGACTATCTCAGCGTCCCGGACGCCGAGCACGATCTCACCGAAGCGATCCGCGAGACGGCATCGGCCCTGGCCGATCGGGGACGTACGAGTTGGCTGGCCGACGTTGCGCCCGCGCTGTCGAACGCGCGACGTGCCGGGGAGAAGCTGAATCTGCCGGCGAGCCACCCGCCGCGCGCGGTTCGGGTCATCGCCCAGGCCGAGCGGCTGTCAGCCGTCCTCACCCTCGTCGACTCCGACGACACCGGCACGGTCACCGCCGCCGATGTGGCCGACCGCGCCGCCATTCTGAAACCACTGCGCATGGCGGTGCGCCGAGCTCTGCTCGCCGGCTACAACGCCGGAGCCGAAGTCAACGCCCAGTGAGGGCTCACCGCCCGATGACGCGCCACCGCCGCGTCGGACGCCACCTCACGGGCCGCCACCGCCTCGGCTGAGTCCGCACCGAGGCATCCTGCGGCGACGTCGCGCGAGCCGACTGGGCCGCTTGTCGGGCGGTGCGTCCGGCCGCCTGCTCGGCGCGGGTCTGTTCGGTGGCCTTGCGCCAGGCGCCGACCCACTTGTCGACGTCCTGCAGCATCACCAGCAGCGGCGGACCTTCCTGCGGACGACGATGAGCCTTGAGAATCCGGTCGTTGAGCTCGTCCAGGATCTCCCGCACCTGCGCCTCCGAGCGCTGGCGCGCGAGCCGGCCGGGCAACTCCTCGATCTCCTTGGGCAGGGCCAACGACGGCGGCAGGATCGCAGCCACGGGCAGGTTCTCCCGGCGCAGCTTGTTCGCGACCCAGCTCAGGTGGTCGTCCGCGACGGGCAACCCGGTGAGCGGCTGACCGGCGCCGGGCAGGTCATCGAACACGCCACGACGTTGGGCGTCCCGGATCTGGCCTTCGACCCAGTCACCGAAGGACACGTTCGCGGGCTTGCGCGGGGTCATGACCGCTCGGGGGGCGGGTCGAGCAGCGCGAGGGTGGCCGGGTCCTCCTCGCCGGCGAAGAACCGATCCAGCGCGGTCTGAAACACATCCCCGGGTACGCCGGCCCGAGCGAACAACGTCATGCTCGAACGCAGCTTCATGGCGTCGACGCTGCCGAGCACGGCGACCGCGTCGTGCTTGCCGTCGGCCAGCAGCGCGGCGACCGCTTCGCGCAGTCGTCGCCCCAGCACCGGATGGCTGAGATACGCCCGCGCCTGATCGAGTGAGGAGATCGCGTATCGATGCGCCATCGCGCTCGACCCGAGGCCCCGGATCTGCGGGAACACGAACCACATCCAGTGGCTGACTTTGCGGCCGGCCCGCAATTCGGCCAGGGCGCGCGAATACGTCGCACCCTCGTCCTGGGCGAGAACGAATCGGTCGGCGTCGAAGCCGGCGGCGTCGAACCGAGCGGAACCGTGATCTGCCATCGCGCTACTCCTGAACCGCCCAGTGCGCGACTGCGAGCGCGGTGAAGTCCTCGGCCAGCGCCCCCGGCCAGTCGCTGCCCGTCCGAGCAGCGGCCAGCTCGCGCCAGCGCACGCCGCCCACCGAGGCGCCCCAGGCCGCCAGGGCAGCGACCGAACCCGCGACGAACACCGGTCGATCCGCGCGACGCGCGAGGCTGGCTCCGGCCGCAGCGCCCACGGCGAGGCGGACGAGCAGAGCCACCGGCTGTAGTCGACTCGGCGTCATCGGCAGCTTGTCCACGGTCAGTTCGCCGGACACCGCCACCAGCGCCGCGGACTCCCGCGCACGCCCGTACCGGGCCCGATGAGCGAACTCGCCCCTCGGCACCAGGATCGCGGCCAGACCGGCGCTACTGCGCGCACCGGACGCCCAGCCGATCGCGGCTGACTTCAGCACACCGGGCACCTCAGGACTCCGTAGCGGGGACAGCGGGTCGGGCAGGCTGCGCGGCGGGCTCGGCCGTGGGGCGAAGCGGCGCCGGGCAGCATGTGGACGGGCAATCCCGGCCACATACCCCTAGCCCGGACAGCGACACCGGCTCCCGGCCGGACAGCCGCTCTTCGACCAGGTCGACCAGGCCGCTGACGAAGGCCGGGTCGGTCCCGGCCGTAGCCGCCCGGACGAAGCCGAGTCCGAGCTCCCGAGCGGTCTCGGCCGCCTCGTTGTCCAGGTCCCACATCACCTCCATGTGGTCGGAGATGAAACCGGTGGGCGCGACGACCACCGCGCGAACCGGGGCATGCTCACCGGACGTCGTGGCGGCTCCGGAGGCCGCCAGGCCCCGCAGGTGATCGTTGATGTCCGGGGCCAGCCACGGAACTCGCGGCGGACCGCTCCGGGACTGCCACACCAGGTCGAACTGCGCGCCGGGACCGCGGACCGCCTCGGCGACGAGCCGGGCGGTCGCGGTGTGTTCGGCCAGGTACAGCCCGCCCGTCGGACCGGCGGTCTCGTTCATCGAATCCGGGATCGAGTGGGCGGTGAAGATCAGCCGGGCGTCCTCACGTTGTTCCGGCGGCAGCTGTCCCAGCGCGTCCCGCACGGCGTTGGCGTTCGCCTCGATGAAACCGGGCAGGTCGAAGTAGTGCCGCAGCTTGACGAACTCAGGCGCCGATACTCCCTCACCGGCCAGGTCGACGGTGGCTCGCGCGAGGTCCTCACGGTATTGGCGGCAACCCGAGTACGACCCGGTCGCGCTGGTGGCCAGCACCAGCGCGCGCCCGATTCCGTCGGCAGCCATCGTGCGTGCCGTGTCGGCCAGGAAGGGGTGCCAGTTTCGATTGCCGAAGTACAGCGGAAGCGTGATGGAGCGGCGCTCGAACTCCTTGGTCAACGCCAGCAGGAGGGCTTCGTTCTGCGCAGTGATCGGCGAGACGCCGTCGTAGTGCAGGTAGTGCTGGGCGACGTCGGTCAACCGCTCGTCCGGTATGCCACGCCCCGCCGTCACCTTTCGCAGGAAGGGCATGACCTCATCGGGTCCCTGCGGGCCGCCGAAGGACAACAACAGGAAGGCGTCGAAGCTACTCACGATTCGACGGTACACAGCCTCGGAAGGGTCGCGGTTCAGACGCCCATCGCGTGGAAGCCACCGTCGACGTGGACGATCTCGCCGGTGGTGGCGGGCAGCCAGTCCGACAGCAGCGCCGCACAACTGCGTCCGACCGCGGTCGCGTCGTCGATGTCCCAGCCCAGCGGAGCGCGCGGGCCCCAGGCATCCTCGAAGGCGACGAAGCCCGGGATGCTCTTGGCCGCCATGGTCCGGATGGGGCCGGCAGCGATCAGGTTGACCCGAATCTTGTCCGGTCCGAGCTCACGGGCCAGGTACCGCGAGGTCGACTCCAGCGCCGCCTTGGCCACACCCATCCAGTTGTAGGCCGGCCAGGCGACGCTCGCGTCGAAGGTCAGCCCGACCAGCGAGCCGCCGGCCGGACCGAACAGCGGCTTGGTCGCCACCGCAAGGGACTTCAACGAGTACGCCGATACCTCGAACGCGGTCTGAACGTCGGCCACCGGAGTCCCGAGAAAGTCCTCGCCCAGGCAGCTGGCCGGCGCGAAGCCGATCGAGTGGAGCACCCCGTCCAAACCGTCGACGTGTTCACGAACCTTGTCCGGCAGTGCGGCCAGGTGTTCGGCGTCGGTGACGTCCAGTTCGACGACCGGGGCGGGCTCCGGTAGGCGCCTGGCCACCCGCTCGACCAGTGACATCCGCCCGAAGCCGGTGAGCACGACCTGGGCGCCCTGCTCCTGAGCGATCCGGGCGACCGAGAACGCGATCGAGGCGTCGGTGATGACGCCGGTGATGAGAAGTCGCTTGCCGTCGAGCAATCCCACGAGGAACTCCTTAGATACCCATGCCGAGGCCGCCGTCGACCGGGAGGACGACTCCGCTGATGTAGCCCGCCTGCTCCGACGCCAGGAAGTGCACCGCCGCTGCGATCTCGGCGGCGTGTCCGTAGCGCTTGAGCGGGACGCTGCCCAGGATCTCGTTGCGGCGCGCGTCGCTGAGTTCGGCGGTCATGTCGGTGTCGATGAATCCCGGGGCGACCACGTTGGCGGTGATGTTGCGGCTACCGAGTTCGCGGGCGATCGAGCGGGCCACGCCGAGCAGGCCGGCCTTGCTGGCCGCGTAGTTGACCTGACCCGGCGATCCGGCGAAGGCCACTACCGAGGAGATGAAGATCATCCGGCCGCGCCTGGCCTTGAGCATGCCGGGCGTTGCCCGCTTGGCCACCCGGTACGCGCCCGTGAGGTTGGCGTCGACGACCCGGGTGAATGATTCCTCGCTCATGCGCATGAGCAGCGTGTCCTCGGTCATGCCGGCGTTGGAGACCAGGACCTCCACCGGGCCGTGGGCCGCCTCGACCTCGGAGAACGCGCGGTCCACCGCGGCGTTGTCGGTCACATCGCACTCGACGCCCAGTAGGCCGTCCGGCGCGCCGGAGCCACGATGGGTGACCGCGACCTTGTCGCCGGCCTCCAGGAAGGCCTGCGCGATCGCCAGCCCGATGCCGCGGTTTCCTCCGGTTACCAGCACAGATCGACTCACGGCGGTCACGCTATCCGATCGGGGGGCCGCCCCGGAGTTACCCGTGGGTAGTGTCTCGGTCATGCGCGCAGTCCAACTCAGTTCCTTCGGCGGTCCCGAGGTCCTTCAGGTCGTCGACGTGGCCGAACCGAGCCCGGCCGAGGGCACCGCGGTGTTCACCGTCCGGGCGGCCGGCATCAACTACGCCGACACACATGCGACCGAAGATTCCTACCTGGCCAAGCAGCAGTTGCCGCTGATCCCGGGCGGCGAAGTCGTGGTCGAACTGCCCGAGTCCGGACGCGGCCTGGCTCTGGTCGGAACCGGCGGGTACGCCGAGCGCATTGCCCTGGCCCCGGCGCAGATCATCCCTGTCCCATCGGGGGTTTCCGACCCCGCGGCCCTGGCGTGCCTGGTGCAGGGAGCGAGCGCATGGCACCTGCTGCGCACGAGCACCCATCTGAGCCCAGGCGAGACCGTGGTCGTGCACGCCGCCGCGGGCGGGGTCGGCAGCATCGCCGTCCAACTGGCCAAGCACTGGGGCGCCGGACGGGTGATCGCGACCGCCTCCAGTGCGGACAAGCGTCGGCTGGCGCTCGAACTCGGCGCCGACGTCGCGGTCGACTCACGGGCCGAGGACCTGACCGCGGCGCTCAAGCAGGCCAACGGCGGCAAGGGCGTGGACGTCGTGCTGGAGATGACCGGCGGGTCGGTGTTCGACCAGAGCCTGGCCGCCCTCGCACCGTTCGGGCGGCTGGCCGTCTACGGCATGGCCGGCCGATCCGAGCCGAGCCCCGTCCGGCCGACCACCCTGATGGCGCACAGCACGGCCGTGATCGGCTTCTGGCTGGCGCATACGGTACGGCGGCCGGGCATGCTCGCTGCCGCGATCACCGATCTGTTCGGCCTGGTGGCCGCCGGGACGATCCGCCCCGTGATCGGCGGGCGCTACACCCTGGACACCGTGGCCGACGCACACCGGGAACTGTTGGCGCGCACGAGCACCGGCAAGCTCTTCCTGGATCCCACCGCCCGATAACTGTCCTACCGCACCCGACGGCGCTGGTTCAGGACAGCCGTCCGGACCACAGCAGCGACACCGCTCCGGCGCCCATCATCGCCAGCAGGCCCACAAGCATGAACCGCCAGCTGATGTCGCGCTCGGCCGTCGTATAGCCGATCTGCGAGCCGATGTCCTGGTAAACAGACTTGAGTTCCTCGGCCGAGGCCGCGGAATGGAACGTGCCGCCGGTGGACTGGGCCAGTGACCTCAACGTCGCCTTGTCCACCCGCACCGGGGTGGTCTGGCCATCGACGGTGACCGTCCCGTTCTCCGTCCCGAAGGCGATCGTGGACACCGGTGTGTTGGCCTTCTTCGCCGCTGTGGCCGCCTCGGCCACGCTGCGTCCTATGGTGTTCGAGCCGTCGGAGAGCAGCACGATCCGCGACGGTGCGGGTTTGTCGTTGGGGGTGCTGCTCGCCTGGTTGAAATTCTGCAGGGCGTCCAGACACGAGAACACCCCTTCACCGATCGCGGTGTACGGCTCGAGCTGGAGTCCGTCCACCGCCCGCTTGAACGCCGTCCGGTCCTGCGTCGGCGGGATGAGCACGCTGCCGTTTCGGCCGAACTTCACCAGGCCGAGGTTGATCCGGCGGGGCAGCAGATCGGAGAACTCCTGCGCGGCCTTCTTCGCCGCGTCCAGCCGGTTGGGCAGCACGTCGGTGGCCTGCATCGACAGCGACACATCGATGGCCAGCATCACGGTCGCGCGCTCCTGGGGCACCCGGACCGCCGCGGTCGGCCGGGCCACGCCGAGCGAGAGCACTGTCATCGCGATCAGCAACAGCGCGAACGTCAGGTGGCGCCGCCAGCCGGGGCGCCGCGGGACGACGCTGGCCAGCAGCGAGGCGTTGCTGAACCGGGCGACGAACGTGCGCCGGCGCAGCTGCAGCAACACGTACGCCAACCCCACGGCAGCGACGGCCAACAGCAGGAACAGCCACATCGGTGAGGCGAAATGCATGTCAGTGGACCCCGATCATGCCGGCCCGGGACGGTGGACGGGCCGCGACGCCGCGACGCCGGGTGACCACGAACCGCGCCATGTCCGACAACCAGTCCGAATCCGTGCGCAGCTGCAGGTGGTCGGCACCGGCGCGTCGCAGCATCGTCGCGATGCTCGCTCGCTGCTCGCGGGCGGCGACGGCGTAGCGGTACCGGAGCTGAGCGTCAGAGGTCTGAACCTCGAGCTGCTCCCCGGACTCTGGGTCGACGAAGGTCACCAGACCGGCGGCGGGCAGGTCCATCTCGCGTGGATCGACGATCTCGATGCCGAGCAACTCGTGACGCTCCCCCAGGCCGCGCAGGGGCCGTTCCCAGTCCGGGGCGCCGAGGAAGTCTGAGATGACGGCAACCATTCCGCGCCGTCTCGGCGGTCGGCGGACCTGCTCCAGCGCGTCGCGCAGGTCGTGGCCACCGCCGTGGTCGGCGCGGGGCGTGGCCGCCAGCTTGCGTAGCAGGTATCGCGCGTGGTTGATGCCGCCGACGGCCGGAATGCGATACGTCTGATCGCCGTTGGTGACGATCGCCCCGATCCGATTGCCCGCCTTGGTCGTCAGGTGCACCATCGCGGTTGCCGCGGCGAAAACGAGGTCGCGCTTCTCCATGTTCGCTGTGCCGAAGTCCAGGCTCGGCGACAGGTCGACCACCAGCCACGTCTCGAGCTCGCGGTCGGCCACGGTCTGCCGCACGTGCGGGGTCATGGTCCGAGCCGTTACCGGCCAATCCATCCGCCGAACATCGTCGCCCGGGTAGTACTGCCGCGACTCTCCCGCCTCCGACCCGGGACCGGGGACCAGACCGAGATAACTGCCCTGCAGCAAGCCGTCGAGCTTGTTGCGCACGACGTATTCCAGCCGCCGCAGCACCGCCTCCGTCTCCGGCGGCAGGGCAGCCGATGTGGGCCCCTGCGGCGAGGTCACGCCGAGGAACCCCACGGGGGCCCGGGCGTGCCGTTCGGCGCGACGTTGGGCGCGACGTTGGGCGCGACGTGAGCACCGTAGTTGCCGGCCGTCACCGCTTGTGGCGGCGCGGTACTGGCGGCCGGGATGAAGCCGTTGCCCGCGCGCTGGCGGGGAGCTACCTGAGGCAACGGAACCGACTGCAGGACGCGTCCGGTCGCCTGGACCGCGGTCACTCCGTCGGCGATCGCGTCGTAGGACAGCACCATCCGGTGCGGCAGAACGTCGATGGCCACGTCGAGCACGTCCTGCGGCAGCACGTAGTCACGCCCGCGCAGCAGGGCCAGGGCCCGACCGGCGGAGATCAGACCGAGGCTGGCACGCGGGCTGGCGCCGTAGGAGATCCAGTGCGCCACGTCGGGCATGCCGAACTCCGCGGGCTGTCTGGTCGCCACCACCAACCGGACGACGTAGTCGACGACGGCGTGGTGGACGAACACCCGGCTGGCCCGATCCTGCAACGACATCAGCTCATCGGTGGAGATCACGGTCTGCGCCACCGGCGGGTCGACGCCCATGCGGTAGACGATCTCGCGTTCCTCGGCCGCAGTTGGGTAATCGACGTTGATCTTCATCAGAAAGCGGTCCCGCTGGGCTTCGGGCAGCGGATACACGCCTTCGGACTCGATGGGGTTCTGGGTGGCCAGCACCAGGAACGGTTTGGGCAACGGGTAACGGCGACCGCCGAGGGAGACCTGACGTTCGGCCATCACCTCAAGCAGAGCGGACTGCACCTTGGCCGGTGCTCGGTTGATCTCGTCGGCCAGCACGAAGTTCGCGAAGACCGGGCCGAGTTCGGTGTCGAACTGTTCGGAACCGGGCCGGTAGATCCGTGTGCCGACGATGTCGGAAGGGACCAGATCCGGGGTGAACTGCAGCCGGGCGAAGCTGCCGCCGACGGTGTGGGCCAACGTTTCGACCGCCAGCGTTTTGGCCACGCCCGGTACGCCCTCGAGCAGGCAGTGGCCCCGGGCGAGCAGGCTCACCATCATCCGCTCGACCATCCGCTCCTGGCCGACGATCACGCGCTTGACCTCGAAGATGACCCGTTCGAGCGCGGTGGCGTCGGCCGCCGGGGTTGGTGAGGTCGTCGCCGCCTCGGTCATCGGACTCCTTCAAGCTTGCGCGCCAGCTGTTCGCCGCAGGGTGGTGGATCGATCAGTGTCTGCACTAACCGTAACCGAGCTGAGGAGGAGTCCGCCGAACGGTCGGGTAATTGTCTGCTGTGCTGGCGCGCAGCCGCCGCGTAGCGGGTCGAAACGAGGCGCCCGCGTCGTAGCTCAGCCGCCGATAGCCGACATCGGCCGCTCCGGCTGGCGGAAACCCGGAAGGGTGATTCCGTGCCCGGAGGGCTTGGCCGCGACCGCGCCGCGCACGGCACCGGCGATCTCGACGTCGCTTGCGCCATCGCGCAGCAGCGCCCTGAGATCGGTCTCGACGTGGGCGAACAGGCACGTGCGCAACTGCCCGTCGGCCGTGAGCCGGAGCCGGTCGCAGTCGCGGCAGAACGGGCGGGTGACCGAGGCGATGATGCCGACCTGCGGGCTCGGCCCGGCCCACTGGTCGCGGCCGGGGCCGTCGAGGACCTCGAACTGCTCGGCGGGCGCGTTGTGACGGCGCCCGATGGGCCGCAGCACGTAATCAGCCTGCAGCACCTGGAGAATCTCGTCGGCGGTGACCATGTCCGCACGGCTCCAGGCGTGTTGTGCATCCAGTGGCATGTGCTCGATGAATCGAAGCTCATAACCACCGCGCAACGCCCAGCCGAGCAGGGCGCCCCCCTCTTGCAGGTTCACCTCGCGCATGAGCACGGCATTGATCTTGACCGGGTACAGACCGCTCGCCTGGGCCGCGGCGAGGCCGGCCAGGACGTCGTCCAGGCGGTCGCGGCGGGTCAGCCGATGAAAGACACCCGCGTCGAGGGTGTCCAGGGAGACGTTGACCCGATCGAGACCGGCCCGGGTCAGCGCCTCGGCCTGGTCGGCCAGGGCGATCGCGTTCGTGGTCAGCGACAGTTCGGGGCGGGGTCGGAACTCGGCCAGCCGCGCCACCAGGGCAGCCACCCCGGGGCGGACCAGCGGCTCACCCCCGGTGAGACGGATCGAGCTGACGCCCAGCTCGATGAAGATGCCAGCGAGACGGACGATCTCGTCGTCGTCCAGCACGGCTTGTTTGGCCAGCCACGGCAGTCCTTCGGCCGGCATGCAGTAGGTGCAGCGCAGCGAGCACTTGTCGGTCAGAGAAATGCGAAGATCCTCGGCGCGACGCCCGAAAGAGTCGACCAGACCGCTGTCGGTCGCGCTCGGCTCGATCGGTGTGGCGGTCATCAGCCCAGCGTAGTCACCCGCGGAACAAGCACGCGCCCGCGACGATCAGGTGAGCGGTCGGGTGGCGCCGAAGTAGTCGCCGGAAACCTGGGTCCATGGGGTGATCTGGACAACGGTGCCCGAGTACGGCGCCTGGATCACGTTGCCCCCACCGATGTAGATGGCCACGTGGTGGATGTCGCCCTGGTTCGGCAAGCCCCAGAAGAGCAGGTCGCCCGGCATGAAGTTGCCGGCGGCCGGGTGGTAGGAACCGGCCTGGCTGAATTGGCTGGCGGCATAGTGCGGCAGATACAAGCCCTGAGAGGCCCAGGCGTACATCGACAGGCCCGAGCAGTCATAGCCGTAGACGGTCGAGTCGTTCCAGCCGTCGGTACCGGGCGAGTTCACGCCGTAGGTGGGGCCGTTGTAACCGCCACCGGCCCAGGCGTAAGGCGTGCCGAGGGTGCGCAGGGCCCGGTTGACGGCGGCCTGGCCCTTGGCCGCGGTCCAGCCGCCGAGCGAGGACGGCGGGTTGTAGACGGCCCCGGACCCAGAGGTCGTGTTGCCACCGCCACCACCACCGCCACCGCCACCACCGCCGCCGCCCTGGTTGGCGTTGGCGGCCGCCTGAGCCGCGGCATTCGCGGCGGCGGCGGCCTGGGCCGCGGCCAGGGCGCGAGCACGGGCAGCGGCCTCAGCGGCCGCCTTGGCTGCGGCAATCCGACGCTGCTCGGCCACCCAGGCGTTGTACTTGGCTCGCTGGTGGTTGAGATCGGCCAGCTTGGCTTGCGCGACTCGCAGCTGCGCGGAGACGGTCTGCTGTTGCTGCTGGAGCGAAGCCTGCAACTGTTGCTGCTGGGCGCGCTTCTCCTTGGCCACCTCGAAGGCGGCCTGGGCTTGCTGGGTCAGCGAGGTCTCGAGCTGGACGAGAGCCTTGGCTTTGGCCTCGGCGTTCGACTTGGCCACCGTCGCGCGTTCCAGTTCGCCGGTCACGTCGAGGTGTCGTGCGCTGAGGTAGTGCAGGTAGTCACCGCGTTCGAGCACGGCGTTCGGGTCGGTAGCGGTGAGCAGTCCCCCGGTTCCGGCGTCGGCGGCCGGCGAGATGTAGCTGGTGCGCAGGAAGCTCTGCAGGTTCTTGCGAGCGGTGTCCAGGCGGGTCGTCGCGGCCTGGATCGCGGCCTGGGCAGCAGCTGCCTGGGTCTTGGCGTCGGCGAGCTTCGACATCGCCAGCGCGTACTTCTGCTCGGCCAGCTGAGCTTGGGAGGTGAGCCGCTGCAGGTCGCTGGCGGCCTTGGCCAGTTGGGCCGAGAGCCGCCCGACCTGATCGGCCATCGCGTTCTTGGCCCGCTGGGCCGCCGAGATCTGGGTGTCCGAGGGGTTGGCGGGGTTGGCCAACACGGGGCTGGCCAGTACCGGCGTGACTGAGCATGCCAGCAGCGCGGCGACCACCGCGCCGGTGGCGGCCAGCCTGGCTTTTCGCGGTGTGCCGCCGAGATCTCGCACCTGTCGGAACACTGTGAACCCCTCTGATCTGCTACCTGCCAGGGACAGACTGCCAGTTCCGCCCCATCTGCGCCACTGGCCACGCCAGTAACACCCGTATCACCACTAAACACCAGTCACACATGAGGGCGCGATCGTCTTGTGTGGGATGACCCACGATGAGTTCATCGGATGCAATGCGGAAAGATGTAGAGGTTCGAGCGGCCGACTTCGGGGCCGGACATCCTGTGCCCCGGGGCCAGTCCACGCATCACCGTTGTTCGCCCGTCTGTGACCTGTGACTAGGAGAAGGCCGTGCCTGCTGGCAACCCCGATAGCTTCGAATCCAAGGATCGACTCCAGGTCGGTGACACGAGCTACACCTACTTCCGGCTGGACAAGGTGCAGGGCGCGTCCGAACTGCCGTTCAGCCTGAAGGTCCTGCTCGAGAACCTGCTTCGTACCGAGGACGGTTCCAACGTCACGGACGAGCAGATCCGGGCGGTCGCCGGGTGGAACCCGCAGGCCGAGCCCAGCACCGAGATCCAGTTCACGCCGGCCCGTGTGGTCATGCAGGACTTCACCGGCGTCCCCGCCGTCGTCGACCTGGCCACCATGCGCGAGGCCGTGGCGGAGCTGGGCGGCGACCCGGCCAAGATCAACCCGCTCGCGCCGGCCGAGCTCGTCATCGACCACTCGGTCATCGCCGACCTCTTCGGTGGACCCGAGGCCTTCGTGGGCAATGTGGAGCTCGAGTACGAACGCAACCGGGAGCGTTACCAGTTCCTGCGCTGGGGTCAGACCGCCTTCGACGAGTTCAAGGTGGTGCCCCCGGGCACCGGGATCGTCCACCAGGTGAACATCGAGCACCTGGCTCGCGTCGTCTTCGGGCGCACCGTGCACACCCCTGACGGCGAGGAACTGCAGGCCTACCCCGACACGGTCGTAGGCACGGACTCGCACACCACGATGATCAACGGACTGGGCATCGTCGGCTGGGGTGTCGGCGGCATCGAGGCCGAGGCGGCCATGCTCGGCCAGCCGGTCTCGATGCTCATCCCCCGCGTGGTCGGCTTCAAGCTCACCGGCGAGCTGCCCGAAGGCGCCACCGCGACCGATCTGGTCCTGACGATCACCGAGATGCTGCGCCAGCACGGCGTCGTGGGCAAGTTCGTCGAGTTCTACGGGACCGGTGTGGGCGCGGTCCCGCTGGCCAACCGCGCCACCATCGGCAACATGAGTCCCGAGTACGGCTCGACCATCGCGGTCTTCCCGATCGACGAGGAGACGGTCAAGTACCTGCGGCTGACGGGCCGCAGCGAGGAACAGATCGGCCTCGTCGAGACCTACGCCAAGGCCCAGGGCCTGTGGCATGACCCGTCCTTCGAGGCGAAGTACTCCGAGTACCTCGAGCTGGACCTTTCCACCATCGTTCCCAGCATCGCCGGACCCAAGCGCCCGCAGGACCGGGTGGCGCTGACCGATGCCAAGGAAGCGTTCCGCTCCGCCCTGGCCGCCTACGTGGACGAGCCGGAGCAGGGCTACGACGAGAGCGTGGCCGAATCCTTCCCCGCCAGCGACGCGCCGTCCCACGACACCAACGACAGCGAGGCGGCGCCGGGCCAGCTCGTCTCCTGCGCGGCCACCGACGGCGGCCGTCCCAGCGCACCGACTCGGGTGCGGCTAGCCGACGGCACCGAGTTCGAACTCGACCACGGTGCCGTCACGATTGCCGCGATCACCTCGTGCACGAACACCTCGAACCCCTCGGTGATGATCGGGGCCGCCCTGCTGGCGAAGAAGGCCGTCGAGAAGGGCCTGTCGCGCAAGCCCTGGGTCAAGACGACCCTCGCCCCGGGGTCGAAGGTGGTCAGCGACTACTACGACCGGGCGGGGCTCACCGCCTACCTGGACAAGCTCGGGTTCAACCTGGTCGGTTACGGCTGCACGACCTGCATCGGCAACTCCGGCCCGCTGATCCCCGAGGTCAGCGCCGCGGTCAACGAGTCGGATCTTGCGGTCGTCGCCGTGCTGTCGGGCAACCGCAACTTCGAGGGTCGGATCAACCCCGACATCAAGATGAACTACCTGGCGTCCCCGCCGCTGGTGGTCGCCTACGCGCTGGCCGGATCGATGGACGTCGACCTGCTCAACGATTCCCTGGGCGACGACTTGGCCGGCAACCCGGTCTACCTGCGCGACATCTGGCCGAGCACCGCCGAGATCGAGGAGGTGGTCGGCACGGCGATCGCAAGCTCGATGTTCGTCGACGACTACGCCGATGTCTTCGCCGGGGACGAGCGCTGGCAGTCGCTGCCCACTCCCGAAGGAGAGACCTTCACCTGGGACAGCTCCTCGACCTACGTTCGCAAACCTCCGTACTTCGACGGCATGCCCGTCGAACCCACGCCCGTGAACGACATCCGTGCGGCCCGGGTGCTGGCCAAGCTGGGCGATTCGGTCACCACCGACCACATCTCCCCCGCCGGTTCGATCAAGGCCGACTCCCCCGCGGGCAAGTACCTGGCCGAACACGGGGTCCAGCGCAAGGACTTCAATTCCTACGGCTCGCGCCGCGGCAACCACGAGGTCATGATCCGCGGCACCTTCGCCAACATCCGTCTGCGCAACCAGATCGCGCCCGGCACCGAGGGCGGCTTCACCCGCGACTTCACCCGACCCGATGCGCCCGAAAGCACGATCTACGACGCATCGGTCAGCTACGGCCAGGCCGGAATTCCCCTCGTGATCCTCGCGGGCAAGGAGTACGGCTCCGGATCCTCGCGAGACTGGGCGGCCAAGGGCACCGCGCTGCTCGGGGTCAAAGCGGTGATCGCCGAGTCCTACGAGCGCATCCACCGGTCGAACCTCATCGGCATGGGCGTGCTGCCGCTGCAGTTCCCCAAGGGCGAGTCGGCCGAGACGCTCGGACTCACCGGCGAGGAGACGTTCGAGATCACCGGGATCACGAAGCTCAACGAGGGCGAGGTCCCGCGGGAGGTCGAGGTCAAGGCCGACGACTGGACGTTCACCGCGACCGTCCGTATCGACACCCCGGGCGAGGCGGACTACTACCGCCACGGCGGAATCATGCAGTACGTCCTGCGATCCCTGCTCTGAGGACCGGGCGAGACCGTCGCATTGGGCCGGACCGGGCTCTGACCGGTCCGGCCCTGCCTGTCCGGCCCTGACCAGTCAGCTCGGCGTCGTCGCGCCGAAACGGTCTAAACCATTCCGAGTACCGCGATACCCGCCCCGGGCAGAAGTCCTTGAGCGACAGCCAAAAGCGCTGCCAGCGTAAGTTGCGGGTGAAGTCAGCCGGGTCATGGTCACGACTGGAGTAACTCGTTGGTAACAAGTAAGTGACGAACTCTTTGCGTCAGCAAAGGCTCGGGATATGTTCTCGCCGACAACAATCACTGCCGCCGGCGGTCGGCGGCAGCCAGTAACAGGGGAAGGCGGGAAAGCCCATGCGCATTCGTGCGCTCGGTGTAATCGCGATCAGCACCGTCACGGTGCTGTCGATGGCAGCCTGTAGCAGTTCCAAGAAGACCACCACCGGCGGGACCACTGGCTCGGGATCGGGTTCCAGCTCGAGTTCCAGCACGGGCGCGGTCAAGGGCAAGGTCGGCGTGATTCTTCCTGACACGCAGTCCTCGGCTCGCTGGGAGAGCTTCGACAAGCCGCTGCTGACCAAGGCATTCGGCGACGCCGGCGTCACCGCCGACATCCAGAACGCCCTCGGTGACAAGAGCAAGTTCGTCTCGATCGCCGACGGCATGATCCAGGAAGGCGTGTCCGTACTGGCCATCGTCAACCTGGACTCGGCCACCGGCGCGCAGGTCGAGGCCAAGGCCAAGGCGGCCGGCGTGAAGACGATCGACTACGACCGTCTCACTCTCGGCGGCACCGCTGACTACTACGTGTCCTTCGACAACGTCAAGGTCGGCGAACTGCAGGGCCAGGGCCTGGTCGACTGCCTCAAGGCGAAGAACGTGACCAGCCCGCACATCATCGAGCTCAACGGCTCGCCGACGGACAACAACGCCACGCTCTTCAAGCAGGGTGCTGACTCCGTGCTCAACCCGAAGTACTCGGCCGGCTGGAAGAAGGTCGGCGACCAGAGCGTGCCCGACTGGGACAACGCGAAGGCCGTCACGATCTTCGAGCAGCTGCTGACCGCAGCGGGTGGCAAGGTTGACGGCGTCCTCGCCGCCAACGACGGACTGGGCAACTCGGCCATCACGGTGCTGAAGAAGAACGGCCTGAAGGTCCCGGTCACGGGTCAGGACGCCACCGTCGGTGGTCTGCAGAACATCCTCGCCGGTGACCAGTGCATGACGGTCTACAAGCCGATCGCGGATGAGGCCAACGGCCTGGTCAAGCTCACCCTGGACCTGCTCCAGAACAAGCCGGGCGAGACCACGGGCACGGTCAAGGACACCCAGGGCAACCGCGACGTCCCGTCGCTGCTGCTGACCCCGAAGGCGATCACCAAGGCCACCGTGAAGGACGTTGTCGCAGACAACTTCGTCACGAAGGCCGACCTGTGCACCGGCAAGTACGCCGCGCTGTGCACCGCGGCTGGCATCTCCTAGTAGCCGCCTGATCTTCGGTGGGTGGGCCTTGATTTCGTAGGCCCACCCACCGAAGACGTTTGTCCGGGCCCTGGCTGCACTCTTGTGCTGGCGCCGGAGCTTTCGGACGCCCATGATGAGCGCATCACTGGGCACCACTGACGGGATAGGCGCAGATCGGACAGCGGCGGGTCACCGCACGCCGAGGCACAACAAGGAGGCCAGCCGCCATGGCGGACACCCCAATTCTCGAACTTCGCAAGATCAACAAGAGTTTCGGCCCGGTGCAGGTTCTGCACGACATCGACTTCGCGGTCTACCCCGGGCAGGTCACCGCCCTGGTGGGCGACAACGGCGCCGGCAAGTCCACGATGATCAAGTGCATCGCGGGCATCTATCGCGTCGACTCGGGCGAGTTCTTGTTCAACGGCCAGCCGGTCTCGCTGCACAGCCCGCGCGACGCCGCGGACCTCGGCATCGAGATCGTCTACCAGGACCTGGCCCTGGCCGACAACCTCGACATCGTGCAGAACATGTTCCTGGGCCGCGAGTCCAAGAGTCGGCTGCTGACGCTGGACGAGGGAACGATGGAGGCCAAGGCGCGCGAGACCCTGGCCAGCCTGTCCGTGCGGACGGTCAAGTCGGTGCGTCAGCCCGTTGCGAGCCTGTCCGGTGGACAGCGGCAGACCGTCGCGATCGCCAAAGCGGTGCTGTGGAACTCCAAGATCGTGTTCTTGGACGAGCCGACCGCCGCTCTCGGTGTGGCCCAGACGCGCCAGGTTCTCGACCTGGTCCGCCGGCTCGCCGATCGCGGTCTGGGCGTCGTGCTGATCTCGCACAACATGAACGACGTCATCGAGGTGGCCGACCGGGTGGATGCCCTCTACCTCGGCCGGATCGCCGCCGAGGTCATGGCCAAGGAGAGCAGCGTCAGCCAGATCGTCGAACTGATCACCACCGGCCGTTCCGGTGACCTGGGCCTGTCCCGGGCAACAGCCGACGCGAGCATGTGATGACCACGGTGAACGCCCCTGAGACACGGCAGGAGAAACGAGTTTCATGAGTACCGACAAGGGATACAGCGTCGCCACCGACTCCGCGGCGCTCGGCTCGACCGACGAGGCCGATCGCGGCGCCTTCGCCAGCGACGTGGGCCCCCGCAACATCGGCGAGAGCTTCCGCAGTTACGTGACCCGAGTCCGCGGCGGGGAAAGTGGCGCGTTGCCGGCGGTCCTTGGCGCCATCATTCTCGTCATCATCTTCGCCAATGCGAGCGATGTCTTCCTGAGCAAGGGAAACTTCGCCAACCTGCTGCAGCAGGCGGCACAGATCTCCGTGCTCGGCATGGGCATGGTGTTCGTGCTGCTGATCGGCGAGATCGACCTGTCCGCGGGAACCGCGGGCGGTGTCTGCGCCGCGACCATGGCGCTCTCACTGAACAAGAGCGGCGATCTCAATAAGGCGCTCGGGACGGGAACCTTTACCGTCCTGATGCTCCTGATGGCCGTCACCATCGGGCTCGCAGTTCTGTCGAAGCTCTGGATCCCGGCCGGCATCGTCCTGGTCGGCATCGTGGTGGCCGTGACACACCTGGCCAGCACCCAACTGCTCGCGATGTTCCTGTCCGTTGCCGTCGGTACGTCCATCGGGCTCCTGATCGGCTTCCTCGTTGCCCGCGTGGGTATTCCCTCCTTCATCGTCACCCTGGCGCTGTTCCTGGCGTGGCAGGGTGTGCTGCTGAAGTTCATCGGTACCGGCGCCGCGATCCCGACCCGTAACTCCAACCTGGTCGACAAGATCGATAACGGCTACATGGCCGTCGCCCTGGCGTGGGTGCTCTGGATCGTCGCGATGGCGATCTACCTTGCCTACACGGGTTACCGCTCCATCAGCCGTCGACGCAAGAACCTGTCGGCCGAACCCCTGGATCTCGTCATCGTGCGCGCGATCGCCATCGCGCTTGTGACCGGACTCGCCGTCTATGTCCTGAACCAGGACCGCTCCCGCACCGTGTTCGCCAAGATCCAGGGCGTGCCATGGGCGGTCCCCGTGGTGGCCGTCGTGTTCATCTTCTGGACCCTGATGCTCAGCAAGAGCCAGTACGGACGGTTCATCTACGCGGTCGGCGGCAACCAGGAAGCGGCCCGCCGTGCCGGCATCGACGTCAAGCGCATCCGGATGTCCTGCTTCGTCATCTGCTCCGGGATGGCCGGGCTCGCCGGTGTCATCGGATCGTCCTACCTCGGCGGTGTGCCGTCGGACTTCGGCAAGAACACCGACGTGCTCTACGCCGTCGGCGCCGCGGTCATCGGTGGTACCTCGTTGTTCGGTGGTCGGGGCAAGGTTCGCGACGCGATCATCGGCGCCATCGTCATCGCGATGATCCCGAACGGGCTGAACCTGATCAAGAACATCAGTTCTGCCTACGTGTTCATCGTGACCGGCCTGGTGCTGCTGGTGGCCGCCAGCGCCGACGCCCTGTCGCGCAGGCGCACCTCGGCCGGCTGATCCTCCGGTGGCCAGTTCGTCGGTTGTTCGGCCGGAGGAGATCCGGCGGCACAACCTGGGTCTGCTTCTCCGGCAGATCCACCGCCACGGCGAGTTGACCCGAGCAGAACTCACCACTCTGCTCGGGCTCAACCGCAGCACCATCGGCGGCCTGGTGACGGACCTGGTCAATCTGGGGGTCGTCACCGAGTACGTTCCCGCCGGGCGCGACCGCGCAGGACGCCCGTCCTATGTGGTCGCGCCGCGGGAAGAGGGACCGTACGTCCTCGCCGTTGAGGTCGAGGTCGAGCGGATCGTCTCCGCTGCGGTGGGTCTGGGCGGTCGGGTACACGCCCGGCGCGAGACCAACACCCAGGACGGCCCGACCACCCCGGCGGCCGCGGCGGCGCAGGTCAGCCGGGACGCCCGGTGGCTGGCCGCCCGAATGCCGCCGAGTGCGGTGCTGTTCGGGGCCGGGGTCAGCGTCCCTGGAACAGTGCGTCGAGCGGACGGGCTGGTTGTTCACGCACCGAACCTCGAGTGGCGCGAGGTGCCCTTCTCCGAACTGCTGCGCAAGAGCCTCGGCGGCGAGCTCGACGTCCAGGTGGGCAACGACGCCAACCTCGGCGCCCTGGCCGAGCATCAGCGCGGCGCCGCGCGAGGGTTGGACAACGTTATCTTCATCAACGGCTCCGTCGGCGTGGGCGGCGGCGTCATCGTCGACGGCTCGGAGCTACACGGGGTCGGCGGATACGCCGGCGAAATAGGGCACATCATGCTCAACCCCGAGGGGCCGCCCTGCCACTGCGGGAGCACCGGCTGTATCGAGACCTACATCGGCGAACACGCGTTGCTGCGGCAGGCCGGAGTGACCGGGGCCTTCGGGCCACTGGCGGCCGCGGCCGTGTTCGCCGATGCCGAACGCGGCGACGCGCGGGCCGCGGGCGCGGTTGCCCACGTCGCCCTCTGGCTCGGCCGAACGCTGGCCACTCTGGTCAACGTCTTCAACCCCGAGGCGCTGATCGTCGGCGGCACACTGGCTGACGTCGTCCGGCTGGAGCGGGCCATCGTCGAGGGCGAGGTCGACCGTCGCGCGATGGCGGCGGCGCGCGCCGGGGTTCGGATCCTCACTCCGGGACTGGGACAGGAATCGTCGCTGATCGGCGCGAGCGAGCTGGCCTTTCAAGCTCTGCTCGCCGCGCCCGATGCCGGACTGACGATGTCGTCGACCGGCGGAGCAGCCGCGAACTGAGTCCGGTACAACTCGGTGTACAGGCCGCCGGCGGCCAGCAGCTCGGCGTGAGTACCCCGCTCGGCGATACGGCCCTGATCGATGACCAGGACCTGGTCGGCGGCGCGGATCGTCGACAGCCGGTGAGCGATGACCAACGACGTTCGTCCTTGCAGCGCAAGGGACAACGCGTCCTGGACGGCTCGCTCGCTCTCGCTGTCCAGGTGCGCCGTGGCTTCGTCCAGGATCACGATCCGGGGGGCTTTCAGCAACAGCCGGGCGATGGCGATGCGTTGCTTCTCCCCGCCGGAGAGCCGGTACCCCCGGTCACCGACCACCGTGTCCAGCCCTTCGGGCAGCGACCGGACGGTCTCGGCGATATTGGCCGCGGCGAGCGCGGACCACAGCTGCTCGTCGGTGGCCTGCGGGCGCGCATACCGCAGGTTGGCGGCGATGCTGTCGTGGAACAGGTGGGCGTCCTGGCTGACGACGCCGATTGCCGCGCGCAAGGAGTCCTGCCGGACGTCACGAACGTCCTGGTCCCCCACCCGCACCACGCCCGAGCGCACGTCGTAGATACGCGGTACGAGCTGGCTGATGGTGGTCTTGCCCGCGCCGGAGGCACCGACGAGGGCGACCATCTGGCCCGGCTCGGCGGTGAAACTGACGCCGCGCAAGACGTCGGCGGGGACGAGGCGGTCGAGCTGGGCGACGTCCTCCAGTGAAGCGAGTGACACCTCGTCCGCGGCGGGGTAGGAGAACCAGACGTCCTCGAAGTGAATGGACGCCGCCTGCTCGGCGAGCTCGGCCGCGTCCGGGGCGTCGTCGATCATCGGCCGCAGGTCGAGGACCTCGAAGACCCGATCGAAGCTGACGAGGGCGCTCATGATGTCGACGCGCACGTTCGACAGTGCCATCAGCGGGCCGTAGAGCCTCGACAGCAGCAGGGCCAGGGTGACGACGGTGCCCGTGGACAGCTTCCCGGTGATCGCGTAATACCCGCCGAGCCCGTAGACCAACGCCTGAGCCAGGTTGGCCACCAGCGTGAGGGCCACGAACAGGGCCCGGGCGTAGAGAGCCGAGCGAACCCCGATGTCGCGAACTCGGGCGGCCCGGCCGGAGAACGAGGCGGCCTCGGCATCGAAGTTGCCGAAGAGTTTGACCAGCAACGCCCCGGCCACGTTGAAGCGTTCGGTCATGGTGGCGTTCATCGATGCGTTGAGTCCGTAGGACTCGCGAGTGATGGCCTGCAGCTGTTTGCCGACCCGCTTGGCCGGAAATACGAACACCGGCAGCAGGACGAGTGCCAGCGCGGTGATCTGCCACGAGAGAGTGAACATCACCGCCGCGGTGAACACGAGGCTGACCGCGTTGCTGACCACCCCGGAGAGGGTGGAGGTGAAGGCCTGCTGGGCACCGAGGACGTCGCTGTTGAGCCGGCTCACCAGCGCACCGGTCTGCGTTCGGGTGAAGAAGGCCAGGGGGAGCCGCTGCACGTGCGCGAACACCGTTGAGCGCAGGTCGTAGATCAGGCCTTCGCCGATGCGCGCGGAATACCAGCGTTGGACGTAGGAGAAGGCCGCGTCGACCACGGCCAGCACCGCGATCACGAGGGCGATCCAGACGACCGTCGAGGCCCGTCCGTGGGCCGAGATCTCGTTGATGACCCGCCCGGCCAGCACCGGCGTCGCCACACCGACCAGCGCATCGAGCACGATGAGGACGGTGAAGAACGCGAGATCCGTCTTGTAGGGCCGGGCGAAGCTCAAGACCCGCCGCAGGATGCCGCGCGGCAGCTTCTGCTTGGACAGCTCGGGGTCGCGGCGCATCGAGCGCATCACCGCGTAGTCGCCACCTGGTCTCAAAGCCGGCCCGTCCCCGCGTGGTCCTCAGTCACCTACCCAGTATGGCCAGCGACACCGACAACCGCCGACCGCCACCGACCAGCGCGGCGCCAACGGCCCGGGGTCCCACGCGACACGTGCAACCTCAACGACGCGGTCCACGCAACACGGGCAACCTCAACGGTTCAGTCCTCGCGGTCCAGACCAGCGAGGGCACGCAGCTGGCGGTACTGCGCCTCGCGCTCGGCTCGTTGCTGGTCATCCTGCGATCGGCCGGAGGCGGCCAGCAGCAAGGCCTTGGTTTCGGTGACAGCCGCGGCCGGCAGCGCGAGGATCTGGGCGGCGAACGCATCGCCGGCTTCGGCCAGGCGCTCGACCGGAACCACCGCGGTGACGAGGCCGATCTGGTCGGCTTCCTCGGCCGATACGCGCCGGCCGGTCAGACAGATACTGGCGGCCTTCGAGTATCCGACCAGTTCGACGATCCGCTTGGTGCCGCCCAGGTCCGGAACCAGCCCCAGGCTCACCTCGGCCATCGAGAACTGCACGTCCTGCGCGGCGATCCGGATATCGCAGCTAAGGGCCAGCTGGAAGCCGGCGCCGATCGCGTAGCCCTGCACGAGCGCGATGCTGACCAGACCCGGTCGGCTGCCCAGGTCGAAGGCCTGCTGGAACGAGGCGATCGCGGCCGTAGCCGTCTCCTGGTCGGCGTGGGCGATGCCGAACAGGCCCGGGGCCTCATCGGTCCCCTCAGCGGTGAACACCGCGCGATCAAGGCCGGCCGAGAACGACGGTCCCTCGCCACGGACGAAAAGCACCCGCACGGTTCCCGGCAACGCGTTGACGGCGCGGGTGAGCCACAACCACGTCTCCGGCGTCTGCGCGTTGCGTTTGTCCGGACGATTCAGCGTGATCGTCGCAATATCCTGCGCGTCGGACAGGGTGATCGTGAAGCCGGCCGAATCGGGGATCGCCGGGACGGTGTCGATGCTCAGGACTACTTCTTCTTTCCTCGGGTGGCTCCTCCGCGTCCGCGCAGGGTTACCTCGTTCTCGCTGAGCAGGCGGTGGATGAAGCCGTAGGAGCGGCCGTGGGAATCCGCAAGCTCGCGGATGCTCCGGCCCTTCTCGTACTGCTTACGCACCTCTGAGGCGAGCTTGCTTCGGTCGGTTCCGGTGATTCGGGCGCCTTTTTTCAGATCGGCCACGGTCACTCCCCTGTTGGGATTCCCCAGATGGGAATTTGCGAGTTGTCACTCACAGACCTTGCTAGCAGTCGGATGGGCGGCAACGCAACAAAAAACCCAAGATCACGCCAAAGCGATAAGGTCGGCCAGATCCGGGCTCCAGTTGTCCTCGACACCGTCGGGCAACAAGATCACCTTGTCCGGGCTCAGGGCCTCCACCGCGCCTTCGTCGTGGGTGACGAGCACGATCGCACCGGCGTAGCGGCGCAGCGCATCCAGCACCTGTTCCCGGCTGGCGGGATCAAGGTTGTTGGTGGGCTCGTCGAGCAGCAGGACGTTGGCCGCGCTGGTCACCAGCATCGCCAGGGCCAGCCGGGTCTTCTCGCCACCGGACAGCACGCCGGCCGGCTTGTCGACGTCGTCTCCGGAGAACAGGAACGCCCCGAGCACGCTGCGAAGCTGCAGGTCGGCCGGTTCCGGCGCCGCGCTGCGCATGTTCTCCAGCACCGTCCGGTCGGTGTCGAGCGTGTCGTGCTCCTGCGCGAAGTAGCCCAGCCGGAGTCCATGGCCCGGCACGACCTCCCCGGTGTCGGGAATCTCGACCGCGGCCAGCAATCGCAGCAGCGTGGTCTTGCCGGCACCGTTGAGGCCGAGGATGACCACCCGGGTTCCCCGGTCCACGGCAAGGTCGACGTCGGTGAACACCTCCAGCGAACCGTAGGACTTCGACAGTCCCTCGGCGGTCAACGGCGTCCGGCCGCACGGGGCGGGGTCGGGGAAACGAAGCTTTGCGACCTTGTCAGTGGCCCGGACATCGGCCAGACCGGCATTGAGTGCGTCGGCGCGGCGGAGCATCTGCTGCGCGGCCTTGGCCTTGGTGGCCTTGGCCCGCATCTTGTCGGCCTGGCCGCGCAGGGAGTCGATCTTGCGTTCGGCGTTGGCCCGCTCTCGGTGGCGCCGCTTCTCATCGGCCTCGCGCTGCTTGAGGTAGGTCTTCCACCCGACGTTGTAGGCATCGACCTCGGCTCGGTTGGCGTCGAGGTACCAGACCTTGTTGACCACCGCATCGAGCAGCTCGACGTCGTGGCTGATCACGATCAACCCACCGCGGTGGCCTTTGAGGAAGTCGCGCAGCCAGGAGATCGAGTCGGCGTCCAGGTGGTTGGTGGGCTCGTCCAGCAGCAGGGTCGTGGGCTCACCGGCCGAATCGGCGAACAGGATCCGGGCCAGTTCGATCCGGCGACGCTGACCGCCGGACAGGGTCGCCAGGGGCTGCCCCAGAACCCGCTCGGGCAGTCCGAGATGCGCACAGATCCGCGCCGCCTCGGCCTCGGCGGCGTAGCCGCCCAGGGACGAGAACTGCTCCTCCAGCACACCGTAGCGGCGGACCAGGGCTTCGTCGTCGGATCGCTCGGCCAGCTGGATCCCGACCTTGGTCAGATCGTGCAACAACGCGTCCAGGCCGCGTGCCGACAGCACCCGGTCCCCCGCCGTCTGGCCGAGATCACCGGTGCGCGGGTCCTGTGGCAGGTAGCCGATGGGGCCGTTGGCCGACACCGAACCGCCGTGCGGCAGGGTCTCACCGGCGAGAACCTTCAGGCTGGTGGTCTTGCCCGCGCCGTTGCGTCCCACCAGGCCGATCCGGTCGCCGGCCTGCACCCGCAGGGTGACCGGGTTCAGCAGAATTCTGGCTCCGGCGCGGAGCTCCAAATCGGTGGCAGTGATCATTCCTCAAGCACTTCCGGACGGGCTGACGGGTGCAAACACCCCCAGGACACGAGTGAGATGGATCGGCTCGAACCTGCTCAGCGCGGAACGGTGCTCACGAACACTCAGGCTACCGTACGGTTCAGGCTGCCGGCCCGAGTCCGAACGCACCGATGGAGTCCGCAAATGCAATACAACGACGACGCTCAGCTCGACACCTCTGTGGTCCAGGATGTCCGGTCCTCCGGACGCGGCCTGCCTGGTGGCGTCGGCGGACTGGCCGTCGGCGGGGGTGGCATCGGCATCGTCGGTGTGATCATCGTGGTGCTGCTGAACGTCCTCGGCGGCGGCGGCGGCAGCTCCGGCCTGCCGGGCGGGATCGGCGGCCTCGGCGACGTCGGCGTGGGCACGAACACCGCCTCGGTCAACAACAGCCAACTGCAGCAGTCCTGCAAGACCGGCAAAGACGCCAACAGTAATTCCGACTGTGCGATCGTGGCCGACATCGACTCCATCGAGAGCTACTGGTCGAGCGAGACGCCCACCCTCGGCGCCGGCTACGCAGGCTCGCCAACGGTCTTCTTCCGCGGCCAGATCTCTACCGGGTGCGGCGCCGCCGACGCCGGTGTCGGACCGTTCTACTGCCCGGCCGACAAGAAGGTCTACATCGACCTGTCCTTCTTCGACGAGCTCAAGACCAAGTTCGGTGCCGAGGGCGGCGCATTCGTCAACGCCTACGTCCTTGCCCACGAGTACGGCCATCACGTGCAGGACCTGCTCGGCATCGAGTCCAAGATCGATCACCAGACCACGGGCCCCAAGTCGGACTCGGTGAAGCTGGAGTTGCAGGCCGACTGCTTCGCCGGCGTCTGGGCGAACCACGCCACCACGGTGCCCTCGGCCAACGGCAAGCCCTTGATCGCCTCGATCACCTCGGCTGACGTCGCCGCCGCGCTGGACACCGCGGGCCGGATCGGTGACGACTGGATCCAGTCACATCTCGGCAGCGGTGCCAACCCGAGCAGTTACACCCACGGAACGTCCACGCAGCGCAAGAAGTGGTTCAGCACGGGTTACTCCGGCGGCGACCCAGCCGGTTGCGACACCTTCAGCGCCAGTTCCCTGGGCTGACGCCTGGGGCGAAGCCGACGTTCGAACGGCACCTCGACGAATCGGTAGAGCGCGCCCGAGGCGAGCACCGCCAGCGCGAGGTCGATCGCGATCTGCGCCAGCCGCCAGTCGGTGGCCGACATCCGATCGGGCAGGTGCCCCCACGCCCACTGCACGATGCGCAACACCAGTTGGTGCACCAGGTAGAAGGCAAAAGACCACTCTCCCAGCCTGACCGCCCACGAACGAGCCATCAGCCCGGCCCGGCCGACCACGTCCGACCACGCCGCCGCACAGATCAGCAGCGTGAACGGGATCAGGGTCAGCCAACCGGCGACCAGGACGATCGGGAACTCCCCGGCTCCGTAAATGGTCACGAGGGCGAGCAACCCGGCCAGCGATACCGGCAGCGCCGATCCGTCATAGCGGTGGCCGGCCTGGGTCCTGTCCCGCCACCGGGTCGCCGCGTCCCGAAGCAGCGCCGCGGCGCACATACCGAAGACGAACTCCGGCAGCCGCGAGAGGGGCAGGACCGACACCCACCAGAACGGGGCGCGGTTCGAGTTGGCCACGACCGAGCCGACGGCGGCCCATACGCCCAGTTGCAGTGCAGCCAGGATCGCCAGGCAACCGGCCATGACGACCAGGCGTCCGCGCGCGCCGAGCCGCAGTACGGGTCCGATCAGCCACGGGAACAACGCGTAGAACAATGCCTCACACGACAGCGACCAGGCAACGCCGTTCACCCCGAAGAACACGGCCGATTCGGGGATCCAGGATTGGACGAGGGTCAGGGTGGCCAGCATCGCGCCGAAGTGCGGCCAGGCGCCGAACCGGGCCACGGCGACGGGAATCCCGATGGCCCAGGTCACGACGTGATTGGGCACGATCCTGGCCACGCGCCGACGCCAGAAGGACCGCGCTGGATCACCGAAGCGGTAGGACCAGGTCAGGACGAAGCCCGACAGGATGAAGAAGAAAGACACCCCGGCCTGTCCGGCCATCAACAGCGGGTGGATCAACGGCAACGACGGGAGCAACGGCATCACGTGATAGGCGAACACCCCGAATGCCGCAATGAATCGAAGACCCGTGATGGACGGCAGCCTCGGGGCATGGTCGTTGCCGCTCGCGCCGTGGTCGGTGGGAGCGGTCTGCGTCACGGTGCCGGACGAGCTCACGCAGTGGTGGCGGCCGGCTCAGACGTTGAAGCCCAGCGCCCGCAACTGCTCCCGGCCGTCGTCGGTGATCTTCTCCGGGCCCCACGGCGGCATCCACACCCAGTTGATCTTGATGCCACTGGCCACCGGCTTCGGTCCGCCGAGCAGCGCTGTCTCGGCCTGCTCCTCGATGACGTCGGTCAGCGGACAGGCCGCCGAGGTCAGCGTCATATCGACGGTTACGCTGGCGTCCTCAGCGATGTCGAGGCCGTAGATGAGGCCGAGGTCGACGACGTTGATGCCGAGCTCGGGGTCCACGACATCGCGCAACGCCTCCTCGACCTCGTCGTGGGACGGCTTGGAAATGGTTGCTTCGGTCATCGTTGCTCCCCTGCTCCGGTCGCTTGCGTGACAGCCGACTTCATGGCCATCCATCCCAGCAGCGCACACTTGACGCGAGCTGGGTATTTCGACACGCCCTCGAAAGCGATGGCGTCGTCGAGCTCCTCGATCTGGTCCTCGCTCAGCTCATGGTGGCCCTGCGACTGCATCAGCTCGAGGAACCGCTCCTGCAGTTGCATCGCATCATCGATCGGCTGACCGATGACCAGCTCGCTCATCACCGAGGTGGAGGCCTGGCTGATCGAACAGCCCTCCCCCACCCACCCCAGATCTGCGATCTCGCCGTCACGAACCTTGACTCGAAGGGTGACCTCGTCTCCGCAGGTCGGGTTCACGTGATGTACCTCGGCGTCGAAGTCGTCGAGCTCGCGTCGGTGGTTCGGGTGCTTGTAGTGGTCGAGAATGATCTGCTGGTACATCGATTCCATGGACGCGGTCATCGCTGCACCTCCTGCGGCATCGACGGGGTACTCATCGGCCGAACATCTCCTGGACCTCCGTTAATCCGGCGATCAGGGCATCCACCTCGGCGGTGGTGTTGTACAGGCCGAAGGACACCCGAGTGGTAGCCGGTACGCCGTACCGCACGCACACCGGGCGCGCGCAGTGATGCCCGGCCCGAACGGCGATGCCGTGCTCGTCGAGCAACTGGGCCACGTCGTGCGGGTGAATCCCGGCCAGAGTGAAGGAGATCGTCGCGCCACGGTCGACGTTGTCAGCCGGTCCGATGATGCGAAGGCCGGGCACCGCCGAGAGCTGCTGCAGGGCGTAGCCGGTGAGTTCCACCTCGTGGGCATGCACGTTGTCGAGGCCGAGGCCGGTCACGTAGTCGATCGCGGCGGCGAGAGCGGGCGCCTGCGCAATCGCCGGCGTACCCGCTTCGAACCGGTGAGGAGGCGCCGCGTAGGTGCTGCCCTGCATGGAGACCGTCTCGATCATCTCGCCGCCACCGAGGAAGGGCGGCATCTCGGCGAGCAGTTCGTAGCGGCCCCAGAGGACGCCGATACCGGTCGGGCCGTACACCTTGTGACCGGTGAACGCCAGGAAGTCGCACCCCAGTGCGGCGACGTCCAGCGGCAGGTGCGGGGCGGCCTGGGCGGCGTCGACGATCGAGAAAGCGCCGACGCTGCGGGCCTTGTCCACCAATCGTCGCACCGGGTTGATGGTGCCGAGCGCGTTTGACTGGTACACGAACGAGACCACTTTGGTGTGCTCGTCGATCACGCTGTCGATCGCGGACTCGACCAGGCGGCCCTCATCGTCGATGGGCAGGTACCGGAACTCCGCACCGGTCCGCTGGCAGAGCAACTGCCACGGCACCAGGTTGGAGTGGTGCTCCATCTCGGTGACGACGACGTTGTCCCCGGGCCCGATTCGGAACCGCTCAGCCCCCGGGAAGGTGCTCGCGTTGGAGAACGAATACGCGAGCAGGTTCAAGGCCTCGCTGATGTTCTTGGTGAACACGACCTCGTCCCGCCGCGGCGCGTTCAGGAACCGGGCCACGGTGTCGCGGGCATTCTCGTACGCCGTGGTCGCTTCCGAGCCGAGGGTGTGCACGGCACGCGCCACGTTGGCGTAGTGCTGGGCGTACAGGTCGGACTCGGCGTCGATGACGACCTGAGGCTTCTGGGCGCTGTTGGCCGAATCCAGGTAGACCAGCGGCTGGCCGTGCACCTGCCGGGACAGGATCGGGAAGTCCTTGCGGACCACGTCGACGTCGAACATCGCTGCTACCTCCTTTCAGAACGAGCTCGGTCGGGTGGGCTACCGATCGGCCGGGACGGCGGGCACCGTGACAGCCTCGGTGTGAGCCGCTTCGTCGACGCCGAATCGGGTGTAGCCGCTCTCCTCCAGCACGTCGGCCAGCTCAGAGCCACCGGACTCGACGATGCGCCCGTCGAAGAAGACGTGGACGAAGTCCGGCTTGATGTAGCGAAGGATTCGGGTGTAGTGGGTGATGAGCAGCGTGCCCACCCCGGTCGCGCGCACTCGGTTGACGCCCTCGGACACGACCCGCAAAGCGTCGACGTCCAATCCGGAATCGGTTTCGTCCAGGATGGCGATCTTGGGCTTGAGCAAGCTCATCTGCAGGATCTCGTGGCGCTTCTTCTCGCCGCCGGAGAAACCCTCGTTGACGTTGCGCTCTGCGAAGGCCTTGTCCATCTCCAGTTCGGTCATGGCGACGTTGACCTCCTTGACCCAGGTGCGCAGCTTCGGCGCCTCGCCACGGATCGCGGTCGCCGCGGTACGCAGGAAGTTCGACACCGACACCCCGGGCACCTCGACCGGGTACTGCATGGCCAGGAACAGGCCGGCGCGGGCGCGCGCGTCGACGGCCATCTCCAGCACGTTCTGGCCGTCCAGCAACACCTCGCCACTGGTCACGGTGTACTTGGGGTGACCGGCGATCGAGTACGCGAGAGTGGACTTTCCGGAGCCGTTCGGGCCCATGATGGCGTGAGTCTCACCGGAGCGGACCGTCAGGTTCACGCCCTTGAGGATCGGCGTCTCGTCAGCGGTGACGTTGACGTGCAGATCGCGGATGATCAGTTCGGACATGACTAGTTGTTCTCCAATTCGGCGTATACGACACCGTCGATCACGGATGTTTCGAAGACCGCGACGGGTTGGTTGGCTGGCGGTCCGGTTGGCTTGCCGGTGCGCAGGTCGAAGCGCGAGCCATGTAGTTCACACTCGATCGCGCAACCCTGGACGTCGCCGTCGGACAACGGGTATTCGGCGTGCGAGCACAGATCCTCGATCGCGAAGATCTCGTCACGGACCTTGACCACGGCAAGATCGAGCTGCGGAAGCTCCACTCGCAGTGGCGTGCTCTCCTTCAGTTCCGACAGCGCACACAGACGTTCGGGCACCGGCTACTCCGCGCTTTCGGCGGCGGGCTCGGCACCCAGCCGGCGGTCGATCGAGGCCATCAGCCGGTCACGGAGCGTAGGCACGTCGATGTGACTGACGATGTCGGCGAAGAAGCCCCGAACCACCAGCCGCCGGGCCTCGTCCTCGGGAATGCCGCGTGATTGCAGGTAGAACAGCTGCAGGTCGTCGAACCTGCCGGTGGCGCTGGCGTGCCCGGCACCGGTGATCTCGCCGGTCTCGATCTCGAGGTTGGGCACCGAATCGGCGCGGGCCCCGTCGGTGAGCAGCAGATTGCGGTTGAGCTCGTAGGTGCTGGTTCCGATCGCGGCCGGCCGGATCCGGACATCGCCGATCCATACCGTGCGGGCGGACTCGGCGTCGAGCGCGTTCTTGTAGACGACGTTGGAGGTGCAGTTGGGCACCGAGTGGTCGACGTAGAGCCGGGACTCGAAATGCTGCCCCGCGCCCGCGAACGCCAGACCGTAGAGCTCGGCGTTGCCCCCTGGTCCGTCGAAGGTGACCGTGGGCAGCAGGCGCACGATGTCACCGCCGAGCGTGATCGAGGTATGGCGATACTGCGCGTCCCGGCCCACCTTCGCCGCGTGCGCCGCCAGGTGGATGGCGCCTGGGTCCCAGTCCTGCACGCTGATCAGACCGAAGTCGGCACCGTCGCCGAGCACGACCTCGACGTTGGCGGCCACTGTGGCCTCACCGACGTGGTCCATCACCAGCGTCGCCTTGGCGAACGACCCCACCGAGATGACGAAATGCCCGTAGTTCACGCCGGGTTTGCCGATGGAACGCAGCACGATCGGAGCGTCGAGCACCGCGTTGGCCGCGATTTCCACGAGCACGACCGTGGCCACGTTCGCCGCGGCCAGGGCACTGACCCGGTCTGCCGGAACCAGCACGGAGCCGACCAGCGGATGGTCGCGGCCGACGTAGCTGAGCCGTACCCCGTCCGGCAGTTCGGTCTCGAACTCACAGGTGTCCTGGGAGGTCAATGGCTGGAACAGCTCACGCAGCCGCCGTACGGGGGTGAACCGCCACTGCTCCTCACGGCCGTTCGGAACTGCGAACGCGTCCGGGTCGGCCGAGGTGAAACGTTCGGCCGGCGAGCCGGTCGGGCCGGCGATCTCGACTTCTCTTTCGGTGGTTGCTGTCATATCTCTTTCGCTTCGGTGCTGATCCGCGACGGGTCGCCGTCCGGACGGGGGTGGGACGGCCTCAGCCGACCGCGCCCTCCATCTGCAGTTCGATAAGCCGGTTGAGTTCCAGGGCGTACTCCATCGGCAGTTCGCGGGCGATCGGCTCGACGAAGCCACGCACGATCATGGCCATCGCCTCGTCCTCGGTCAGGCCGCGGCTCATCAGGTAGAAGAGCTGGTCGTCACTGACCTTCGAGACCGTCGCCTCGTGACCCATCGACACGTCGTCCTCGCGGACGTCGACGTAGGGGTAGGTGTCCGAGCGCGAGATGGTGTCCACCAGGAGCGCGTCGCACTTCACGGTCGAGCGGCTGTGGTGGGCACCGGGCTCGACCTGAACCAGGCCGCGGTAGGAGGTTCGGCCGCCGCCGCGGGCCACCGACTTGGAGATGATCGTCGAGGACGTGTGCGGGGCCGCGTGCACCATCTTGGCCCCGGCGTCCTGGTGCTGTCCCTCGCCTGCGAAAGCGATGGAAAGCACCTCGCCCTTGGCGTGCTCGCCGGTCATCCAGACCGCGGGGTACTTCATGGTCACCTTGGAGCCGATGTTGCCGTCGACCCACTCCATGGTCGCGCCTTCTTGGGCGACGGCGCGCTTGGTCACCAGGTTGTAGACGTTGTTCGACCAGTTCTGGATGGTGGTGTACCGACACCGCCCACCCTTGCGCACGATGATCTCCACGACCGCCGAGTGCAGCGAGTCCGAGGAGTAGATCGGCGCGGTGCAGCCCTCGACGTAGTGCACGTAGGCGTCCTCGTCGATGATCATCAGAGTGCGCTCGAACTGGCCCATGTTCTCGGTGTTGATCCGGAAGTAGGCCTGCAGGGGGATCTCGACGTGCACGCCCTTGGGGACGTAGATGAACGACCCGCCCGACCACACCGCGGTGTTGAGTGCGGCGAACTTGTTGTCACCGGAGGGAATCACGGTGCCGAAGTACTCCTGGAAGAGCTCGGGGTACTCGCGTAGGGCCGAGTCGGTGTCGAGGAAGACCACGCCTTGCTCCTCGAGGTCCTCGCGGATCTTGTGGTAGACGACCTCGGACTCGTACTGGGCGGCCACGCCGGAGACCAGGCGCTGCTTCTCCGCCTCGGGGATACCCAGTTTGTCGTAGGTGTTCTTGATGTCGGCGGGCAGGTCGTCCCAGGTCGCCGCCTGCTTCTCGGTCGATCGCACGAAGTATTTGATGTTCTCGAAGTCGATCCCCGACAGGTCCGAGCCCCAGTTGGGCATGGGCTTGCGGTAGAAGATCTCCAGCGCCTTGAGCCGTCGCTCCAGCATCCACGCGGGCTCGTTCTTCTTGGCCGAGATGTCGCGCACCACGGCCTCACTCAGTCCGCGGGTCGCCGTGGCGCCGGCCACGTCGGTGTCGGCCCAGCCGAACTTGTAGGTGGACAGCGCGTCGATCTGCTCGTCCTGCGTCAGAACACGTTCTGGCGTGGTGGTCACAAATGCCTCCCGTAGCTATCCCGCTCATACCGGCCGGGGTGGTTCTTCGAAGTTTCGTGCGGGCGATGGTGCTTCGTTTGATGCGGTGGTGCCGTTCGTGCAGTGGTGCTCAAAGCCGCGAGATCACGGCGGCGGTCCCGCGAGAGCCCGGGCGCGGGGCACGTGTGTCGTGCACACCCCGTCGCCGCGGGCGATCGTGGCCAGGCGCTGGACGTAGGTTCCCAGTACCTGGGCCAGGGCCCGGGTCTCGGCTTCGCACAGTTCCGGGAACTCGGCGGCCACATGAGCCACCGGGCAATGGTGCTGGCAGAGCTGCACGCCGTTGCCGGCGGCCTCGATGTTTGCGGCGTAGCCCTCATCGGTGAGCGCCTGGGCAACGAGTTCGAAGCGCGTTTCGGGGGCGGCGTCACGATCGGCCGGCGCAGGGCGCGCCTCGTCGAGGACGCCGTCCTGCTGACGTCGCAGCGACTCGGCGATCCGTGCGGCCAGGGTCTCGGCCCGGTGGTCGGCGAAGGCCCGGACGGCCTGTTCACCGCCGGTCTCCCGCAGATAGCGCAGGGCCGTAGAGGCCAGGTCGTCGTAGGCGTGGCCGAAGCTGGCGCGGCCGGCGTCGGTGAGCGCGTAGGCCCGGGCCGGTCGGCCGCGACCGCGGGGTGCGGCACCGACGCGGGGTTCGACCTCCCGCAGCACGCCGTCGGTGACCAGCGCTTCGAGGTGGCGGCGAATGGCCGCGGCGGACAGTTTGAGGCGATCGGCCAGCACCGCTGCGGTGAGCGGACCGGACTCGAGGATCGATCGGGCCACGACGTCGCGAGTGCGGCCCTCGGCCACGGTCTCGGCCACGTTCGGTGCGGGCGCGATTTTCACAACACCAGTATGACTTATTTCCGGTGACGTTCCCAAGCCGACCCGCACGTGATGGCCCCCACGCCCCGTCCGGCCTGCGTCCGGCCGCGGCGCTGCTAGGTTTCACGGGTGCTCTACCGGGCTGCCGAACTCACCGTCTCGCCGGTGCTCCGCGCCTATTTCCGGCCCGCGGTCACCGGCCGGGATTACGTTCCCCGCTCGGGGCCGGCCATCATCGCGGCCAATCACATCTCGGCCAGCGATGAGGTGTTCACCCCGATCGCGGCCCGTCGTCAGGTCTTCTACTTCGCCAAGGCCGAGTACTTCCACGGGGCCGGCCTACGGGGCGAGCTGACCTCGAGGATGTTCTACGGACTCGGGCAGGTTCCCGTCGATCGATCTGATCCCAAGGCCGCCGCGGCCAGTATCGACGTCGGGGTGGACCTGTTGGCCGAGGGCAAGCTGCTGGGCATCTATCCCGAGGGCACCCGATCTCCGGACGGCCGGCTGCACAAGTTCCGCACCGGCGTCGCGCGGCTCGCGCTGCGTTCCGGGGTGCCGGTGATCCCCGTGGGGTTGGTCGGCACCGATCTCGTCCTGCCGCCGGGCTCACGGCGCTGGCGCCGCCACCCGGTCGGCGTGCACTTCGGTCCCGCGCTGGACTTCTCCGGCCGCGCCGAGGAGGAGCGATCGGCCCGCGTGCTGCGCGAAGTCAGCGAAACGATCCGGTCCGCCATCCAGGGCCTGTCGGGCCAGGAGTACGTCAACGCGTACGGAAGTGCGGTCAAAGCCACCGGCTAGACCGACGACGCCCCGCGGCCCGCGCTGCCTGCGGGTGTCCGGTCGACGCGCGATCGGCCGCAGGCGGTGGGCGGGACCACTCCGCGGGCCGGGCATCGGCGGGCGAGGCGACGGCCCTACCTACACTCGATCCGTGTCGTCTCCCGCCGTCGAGGTCTTCGAGCTCGTCAAGAGCTACGGATCGCATCGCGCCGTGGACGACATCTCCTTCTCGGTCGAGCGCGGCCAGCTCCTGGCGTTGCTGGGAACCAACGGCGCCGGCAAGACGACGACGATCGAGATCTGCGAAGGCTTCCGCACCGCCGACTCGGGTGTGGTCCGGGTCCTCGGCCAGCACCCTGCCACGGCCTCGCTACGTCCTCGGGTCGGGGTGATGCTGCAGGACGGGGTGGGCGGCTACACCGGAGCCAAGGCTCGGGAGATGCTCGCGCTGTTCGCCGCCTACGCCGCCGACCCGCTGCCCGTGGACGAACTGCTCGCCGTAGTCGGACTGTCCGATGCCGCCGACCGGCCTGTGAAGCGGCTCTCCGGCGGGCAGCAGCAGCGATTGTCGCTGGCCATGGCCCTCGTCGGCCGTCCCGAGCTGCTCTTCCTCGACGAGCCGACCACGGGCATGGACCCACAGGCCCGGCGGACGACCTGGGAACTGATCCGCCGGCTGCGCGGCGACGGCGTCGGCATCGTGCTGACCACGCACTATCTGGATGAGGCCGAGGGGCTTGCCGACGATGTGGTCGTGCTGCATGCCGGCCAGATCGTCGCGCACGGCAGCCCCGCCGAACTCACCCATGCCGACTCAGCCGGCAAGATCCGGTTCTCGGCCCGTCCCGGCCTGGACGTGGCCGGCCTCCGGGCCTATCTGGCCACGCCGGCCGAGGTTCGTGAGGAGACAGCCGGGCAGTACCTGGTCGCGGCCCCGGTGACGCCTCAGCTGCTGGCCGCAGTGACCGCGTGGTGCGCGCGGGAGAACGTGCTCGCCGAAGGATTGACGGTGGAGCGGCGCCGCCTGGAAGACGTTTTCCTGGCATTGACCGCCGAGCTGGCGACCGGTGCGCCTCCCGGTTCGGCCGACGGCGGCCCCGCCGATGAGCTCAGCCGGCGAACCCGGGTGATCCGGTGACGAGCTTCGTCCCTGCGCCGGGCATCGCGCCGACCGGCCGGATGCTGCGTGCTCAAACCGGCATGGAACTCAAGCTGCTCCTACGCAACGGCGAGCAGGTCGGGTTGACCTTGATCATCCCGCTGTTGCTGGAGTTCTTCTTCAACCTGCCGATGCTCTACTCCCTCGACGGGCGGCGCATCGACTTCGTGGTGCCTTCGGTGCTGGCGCTGGCCGTGATGAGCGCGTCCTTCACCGGCCTGGCCATCGGCACCGGTTTCGAACGCAAGTACGCGGTGCTCAAGCGGTTGGGAGCCACAGCGCTGCCCCGCCGAATCCTGCTCCTCGGCAAGACCTGCGCGGTCCTGATCCTGCAAGTGCTGCAGTCCGGCCTCATCTGCGGCTTCGGCTTCGTCCTCGGTTGGCACCCGCACGGCGACCCGTTCCTGGCGGCGGCCCTGCTGGTTGTCGGCACGTTCGCCTTCGGCGGACTCGGCCTGCTGCTCGCGGGCACCGTGCGGGCCGAGGTCACCCTGGCCGCGGCCAACCTCGCCTGGTTGGTTCTGCTTTTCGCCGGCGGCATCGCCATTCCGCTCAACCGGTACGGCGCGGCGCAGGACGTGCTGCGCTTCCTCCCCTCGGCGGCCCTGTCGGGCGGACTGCACCGGGTGCTGCAAGGTCCGGCGAGCTCGGCCGGCCTCGGTATCGGCCTGTCCCTGGCGACCCTGGCGTTGTGGGCGCTACTCGCGCTGCCCGCCGCTGCCCGGTGGTTCAGATGGGAATGATCCGGAACCGCCTTCTCGGCTGGCTGGATCGTCCGACGGTCCTGCGGCGCCTGGCGCTGGCCTCGGTCATCGCCAACGTGGTCATCGTCGTCACCGGGGGCGCGGTTCGGCTCACCGGTTCCGGACTGGGCTGCCCGACCTGGCCCTCGTGCACCGACAGCTCCCTGGTGCCGACGAAGGCGTACGCGCTGCACGGGATCATCGAGTTCACCAACAGGCAACTGACCTTCGTCCTGGGCGTAGTGGCTGTTCTGACCCTCGTGGCCGCGCTCCGGCAGCACACGGAGCGCGCTCTGGCGGCGTGGGCGCTCGGGATCATTCCGGCGCAGGCGGTGGTCGGCGGGATCAGCGTGAAGACACAGCTGAATCCCTGGGTGGTCTCGCTGCACTTCCTGATCTCGATCGTGATCATCGCGATCGCCCTGGTCCTGTACGCGCGGCTGGCGGCCTGGCCCGCTCCGGCGGTACCGCTGAACCCGGTGGTCGGCCGGCTCGCCCAGGCGCTGGTGCTGGCCGGCGCGGCGGTCCTGATCGCGGGCACCGTCGTCACGGGCGCCGGCCCCCATCCCGGGGACAAGAACGCCTCCGGCCGGGTGCACCGCAACGGGCTCAATGTGGCCTCGATGAGCCAGCTGCACGCCGATCTGGTCATGGTGCTGGTCGGACTCAGCCTGGGCATGCTCGCCCTCGTCTACGCCGTTGGCGCGGGCCGCGCGGTCCGCCGCGCCGTGTGGATCCTGCTGGCCGTGGAGGCTGCCCAGGCCGCGATCGGGTACGCCCAGTACTTCACCGGCGTGCCGGCCGGCCTGGTCGGGCTGCACATGCTCGGGGCCTGTCTGCTCTGGATCGCGGTCATCGGAGTCCGGCTGCGTGTGCTGGGAGTTCACCGCGGCGCGAACTCGGGCCCGACAGCGGAAGAACCCCGGCCCGTACGGCGTTCGAGGCAGGGTGAAGAACCTCCCGCTCTCCGTTCTTGAACTCGCCCCGGTGTCCTCACGACGGGACACCACCCAAGCCTTGACCTACACCACCGAACTGGCCCGGCACGCCGAGCGGTGGGGTTACCGCCGGTTCTGGGTCGCCGAGCACCACAACATGCCTGCCATCGCCTCGTCCTCTCCCGCGGTGTTGATCGCTCATCTGGCCGCGAACACGACGACGATCCGGCTGGGCAGCGGCGGCGTGATGCTTCCCAACCACGCCCCGCTGGTGGTGGCCGAGCAGTTCGGCACCCTGGCCGCGTTGAATCCAGGCCGGATCGATCTGGGCATCGGACGCGCCCCGGGAACCGACCAGCGCACCGCCCTGGCCTTGCGCCGGACGGTGGAAGGGCTGTCGGCAGAGGACTTCCCGAGCGAGTTGGCGGAGCTGATGGGAATGCTGGCCGGCGACCCCGACCGGCTGGCCGCCGTTCCGACCGCGACCGAGCCGCCCGAGGTGTGGCTGCTCGGCTCCTCCGGCTTCAGCGCGCAGCTGGCGGGCATCCTCGGCCTGCCCTTCTCCTTCGCCCATCACTTCTCAGCCGCCAATACCGAACCCGCGCTCGAGCTCTACCGGCGCTCGTTCCGCCCGTCCCAGTGGCTGGACGAACCACACAGCATGATCGCGGTCAACGTCACCTGCGCGGAGACCGACGAGCAGGCGAACCGACTGGCGCGGCCCGGGTGGTTGTCGTTCCTGCGTCTGCGGACAGGTCGGCCGATTCCGCTGCCGACGGTTGACGAAGCGGCGGCCTATGAGTTCACCGCCGCCGAACAGGACTTCGTCGCCGAGCGGCGGTTCGGACAAGCCATCGGCTCACCGGAGACGGTGGACGCCGCCTTGTCGGCCCTCGTCGAGCGCACCGGAGTGGACGAGCTGATGGTCACCAGCCAGATCTATGACCTGCAGGACCGGCTCGACTCCTACCGCCGCGTCGCCCAGCTGAGCCAGCCGGTCGGATCGGTCAGCTGACCTGCAGGTTCTTGCCCGCAAGGTCGGCGTGGACACCGTCGGCAGCGACGGTGAGGTTCTTCACGTGCAGGCCCGCGGGTAGTCCGTCCAGCGGCACGTTCTGGTTCAACTGGCTCGAGACGGCTTTCAGCGCTGCCGCCGGGATCTCGACGTTGCCGACAATCGCACTCAGCTGGGTGAATCGGATGCTGTTGCCCTCGAGCACCGGCTTGGCCAGCAGGGACGCACCGACCGTCACACCGGCGGCAGCAGCGGACTTGCTGGCTTTGATGCGGCCGGCCTGGCCGAAACTCAGACTCACCCCCGCCGCCTTGGACAGGTCCGCGTAGCTGACGTACAGGCTGCCGGTGGCCCGGGAGGCGGTGACCGACGGAGTCGCCGAGAACAGGTCCGATGAAGGCCGCACGTCACGGAGCCGGGCGTCGAGATGGGTGATCCGCAGCGTACGGCCGGAACTGCTCAACGGCAGTCCGTCCGCCGAGATACGCACGTCGGTGAGCCTTCGGCGCGCCAGCTGGGTCAGGAACGGGATTCCCTCAATGGTCACTGAGGGACGTGAACTCAGGTGCTGGCTGGACTGGAACCTGTCGGCGATCTGCCGTTCGGCAATCCGGCAGGCGATCCGGTCGGCACCGACGACGATGATCGCCAGAATCGCCAGGCTGATGAGCAGGCCGAGTGGCCCGCGTCGACGCCGCCGGGGACGCCGGCTGGGACGGGCGGAGGAACTGCTCACAGGAACCTGCCGATCGAGTAGATGGCAAGACCGACGATCGATCCCACCACGGTGCCGTTGATGCGGATGAACTGCAGATCCCGCCCGACCTGCAGTTCCAGCCGGCGCGAGGTCGACTCGGCATCCCACCGCTGCACCGTGTGGGTGATGACACCGGTGATCTCCCCGGAATAGTGAGCGAGCACGTGGCCCATCATGGCCAGCGTCCACGCGTCACATTTGGCTCGCAGAGCCGGGTCGTCCCGCAGGGCGGTCCCGGTCTGCCGGATGACCGAGGAGACGACCCGGCGCAGCTCGGAATCGGGGTCGGCGGCGGCGGTGAACAGCGCCTGTTTCAGCGGCAGCCACAGCGAGGCGAGGGCGTTTCGAACGGCGGGATGGTCGAGCACCTCGTCCTTCCAGCCCTCCACGGCCGCCGCGGCCTGGGGATCGGTTCGCAGCCGCACCGCGTAGTCCCTCAGCTGCTGGTCGAACTGCAGGCGCAACGCGTGGTCGGGATTGTCGGCCACGTCGGCCAGGAATGTCTGCACACTGGTGAAGAGCTTGTTGAACAGCCGCTCGTCCACCCATTCCGGAACCCAGTCCGGCGACTCGTCGGCCACTCGCTGGCGAAAGACGTCCCGGTTGTCGGCCAGGAATCGCCCCAGTCCGTGCAGGCCATGGCCGAGCAGGATCTGGTGCTGGTTGCCCTCGACGGCGAGCTCCAGGACGCGAGCCATCACCGGTGCGGCCGGCAGGCGACGCAGCTGAGCCTCCGCGAACGTCTCGACCGCCGCACGGATGTCGGCGTCCGAGAGCACGGTGTCCGCGGCGACGAGCAGCGCACTCAGTTCACCGGCGAGCTTGTCCGCCCGTCCCGGTTCGGCCAGGAACTGCCCTATACGAAAGGGGATCTGGGCCGCGAGCACCCGCGGACCAACCACCTCCGGAGTGAGAAAGTTCTCGCTGACGAAGTCGCCGAGGCTGGCTCCGATCTGGTCCTTTTTGCGCGGAATGATCGCCGTGTGCGGAATCGGCAGCCCGAGCGGATGCCGGAACAACGCCGTCACCGCGAACCAGTCGGCCAGGCCGCCGACCATTGCCGCCTCGCTAGTGGCCTTCACGTACGGCCACGCGCCGTGGTCGTCGCCGAGCACGGAGCAGACGACGAACACGATCGCGGCGAGCACCAGCCCACCGGCGGCGAGGAGTTTCATCCGGCGCAGCGCGGCGATCTTGACCGCGGCGCTGTCCGCATCGAGATCGTTGGTCTGCGGCATCGCAGGTGCACTCACCCGGCAGCGCCTGCCCGCGCCACGATCACGTCCGCCATGACGTCGGCGGCCTCCGGCGCGAACTCGAAGAACAGCGACGGTTCGGTCAGCTCAGCCTCGACCAGCAACGGGCCGTCCGGGCCGGGAAGCAGATCGATGCGGGCATACAGCAGCGGCCGGGACGCCGCGAGGTGGGCCAGAATCCGGTCCGCGGCGATGCGTTCCTGCTCCCCCGGCACCCGTGCGCTGATGTTCTCCTCGATGAACAGCCCGGGTGCGTCCGCGGCGAAGCCGGCTCCCTCGGCCAGCATCCGACCCTTACGGATCGCGTGGCTGAACGTGCCGTCGATGAAGATCTGGGCCGTCTCGCCTTCGGTGTCCACCGCGCTCAGATAGGGCTGGACCAGCACGGTGCGACCCTCGGCGTGCAGCGCTGCGGCATGCGCGGCGGCTCGGTCGAGTTCGCCGGGCCCGGACGCGTCGAAGCGGCCGGCACCACGCGAGCCGGCGCCGACCGACGGCTTGACCACGAACTGACCCACGGTGGGGAAGGTGACGGGTTCCCCGGGGTCGGCGAAGGTCGTCGGGACCACCGGCAGCCCTGCCGCTATGAGCTCGGCGAGGTAACGCTTGTCCGTGTTGGGCACCACCACCGACGCGGGATTGTGCAGGTTCGGCACCCGGCGCAGCCAGCTCAGGAAGTCCTCGCGCCGCGCCGTGTAGTCCCAGGTCGATCGGATCACGGTCAGGTCGAAGTCGTCCCAGTCCACGGTCGGGTCCGACCAGGAGGCCACGCTGACCTCGAGGCCGCGTTCGGTCAGGGCGGCGATGAGCGGGAAGTCGCCTTCATGTCCGTCCGGCAGCAGCTCGTCACAGGTTGCGATGCAGATGTGGCCAGTCACCCGCCGAATGCTACGGGCGATCGGTGATGTGACCTCTCTCCGACCCGGGACGGGGACCTCCTGCTCGCCACAGCCGGTACCCCTACCCTCGTGAGCGGGTTCGACGGCGGTGGGTCGGCGACGGTAGCGGGAGCGAGGAGGCGACGTGCGGCGCAGCAAGGGCGGTACGCGGCGGGCTCCGGCCAAACCCCGGCTGCTCCTACGCGTCCTGGGAGTCGCCGTCATCGCCGTCCTGGCGACCGCGGGATGGCACGTCGTCGGCAACGGATCGACGCTGTCCGGACACTCGCACTCCGGCCCTCCGCCCGCAGTCGGCGACGTCCTGACCAAGTCCGCCGCGGTCCAGGGCACCATCCGCCCGGCACCGTCCGACGCTGTGGCCATCGGGCGCAGCGCCGGGGTGCGTCTGCTGTCCTACGGATTCGTCGACGCCTATGGCCTGGGCGCGCAGTCCCGTTCCGCGCCGGCCGGTCGCCGGCTGATTGCCTTCAAGGTCGAGCCGATAGCCGGTGAGACGAACCAGCTCACCCCGGATCTGTCCCTGCTCGTCGGCGACAGCGAACGCGGACCGCTGGTGATGACGAAGGACTTCGTGGTGGCCGCCGTGCCCCAGTCCAGCGCCCAGGTCTCATTGGTCCTGACCGACTCCGGGGTCAAGCAGAAGATCTCACTGCTCGACGGCACCCCTGACGCCGCCAACCCGCAGGTGTGCACCCGCAGCCACCGGACAGTGGTGCTGAACGCCACGAAACCGGTCAGCGTCCGGGTCAAGGCGAGCCAGGGTGAGGCCGGGTTGACCAGCGGATTCATCACGGTGAAGGCCGTGGAGCTGTCCTACTGGGGACAGGACGGTTCGCATGCCGGCGATCCGGACAAGGCGTTCCTGCATGTGGCCGCCACGGTGCGCCTTTCCGGTGACAAGGAGGGCTATGGGGCCGAGGCCGGACTCTTGTCAGTGACGCTGCCGGGTTCATCCACGCTGCTCAGGGCCCGCAACGTATCGAGCAATCCCGCGACCCAGGTCGACGACGTCATCGAGGTACCGGCCGGGCTGACGGACGGGGTGCTGCACTACTCCGGCAGCACCGATTCCGCGAGCGGGACGATCGCGGTGGCGACGGCGGTCTCGATCCCGTTCGCCATTCCGGCGGGCTGAGCCAGGCCGTGGACAGCTCGCTCTGATCGGTCAGCGGCCGAGGCGATGGCTCAGCGGGTGACGAACACGTCGACGGCGACGGCCACGAACAGCAATGCCAGGTAGCTGTTGGAGAAGTGGAACAAGCGCATCGGCTTGCCCGCGTCGCCGCGGCTCACCGCTCGCAGCAGCCGTTGGGCCTCGACGATCAGCGCCCCGCCGGCCACCCCCGCCACGATCGGGTAGAGCCAGCCGGTGGCCAGTGGCCACAACACGAGCGAGCTGGCCACCGTCAACCACGAGTACGCCACGATCTGGCGGGCGACCGCGATCGGGGTCGCCACGACGGGCAGCATGGGCACGCCCGCTCGGGCATAGTCCTCGCGGTAGCGGATGGCCAAGGCCCAGAAATGCGGCGGCGTCCAGAAGAAGACCACGGCGAACAGGACGACCGGCGCCCAGGCCACGGAGCCGGTCACGGCCGCCCAGCCGATGAGAACCGGCATACAGCCCGCGGCCCCACCCCACACGATGTTCTGGGAGGTCCGGCGCTTGAGCAGCATCGTGTAGACGACGACGTAGAACACGATCGCTGCCGCGGTCAGGCCGGCCGCGAGCCAGTTCGTCGCGAGGCCCATCAGCAGAACGGCCACCATGCCGAGCACGGTGCCGAAGATCAGCGCGGCTCGGGGCGAGACCTCGTGGCGGGCCAGCGGGCGGTGCCCGGTGCGGCGCATCACGGCGTCGATGTCGCGGTCGACGAAGCAGTTGAGAGCGTTGGCACTGCCGGCGGCCAGCGTGCCGCCGACGAGGGTGCTGATCACCAACGACAGCGGCGGCAGTCCCTTCGCGGCAAGGATCATCGCCGGTAGCGTGGTCACCAGCAGCAGCTCGATGATCCGGGGCTTGGTGAGCGCGATGTAGGCCCGGAGGCTGGACATCGAGCTGCGCCGGACGGCGGGCGGCGGGACAGCCGAGGTCGGGGCAACCGAGGTCGGGGCCACCGGCGTCTGTGTCACCCGAACAGGGTAGCTGTCCGCCGCGGCGGTCCGGCACGCGACGGCCCGACGGACGCCGGCCGCGATATCCGTCCGGGAAATGTGCGGCCGAACCGGGCACGAACAGGGACCAAAAAAGCTGGCCACCCGCCCGCAGCGCTGAACTGAAAGCGATTAGGCTCGACACCGGTACACCCGATGTCCGCAGAGCAGGAGAGGCACGTGACCAAGACCGCAGACGGAGTAGTCCAGACCCATCCGAAGTGGTGGTCGGAACTCGACACGAAGGCGGTGGACACGGCTCGACTCCTTGCGGCCGACGCCGTGCAGAAGGTCGGCAACGGGCACCCCGGCACCGCCATGAGCCTGGCTCCACTGGCCTATCTGCTCTTCCAGCGGGTCATGCGCCACAACCCCGCGGACCCCAACTGGGCGGCCCGCGACCGGTTCGTCCTGTCCAACGGTCACTCGTCGCTGACGCTGTACTGCCAGCTCTTCCTGGGTGGCTACGGCCTCGAGCTCGAGGACCTGCGCTCGCTGCGGACGTGGGGCTCGCTGACTCCCGGTCACCCCGAGCACGGTCACACGATCGGCGTGGAGACGACCACCGGCCCGCTCGGCCAGGGTGTGGCCAACGCGGTCGGTATGGCAATGGCGGCCCGCCGCGAGCGTGGCCTGTTCGATCCGGACGCGCCGGTGGGCAAATCCCCGTTCGATCACCACATCTACGTCGTTGCCGGCGACGGCTGCCTGGAAGAGGGCGTGTCCGGCGAGGCCTCGAGCCTGGCCGGTCACCAGCAGCTCGGCAACCTCATCCTGTTCTGGGACGACAACCACATCTCGATCGAGGACGACACCAACATCGCCTTCTCCGAGGACGTCCTCAAGCGCTACGAGGCCTACGGCTGGCATGTCCAGTACGTCGACTCGGGCGAGGACATCGTCGCGCTGGAGGCCGCCGTCGAAGCGGCCAAGGCCGAAACCAACCGGCCCTCGTTCATCGCCGTCCGCACGATCATCGGCTGGCCCGCCCCGACCAAGCAGAACACCGGCAAGGCGCACGGCTCGGCCCTCGGTGAGGACGAGATCCGCGCGACCAAGCAGATCCTGGGCTTCAACCCGGACGTCCACTTCGCCGTCGACGACGAGGTGCTCGCCCACACCCGCAAGCTTGTCGATCGCGGTCGGGCCGCCGAGGCCGAGTGGCAGCCCGCGTTCGACCAGTGGGCGGCGAAGAATCCCGAGCCGAAGGCCCTGTTCGACCGGATGGCGACCCGTACGCTGCCCGCCGACTGGGCCGATTCGCTGCCCAGCTTCGACACCGAGAAGGACGGCAAGCCGGCCAGCCTGGCCACCCGCGCCGCCTCCGGCAAGATCCTGACCGCGCTCGCCGACGTGCTGCCCGAACTCTGGGGCGGTTCGGCCGACCTGGCCGAGAGCAACAACACGACCATGGAGGGCCAGCCGAGCTTCGTGCCGGCCGACCGCCAGACCAAGGCCTTCCCAGGCGGTCCCTACGGCCGCACGCTGCACTTCGGCATCCGCGAGCACGCGATGGGTTCGATCATGAACGGCATCACGCTGCACGGCGGTACCCGCGTCTACGGCGGGACGTTCCTGGTCTTCAGCGACTACATGCGGCCGCCCGTGCGACTGGCCGCGCTCATGCAACTGCCGGTGACCTACGTGTGGACGCACGACTCCATCGGTCTCGGCGAGGACGGCCCGACGCACCAGCCCATCGAGCAGCTGGCGGCGCTGCGGGCCATCCCGGGCCTGGACGTCGTTCGTCCGGCCGATGCCAACGAGACGGCCGTCGTCTGGAAGACCATCCTGGAGCACACCGACCGCCCGGCCGGGCTCGCCCTGTCACGGCAGAACCTGCCGGTGCTCGACCCGGCGAAGGTCGTCGACGCGAACAAGGGCGCCTACGTCCTGGAGGATTGCTCCGCCGGCATGCCCAAGGTGATTCTCATCGCGACCGGCTCCGAGGTCTCGCTGGCCCTCACCGCGCGCGAGCGGCTGGAGGCGGAAGGCACGCCGACCAGGGTCGTGTCGATGCCGTGCCAGGAGTGGTTCTACGCCCAGGACCGCTCGTACCAGTCACACGTGCTACCCCAGTCGGTCAAGGCGCGGGTCAGCGTCGAGGCCGCGGTGGGTATGGGGTGGCGTGACGTCGTCGGCGAGGCCGGCGAGATCGTGGCCATCGACCACTTCGGCGCCAGCGCCGCGGCGGGAGTGCTGTTCGAGCAGTTCGGATTCACCGCCGACCGCGTGGTCGCGGCGGCGCACGCCTCGCTCGAGCGCGTCGGCGAGATCACCGGCGAGACGACCGGAAACTAGATCGGCGCCCCGGCGGGCGACCACCGACTTTTCACAATCAGAAATCAGGAGGCTCACGATGAGCGAATCCACCAAGGCCCTCTCGGCACAGGGCGTGTCGATCTGGCTCGATGACATCAGCCGGGAACGGCTGGTGAGCGGCAACCTGCGCGAACTGATCGACAGCTCGGACGTCGTCGGGGTGACGAGCAACCCGTCGATCTTCCAGAAGGCTCTCGAGCAGGGCGCGGCCTACGACGAGCAGACGAAGGACCTCGTGGTGCGGGGAGTCCAGCTCGAAGAGGCCGTCCGTCTGCTCACCTCCTACGACATCCGGTGGGCGTGCGACGTCCTCAAGCCGGTGTACGAGTCGAGCCAGGGCAAGGACGGCCGGGTGTCGATCGAGGTCGACCCGCGGATCGCCCACGAGACGGACAAGACCACGGCCGAGGCCAAGGCGCTGTGGTGGCTGGTCGACCGTCCGAATGTGATGATCAAGATCCCCGCGACCCTGGCCGGTCTGCCGGCGATCACGGCAGCCACCGCCGCCGGGATCAGCGTGAACGTCACCCTGATCTTCTCGATCGAGCGCTACCTGAAGGTGATGGAGGCCTACCTCGCCGGGCTGGAACAGGCCCGTACCAACGGCGTCGACCTGTCGACCGTCCGCTCGGTCGCGTCCTTCTTCGTCTCACGCGTGGACACCGAGATCGACAAGCGGCTGGACAAGCTGGGCACCGACGAGGCGAAGGCCGTCCGCGGCAAGGCTGGTATCGCCAACGCACGCCTGGCCTACGAAGCCTTCGACCAGGTCTTCGCCGGTGAGCGCTGGCAGTCCCTCGCCGCCGACGGTGCCAACAAGCAGCGTCCACTGTGGGCCTCGACCGGCGTCAAGGACCCGAACTACGACGACACCATGTATGTGACCCAGCTCGTCGCCCCGGACACTGTGAACACGATGCCCGAGGCGACGCTGAACGCGCTCGTCGACCACGGCACGATCACCGGCCAGACGGCAAACACCGGCTATGACGAGGCGCGCGCGGTGTTCGCCGATCTGTCCGCGCTCGGCATCGAGATCGACGAGGTCACCGAGTTGCTCGAGACCGAAGGCGTTCAGAAGTTCATGGACTCGTGGTCCATCCTGCTCGAGGGCGTCAAGGGCCAGCTCGACGCGGTCAAGTAGCCCGCTGGCCCCGTAGGTCCGCCCGCAGGGCTGACCTACGGGGCCTTCGACGGCAGCAACACACCATCAGGGAGTAACAGTGAGCGTGACCGACGACGCCCGGCCGACAGCGGTGGGCGCGGACGAGACCTTCGGCGGCCCACAGCTGTCCGGGCGCCAGCGCAACAACCCGTTACGGGACCCGGGCGACCGTCGGCTGCCGCGCGTCCCCGAGCCGTGCGCGCTGGTGGTGTTCGGCGTGACGGGCGACCTGTCTCGCAAGAAGCTGCTGCCGGCGATCTACGACCTGGCCAACCGCGGCCTGCTGCCGGCCGACTTCGTTCTGCTGGGCTTCGCCCGGCGCGACTGGGGCGACGGCGACTTCGAGTCGCTGGCGAAGAAGGCGGCGAAACAATACGCGCGGACGGACTGGAACGAGGAGGTCTGGAGTCGGCTGTCGGGTGACATCAAGTTCGTCGCCGGTTCCTTCGACGACGACGCCGCCTTCGACGAGCTCGCCGAGACCCTTGACGAGCTGCGCAACAGCCACGGGATCAAGGGCAATGCCGCTTTCTACCTGTCGATCCCGCCCAGCCTGTTTCCCGTGGTGCTCAAGCAGATGGAGCGCACCCGGATGGCGGACAACGCCGCCTCGGGTGGCTGGCGACGCGTCGTGGTGGAGAAGCCGTTCGGGCACGACCTGCCCAGCGCGATCGAGCTCAACTCGCTGGTCGACTCGGTGTTCACGGCCCAGGACGTCTTCCGGATCGACCATTACCTGGGCAAGGAGACCGTCCAGAACCTGATGGCGCTGCGCTTCGCCAACCAGCTCTTCGAGCCGGTCTGGAACGCCAACTACGTCGATTCGGTGCAGATCACGATGGCCGAAGACGTCGGGATCGGCGGTCGCGCCGCGTTCTACGACGCCACCGGAGCTGCCCGCGACGTACTGCAGAACCACCTGCTCCAGCTCCTCGCGCTCACAGCGATGGAGGAGCCGGTCGAGTTCACCGCTGAGGCGATCCGCACCGAGAAGATCAAGGTGCTGCGGGCCATCACGCTGCCGCCGGACCTGGCCGCCGACGCAGTACGGGGGCAGTACGACCAGGGGTGGCTGGCGGGCGAGCGGGTGCTGGCCTACCGCGCCGAGAAGGACGTCCCCCCTGACTCCAACACCGAGACCTACGCCACGGTGCGACTCGGTATCGACACCCGCCGCTGGGCCGGAGTGCCGTTCTACCTGCGCACCGGTAAACGGCTGCCGCGCCGCGTCACCGAGATCGCGGTGTTGTTCAAGAAGGCGCCCCACCTGCCGTTCAGCCATACCGACACCGAAGAACTCGGGCACAACCAGCTGGTCATCCGCGTCCAGCCCGATGAGGGCGTGACGCTGAAGTTCGGCTCGAAGGTTCCTGGATCGATGATGGAGGTCCGCGACGTCGCGATGGACTTCCTCTACGGCGAGGCCTTCACCGAGTCCAGTCCCGAGGCCTACGAGCGGCTGATCCTCGATGTGCTGCTGGGCGATGCCACGCTGTTCCCCCGCAACGAGGAGGTCGAGGCGTCCTGGCGCGTGATCGACCCTCTGGAGAAATTCTGGGCCAACCACCCGCCGGAGCTCTACCGCGCCGGTGAATGGGGCCCCAAGGGTGCGGAGATCATGCTCGGCCGCGAAGGCCGCGCTTGGCGCCGGCCGTAACGACGCACAAGAGGAGACAGTCAGTGACCACCCTGTGGGATACCACCGGAACTGCCGTAGTCCAGGCCCTGGCCGCCGAGCGTCGGACGGGTGGCGCCGTGACCAGCGGTCTCGCCCTGACCCTCGTGGTCGTGCTCGAGGAGAAGGACACCGCTGACGTCGAAGCGGCGGTCGCGACGGCTGCCTCCAAGCACCCGATGCGGGTGATCATGGTGCTGCGCAAGAACATCGACGCTCCGGTACCGCGTTTGGACGCCGAAGTCACCCTCGGCGGCCGGCTCGGACCGGGCGAATCGGTGGTGCTGCGGATGTTCGGGCGGCTCGCCCTGCACGCCGAGTCCGTCACGCTGCCGTTGCTCGCACCGGATGCGCCCGTCGTCGCATGGTGGTACTCCGAGACGCCGCAGATCATCGCTCACGATCCGCTGGGTGTTTTCGCCGACCGCCGGATCACCAACGTCATCCGGGACGAAGACCCGGCCGCATCGTTGCAACAGCGGGCCCGTGACTACGCCCCCGGCGATACCGACCTGACGTGGACCGTGATCACCCCTTGGCGTGCCGCGCTGGCCTCGGCCTTCGACACCGCCTCGGCTCCGGCCAGCAACGTCGTCGTCCGGGGTAACCCGGTCGACCCGTCGGCCCAGCTCCTGGCCGGCTGGCTGTCCTCGCGGCTGGGCATCTACGTTCCGGTGGAGAAGGCCGAGGGCAAGTACATCTCCTCGGTCGTCGTGGACTTCGCCGACGGCCACAGCGTCCAGATGTCCAACGAGGGTTACAAGCTGGTGCTCCGGCGTCCCGGCCAGGTCGACAGCATCGCCCCGTTCCCACAGCGCACGACCGGCGACATGCTGGCCGAAGAGCTGCGGCGCCTGGATGCCGACCAGCCGTACGGCGAGGCCCTGGGCGCCGTGTCGGGCCAGCGCAACCTGAACTCGCGCAACGCGGTGCGGACCCACATCTGGCACGACCCGGCGCTGGCCGCCCAGGAGGGCTGAGCCGGTGGCCGCCGCCCCTGAACTCGTCGTCCAGCACGATGCCGAGGCGCTCGCGACCGACGTTGCCGCTCGCACCATCGCAACGCTGACCCACGCGCAGCAGGGTCGGGGCCGCGCGGCGATAGCGCTGACCGCGGGCTCGATCATGGAATCCGTCTGGAAGGCGCTGGCCGCGTCGCCGTCCAACGACGCCGTCGACTGGGGCCGGGTGGACGTGTTCTGGGGTGACGAGCGATTCGTGGCTGCGGACTCCCCCGACCGCAACGTCCTGGCCGCCCAGCAGCTGCTGCTGGACCATGCCCCGTTCTCCGCGGCCCGGCACCGGCCGATGCCCGCCTCCGACGGCGAATACGGTAACGATCTCGATGCGGCAGCGGCCGGCTACTCAGCCACCCTGGCCGACGCGCGTCGTCCGGACGACCCCGACAACCAGCCCGCGTTCGACGTGGTCCTGCTCGGCGTCGGTCCCGACGGTCACTGCTGCTCGTTGTTCCCGGAACACCCCGGCCTCTACGACGACTCGAACACCGTCATTCCGGTCCGGAATTCGCCCAAACCACCACCGGAGCGGTTGTCGCTGAGCTTCGACGGTCTCAACGCCGCGCGCGAGATCTGGGTGATCGCGTCCGGAGAAGGCAAGGCGGACGCGGTCGCGCTGGCGCTCGGGGGCGCGGGGCGGGTGCAGATCCCTTCCGCTGGTGCCATCGGGACGAAGCGCACCCTCTGGCTCGTGGACCGCGCAGCAGCGAGCAAGCTTCCCAAGCACCGCTACGACCCGCCCGTCGCCTGAGACGAGCTAGGCCGGGCTGTCGGGCCGAGGCTGACGATCCGCTCGCCGCCGCGGGACGCGAGTACCGCTACTCGCCCCGACGGGCGCGCAGACGGGCCAACGCCTCTTCCAGGATGGCGTCACCGTCGGCGTCGCTGCGGCGCTCCTTCACGTACGCGAGATGAGTCTTGTACGGCTCGTTTCGCGGGGCCGCGGGAGGCGCCGTCGACTCACGCCCGGCAGGGAACCCGCACCGCTGGCAGTCCCAGTTGTCCGGGACAGCGGCTTCCATCGCGAAGGCAGGTCGAGTTTCGTGGCCGTTGGCGCAAAAGAACGACACCCACTGGCGCGGAGCGGTCTCGCCGCGTTCGTTCTCGCCCATCGGACCGGCGCCGATCCGGCTACCCCGAATCGCGTTTCCACCCGCCACTGCTAGCTCGTCTTGTACAACAGGCCGAGGCCGACGATGCAGATCGCCCAGACCACGCCGGCGATGATGGTCAGCCGATCAAGGTTGCGCTCGACAACGGAGGATCCGGAAAGGCTGGAGTACAGCGATCCGCCGAACATCGACGACAGGCCGCCGCCTTTGCCGCGGTGCAGCAGGACGAGCACCATCAGCATCAGACTCGCGATGATCAGGACGATCGACAGGGTGATGATCATGGGTGGGACGGCCTCGCTCAGGTCTCGATGAATTCAGCCGGCCGGCGGGTGGACCGGACGGTTCGCAGAAAGGGTACCTGCTGGACGCGTCCAGCCGATGAACCGGCCACTGGCTTCGCGGCCGGCTCAGCCACCGAAGGGCCCGCCCGCGGCCGCGACGCAGATCCCCGCGAACTCGGTCGCGTCCAGGCTCGCCCCACCGACGAGCGCCCCGTCGAGGTCGGGTTGAGCCAGCAGATCGCCGGCGTTGTTCGCTTTTACCGAGCCGCCGTACAGGATGCGGGTGCGGTTGGCCAGGTCGGCCCCGTGCCGTTCGGACAGCGCGGACCGCAGGGCGCGGCACACCTCCTGTGCGTCGGCGGGGGTTGCCACCTTGCCCGTCCCGATCGCCCAGATCGGTTCATAGGCGAGCACGACCTGGTCGACTTGCTCCTCGCTCAGGCCGCTGAGCCCTTCGCTGAGCTGAGTGCTGCAGTGCTCGACGTGGTCGCCGGCTTCCCGCACGTCGATGCCCTCGCCGACGCACAGGATCGGCGTCATGCCACAGGTCAGCGCCGCTCGCAGCTTTCGGTTCACCAGCTCGTCGGACTCCTCGTGATACTGGCGCCGCTCCGAGTGACCGACGGTGACGAAGGAGCAGCCGAGCTTGGCGAGCATCGGTCCGGAGACGTCACCGGTGTACGCGCCCGACGCGTGCGGGCTCAGGTCCTGAGCGCCGTAGCTGAGGCGGAGCTTGTCGCCGTCGATGAGCGACTGCACCGACCGGATGGAGGTGAAGGCCGGCAGCACCGTCACGTCCACCGCGTCGTAATGCTGCGGCTTGAGCGAGAACGCGATCTTCTGGACGAGGGCGATCGCCTCGAGATGGCTCAGATTCATCTTCCAGTTGCCGGCGATCAACGGCTTGCGCACAGGTTTGGCCACGCCGATCAGCTCTCGGACAGGACAGCGACGCCCGGCAGGGTCTTGCCCTCCAGGTACTCCAGCGAAGCCCCGCCGCCGGTGGAGATATGGCCGAACAGGTTCTCGTCGATGCCGAGGGCTCGTACGGCTGCCGCCGAATCCCCACCGCCGACGACGGTCAGGCCCCTGGCCCCCGTGACCGCTTCGGCCACGCCCTTGGTCCCGGCCGCGAACGGCGCAAGTTCGAAGACACCCATCGGTCCGTTCCAGAACACCGTCGTCGCCTCGTGCAACACCCTTGCGAACGCCGCAACCGAATCAGGCCCGATGTCCAGGCCGAGCTGGTCGGCCGGCATCTGCGAGACGGGGACGGTCAGGACCGGCGCGTCGGCGGAGAACTCGGGCGCCACGACGACGTCGCTGGGCAGGACGATCTTGTCACCGGACTCGGCCAGTAGCCTCGCGCACGTGTCGACCTGGTCTGCCTCCAGCAACGACTTGCCGACCTCGTAGCCCTGCGACTTGAGGAAGGTGAAGCACATCCCTCCGCCCACCAGCAGGCGGTCGACCTTCGGCAGCAGCGCCTCGATGACGGCGAGCTTGTCGGAGACCTTGGAACCGCCGAGGACCACGACGTAGGGCCGCTCGACGTCGCCGGCCTCGCCGGTCAGCCGCTGCAGCACGGCGAGCTCGTCGCGGACCAGATCGCCGCAGTAGTGCGGCAGCAGTTTGGCGACGTCGTAGACCGACGCGTGGGCCCGGTGCACCGCCCCGAAGGCGTCATCGACGTAGGCGCCGCCGTCCTCCTCACCACCGGTGAGCAAGGCCAGCGCGGTGGCGAACTCAGCGCGCTCCGCATCGTTCTTCGACGTCTCACCCGGATTGAACCGGACGTTTTCCAGCAGGAGCAGCTCGCCGTCGGACAGGCCGTCCGCCATCAACCGGGCGCTTTCACCGACGGTGTCCAGGGCGAACTGCACCGGACGACCGAGCAGTTGGGCCAACCGGTCGGCCACCGGGCGCAGCGAGTACTTGTCCTCCGGCGCTCCCTTGGGACGTCCGAGATGGGCCGTCACGATCACCCGGGCACCGGCTTCCAGCAGGCGCACCAGCACCGGCAGGGATGCCCGGATGCGCCCGTCGTCGGTCACGGTTGGCGTGTCGTGCTTGGACAGCGGGACGTTCAGGTCGCTACGGACCAGAACGCGGCGGCCCCTCACCCCGACCTTGATCAGATCGTCGAGCGTGCGCATACGGGTGACTCCCCCTCGGTCTGTCGTGCTGGGACGAGGGCCGCCCAGGGTCGGCCGGCCATCGGTGTCGGCGTCAGCCGGGGCGGCTCAGAGCGAGTTCCCGACCAGCCCGACCAGGTCGACCAGTCGGTTGGAGTAGCCCCACTCGTTGTCGTACCAGCCGACGACCTTGACCTGGTTGCCGATGACCTTGGTCAGGCCCGAGTCGAAGATGCAGGAAGCCGGGTCGGTGACGATGTCGGAGGACACGATGGGATCCTCGGTGTAGACGAGGTAGCCCTTGAGCGGGCCGTCGGCCGCGGTCTTGTAGGCGGCCTTGACCTCCTCGACGGTTACGTCGCGGGCCAGGGTGACGGTCAGGTCGGTCGCCGAGCCGGTGGGAACCGGCACCCGCAGGGCGTAGCCGTCCAGCTTGCCCTTCAGCTCGGGCAGCACCAGGCCGATGGCCTTGGCCGCACCGGTCGAGGTCGGGACGACGTTGAGCGCGGCAGCCCGAGCGCGACGCAGATCCTTGTGCGGGCCGTCCTGCAGGTTCTGGTCCTGCGTGTACGCGTGGATCGTGGTCATCAGCCCCTTCTCGATCCCGAAGGCATCGTGCAGGACCTTTGCGAGCGGAGCGAGGCAGTTCGTGGTGCAGGACGCGTTGGAGATGATGGTGTGCTTGGCGGGGTCGTAGAGGTTGTCGTTGGCGCCCATCACGATGGTGATGTCCTCATCGGAGGCCGGGGCCGAGATGATGACCTTCTTGGCTCCACCGTCGATGTGCTTGCGAGCGTCGGCGGCCTTGGTGAAGAAGCCGGTCGACTCGATGACGACGTCGGCGCCCAGGTCGCCCCACGGCAGCGCGCCGGGGTCCCGCTCGGCCAGCGCGCGAATCTTACGGCCGCCGACGATGATGTTCTCGTCGTCGAAGTCGACGTCCTCGGTGTTGCGACCGAGGATCGAGTCGTATTTCAGCAGGTGAGCCAGGGTCTTGTTGTCGGTGAGGTCGTTGACGGCCACCACCTCGACATCGGCGCCGGAGGCCTGCACGGCGCGGTAGAAGTTTCGCCCGATCCGGCCGAAGCCGTTGATGCCAACCCGAACAGTCACTGCAGGATCTCCTCGAAGCTAGGGGAAGCGTGCGGCCCTGACTCTATCGGGCGAGGGCAGCCGATTGTTATACCCGCCGGTAGCGCGAGCGCGACCCGTGACCGGGCACCAGGACCAGCCCTGCCGGCCCCCATGCGCGCCGCCGTCAGGGCGCGAGCATCTCCGGCGTAACCGCGGCCTCCGTGTTCGGAACCCCATCGTCGGAAGCCCGCTTGTCGGCCATTGCCAGCAAGCGCCGGATTCGACCGGCGACTGCGTCCTTGGTCATGGGCGGATCGGACAGCGCCCCCAATTCCTCCAGCGAGGCCTGCTTGTGCTCGAGCCGGAGTCGACCGGCCTGCAGCAGATGATCCGGAGCGTCCTGTCCGAGGATCTCCATCGCCCGTTCGACCCGGGCGCCGGCCGCCACTGCGGCGCGGGCGGACCGACGCAGGTTCGCGTCGTCGAAATTGGCCAGCCGGTTGGCCGTGGCCCGTACCTCTCGCCGCATCCGGCGTTCCTCCCAGGCCAGCACCGACTCGTGGGCACCGATACGGGTCAGCAGCGCGCCGATGGCATCGCCGTCGCGCACCACCACGCGGTCGGCTCCTCGCACCTCACGGGCTTTGGCCAGCACGCCCAGGCGCCGACCCGCGCCGACCAGGGCCAGGGCGGCCTCGTTGGACGGGCAGGTGATCTCCAGAGCTCCGGCACGACCGGGTTCGGTCAGGGATCCGTGGGCGAGGAACGCACCGCGCCAAGCGGCCTCGGCTTCGGTCGCCGTACCCGCCACGACGTGGGTCGGCAGCCCGCGCACCGGACGCCCGCGCAGGTCGATAAGTCCCGACTGGCGAGCCAGGCCCTCGCCGTCCTTCACGACCCGGACCAGGTACCGGGTGCCTTTGCGGAGGCTTCCCCCGGTGATCACCTGGATCTCCGCGTCGTGCCCGAACACCTCGCCGATCTCCTTGCGGAGCCTGCGGGCCACGGAGCCGGTGTCCACCTCGGCCTCGATGACGATCCGGCCGCCGACGAGGTGCAGGGCGCCGGCGAAACGAAGGATCGTTGCGATCTCCGCCCGCCGGGCGGTCGCCTTCGAGATCGTCACCCGGCTGAGTTCGTCCTTCACCGCAGCCGTCATGGCCATATGTGCTTCTCCTGTTCCGTTACCGTCGTCGGGTCCCTTCGCGATGTGCCGCCCTGGGTTGCGACGAGGGTGGTCTAGCCGAACAGCCCCGTGACCGACGCGATCGCGGAACTCAGCCGTGCTGGATCATGCCTTGCCGAGCTGTTGGGCTCAGCTACGGGTGTCAACGAGAGCCGAGCACCGATGGATTCGGCATACCGCCGTAATCCTTCGCTGTCAGACACTGCGTCCGCATCCGCGATGACCGCGTCTACCCGCAGATCTTCGCGGACGGCCCGTAAAACACGCAAATGTTCTTCAGGCGAGAACCCGTCGGTTTCCCCTGCCTGCGGCGCTAGATTCAGGATTGTCACCACGAGTGCTTGGGTGGTCACGATTGCCTCGGCAAGTTCACGCACAAGTAGGTGCGGGATCACACTGGTGTACCACGATCCCGGACCCAACAGGACCACATCAGCGTTTCTGATTGCCTCGACGGCTTCAGGACATGCCCGTGCGTCGACCGGGACCAGAGCGATGCTGGCTACCCGCCCCGGCGTGGCGGCGATCGACGACTGGCCCCGAATGCGCCTGAACCGCTGGGGATCGTCCGGGTCCGTGCTGGTGACCTCCGCGATCAGGTCGAGCGGGCGGGAGGCCATCGGCAGCACCCGCCCCTGGGCTGCCACCACGCTCGCGGCCAGGTCCAGCGCACGCACGGGATCATCGGCGTACAGCTCGAGCAGTCCGGTGAGCAGCAGGTTTCCGATCGGGTGACCGGCGAGCGCGCCGTGGCCACCCATGCGGTGTTGAAGGATCTCCGCCCAGTCGACGGCAAGATCGGGTCGGTTTGCCGGTGCCGCGGTAGCAAAAGGATTGTCCGCCCCGGGGGGCGTCGGCGGGGCGGCCGCTGAGGTCGGCGTCGCTGTGGTCGTTGCCGTTGACGGTGGTGACGTTGAAGCTGAGGCTGAGGGTGACACCGGCTGCGCGGGGGCCGCGGCGAGTGCGGCCAGCGCCATGCGCAGGTCACCCGGCGGAAGGACATCGAGCTCGCGTCGGATGCGACCGGACGAGCCGCCGTCGTCGGCCACGGTGACGACTGCGGTGATGTCGACGTCCAGTTCACGCAGAGCGCTCAGGGAGGCGTACAGGCCGTGGCCGCCGCCGAGAGCGACGATTCTGCGACGCGGAGGTGTCGAGGCCATCACTCCCGCCCGAGGTCGCGGTGGGCGACCGAGGCGCGGATGCCGAGTTGGTTGAGCCGGCGCACGAGTTCGCGGCTGATCGCGACGGAACGGTGCTTACCGCCGGTGCATCCCACGGCCAGCGTGAGATAGTGCTTGCCCTCGCGGCGGTATCCGGCGCCGATGATCTGCAGAATCTCCAGGTACCGGTCGAGGAACTCGGGCACGGAGTCCTGGCTCAGAACGTAGTCCGACACCTCGGCGTCCTCGCCGGTCTGTTCTCGCAACTCGGGAATCCAGTGCGGATTCGGCAGGAACCGCACGTCGATCACGAGATCGGCGTCAGCGGGCAGGCCGTACTTGAAGCCGAACGACACGACCGTGGCGCGCAGCTCGCCGCCTCCGAGGCCGTCAGAGCTGAACGCTTCCTCGATGGCGTGGCGCAGGCCGTGAACGCTGCGCTGCGAAGTGTCGATAACGAGATCGGCAATGTCGCGGATGGGCTCAAGAATGCGGCGCTCAGCGGCGATGCCGTCGGCGAGGCGCCCGTCGCCCTGAAGCGGATGTGCGCGTCTGACACTCTCGAAACGACGGATCAACACAGCGTCTTCGGCGTCGAGGAAAAGCACGCGAGGGCGTAGATCGCGTTGGCCCAGCTCGGTGACGACCTCGGTGAGGTCGGAGGAGAACGCCCGGCTGCGGACGTCCATGACGACCGCCAGCTTCGTCACGGCGCCCTGGCTACGGCTGCCGAGGTCGACCATGGTCTCCACGAGGGCGGGCGGGAGGTTGTCGACGACGAAGAACCCCAGGTCCTCCAGGCATTTCGCGGCGGTGCTTCGTCCGGCTCCGGAGAGACCGGTGACGATCACGGTTTCCAGAGCTCCGCGTTCAGCGGCGGTCATGCTCGGCCTCTCCTAGTTCGGTTGAATTCGGCCAGCCTAGGAGACGACCTCACCTGTGGTCATGTTGACTGCTGGTTCGACCGTCGCCTGGCCGGCGAGCAGTGCCTCGTGGACCCGCAGCGCGAGGTCGGGACCGAAGCCCGGCACCTGGGCGATCTCGGCGACGCTGGCTTCGCGCAGACGTTTGAGGCTGGCGAATTCTGCCAACAACGCCTTGCGACGAGCAGGCCCGAGGCCTGGGATCTCGGCGAGTTCGGACTCGACCATCGCCTTGGACCGCTTCTGCCGATGGAAGGTGATGGCGAAGCGGTGCGCCTCGTCGCGCACCCGCTGGAGCAGGTACAGCGCCTCAGAGGTGCGGGGCAGGATGACTGGGAACTCGTCGTCCGGCACCCACACTTCTTCCAGTCGTTTGGCCAGTCCGATCAGGGTGACGTCGGTGATTCCCAACTCGACCAGCACGTTCTGGGCCGCGGCGACCTGCGGCGCACCACCGTCGACCACGACGAGGTTGGGGGGGTATGAGAACTTGCGGGCACGCCCGCCCGCGGCCTCGATCTCCGCGCGTTCGTTCTCGGCCTCGATCGTTCGTTCCTGAAGGTAGCGGGCGAACCGACGGCGGATCACTTCGGCGATCCAGTCCACATCGCCGCCGGTGGATCGCATGTTGAAGCGGCGGTATTCGCTCTTGCGTGCCAAGCCGTCTTCGAACACCACCATGCTCGCCACGACATTGGTGCCCTGTACGTGGCTGATGTCGAAGCACTCGATGCGCAACGGCGCTTCGGGCATGTCGAGGGCCTCTTGCAGTTCCGACAGCGCCTGTGACCGCGCGGTCAGGTCGCTGGCCCGTTTCAGCTTGTACTGCAGGAAAGCCTGTTCGGCGTTGCGCTGCACGGTCTGCATCAATGACTTCTTGTCACCGCGCTGAGGCACGCGCAGGGCCACCCGCGAACCGCGGCGCTGGGTCAGCCATTCGGTAAGAGCGGGTGAGTCCTCGGGCAGTTCGGGAACGAGAACCTCCCGCGGGATGCCGGCGTCCTCGGGGCCGTAGAACTGGGTGATGAACTGTTCCACGAGCTCCGCTTCGCTGACGGTGCCCTCGGCACTCGCGGCCGAATCCACCACCCACCCCCGCTGGCCGCGTACCCGTCCGCCGCGCACGTGAAACACCTGGACCGAGGCGGCCAGTTCGTCGCCGGCGAAGGCCACGACGTCGGCGTCGGTGCCGTCGGTCAGTACGACGGCCTGCTTCTCCACCGATCGCCGCAGGGCGCCGAGATCGTCGCGCAGCCGGGCGGCGCGCTCGAACTCCAATTGATCGCTGGCCTCGGCCATCTGCCGTTCCAGCCGTCTGATCATGCGGTCGGTCTTGCCCGCCATGAAGTCACAGAAGTCGTCGATGATCTGTCGATGCTCGTCGGCGGTGACGCGCCCGACACACGGCGCGCTGCACTTTCCGATGTAGCCGAGCAGGCAGGGACGCCCGATCTGACCGGCGCGTTTGAACACGCCGGATGAACACGTGCGGGCCGGAAAGACCCTGAGCAGGAGGTCGAGAGTTTCGCGGATCGCCCAGGCGTGTGCGTACGGCCCGAAGTAGCGGACCCCTGACTTCTTGGGACCGCGCATGACCTGCAGGCGCGGGAACTCCTCGTTGAGGGTCACCGCGAGGGACGGGTAGGACTTGTCGTCACGGTAACGAACGTTGAAGCGTGGATCGAATTCCTTGATCCAGTTGTATTCCAGCTGCAGTGCCTCGACCTCGGTCGTGACGATGGTCCACTCCACGCTGGCCGCGGTCGTGACCATCTGTCGCGTACGAGGGTGCAGCGCCGAGATGTCGGCGAAGTAGGAATTGAGCCGCGACCGCAGGCTCTTGGCCTTGCCTACGTAGATCACCCGGCGAGACGCGTCGCGGAACCGGTACACCCCGGGTTCGACCGGAATGGTGCCCGGCGCTGGGCGGTACGACGACGGATCAGCCACGGATCAACCCTAATGACCTGCTACGACAGTTCCGACCTGGCACGCGGTCGTTGCGGGCGTTCAGGCCGAGCGCCGGGAACGAGCCGACCCCTTGGCCACACTCGCCTTCACCGCAGTCGTCTTCACCGCACTCGCCTTTGGCGCTGACGTCTTCACCGCACTCGCCTTTGGCGCTGACGCCTTCACCGCACTCGCCTTCACCGCACTCACCTTCACCGCACTCGCCTTCGGCGCTGACGTCTTCACCGCACTCGCCTTGACCGCACTCGCCTTCGGCGCTGACGTAGCCGCCTTCGTCTTGGCCGCGGTCTTCGCTACGGTCGCCGCTTGCACGCGCGCACCCGACGCGGCGGCCACCCTCTTCGCCGACTTGGTCGTGCGGGTGCCGCGGTTGGTAGCCAGGAGGCCGGCGAGGAACCGTCCGGTGTGGGATGCGGCGACCTCGGATATCTCCTCGGGCGTTCCCTGCGCAACTACCGAACCCCCTCCAGATCCGCCCTCAGGGCCCATGTCGATGACCCAGTCAGCGGTCTTGATGACGTCGAGGTTGTGCTCGATGACCAGGACGGTGTTGCCCTTGTCGACGAGGGACTGCAGCACACCGAGCAACTTGGACACGTCCTCGAAGTGCAACCCGGTCGTCGGTTCGTCCAGGACGTAGATGGTGCGTCCGGTCGATCGCTTCTGCAGCTCGCTCGCGAGTTTCACCCGCTGCGCCTCGCCACCGGACAGGGTCGGCGCCGGCTGGCCGAGCCGGACATAGCCCAGCCCGACATCGACCAGAGTCTCGAGGTGGCGCGCGATCTTGGAGATGGGCCGGAAGAATTCGGCCGCCTCTTCGATGGGCATGTCGAGGACCTCGGAGATGGTCTTGCCCTTGTAGTGCACTTCGAGAGTCTCACGGTTGTAGCGAGCACCCTTGCAGACCTCGCACGGCACGTAGACATCGGGCAGGAAGTTCATCTCGATCTTGATGGTGCCGTCGCCGGCACAGTTTTCGCAGCGGCCACCCTTGACGTTGAAGGAGAACCGGCCCTGTTGGTACCCGCGGACCTTCGCTTCGGTCGTCTCGGAGAACAACTTGCGGACGTGGTCGAAGACGCCGGTGTATGTGGCCGGATTGGATCGCGGGGTGCGGCCGATCGGTGACTGGTCGACACCCACCACCTTGTCGATCTGGTCGAGGCCGGTCACGCGCTTGTGCCGGCCAGGTGGCAGCTTCGCACCGTTGATGCGGTTGGCCATGCTGGTGTACAGGATGTCGTTGACCAGTGTGGACTTGCCGGAACCGGACACCCCGGTGACCGCGACGAAGACGCCCAAGGGGAACGCGACGTCGATGTTGCGCAGGTTGTGCTCCCGCGCCCCCTCGACGACGAGTTGACGAGACTTGCTGACCGGACGACGGATCGCGGGGATCTCGATCGCTCGGCGGCCCGACAGATACGCGCCGGTGATCGACGTCGGCGAGTTGAGCAGGTCGTCCACTGGGCCGGACACCACGACATGGCCACCGTGCTCCCCCGCCTGCGGACCGATGTCCACCACCCAGTCGGCGGTGCGGATGGTGTCCTCGTCGTGCTCGACGACGATCAGTGTGTTGCCGAGATCGCGCAACCGGACGAGGGTCTCGATGAGCCGGTGATTGTCGCGCTGGTGCAGGCCGATGGACGGCTCGTCCAGCACGTAGAGAACGCCGACCAGGCCGGCACCGATTTGTGTGGCCAGCCGGATGCGCTGGGCCTCACCGCCGGCCAGCGTCGCCGCTGCCCGGTCCAGCGACAGATAGTCCAAGCCGACATCGACCAGGAAGCCCAATCGTGCGTTGATCTCCTTCAGCACACGTAGCGCGATCATCTCCTCGCGCTGGCTCAGCCTCAGCTTGCCCAGGAAAACCGCGGCCTCGCCGATCGACAACGAGCACACCTCGGCGATGGACTGCCCGCCCAGGGTGACCGCCAGGATCTCGGGCTTGAGCCGGGTGCCGCCACAGGTCGGACACGGCACCTCGCGCATGTAGCCCTCGTACTTCTCACGGCTCCAGTCGCTCTCGGTCTCGGCGTGGCGGCGTTCCAACCACGGCACGACACCCTCGTAGCTGGCGTAATACGAACGCTCGCGACCGTAGCGGTTCTTGTAGCGGACGTGCACCTGCTCGGAGGTGCCGTGCAAGACCGCTTTCTGTGCCTTGGCCGGCAACTGCTCCCACGGGGCGTTGACGTCGAAGCCCACCAGGTCGGCGACGCCGACGAGCAGCCGCACGAAGTACTCGCTGTTCTGACCGGTCGCCCACGGCGTGATCGCACCCTCGGCCAATGACTTCTCCGGGTCGGGGACGAGCAGTTCCGGGTCGACCTCCTTGCGGGTGCCGATGCCGGTACAGACCGGACAGGCACCGAAAGGCGCGTTGAACGAGAACGAGCGGGGCTCGAGCTCGTCGATGGCCAGCGGGTGGTCGTTCGGGCAGGCCAGCCGCTCGGAGAAGCGGCGTTCGCGATCGTCGGATTCCTCGGGAAGATCGACGAAATCAAGGATGACCAGGCCGCCGGCCAGGGTGAGCGCGGTTTCGACCGAGTCGGTGATCCGCTGCTTGCTCGTGGCTTTGGCGGTGAGGCGGTCCACGACCACCTCGATGGTGTGCTTCTCCTGTTTCTTGAGCTTGGTGCGCTCCTCCAGCGGGCCGGTGAAGTCGGTCAGGGGCAGCACCGTGCCGTCGACCCGGACGCGGGAGTAGCCCTTGACCTGGAGGTCGTCGAACATGTCCGCATACTCGCCCTTGCGCTCCCGGATCACCGGAGCCAGCACCTGGAACCGCGTACCTTCGGGCATCTCCAGCACGCGGTCGACGATCTGCTGTGGGGTCTGCTTGCTGATCGGCTCCCCGCAGACCGGGCAGTGCGGGTGGCCGATGCGCGCGTAGAGCAGGCGCAGGTAGTCATAAACCTCGGTGATCGTGCCGACCGTGGACCGTGGGTTGCGCGAGGTCGACTTCTGGTCGATCGACACGGCGGGTGACAGGCCTTCGATGAAATCCACATCGGGCTTGTCCATCTGCCCCAGGAACTGGCGGGCGTAGGCCGACAGCGACTCGACGTACCGGCGCTGGCCCTCGGCGAAGATGGTGTCGAACGCGAGCGACGACTTGCCCGACCCCGACAGCCCGGTGAAGACGATCATCGCGTCCCGGGGCAGGTCGAGATGGACGTCTTTCAGGTTGTGCTCGCGGGCACCACGAACGATCAGGCGGTCAGACACAGACTTCTCTCTCAGAACTCAGATAGGGCGTTCGACTCGAACCAGTTCGAGAGTAATGGCGACCTACGACAACGTCGTCCCGCGCGCCTCCAGGGCCTCGAGCGAGCTGTGACCTTCACCTCGACGAGAGGTCGAGACATCGGGCGGTTGCTGGCAGGATCATGTGCATGCCTCGAACGATCGCCACCAACACCAGCGTCGAACTGGCCCAGCTGCTCGACTTCGTCCGGCCCCGCCATCAGATGATCCTCACCACTCGACGCAGCGACGGCCGACCCCAGCTGTCCCCGGTCACCGGGGGCGTCGATCCCGAAGGCCGGATCGTGATCTCCTCCTATCCCGAGCGAGCCAAGACCGCCAACCTGCGACGAGACCCGGCCGCGAGCGTGCTCGTGCTCTCCGACGATTTCGGGGGCGCCTGGGTCCAACTCGACGGCGCCGCCGAGGTCATCGACATGCCCGACGCTGTGGAGCCGCTGGTGGATTACTTCCGGTGCATCTCCGGTGAGCATCCGGACTGGGAGGAGTACCGCGAGGCGATGCGAACCCAGAACAAGTCACTCATCCGCATCACCGCCGAGCGCTGGGGACCGATCGCGACCGGCGGGTTCCCGGCGCGGCTGGCCGAGAGCTGAGCCGTACTGCTGAGCCGTACTGCTGAGCGGTGCTGCTGAGCGGTGCTGCTGAGCGGTGCTGCTGAGCGGTGCTGCTGAGCGGGCTGCCGTCAGGGCAGCTGCCAGTCCACCGGCTCGACCCCTGCGGCGGTCAACGCCTCGTTGGCGCGGCTGAACGGCCGTGACCCGAAGAAACCGCCGCTGGCCGACAACGGTGACGGATGCACGGACTCGATGCGCACGACCCCATCGAGCAACGGCCGCAACGACTGGGCCTGGCGGCCCCACAGGATCGCGACGAGCGGTTGAGGACGCGCGGCCAGGGCCCGCACGGCCTGCTCGGTGACCTTCTCCCAGCCTTTGCCCTGATGCGCCCCGGACTTGCCCGGTTCGACGGTGAGCACCCGGTTCAGCAACAGGACACCCTGCCGGGTCCAGGGCGTCAGGTCGCCGTTCGAGGGCACCGGCACCCCTAAGTCGTCCACCAGTTCGCGGTAGATGTTGGCCAACGACCGCGGGATCGGGCGGACCTCGGCCGCGACCGCGAACGACAGGCCGATCGGGTGTCCCGGAGTCGGGTAGGGATCCTGGCCGACGATCAGCACACGGACGCTCTCGAAAGGCTGCTGAAAAGCTCGCAGCACGTTTCCACCACTGGGCAGATATCTACGTCCGGCCGCGATCTCGGATCGGAGGAACTCCCCGGCGCCGGCGATATCGGTGGTCACCGGCTCAAGCGCCCGCGCCCACCCGGACTCCATGATTTCGGTCAGCGGACGAGTCGGCACGCCCGTCACGGTAGCGGGGCCGCCGAGCCATGAGCTGTTCACCCGGATCCGACGTGTCCCTGCACTGGTCAAAGCCCACGATCGCCGTAGGCTTGGAACCCGTCATGGGTACCTACACCATCACCACTCTGGGCGCGGCGACCGAGTTGCTCACGCTGCCGCTCGACCAACCCCTGGCGGAGTGGACCGACCCTCGAATCGTCCAGGTGCCCCGGGGCATCTCCAGGCACGTGGTGCGGTTCGTCCGGGCCCAGAACCAGATCTTCGCCTTCAAGGAGGCGACCGAGCGATACGTCATCCGCGAGCATCACCTGCTTCGCGCGCTGGCCGACGCCTCGGTCCCGGTGGTCGATGCGTTCGGCACCGTCACCGAGCGCACGGACACCTCCGGCGAGGTGCTCGGCAGCCTGCTCATCACTCGCCACCTGCCCTATTCGTTGCCGTATCGAGCCCTGTTCACCGAACGGTCGTTGCCCGATCTGCGGGCCCGGCTGCTCGACGCCCTGGCCCAGTTGTTCGTCCGCCTGCACCTGGCCGGGTTCTTCTGGGGAGACTGCTCGTTGTCGAACACGCTGTTCCGCCGGGACGCCGGATCACTTGCCGCCTACCTCGTCGATGCCGAGACCGGCGAGATGCACGAGCAGCTGACCATCGGTCAACGTACCCACGACATCACCATCGCGACCGAGAACATTGCCGGCGAGCTGATGGACCTGCAAGCGGGCGGTTACCTGTCCGAGGACGCCGACCCCATCGAGATGGCCATCGCGCTGCAGCCGCGCTACGAGAAACTGTGGACCGAGCTCACCGACGATCAGGTTTACTCGGCGTCGGAGAGTTACAAGATCGAGGAACGCGTTCGGCGGCTCAACTCCCTCGGCTTCGACGTCTCCGAGATCGGGATCCGGTCCGAGGACGCCGGGCGCACGCTTCGATTCGAGACCCACATCGTCGAACCTGGCCACCACGCCCGGCGGGTCTACGCGCTGACCGGGCTCCAGGTCCAGGAGAATCAGGCCAAGGGCATGCTGTCGGACCTGGCCCGTTTTCGCGCCAAGTGGATCGAGGGCGTCGGCCACGACATCCCCGAAGACCTGGCCGCCCGCAGGTGGCTCGACGAGAAGTTCTACGGCGTGCTGAGCATGGTGCCCGCAGAGCTGCGGAAGAAACTGCCCGACGCCGAACTGTTCCACGAGATCGGCGAGCACCGCTGGCTGATGTCCGAACGGCTCGGACGCGACGTCGGGCGCCCGGCCGCGGTCGAGGACTATGTACGCACCGTGCTGGCCAAACTGCCCGATGCATCGGTGCGGATCCTGACCGAACCGACTACGGAGGAACTGCCAGTGGTGGCCGAATGAACGAATACACGGGCAAGGTGGCCGTTGGCGGCCCGGCCGACGTGCGGGAACTGCCGCACGCCACGATCGCGAAACTCGCCGTCGGCCCGATGTCGAACAACGTCTACCTCATCCGTTGCCGATCCACCGGCGAGGCAGTCCTCATCGATGCCGCGGACGAACCGGAGCGGGTGGCCACCCTCAGCACACTCGGCGGCACTCCTGCGCAGACGATCCTCACCACTCACCAGCACGCCGATCACTGGCAGGCCCTGGCACCGACCGTGGCCCATACCGGGGCTCGGACGCTGGCCGGCGATGCCGACGCCGACGCGATCCCGGTTCCGACCGATCGTCGCCTCGCGCACGGCGAGCGGCTGCACGTCGGGGCGCTCGAATTCGATGTCATCGGGCTCCGCGGCCACACCCCGGGCTCGATCGCCCTTTACTACGCCGACCCAGACGGACACGGTCATCTGTTCACCGGCGACTCCCTTTTCCCGGGCGGGGTCGGTAAGACCGGGAACCCGGCCGACTTCGAGTCGCTGCTCGACGACGTCCAGGGCCGGATCTTCGACGTCTACCCAGATGAAACCTGGTTCTATCCAGGGCACGGCAACGATTCGACGCTGGGCGCCGAACGCCCCTCGGTGAGCCAGTGGCGAGCCCGCGGCTGGTAGTCCCCGGGCAGTGACGCAGACAACCGGCGAGCTAGCTCTCACCTGCTCCATCCGGCCGTGTCCGGGTGGCACCGTGAACCTGTGGGTGATGGCGTTCCGGTGACCGGATCCGAGCTCCACGCCGGGCACCGGGTCGGCTCAGCGGGATTCAACCGGCTCCAGTTGGCCATGGCGGGTGCGGCGCTGGCCGCCTTCGCCCTGCTCTACTGCACGCAGCCACTGCTGCCGGAGATCGGGCACGATCTCGGCGCGTCGCCGGCCCTCGCGAGCCTGTCCGTGTCGGCGACGACCGGCGCGCTCGCCCTGGCCATCCTGCCGCTGTCCAGCCTGGCGGAGTCCTTCGGTCGCGTTCGCCTCATGCAGGCGGGACTTGCCAGCGCCTGTGGGCTGGTGCTGCTCAGCGCACTGTCCCCCAACCTCGGCGTCCTGCTCCTGCTTCGAGCGCTGACCGGAGTTGCCCTGGCCGCGGTGGTCGCCGTGGCCATGGGGCACGTCGGCGACGAGGTTCATCCCAGCTCCCTCGGCTCGGCCATGGGTGTCTACGTAGCGGGTAACACCCTCGGCGGAGTGGGCGGCCGCCTGCTCGCCGCCGCCGCCGGCGACGCTGGCGGCTGGCGGGTCGGGATCGTCGCGGTCGGAATACTTGGCCTTGCGGCTTCCGCCCTGTTCTCGTTACGGGTACCGCCGCCGGTGCGCTTTTCTCCAGTCCCGCTGCGCTGGCGCAACCTGACCGCCGGGCTGCGTTCGCATCTGGCCGACCCGGGCATCGTTCGGCTGTGCGTGGTCGCGTTCCTGCTTATGGGCGGCTTCGTCGCGGTGTACAACTATCTGAGCTTCCGGCTCAGCGCCGCACCCTTCGGGCTCAGCCAGGGCGTCATCGGCCTGTTCTTCCTGGCCTACCTCGCCGGTACGGTGTCCTCGACCGCCGCCGGACGCGTCGCCGATCGGATCGGCCCTCGACGAGCGATCCTGCTCAGCATCACGATCATGGCGTGCGGGCTGGCGCTGACACTTCCGACGTCCGTTCCATTCGTGGTGTCCGGCCTCGTCGTGTTCACCGCCGGATTCTTCGGCGCCCATGCGGTCGCCAGCGGGTGGGTCGCCAGGCGGGCGTCGACCGCCCGCGCACAGGCCAGCGCGCTGTACCTGCTCGCGTACTACGCCGGGTCCTCAGTGCTGGGTGCGATGACCGGACTGGCCTACTCGGCCGGCGGTTGGACCGCCACCGCCGGCGTCGTCGGCTGCTGTCTCATCCTCGGCGGTGCTCTCGCAGCGTCGGTGAAATGATGCTGACCGCGCCCTAGACTGCACATCAGCATGTCCACCTCACCGTCAGAAGAGCCGCGAGAAGCCTCCTCCAAAGCGGCGCCGCACGTGCGGGCACCCTCGCCCTCGGCGGTCGATCCGGCGATTGCGACACCGGTGACGGCCGGCCAGCTACGGCAACGCCTCGAGGGTTTGACCCTGCTCGACGAGCATCGGCTTCGGCGCCGGCTGGACGCCTCCCGCCGTAAGGGCCGGGGCAAGCCCGAATCGTTGTCCAGCCTGGCTCGCGAGATCAGCCAGGCCGAGCGGCGGGTCGCCGCCCGGCGGGACCAGCCGCTCAAACTGGACTACCCCGAGCAACTGCCGGTGAGCCAGCGCCGGACGGATCTGCTTGCGGCGATAGCCGAGCATCAGGTCGTCGTTGTCGCCGGTGAGACCGGGTCGGGCAAGACGACCCAGCTTCCCAAGCTCTGCCTGGAACTGGGCCGCGGGGTGCGCGGGCTGATCGGGCACACCCAGCCGCGCCGCATCGCGGCCCGGGCGGTCGCCGAGCGGGTGGCCGAGGAGTTGCACACCGAACTCGGCGATCAGGTCGGCTACGCGGTGCGGTTCACCGACCAGGTGTCGGAGCGCACGATGGTCAAGCTCATGACCGACGGCATCCTGCTGGCCGAGATCCAGCGCGACCGGCTGCTGCGTAACTACGACACCATCATCATCGACGAAGCCCACGAGCGCAGTCTCAACATCGACTTCCTGCTCGGCTATCTGCAGCAGCTGCTCCCCCGGCGTCCGGACCTCAAGGTGATCATCACCTCGGCGACGATCGACCCCGCTCGGTTCGCCCGCTACTTCGGCGACGCCCCCATCGTCGAGGTGTCGGGCCGCGGTTACCCCGTCGAGATCAGGTACCGCCCCCTGGTCGACCCGGACGATCCGCGTGCGGAAGAGGCCGACCTGCTCGGGGGAATCTCCGACGCGGTCCGCGAGCTGCTCCGCGAGCCGGCCGGCGATGTTCTGGTCTTTCTCAGCGGCGAGCGGGAGATCCGCGACGCCGCGGACACGCTCGGTGGGCTCAACCTGCGCGACACCGAGATCCTTCCGTTGTACGCCCGGCTGTCCGCCGCCGAACAGCACCGGGTGTTCGCGCGGCACCAGAAGAGGCGGATCGTCCTGGCCACCAACGTCGCCGAGACATCCCTCACGGTGCCGGGAATCAAGTACGTCATCGACGCCGGCACCGCGCGAATCTCGCGGTACAGCAACCGCACGAAGGTTCAGCTCCTGCCCATCGAGCCCATCTCGCAGGCATCGGCCAAGCAGCGTGCCGGCCGCTGCGGGCGCACCTCCGACGGCGTCTGTATCCGTCTGTACGCAGAGGCGGACTTCCAGTCACGACCGGAGTTCACCGATCCCGAGATCTTGAGGACGAACCTGGCCTCGGTCATCCTGCAGATGGCCGCCCTGGAACTGGGCACAGTCTCGGACTTCGGTTTTCTCGACCCACCGGACCGGCGCCAGGTCAACGACGGGCTCGCGCTCCTTCACGAACTAGGGGCGATCACTTCCGACTCGGGGCAGGCCGCCCCGGCGCTCACGTCGCTCGGGCGGCGGGTCGCCCAACTGCCCGTCGACCCACGACTGGCGCGAATGATTCTGGAGTCGGCCGATCGTGGCTGCGTCTGCGACGTCCTCGTCCTCGCTGCGGCTTTGTCGATCCAGGACCCTCGGGAGCGACCGGCCGAGGCGCAACAGCAGGCCGACGCGGCGCACGCGCGCTTCGCCGACCCCAGCTCGGACTTCGTCGGCTACCTCAAGCTCTGGCTCTACCTGCGCCAACAGCAGAAAACCCTGTCCAGCAACCAGTTTCGTCGGATGTGCCGCAGCGAGTATCTGAACTACCTGCGCATCCGGGAGTGGCAAGACCTGTTCACCCAGCTTCGCCAGATCGCCAAAGGCATGGGCATGGCGGTCGGTAGCCAGCGGGAGGACGATCCGTCGGCGACGCAGGTCGAGCAGATCCACCGCAGCATGCTGGCCGGGCTGCTGAGCCACATCGGTCTCAAGGAGGGCCCGCGCGGCGATTACCTCGGTGCGCGCGGGGCAAAGTTCGCCATCTTCCCCGGTTCGGCGCTGTTCAAGAAGCAACCACAGTTCGTCATGGCCGCGGAACTGGTCGAGACGTCCCGACTCTGGGCGCGCACCAATGCCTCGATCGACTCGGTCTGGGCGGAGGAGCTGGCAAGCCACCTGGTCAAGCGCAGCTACAGCGAACCGCACTGGGAGCGCCGCCAGGCCGCGGTGATGGCGACCGAACGGGTGAGTCTGTACGGCGTCGCGCTGGTGGCCGGGCGCAAGGTCAACTACGCCCAGATCGATCCTGTTCATGCCCGCGAGGAGTTCATCCGGCGTGCTTTGGTCGAGGGCGACTGGGACACTCGCCACCACTTCTTCCGGGACAACCGCCGGCTCGTAGACGAGGTCCACGAGCTGGAGACACGGACCCGTCGACGTGATCTGCTGGCCGACGATGACACACTTTTCGCCTTTTACGACCAGCGCATTCCCCCCGACATCGTCTCCGGCCGGCACTTCGACGCGTGGTGGAAGAAAGCCCGACACCGCACACCCGAGCAACTTCACCTGAGCATGGCCGACCTGACGCGCAAGGGCGCTGAGATCGATGCCGAGCAGTTTCCCGACACGTGGTCATCGGGTTCATTCGACCTGGAACTGAGTTATCGCTTCGAGCCCGGCGAACGCAGCGACGGAGTCACGGTCACAATCCCGCTGCCGCTGCTCAACGATGCGGCCGCCGCCGGCCTCGACTGGCAGGTCCCCGGCTTCCGCAGTGAGCTCGTGACGGCACTGCTGCGCGGCCTGCCCAAGGCGATCCGCCGGCTCATCGTGCCGGTTCCCGACACCGCCGCCGAACTGGTCGGGGCGCTGCCCGTCGAGCTCACCGGGACGACGACGGACCTGACCCGCACCTTGTCCGACTCCCTGTACCGGCTGCGGGGGGTCGACGTTCCGCCCGAGAGCTGGGATCTGACCAGCCTGCCTGACCACCTGCGACCGACGTACCGAATCGTCGACGAGGCCGCGGTCGTGCTGGCCGAGGCCAAGGATCTGAGCGCGCTGCAGGCACAGTTCGCCCCGGCGTTGAGTGCCCAGCTGCGCACGGCAACGGCCGACATGGCCCGCGACGGACTTCGCGAGTTTCCCGCCGAAGGGCTGCCGCGGGTCGTTCAGCGAACCGCTCACGGTCACGAGCTCACCGGTTATCCCTCGCTCGTCGAGCTGGCATCGACCTCCGGGTCTCCGGCCGGGGCGGGGGCCACCGACAGCACCGTGGGCATCCGCGTGCTGGATACCGAGGCCGACCAGGCTAGCGCGATGTGGACCGGAACCCGTCGCCTGCTCGCTCTGACCGTGACCAGTCCGGCTCGCGACCTGCGGGCGGGCCTGGACACCCGGCAGCGGTTGCTGATGAGCCGGTCACCGCACGGCTCGCTGGATTCGCTGCTCGCCGACTGTGTCACCGCGGCGATCGACCTCCTGATGCGCCGTCATGGCGGGCCGGTCTGGACCCGGCCCGAATTCGATCGGCTGCAGGCCGATGTCCGCTCCGGCCTCCTAGGTGCGGCTCGCACGACCGTCTCGTCCGTGGCCTCGGTGATCGGCGAGGCTCAGCAGACCGAGCTTGCGCTGGGCGAGGCCGTGCCCCCGTCGCTTCGGTCGGTCGTGGCGGCCGAGCAGGCGCACCTGGCCCGCTTGATCTATCCGGCCTTCGTGAGCCGCACGCCGGCCCCGCAGCTGAGCGAGCTCCCTCGGTACCTCAAGGCCATCCAGCAGCGACTAATTGCGGCTCGCGTCAATGCCGCCCGGGATGCGGAGCGGCAGGCGGTGGTCGACGTCGTCGAGCGTGATTTCGCCGAGCTGGTGGAGCGCGCGGGTCCGCAGGTCGGGCCGGAAGCGCTGGAGGAGATCCGGTGGATGATCGAACAGCTGCGGGTGAGCCTGTTCGCGCAGCAGTTGGGGACGAGCGGACCCGTTTCGGTGAAGCGGATTCACGCCGCGATGGATCGGCTGGACCCTCGCTGAGCGCAGCGAAGGGAGCCGGTCGGCGTTGGAACCGCCCGTCGCTCAGTCGGCGTCAGCCTGGATGGCCGCGGGGATTCCGGCGAAGTAGTCACCCCGGAAGAACACCAGCGGATCGTCGATCTCGCGGTGCACCCCCATCCGGTCGATGCGGGCGAGCACGACTGTGTGGTCGCCCGCGGGGTACTCCGCTTGCACGGTGCATTCCAGCCAGCCGAGCGCATCGGTGAGCAGTGGGGCGCCGTTCTCGCCCGGTGTCCAGTCGATGCTGGCGAACCGGTCACTCACGCGGGCGGCGAACAGCCGGCTGACCGCCTCCTGACCTGCCGACAGGACGTTGATGGCAATCGTCCCGGATTCGCGCAGTACCGGCCAGGTCGATGAGTTCAGCGCAGGGCAGAACAACACGAGTGGGGGTTCCAGCGACACCGAGGTGAACGAGTTGATCGACAGACCGACCGGTCCGGTGGGACTGTCGGCGGTGATTACCGCAACCCCGGTCGGGTAGTGACCGAGCACGTGGCGCGACAGCGCCGCGTCGGGCCCACTCAGGGCCGGACCGTCCGAGGCTGGCACCGGCTGTGTTGCGCTCACAGGACCAGCCTAGCCAGCGCGAGCCAGCACAAGTCTCCTCGGACCGGCCGCGCTGCCCACCCGGCCCCGAGCCGGCGCCGGCGCGACGGGCGGGCATGATCGAGCCCACGGTGCGGTTCCACGCGGGTTGGCCACGGGCTCGCGCCGCTTGCTCGTGCGAAGGGCCGGGACGCGACCCGACGCCCCGGCGGGGAGTGATGGACGGAGAAGGCAGTCATGCAACTACAGGACGCGATCCGCCTCCGACGCAGCACGGCGCCGGTGGACGACCGGGCGCCGCAGGACCGCGAACTTCGTGCCCTTCTGCAGCTCGCCGCGCACGCACCGGACCATGCTGCCCTGCGACCCTGGCGCCTGGTGACCGTCCGTGGCGAGGACCGGCGGCGCCTGGGCGAGGCGATGGCCGCCGGATTCGGCGATCCCGCGGGCAGCCAGGCCGCAGTCAAGACAGCCGCCAAGACCAGTCGTGCGCCGCTGCTCGTGGGCGTACTCGTGTGCTACCAGGACCACCCCAAGGTCCCGCCTCGTGAACAACTCGCCGCCACGGTCGCGATGGTGACGACTCTGCAGCTGCTGCTGTTCGAGGCGGGCTGGACCGCGATGTGGCGCAGCGGGCCGCCGGTGGAGCTGGCCGAGGTCCAGGCCGCGATGGGGGTCGGGTCCGATGAGCAACTGCTGGGGTGGCTGTACATCGGTGCTACCGCCGCAGGCGGCGCTTCTTCGGCCGAGCCGGAGGACCTGGGGGCGCGCCTGCGCCCGATGCCCGGGCCGGCGTACTCGGCCTGACCGGATCGCCCGCGAGCCGCCAGCCGCTGTGGCGTCGAATTTGCGCGTGAATCACACATATTACGATCGATTCAGTAGCCTATGGCTTGATAGACGATCGAAACAAGAGCAGACTGCAGACATGCTCCGCTCCGACGGGTACTCCTCCGCAGCCCTGGCTTCGCGCCTCACCGACCTCATCGACACCGAGCGCACGGCCTACGCGCAGGCGCGGCCGCGCTCGCAGGCCCTCTTCGCTTCCGCGGAACACCTGTTCGGCCGGGTGCCCATGACCTGGATGACCAAGTGGTCGGGCGGTTTCCCGCTATATCTCGATCGTGCCGAGGGCGCCCGCGTGACCGACATCGACGGGCACAGCTACGCCGACTTCGCTCTGGGCGACACCGGCGCGATGGCCGGGCATTCCCCCGCGCCGGTCGCCGAAGCCATCCGCGCCCGCGCCATCGACAAGGGCGGGATAACGGCGATGCTGCCGACCGAGGACGCGGAATGGGTTGCGGGCGAGCTCAGCCGCCGCTTCGGCCTACCGTTGTGGTCCTTCACGCTGTCGGCCACGGACGCCAACCGCTGGGCCATCCGGCTCGCGCGGCTGGTGACCGGACGTCGGAAGATCCTGGTCTTCTCATACAGCTATCACGGCAGCGTCGACGAGACGTTCGTCATCCTGGACGAGGACGGCCGGGCGCAGTCCAGGCCCGGCAACGTCGGGCCCGCCGTCGATCCCACCGAGACGACGCGGGTCGCACAGTTCAACGACCTGGCGTCGGTGGAGGCTGCCCTCGCCCACGGCGACGTCGCGGTGATCGTCACCGAGCCGGCCCTGACCAACATCGGCATCGTCCTTCCGGAGCCGGGCTTCCTCGACGGCGTGGCGGATCTGGCTCGCCGATACGGGAGCCTGCTGCTCATCGACGAGACGCACACGTTCAGTGCGGGACCGTCCGGCATGACCGGGACGGAGGGTCTGCAACCGGACATCTTCGTCATCGGGAAGTCGATCGGTGGCGGAATCCCCTGCGGCGCCTACGGAATCTCCAACGACATTGCCGAGCGTGTGAGTGCCCTCGCCGCCTCGGGGACCGCCGACATCGATGACGTCGGCGGGGTGGGCGGGACGTTGGCGGGCAACGCGCTGTCGACCGCGGCCATGCGAGCGACCCTCGGCGAGGTGCTCACGGCGACGAACTTCGACCGGATGACCGCACTGGCTACGACGTTCACCGAGGGGATGCGCGAGATTTTCGCGCGGCACCGCCTCCCCTGGACCATCCAGCAACTCGGGGCCCGCGCCGAATTCCGCTACGCCTCACCGGCGCCACGCACGGGCAACGAGTCCGCAGCCGTGGCCGACGCCGGCCTGGACGAGTACTTCCACTTGTACCTGGCCAACCGCGGCGTGCTGATCACTCCGTTTCACAACATGAGCCTGATGTGCCCGGCGACCCGGGCCGAGGACGTGCACGGGCATCTGGGTGTGTTCGAGGACGCGGTTACCCAACTCCTGGCCTGAGCGACCTTCCCGCGTGCGTAACCGCTGGAGGTTGAATGGGCCGGGTGGGGCCCGAGCAGGCACCGAAAGCGATACCGTCTGCGTCGTGACCTCCCAATCGCCGGTGCCGCGCCCCCATCTGACGCGCATCCCGTTGGACGAGATCGACCATCAGTTGATCGGGTTGCTGCAGCGGGACGGTCGTGCCTCCTACGCTGAGCTCGCCCCTGCTGTGGGGCTGTCTCCGCCGGCGGTGCGGCAGCGGGTGCAGCGACTGGTCGAGGGCAATGTCGTCCAGATCGTGGCGGTCACAGATCCACTGGCTCTCGGACTGCCGGTGATGGCCCTGGTCGGGGTGAAGGTCTCGGGCGACGCGATGGCCGTGGCCGACGCGCTCGGGGCGATCCAGCGGGTGATCTACGTCGTGATCACCGGCGGGGCCTATGACCTGTTCGCCGAGATCGTGTGCGAGGACATGGCCGAGCTCTTCGACATCATCAACACCCAGCTTCGCCCGATGGACGGGGTTGCCTCGGTGGAGTCGTTTCCGTACTTCGACATTCACACCCACCGGTTCACCTGGGACACCTCCACCGACTAGGCGCGTGCGGTCCCCGACGATCGACGGTCCGCGGCTGCTGCAAGGATGGGATCATGGTCCTCGAGGTTGCCCTGATCGACGTCAAGCCCGGTAGCGAAGCCGATTTCGAGACGGGCTACCGCAGCGTGCGGGCGGCCCTGACCGACTCGCCCGGGTTGCTGTCCGTCCGCATGACCCACGGTGTGGAGAGTCCGACGAGATTCGTCCTGCTCGTCGAGTGGTCATCCCTGGACGCCCATCAAGCCTTTCGCGACTCCGACCGCTTCGCCATCTGGCGCGGCGGTATCGGCCCGCACTTCGCCGAACCCCCGCATGTCGAACACTTCTCCGACGTCGACTGACAGACCCGGTTGCACGCCCCGCCCTTCGGCCACCGCGCCGGATACGGGGGCGATGTCCCGGCATCGGCGTCAGGCTCGTGAGAAGACCTCGATCATGTTGCCCGCGGGATCGGCGAGCTGCACCCCGTAGTAGCCCAGGTGGTCCGCCTCCCACTGGCGGGGTGCCTGCACGATGCTGATTCCGGCCGCCTGCGCCACCGCGAAGACCGCGTCGACAACCGACGGTAGGGACGTCGTGAGCGCCACATGTGCGTGTCGCGTCGGCCGGGGACCGGCGGCCAGCACGAGCACCGGACGTCCCTCCGGTGCGCTGTAGCCGATGGCGGCGACGGTGTCCGGGTCCTCGGATTCCTCCTCCGGATCGATGTGGTCGACGCTGGCGACCAAGTCCAGCGCGCCGAGCACAGCGTCGTAAACTGGCCGACTGGCCTCGAAGTCGTCGGTGACGATGGTGACGTGATCCAGAGCTGTGCTGAGCATGGCTCCTCTCTACCGGATCGAAAGGATCGACGTGCAACTGCACCCCGAAGTCGCCGACGCCTTGGCCGCGGGCAGGCCGGTGGTCGCCCTGGAAAGCACCATCATCAGCCACGGGCTGCCGCGGCCGGACAACCTGCGGATCGCGCGCGAGATCGAGCACGAGGTCAGGCAGGCCGGCGCGGTCCCGGCCACCATCGCCATCGTCGACGGGCAGGCCCGCATCGGCCTTGACGACGATGCCCTCAGGGCCGTGGCCAGTTCGGACGAGGTGGTCAAGGTGAGCGTCCGCGATATCGCGACCGTGGCCGCTCGAAACGGCATCGGCGCGACGACCGTCGCCTCGACGGCGCACCTGGCCGCGCTGGCCGGGGTGAAGGTTTTCGCGACCGGAGGTTTGGGCGGAGTGCACCGCGAGGCTCGTGATTCGTGGGACGAGTCGGCAGACCTGACGACGCTGTCGCGTACCCCCATCACCGTTGTCTGCGCCGGGGTGAAGTCGATCCTCGACGTCGCCGCGACGTTGGAGAGGCTGGAGACGCTCAATATCGGAGTGCTCGGTTTCGGCACCAACGCCTTCCCGGGGTTCTATCTGGCCGACTCCGGTCACCGGCTGGATTGGCGGGTGGACTCCCCCGCCGAGGTCGCCGCCGTGATGCGGGCCCGCGAGCAACTGTCCACGGACGGATATGGCCTGGTCGTCGCGAACCCGATCCCGGAGGCCGACCAGCTCGATGTGACCCTGCACGACCGGGTGTTGCAGGCGGGCCTGACTGAATTGGACCGGCGCGGCGTCAGCGGCAAGAACGTGACTCCGTTCCTGCTGGAGTTCTTCCATGCCCAGACGCACGGTGCATCCTTGGCGGCCAATGTCACGCTCGTCCTCAACAATGCCCGGGTGGCGGCTCGAATCGCTGCCGAGTACGCCGCGTCGTCATGACCGGGCGGGTTGTCTGCGTCGGCGATCTCATGATCGACGTGCTGGCAGAGCTTCCCGGGCCGCTGTCGCCTGGTTCGGATGCCCCGGCAAGCATCAGCGTCAGCGCTGGCGGATCAGCCGCCAACACCGCCGCGTGGCTCGCCGCTGTTGGCGTCCCGGTGACCTTCGTCGGCCGCGTGGGGAAGGACAGCTTCGGTGAGCAGGCCGAGCAGGACTTGGCCCGCGCCGGTGTCATCTCGTCGGTGACCGTGGACCCGGCGGCGCCGACCGGCGTGTGCATCGTGCTGATCGGGCCGGACGGTGAGCGGACGATGGTCCCCTCTGCCGGCGCCAACGCCCGGCTCACCGCGGCCGACGTCCTCGGCGTGCTCGCCCCGGACGACTGGCTGCACGTCTCGGCCTATCCCTTGCTGCGACCGGCGACGAACACCGCGGTTCGAGCGGTGCTGCTGGAGGCCGAACGTCGTGGCCTGCCGATCTCGATCGATGCCGCCTCCGCGGCGCCGTTGCTGGCAGCCGGAGCGGCCGAGTTCTTGTCCTGGCTGCCGCACCGTTCGTTGTTGATCGCCAACGCCGATGAAGCTCGGAGTCTGACCGGGCTCCACAGCGCAACGGCGTCCGCGGAAGCCCTGGCCACCGGGGTGGGGGCGGTGGTCATCAAACTGGGCAGCACTGGGGCGGTGGTGGCCTGTGGGGGCGGTGTCGAGACGATCGGCACCGAGCCGGTGCCGGTTCGGGACACGACCGGCGCCGGCGACGCCTTCGCCGCCGGGCTGCTTGCGGACCTGCGCGCAGGGACGTGGCCGGGCGGCCTGGAGGTCCTGGCGGCCGCGGCCCGTTGCGGGCACCGGCAGGGCGCGGTCGCGGTAGAACAGCTGGGCGCCCGGCCACAGCGCCGCGAACCAGCGCGGGAGACCTGAGCCGACCGGTGCGCCGACACGAGGGGCCTACTGCAGGCAGAACTCGTTGCCTTCCGGGTCGGTCATTACCGTCCAGCGACTTCCCGCGTCCCAGCGTTCGGCGACGATCGCCGCGCCGGCAGCCACTAGACGTTCTGCATGAGCCCGGACCGCCGCGGCCCGCTCATCGTCTTCCAGCCGGCGTCCCACATTGACGTCGAGATGGACGCGATTCTTGACCACCTTGTCCTCCGGCACCGCGTGGAAAAACAACCGCGGACCCTCGCCGGCGGGGTCGACCACCGAGCCGAAACCGGATCGTTCTTCAACCGGGATGCCGTATTCGTCGGCGAAGGCGTCCCAGTCGGCAAAGCCCGGCGGCGGCGGTTGGGCCACGTAGTTCAAGGCCAGCGACCAGAACCGGGTCATGACCGCCGTGTCGTGGCAGTCCATCGAGACCTGGAAGGAGAACGCGGGCTCAGCGGTCGTCACTATCGCACCCCAGCCGCATCCATACCGCGAAGCTCCTTCTTGAGTTCCTGAATCTCGTCACGTAGCCGGGCGGCGACCTCGAACTGCAACTCCCGCGCGGCACCGAGCATCTGATCATTGAGCTGCTGGATCAGGTCGGCCAACTCCGCTCTGGGCAACTCGGCGATGTCGAGCTTGCCGTCGGCATGGGCACCCACGCCGACCACGCCGGCCGACGGTGCCCGAGAACTGCCTGTCGAGCGGCCACCCCGCCCGGGAACGGGGGATTTGCCGCGGGACTGGGATCGACCGGAACCGCCGACCGGCGTAGCAAGGAGCTCATCGGTGTCCTCCGCCTCGCGCGCGAGCATGTCGGTGATGTCGGCGATCCGCTTGCGCAGCGGCTGGGGATCGATGCCGTTGGCCTCGTTGTAGGCAAGCTGATGGGCCCGGCGCCGGTTCGTCTCGTCGATCGCCTGCTCCATCGATCGCGTGACGCGGTCGGCGTACATGTGCACCTGGCCCGAGACGTTACGAGCGGCTCGACCGATCGTCTGAATCAGCGAGGTACCCGAGCGCAGGAAGCCCTCCTTGTCCGCGTCGAGGATGGCGACCAGTGACACCTCCGGCAGGTCGAGACCCTCGCGCAGCAGGTTGATGCCGACGAGGACGTCGTACTCACCCATGCGTAGTTCGCGGAGCAACTCCACCCGGCGCAGGGTGTCGACCTCGGAGTGCAGGTACCGAACCCTGATCCCCAGTTCGAGCAGGTAGTCGGTCAGGTCCTCTGACATCTTCTTGGTGAGCGTCGTGACCAGCACACGCTCGTTCCGATCGGCTCGCAGCCGGATCTCGTGCACCAGGTCATCGATCTGGCCCTTGGTGGGTTTGACGATGACCTCCGGGTCGACCAGCCCGGTCGGTCGGATGATCTGCTCGACGAACTCACCCCCGGCCTTGTCCATCTCGTAGTTGCCGGGTGTCGCCGACAGGTACACGGTCTGGCCGATCCGCTCGACGAATTCCTCGAACTTCAGCGGCCGGTTGTCCATCGCGCTGGGAAGGCGGAAACCGTGGTCGACGAGGGTGCGCTTGCGGGACATGTCGCCCTCGTACATGCCGCCCGTCTGCGGAACCGTGACGTGGGACTCGTCGATGACGAGCAGGAAGTCTTCGGGGAAGTAGTCGAGCAGACAGTTCGGCGAGCTGCCCGGTTCCCGGCCGTCGATGTGCAACGAGTAGTTCTCGATTCCCGAGCAGAAACCGACCTGCCGCATCATCTCGATGTCGTAGGTGGTTCGCATCCTCAGCCGCTGCGATTCCAACAGCTTGTTCTGGCTGTCGAGTTCAGCCAGCCTGCCCTCGAGTTCCTTCTCGATGCCCGCGATCGCGCGCTCCATCCGCTCAGGGCCTGCGGCGTAGTGGGTCGCCGGGAAGATGAAGACCTCGTCCACCTCTCTGACCACCTCGCCGGTAAGGGGGTGAAGGTAGTAGAGCCGCTCGATCTCGTCGCCGAACATCTCGACCCTGATGGCGAGTTCCTCGTACACCGGAAAGATTTCGACGGTGTCGCCACGGACCCTGAACGTGCCACGCGTGAAGGCGAGATCATTGCGGGCGTACTGCACGCCGACCAGACCACGAAGGATCTTCTCCCGTTCGATCTGCTGCCCGACCCGCAGCCGCACCGAACGATCGACGTACTCCTGTGGGGTGCCGAGACCGTAGATGCAGGAAACGGTGGCCACCACGACGACGTCGCGGCGGGTGAGCAACGACATCGTCGCCGAGTGGCGCAGCCGTTCCACCTCGGAGTTGATCGCCGAGTCCTTCTCGATGTAGGTGTCGGTCTGCGGGACGTAGGCCTCGGGCTGGTAATAGTCGTAATAGCTGACGAAGTACTCGACTGCGTTGTTCGGCAGCATCTCGCGCAATTCGTTGGCCAACTGTGCGGCGAGGGTCTTGTTCGGCGCCATGATCAAAGCCGGCCGTTGCAAGCGCTCGATCAGCCAGGCCGTGGTCGCCGACTTGCCGGTGCCGGTCGCACCCAGCAGTACGACGTTCTTCTCGCCGGCTCGAATGCGCTTCTCGAGTTCGGCAATCGCGGTCGGCTGGTCCCCCGAGGGCGAGTACTCGCTGATCACCTCGAAGGTGCCAGAGGACGGGACGATGTCGCTCTTGACCCTCATAGAGACCCTCGCCGGGGACGGCTGAAAACGGCCGGGAACGACCGGCTGCTGGAGGAAACGTGCATGAGTCCACCGTACGGCCAGGGTCCGACACAATGGTTCGCCCTGAGCGAGAACGCCGGCTGCTCGCCGGGTCCCCGGCCTGAGGCCGATGCCGGTGCCGATGCCGATGCCGGTGCCGATGCCGATGCCGATGCCGCTCACGGAACGGCGTCAGGAAGTCAGGACAGGTCAGGCGCGGTCAGGACGGGTCAGGCGGGCTCACCCGGCAGCCACCCGTGCCGTGCGGCGTACACGCCGAGCTGGAACCGCGTCGACACCCCGGCGCGCGCCTGGAGCTTCTCCAGGTAGCGGAAGAACGTGCGGCGGCTGATCCGCAGCGTGCGAACGATGTCCTCATCGCTCAACCCGCTGGCGAGCAACCCCAACATGCGCTGCTCGACGGGCTCGATCGAGGAGCCGACGTCGCCGCTGGGGAGGATCGGAAGCGCAGACTTCCAGCACACCTCGAACAGTCCCACCAGAGCGCTGAACAAGGTGCTGGGGCGCACGATCAGCAGCGTCCGGTTCACGTCCGCGTCCGAGATGGACAGCGAGACCAACGCCACCGTGTCGTCGATGATGCTCAGCTTCACCGGCACCGAGGGCAGGACCCGAGCCTGCTCGCCGGCCTTGACACTGGGCAGGATGTTGCCGTCGAGGTAGTTCTCTCGCGCGAGCGAGGCCTGGGAGTACACGACGCGATAGCCGATCCCGCGGGCCAGGTGGTCCAGCTCGGTGTTGTTGGCGGTCCGCGTGCGGTAGTAGGGCGGCGAGTCGAGCCGCCGGATCTCGCGCTCAGCGTGGTCCTCGGCCTGCTTGAGACGGGACAGGATCGCCGGCCCGGTGACGACCTCGACCGGGTGATCGGCGCTGGCCGGCCTGGTCTGGCGGCGGAACTCGCGATAGGCGCGCTGGACCGCGACGGTCGCCTCGTTCAGCTGTCCCTCGCGGCGGCCGGCCAACAGGCGCAGGCCGGCCTCCGGCGGCACCGGAACGTAGCGGCCGGCAGCGTTACCGTCCGGAGCGATCAGGCCGGAGGCCACCAGCGACGAGATCAGCGCGTCTGCACCCTCGACACCCTCGGCACCGCCGGCACCGCCGTGCGCACTCAGCTGCTCGGGTGCGACCGATCCGTCCTCGAGGAGTCGGCGGTAGAGGTCCACCGCCGCAGGATCGACACCGAGGGCGGCGAAATGATGCTTAAGGTCCAGATCGCGCACTACATCCCCTGTCCCGCTAGTGCCAGTGACACATCTGTGTCCTCACATCGTGCCGAGTCCGGCTAACAATCTCTGCGGCGGACGACGCATCCCGTTCATGTTGACCGCCATCACCATGATGGAGCAGAGCACAGGGCCTCGACGACGCGGCCCGTCGCGCTTCGCCCAGCCGCCGCTGCCGACCACGACCTGGTGTGACCCCGGCGGAGGCGGTGGACGTAGCCGGCCGTGGTCCCGATCCTGCGGGACCACGGCCGGCGTCCGCCACAGGCCCGAGACCCGCAGCCGTCCTGGATTGTCTCGGTCAGCGGCCGAGTTCGGCCCCGGGTACCCCTACGGAAAACCCGCCGTCCTGGTCAGACCGCCACCAACCGGGCGTCCACTGCTCGAAATCGAGCAAGCGGCCGCGGCTAGGCACTCTTCGCCGCCGCTTTCTTCGCCACCTTCTTGGCGGGTGCGCGTGTGTCCGGCGTTTGCGCCTTCGATGCGGACGCGGTCTTCGGCGCCGACTTGACCGTCTTCTTCGCCGGAGCCTTTCTCGCCTTCGACACACCCTTTGCGCTCGCCGCTTCCGTGCTGCGGTCCTCAGTAGCCGGCGCAGCCTCCACCGCTCCGTCTGCACGGCCGACCGAGTCCGTCGTCGAACCGGTAGCGGTGCCCGCGCGGGCCCGATCCACACTGCGCTGCAGGGCGGTGAGCAGGTCGATCACCTCTCCGCCGGAGCTGGCGGTACCGGCCGACTCTTCCTCGGGCAATTGGGCCGCGTCGCCGCGTTCGAGCTTGGCGTCGATCAGCGCGACCATCGCCTCGCGGTAGTCGTCGGTGAACTGGTCGGGATCGAAGTCGGCGGCCATGCTCTCCACGAGCGAGGACGCCATGGACAGTTCTTGAGGTCGCAGGTCGACCTCGCCGTCAAGCGTCGCGAAATCGGGGTTGCGGATCTCATCGGGCCACAACATTGTCTGCAACAGGATTGCCTTGTCCCGGACCCGCAGCACCGCGAGGGTCTCCTTCTGCCGCAGCGCAACCTTCACGACCGCGATCCGGTCGGTATCCACCAGTGCTTCGCGCAGCAGCGCGTACGGTTTCACCGCTCGCGCGTCCGGTTCGAGGTAGTAACTCTTGTCGAACAGGATCGGATCGACCTGCTCGCGTGGCACGAATTCCACGACGTCGATCTCGCGGCCCGTCGACACCGGCAGCTTGTCCAGGTCGTCGTCGGTCAATATGACCAGCTGGCCGTCGGAAGTCTCGTAGCCCTTCGCGATCTCGTCGTAGCTGACCTCCTCGGCACAGATGCTGCAGGTTCGCTTGTAGCGAATGCGGCCGCCGTCGTCCCGATGAACCTGATGGAAGCGGATGTCGTGTTCCTCGGTGGCTGCGAATAACCGCACCGGCACGTTGACCAGGCCGAAGGACACCGCGCCCTTCCAGATCGCACGCATGAGGTCCCCTCCTGATGGTTGACCGGTCCGACTCGACGCACGTCCGGCTGGAGCTGCACTTGAGGATGAGCCCGGGACGGGCCAAGGACGAGCCTAGGTGCCCAACGTCCATCCCAACCAGCGAAATGCCGAACACGTTACGGTTGGCTCCTCGCATCGGAGGTAGCCAGTGAGCGCGCAGGACGACCAGCAGGTGGTCACGGTCGAAGGCCGGCAACTAGTCGTGCGCCGTCTGGACAAGGTGCTCTACCCCGAGGCCGGTACGACCAAGGCTCAGGTGCTGGACTACTACGCCCGGATCGCTGCCACCATGCTGCCGCACTTGAAAGACCGGCCGGTCACGCGACTCAGATGGCCGGACGGCACGGCCTCGAAGCCGTTCTTCGAGAAGAACGTCCCGAGCCACGTCCCGGATTGGATTCGGACGGTCGTGCTGCCGACTCCGGGGTCGAGCCGGGACCGGGAGACTCTCACGTTCCCGCTCATCGACGACACCGCGGCCATCATCTGGGCGGCCAACCTGGCCGCGCTCGAGCTGCATGTGCCGCAGTGGACGGTCGGGCCGCGCGGGGGCGTCCACAATCCCGATCGGCTGGTCGTCGATCTCGATCCCGGGGCGCCCGCGGGGCTGGCCGAATGCGCCGAGGTCGCGCGCCTGGTACGGACCGAGCTGGGCGACATCGGCCGGTTCGCGATCGCAGTCACCAGCGGAAGCAAGGGTATGCAGCTGTACGTGCCGCTCAGTGGTGAGCAGAACGCCGGTGTCGTGCACACCTTCGCGCGAGAGCTCGCCGACCAGCTGGCCGCCGATCACCGTGATCTGGTCGTGTCGAAGATGGCCAAGACGTTGCGCCCGGGGAAGGTGCTGCTCGACTGGAGCCAGAACAACCCCGCCAAGACGACGATCTGCCCGTACTCCATGCGCGGCCGCGCGCAGCCCTGGGTGGCCGCACCCCGCACCTGGGAGGAGTTGGACGACCCGGGGTTGGCGCAGTTGTCGATCACGGAGGTTCTTGACCGGGTCGACCGAGACGGCGACCTGGCCGCAGGCCTGCTCAAGGAGGGCGTCCGCCTGGGCTCGTGAGCCCCGCCGAATCCTGCGAAGTCCCGACCGAATCCGGCCCGCGCCGCGAATAAACCGCCGCGCCGCCCACCGACACCGCGATCGTGATGAGGGCGCCGAGCAGCATGGCCGAGGCCTCTCCGTCGGCCAGCACCCGCAGTTGGGTTCCGATCGTCACCGCGGCGACCGGCACGCCCAGCTGAGCCGAGGTGAGCAACGCCAGCGCCGCCGGCTGGCCGAAGAGCCGCCCGCTCAGATGGGCCAGCGCCGCACCCAGGCCGAGCAGGATCCCCACGACCACGAAGTGCGAGTTGTGGCCGAGCCCACGCACGTCGAGGGAGGCCCCGAGCCACACGAAGAAGACCGGTCCGAACAAGCCCTCGGTGATTGCGAACAACTGGCGCGTCAACCGGCGCGGGGACCCGACGGCCGCGACTGCCAGCCCCAGGCTGAAGCCGGCAAGCAGCACCGAGACCTTCAGGGCGGCGGCGAGTGCGGCCAGCCCGAACAACACGGCGAGGCTGAAACGCAGCTCCAGGGCGAACCGCCGGTCTTCGGAGACGCGGTGCAGTCGACGCCGCCAGCCACTGTGCTCGGCCTGCCGAAGGAGCAGGAAGACGAGGCCGGCAACGGTGAGGACGGCCACGCTGCCCAGACCGGCTCGCACGGCGTGGCGAGGGTCGATGACCAGCGGCAGCGCCACGATGCACGCGGCATCGGCGAGTGCGACCTGCGGCAGGCTGGCCAGCACAGCATCGCCTGACAAGCCGAGCGACTGGACGGTCGGCAGGATCAGAGCCGCCGACGAGGACGCCATCAGCACGGCATAGATCCCGACATGGCCGGTATGGAACAGGACGTTGAGGGCCAGGGCGACCAGGACCGCCAGCGCCGCCGTCACAGCGACCCGGAGCACGGACGGACGCAGCGCCGAGCGCAGTTCGCGAGAGCGCACCGGCACGTGGGAGCCAGCCACGAACATGACCAGCGCGAAGCCGATCTGGCCCAGGAAGGAGAAAGTCGGGTCGGCGGCGTCGAGATAGCCGGTTCCCGTCGACCCGAGGGCTAGCCCCGCCGCGAGTTCACCGAGCATGACCGGCAGATGCCAGCGCCGGGGTAGCGCCAGCAACGGTCCGGCGATGCCCGCGACGACGACGACCGCCAGGGTGGCAAAAGTCACCGGCCCACCTCCCTCTCCGCTGAACCGCGCCCACCGTGGCGCCGTCGTTCGACACGCGTTGGGCGAGAGTATGCCGTTGGCGAACATCGGCCCGAGCGATCGGCAGGAGAACTTCGCCTGCCTAACGATCGACCTAGACTGAACTCGTGCCACGTGAACCCGACTCGTCCCGTCCGAATCGGCCGCAGTGGCTGCGCCGGCTGCTGGGCTACTGCCTGCGCCACCGCCGAGATCTGATCGGGGCCTTCGGAGCCTCGCTGGTGGGCGCGCTCATCTCCGTCGCGGTGCCGCTCGTCGTCAAGCACGTGATCGATTCGGTCAGCGGCCCCACTACCGGTCAAACCCACCACCGTTCGGCCATCGGCTGGTGGATCGCGATCCTGGTCGTCGCCGCCCTCGCCCAGTACGGATTGACCTTCTACCGCCGTTTCTCGGCCGGACGGTTGTCCCTGTCGGTGCAGTACGACCTGCGGGCCGACATCTTCCGCTCCCTGCAGCGGCTGGACGGTGCGGCTCAGGACAGCCTGCACACCGGTCAGATCGTCAGTCGATCGATCACCGACGTCGGCCTCGTCCAAGGGTTGTTGGCCTTCTTGCCGATGTTGACCGGCAACGTCCTGCTGTTCGGGATCAGCCTGATCGCGATGCTGTTCCTGTCGCCGATGCTGACCCTGGTCGCCGTGGCCATCGCGCCGGCTCTGTGGTTCGTGGCGCTGGCCTCTCGGCGCGACCTGTTTCCGGCCAACTGGGACGCCCAGCAGCAGGCCGGCGATCTGGTCGGCCAGGTCGAGGGCACCGTCACCGGTGTGCGCGTGGTCAAGGGTTTCGGCCAGGAACAACGTGAGGTCCAGACCCTGCAGGCGCGGGCGCTGCGACTGTTCGGCTCGCGCATGCGCGTCGTCCGACTGCAGGCACGCTATTCCGCCGCGTTGTCAGCGATTCCCGCCCTCGGCCAGGTAGGGGTGTTGTTGCTCGGCGGCTGGTTGGCCCTGCACGGCCACATCACCCTCGGAACCTTCCTGGCGTTCTCCACCTACCTCGGCCAGCTCGTCGGACCGGTTCGTCAGGTCACCGCGCTGCTGACCATCGGCCAGCAAGCCCGCGCCGGTGTGGAGCGCGTGCTGGAGGTGATCGACGCCTCCCCCGACATCGTCGACCCCGAACTGCCCACCCCGCTCCCGCAGGGCCCACTGTCGATCGAGTTCACCAGCGTCCGGTTCGGCTACACCACCTCCGAGCCGGTGCTCACCGGACTCGACCTGGCGATCGGCGCCGGTGAGACGGTGGCGATCGTCGGGGGCGCCGGATCGGGCAAGTCCACGCTGGCCATGCTCGTACCGCGGTTCTACGACGTGCACTCCGGGCGGATCCGGGTGGGTGGCGCCGACGTGCGCGACCTCGAACTCAGCCAGTTGCGCTCCAGCCTCGGCATGGTGTTCGAGGACAGTTTCCTGTTCTCCGACACGATTGCCGCCAATATCGCCTACGGCCGGCCCGAGGCCACCCCGGAACAGGTGCGCGCCGCCGCTGCCGCGGCCGAGGCCGAGGGGTTCATCGCGGCTCTGCCGGACGGATTCCAGACGCTGGTCGGCGAGCGCGGCCTCACCCTTTCCGGGGGCCAGCGCCAGCGGATCGCGCTCGCCCGGGCGCTGCTGACCGAACCTCGCATCCTGCTGCTCGACGATGCCACCAGCGCGGTCGACCCACGGGTCGAGGCGGAGATCCTAGCCACCCTGCGCCGCCTGATCACCGGACGGACGACTCTGCTGATCGCGCACCGGCGCTCGACCCTCGCTCTGGCCGATCGCATCGTGGTACTCGACGGCGGCTCGGTGAGCGACATCGGAACCTTCGATGAGCTGATGGGCCGCTCCGCACTGTTCCGCCTGTTGCTGGCCGGACCTGGCGACGATGCCGAAGGACGCGATGCCGGGCGCGTCCGTGACGATGCCGAACCGCTGGAACCTGACGACAGCGGCGTGACCCCGCTCCTGTGGCGTGCCCCCGAACCTGGCGTGGTCGCGACGCCCAGCACGAACCAGGCGGCGGCCGCAGCCGTGGCGGCCGGTGCGCCCGGCCACGGCGGCGGCATGTTCGGCGCCGTCCCCGCGTCGGCGGACCTCATCGCCAAGGTCGCCGCCCTGCCGCCGGCAACCGACCGACCAGACCTGGACGAGTCAGCCGTGCAGGCTCCGGACCCTGCTTTTGATCTGCGCAGGCTGCTGACCCCGGTCCGGCTGGCCTTCATCCTCGGGATCGCCCTGATCGGTCTGGACGCGATCCTGCAGCTCGCCCTTCCCGCCTTGATCCGTACCGGCATCGACGACGGCGTCAGCCGGCATTCGGCCGGCCTGCTGCTGACGGTTTCCGCGATCGCCCTGGGTGTCCTGCTGCTGGACTGGTCGGTGAGCGCATCCGGTCAGCGCCTGACCGGACGTACCGGTGAGCGTCTGCTCTACAGCCTGCGCGTCAAGACGTTCGCCCACCTACAGCGCCTGGGCCTGGACTACTACGAGCGCGAGCTGGGCGGTCGAATCGTGACCCGCATGACGACAGACGTCGATGCGCTGTCCAACTTCTTGCAGACCGGACTGGCCACCGCACTGGTAAGTCTGCTCACCCTGCTCGGCGTGCTCGTGGCGCTCATCCTGCTCGACGCCCAGCTGTCATTGGTCCTTCTGGTGATGCTCCCCGTCCTGATCGGGGCGACGCTGCTGTTCCGGCGCAAGTCAGTCCCGGCCTATGTCGAAGCGCGCGAACGGGTGAGCACGGTCAACGCCCAGTTCCAGGAGAACGTCGCCGGCGTCCGGGTTGCCCAGGTGTTCAGTCGGGAGGACTACAACACCGAGCAGTTCCTCGGCGCTGCGCGGCGGTACCAGCAATCGCGGATGCGGGCCCAGACCTACATCGCCGCCTACTTCCCGTTCGTGCAGCTGCTGGCCGATCTGTCCGGCGCGCTCGTGCTCGCCTTCGGTGCCCAGCGGCTGGACCACCACACCTTGACGGCGGGCTCACTCATCGCCTTCTTCCTCTATTTGGACGCGTTCTTCGGTCCGGTTCAGCAGCTGTCGCAGGTTTTCGACGGTTATCAGCAAGCCAGCGTGGGCCTGTCCCGGCTGCAGGAACTGCTGCGGACGCAGACCTCGACTCCGTTGCGCGCCGATGCCGAGCCGGTCGACGAGCTGACCGGTGAGGTCCGATTCGACCGGGTCGAGTTCGCCTACGCGGGCGCCGATCGACCGGCGGTGACGGGGCTCGATCTTCAGATCCCCGCGGGCCAGTCGATCGCGCTGGTCGGCCAGACCGGGGCCGGTAAGTCCACCGTCGTCAAGCTCATCGCCCGCTTCTACGATCCGACGTCGGGCTCGGTGATCGCTGACGGACGCGATCTGCGCTCCCTGCGGTTGAGCGACTTCCGCCGACGTCTGGGCTACGTCCCGCAGGAGAGCTACCTGTTCGACGGAACGGTCGCCGATGCCATCGCCTACGGCCGACCTCAGGCGACACCGGCTGAGATCGAGTCGGCCGCGCGGGCGGTCGGCGCGCACGAGATGATCGCCTCGCTACGGGACGGCTACCTGCAGCAGGTCGGCGAGCGCGGGCGGAACCTGTCCGCCGGCCAGCGCCAGCTGGTGGCCCTGGCCCGCGCCGAACTGGTGGATCCCGACATCCTGCTGCTCGACGAGGCGACGGCGGCGCTGGACCTGGCCAGCGAGGCGGCGGTGGTGGCGGCGACCGAGCGGCTCACCCGGCATCGCACGACGGTGACAGTGGCCCACCGGCTGAGCACCGCAGCGCGCGCGGACCGGATCCTGATGTTGTCCGACGGGCGGATCGTCGAGGACGGAAGCCATGCCCAACTGCTCGCCGCCGACGGTGCGTACGCAGCGCTGTGGCGGTCCTACATGCAGGGCACGGACGGGTCGGCCTCAGACGTCATCGACGAGGTGGCCGAAGTAACCGGGTCCGTGACCTGATTCGGCCGAGCAGTCCTCATCCAGGCGGACGTCGGCGTGGCGGTGATCGGCCTGCAGCGTGGCATGCCCGATGTGGTGTCGCGCCGCGAGCACGTCCCTGACCTCGTTCGCCACCGCGTGGCAGTCGTAGTCGCGGCCGACGACGACATGGGCCGACAGGGCCGGCTCGGCCGCCCCGAGGTCCCAGACGTGCAGGTCGTGGATCTCGATCACACCCGGCACCCGGGCCATGTCTCCGCCGACGATCTCCGGATCGATGCCGTCGGGCGCGGCCTCCAGGAAGACCCGGTTCGCTGCCCGGACGAGCACCAGCCCGGATTGGACCATGAGCACCGCGACGATCAACGAGGCCACGGCGTCGGCTCGGTTCCAGCCGGTCAGGAGCACGACCGCACCGGCTATGGCGGTTGCCACGAACGCCCAGAGATCGTTGACGATGTGCGCGACGGCACCGCGCACGTTGAGACTGTCCCGGTTGGCCCGCCCGGCGAAATACACCGCCAGCAGGTTCACGCCCACCCCGATCACGGCAACGACGAGAACCAGCCCGCCCTGAACGGGTGGCGGATCGAACAGGCGACGCACCGCCGCGACAGCGAACCACACCGCGAGAAGCAGCAGGGTGATGCCGTTGGCCTGGGCCGAGACCGCATCGATCCGGGTGAATCCGTAGGTGTAGCGCCCGCGGGCGGGACGGCGGGCGAGCCGGGCGGCGATGACGGCCAGGCCGAGCGCGGCCGCGTCGGTGAGCATGTGTCCGGCGTCGGCGACCAAGGCCAGGGAGTGGGCGGCCCAGCCCAGTACTACTTCGGCCACCATGAACGTGACGATGACGGACAGCGACGCCAGCAGCCAGCGTTGGTCGGTCGCAGCGGTCACCTCGACGTGTCGGTGTCCCCCGCCGTGAGCGTGCTGGGCCGAGTCGTCCTGCGACCGACCGTGGCCGTCGACGTCGCGGCTCGAGGCGGTCATGACGGGCGTTCCGGGTGAACGAGCTCGGTATGGCCGACGTGGGCGAACGCGGTGGCGAGCAGCTCGGCGACGTGATCGTCGGCGAGCCGGTAGAACGCCAGCCGTCCGACCCGGCGGACGTCGACGACTCGGTGAGCTCGCAGCAGCCGCAGGGCGTGCGAGGCCGCCGACTCACTCAGGTGAGCGGCGATCGCCAGCCGGCCGACGTTGGCCTCGCCCAGGCGCAGCGCGATGAGCAGCCGAAGCCGGCCAGGATCGGACAGCAGGCCGAAGATCTCAGCGGTGTCGAGCAGATCGGCTTCGCTGAGCTCGTCGATCGATGCGTCCGGCTGGCGCGTCGAGACGTCTGAACGACTGTTCATACATTCAGAATGCGTTCCACATCGCCGACCGTCAACTCGGCCCCTGACGGCCGGCGCGAGACGGAGCCGGCCATGACGCCCGAGCATCACCAGCTCTGGTGCAGTGGTCGTCCTTCGGCGTATCCGGCCGCGCTCTGGATCCCGACGAGCGCCCGCTCGGAAAACTCGGCGATCGTGCGCGCCCCCGCGTAGGTGAACGAGGACCGCACGCCCGCGACCACAGCGTCGATCAGATCCTCGACACCTGGCCGCTCGGGATCGAGGAACATCCGGCCCGAGGAGATTCCCTCCTCGAACAGGGCCTTGCGCGCGCGGTCGAATGGGGTCTCGCTGCTGGTGCGGTTGGCCACCGCGCGGGCCGAGGCCATCCCGAAGCTGTCCTTGTAGGAGCGCCCGTCCGCCGAGAGATGCAGATCTCCGGGCGATTCGTAGGTCCCGGCGAACCAGGAGCCGATCATCACCGCGGAGGCTCCGGCAGCCAGGGCCAGCGCCACGTCCCGCGGGTGCCGCACGCCACCGTCGGCCCAGACGTGGGCCCCCCTCGCGGCCGCGGCGGTGGCGCATTCGAGGACCGCTGAGAACTGCGGCCGGCCGACGCCGGTCATCATGCGAGTCGTGCACATCGCGCCAGGGCCCACGCCGACCTTGACGATCGTCGCTCCCGCGTCGAGCAGATCGTTGACGCCGGCCTCGGTGACCACGTTGCCGGCCACCACGGGAACGGCTGGCGCGAGCTTGCTGGTGACGGCCTCCAGGGCTTCGATCATCCGGCGTTGCTGGCCGTGCGCGGTGTCGAAGACGAGCAGGTCGGCGCCGGCGTCGAGCAGCCGCTCCGCCTTGCCCACGACGTCTCCGTTGACCCCGATCGCGGCACCGATTCGTAATGCGCCGGCGGCATCGACCGCAGGTTGGTAGAGGGTGGACCGCAACGCCGCGGTCCGGGTGAGGACGCCGACGAGCAAGCCGTTGGCGTCGATGACCGGGGCGAGCCGATGATGTTCGGCCGAGAGGCGGTCGAAGGCCTCGCGGGCGGCGATGGTGTCCGGCAACGTCAACAGCCGCGTCGACATGACGTCCTTGAGCTGGGCGAACCGATCGACACCGATCGTGTCGCGCTCGGTGACCACCCCGACCGGTTTGCCGGCCGCGACGACGACGACGGCTCCGTGAGCCCGCTTGGGTAGCAGCGCGAGCGCATCAGACACAGGGTCGGTCGGGCTCAGGGTGAGGGCGGTGTCGTAGACGAGGTGGCGGCGCTTGACCCAGCCGATGACCTCGCTGACGACCTCGACAGGAATGTCCTGGGGCACGATGGCCAGACCGCCTCGGCGGGCCACGGTCTCGGCCATTCGACGACCGGCGACCGCGGTCATGTTCGCCACGACGAGCGGAATGCTCGCCCCGCTGCCGTCGCCGGTGGCGAGGTCCACGTCGAAGCGGGACGCTACGTCGGACAGCCTGGGAACCATGAAAACGTCGTCGTAGGTGAGGTCATAGGACGGCGTCAGACCGTTGAGGAACTCCACGTTTGCAGCATCCTACCGTCCGCACGGACAGGCCCGGGATCGTGCCGCCCGCGGTTCCGTACGCTCGGGGCGTGACTCTGGCCGTCTTCGACATCGATGGTGTCGTAGCCGACGTGCGGCACCGGCTGCATTACCTGGAAGGTCGCTACCAGGACTGGGAGAGCTTCTTCGAGGGTGCCCACGCCGATCCCGTCCTCGAGCAGGGGGCGGCGCTGGTCAAGCGCTATCGGGACGACGGCCATGACATCGCCTGGCTGACCGGACGTCCCAGCTGGTTGCGCTCCGTCACGCAGAACTGGCTTGTCGCGGCCGGACTGCCCACCGACGAGTTGCTCATGCGAGCCAGCGGTGACTACCGCCCGGCCCGGTTCCTCAAGGTTCAGGTCCTGCGTTCCCTCGCGGAACGAGAGATCCTGCTGTTCGTCGACGACGACCCCGACGTGGTGGCGACCGCGGCCGCGGCCGGATTCACGACCCTGCACGCGACGTGGGTGCCGCACAGCAAAACCCTCCGCCGAGCGCAGGAAGTCAACGGCAGAACGTGATTTGTCCTACTTGTCCGCGTTAGGTGGTCGTAAGATTGCGAATTGGTGAAGTTGTACGGTCAACTTTGCCGAGATGGCTGAAATCGCTCTCAAAATGGACGATCATAGGTGTGTAGTACGACACACCACCGAGGAACTGACATGAGCCCGCACATCAGCAGCGAAACGACAGACGGCCAGTTCGGCGTCCACTCCACCGCTGGCATCTGCAACCACATCCCGGCCTGCCCCGACGCGAACGGTCTCGATCGCGACGCCGCCCACGTGATCGCCGGCCACCCGGAACAGGGATGGAGCCTTCTCTGCAACGGCGTCGTCCTCTTCGAGGACTCCGGCGAGATCCTTCCGGACGGGCACTGCGTGCACGCCCGACGGGCAGAACTCACCGCCGCCGCGTTGCACCGCGTCGCCTGACGCTCGGCTTGACCCCCCGTCCGACGCCGCCGCCTGACGCGGTCGCAGTTGGCTCGGACCCGCCCTCGGCGACCCCCGGCTAGCTGACGGGCTCGGCGAACTCCTCGATCGGCGGGCACGAACAGACCAGGTTGCGGTCGCCGTAAGCGCCGTCGATACGCCGCACCGGCGACCAGTACTTGGCTCGCGGGTCGACCCCGCGCGGATAGACCGCCTCGGCCCGCGTGTACGGGTGCCTCCACTCTCCGGCGATCGACGCCGCCGTGTGCGGGGCGTTGCGCAGCGGATTGTCGGCGACCGGCCAGCGACCGGCCGCGACCTCGTCGATCTCCGCACGGATCGCGATCATCGCGTCGATGAAGCGGTCGATCTCGGCCAGATCCTCACTCTCCGTCGGCTCCACCATCAACGTCCCCGCGACCGGGAACGACATCGTCGGCGCGTGGAAGCCGTAGTCGATCAGCCGCTTGGCGACGTCGTCGACGGTGACGCCGGAATCCTTGGTGATCTGCCGGAGATCCAGAATGCACTCGTGGGCGACCAGGCCCCGGGCGCCGGTGTAGAGGACCGGGAAGTGCTCGGTCAGCCGCGCGGCGATGTAGTTGGCGGACAGGATCGCCGTGCAGGTCGCCTGGACGAGTCCGTCTGGACCCATCAGCCTGATGTAGGCCCAGGTGATGGGCAGGATCGAGGCCGATCCCCATGGCGCGGCCGCGATGGCGCCAGAGCCCGTGTCCGGACCGGCGCTGGACTGCAGCGGGTGGTTGGGCAGGAACGGAGCCAGATGCTGGCGGACCGCTACCGGCCCGATGCCGGGGCCGCCGCCGCCGTGCGGGATGCAGAAGGTCTTGTGCAGGTTCAGGTGGGAGACGTCCGCGCCGAACCTGCCCGGCTTGGCCAGACCGACCATGGCGTTGAGGTTGGCGCCGTCGACGTAGACCTGACCGCCGGCTTCGTGCACCAGGGCGCACACCTCACCGATGTGATCCTCGAACACGCCGTGGGTGGACGGGTAGGTGACCATGATCGCGGCGAGGTCGGCGGCGTGCTTGGTGATCTTCGCCTTGAGGTCGTCGAGATCGACCTCGCCCTCGTCTCCGCTGGTCGCCACGACGACGACCTTCATGCCCGCCAGCACAGCCGACGCGGCGTTCGTCCCGTGCGCGCTGGCCGGGATGAGACAGATCGTCCGGTGCCCGTCCCCGCGGCTGCGGTGATAGTTCGAGATGGCCAGCAGCCCCGCGAACTCACCCTGCGCGCCTGCGTTGGGCTGCAGCGAGACGGCGTCGTAACCGGTGATCTCGGTCAACCAATCCTGAAGATCCTGGATGAGCTTGGCGTAGCCGTCGAACTGGCCTTCCGGAGCAAAGGGGTGGATGTTGGCAAAACCCGGATTCGTGACGGGCTCCATCTCGGTGGTCGCGTTCAGCTTCATCGTGCAGGAGCCGAGCGGGATCATCCCGCGATCGAGGGCGTAGTCGGAGTCGGCGAGCCGGCGCAGGTAGCGCAGCATCGACGTCTCCGAGTGGTGGGTGTTGAAGACCGGGTGGGTGAGGTAGTCGCTCGTGCGACGCAGTCCGACCGGGATCGCCGGTTCCACGGGCGCTTCGGGTACGTAGGGTGCGTTGGAAGTCCCGGCATCCGTGCCCGCGAACGCGGCCAGCACCTCGTCCACGATCGCCGTCGTAGTGGCTTCGTCACAGGCGATCCCGACGGTGTCGGCGTCCACCAGGCGAAGGTTGACCGCCCGCCGATCCGCCTCGGCGACGATCTCGGCCGCGCGGCCGGGAACGGACACGGTGACCGTGTCGAAAAAGGCCTCGGTCAGAACGGTGTGCCCGGAAGAACGCAGGTCCGCGGCGAGTCGGACGGCGTGCCCGTGCACCCCCGCAGCGATGGACCGGAGGCCGGACGGCCCGTGATAGACCGCGTACATGGCGGCCATCACCGCGAGAAGTACCTGCGCGGTACAGATGTTCGAGGTGGCCTTCTCGCGGCGGATGTGCTGCTCACGGGTCTGCAGTGCCAGCCGGTACGCCGGGTGGCCGTCCGCGTCGAGCGACACCCCGACCAGCCGTCCTGGCAGTTGGCGTTCCAGCCCCGAACGGATCGACATGTAGCCGGCGTGCGGACCTCCGAAGCCCAGCGGCACGCCGAAACGCTGGCTCGTGCCGACCGCGATGTCCGCGCCCAGCTCGCCCGGCGAGGTCAGCAGGGTCAGCGCCAGCAGGTCGGCGGCAACCGCTACCAGCGCTCCCGCGGCGTGAGCCTGTTCGATCACCGTCCGGGGATCGCCGATCGCTCCGGAGGCACCGGGATACTGGATCAGCACGCCGAACGGGTCTCCGTCCACGCTCGGCAGGCCCTGTGAGAGGTCGGCGACGAGCACTCGGAGTCCCAGCGCTTGCGCGCGGGTACGGACGACGTCCACGGTCTGCGGGAATGTCTCGGCGTCGAGTACGAACACGTCGGCGCCCTTGCGTGCCGCCGGGGCCGTGCGGTGGGCCAGCGCCATCGCCTCAGCCGCTGCCGTGGATTCGTCGAGCAAGGACGCCCCCGCGGTGGGCAGGCCGGTGAGGTCCTCCACGACCGTTTGGAAGTTCAGCAGGGCCTCGAGCCGCCCCTGGCTGATCTCCGGCTGATAGGGCGTGTAGGCGGTGTACCAGGCGGGATTCTCGAGGACGTTTCGCCGGATGACGGCGGGCGTGAGGGTGTCGTAGTACCCGAGACCGATCATCGACGTGCGCACCACGTTGCGGTCGGCCAGCGCGCGCAGCTCGGCCGCGACCTCGGCCTCGGTCCGCGCCTCGGGCAGTGCCAGAGCCAACCGGGTGCGTATCGACTCGGGCACCGCGGCGGCGATGAGCTCGTCGAGGCTCGCGTACCCGATCGCCTTGAGCATCGAGTCCTGGTCCGCGGTGGTCGTCACGCCGATGTGGCGGTGCGCGAACGGCGTCGCGGCGGGAGCGGGGAGGATCGGAGAAGGGTTCGACATTCGACGTGCTCCGAACGGTGGGCAGCTCGCGCTGACAGGGGTCGAAGATCCGGCGTGAACCGGAACTCCCCCTCTGTCAGGCCACGTCGCCCTTCAGAGCTACCTGCGTACGTGGTCCTTGAGCCTGAGAGGTTGGCGGGGAATTTGCCCCTTCGGCGCCTGCCTGAACCGGACTATTCCGGACCGACAGGTCTCTCCCACGTACGTGTTGCGGTGCCTGCGACGATACCAGTCAGCCGGCGACGGTACGGCGCTGACGGCGCTGGGACAGCTCATCGGTCGCCTCGGTCAGCACCGCGCCGTCAGTCCGTTCCGACGGCAGGGTGGCCAACGAGCCGGCGAGTTCACGCAGGGCTCCGCTCACAGCGATGCCGAAGACGCCCTGACCGCCGCGCAGCAGGTCGACCACTTCCTCCGACGAGGTGCATTCATAGACAGTGGTGCCGTCGGACAGCAGCGTGATCCGGGCCAGGTCCTCGACCCCGCGCTGGCGCAGTGTGTCGACCGCGGCACGGATGTTCTGCAGCGAGACACCGGTGTCCAGCAGTCGCTTGACCACCTTGAGGACGAGGATGTCCTTGAACGAATACAGGCGCTGGCTGCCCGACCCGGCCGCGGAGCGAACCGAGGGGACCACGAGCTCGGTGCGGGCCCAGTAGTCCAATTGGCGATAGGTGATCCCGGCGGCCGAGCACGCGGTCGGTCCGCGGTAGCCGACGGACTCGTCCGGACCCACGGCAGGCTGAGCGAATAGAGTGCCCTGTTCCGGCGTTTCGTCGAGCACGTCGTCTCCTCTGCCGCGTGGGCCGATCTGGTCGTCCCGCGCCACTTCTGTCCTACCAGGTCGGAAGGAACCGGCCCGGCACCCGCAGCCGAATTGCACCGTGGGTATTCACGACGGTAGGCCGCTGCGGCACGAAGGGTCAACGCGGCTCGCCGCGCCGTGACCAAAATAAGTAACCGTAAACCTCAGGTTGAGGGTTTCTCGGTCGACGAGCATGCCGAACCCGGATCAGTCGCTGTCCGGCGACTGACCGCCTTCCTCCGAGCCGATGAAGTCGTCGGCAGAGATGGAGTCCAGGAACTCCCGGAAGCGCTCGACCTCGTCCTCGTCCTCGTCGGGAATCGAGATACCGGCCGCGGCCAGCACGCTTTCCTCCCCGACGATGTCCGTACCGGTGCGCAGGGCCAGAGCGATCGCATCGGACGGGCGAGCGCTCACCGTGGTCCCGTCGCCGAATCGGAGTTCGGCGTAGAACACGTCGTCGCGTAGCTCGCTGATCGACACCTGGGTCAGCTCGCCGCCCAGCGCGCCGATCACGTTCTTGAGCAGGTCGTGGGTGAGCGGACGAGGGGTCTGCACACCCTGTTGCTCGAACGCGATGGCCGAGGCCTCGACCGCGCCGATCCAGATGGGCAGGTACCTCACCCCGTCGGACTCCTTGAGCAGCACCACGGGCTGGTTGGCCGGCAACTCCACCCGGACGCCCACCACCTGCAGCGGATGAAACGTCATGGCCCCTCCTCGCACGGTGGTGGATGATCGATCCGGAACCGGGATGTCGCTGAGAAATCGGGCTTGTGCCCACCGCACCGGCTGGATCGAACGTCCAAAAATAAAGCCTAGCCTGTCGCGCGCATCCCTACGACGTACTGTGGCGCCGCGCCCTCCGGGAAAGCTCAGGAGCTGATGTCGCGCAGGCCGATCTGCACGAGTGCGGTGTGCAGGCGGACGGACAGCGCGGCTAGTTCCCGGATGGTTTCCTCGGCCCGAGCTCGCCCGTCCCCACTGCGCTGGCGCATCGGGCCCGCGACCTGGGCGAACAATCCCACCTCACGGTCGGCAGCGCTCTTGAAGCTACGCAGATGGCGGCCTTCGATGCCGAAACGGCCGAGTTCGGCGACCACCCGCGCTACAGCCAGGGCGTCGTCGTCGTACACACCGCCCGCACGGGAGGCGATCAGGCCGAACTGCTCCAGTTCCCGCAGTTGGTCGCTGGTCAGGCCGGCGGTATTCAGCAACTCCTCGCGGGTCAGCCTCAGCGCAGCGGGAGCCGAGCGAAAATGTTCACCGCTGGGCAGGCCCTCGGTGATGGCCAGGTGAGCAGCACGCGGGACCCCGCCGGGACCCGAGGGCGAGTGCCCGCGGTCGATCGCCTCGAGTTGATCCTTGATGACCCGTAGCGGCAGGTAGTGATCCCGCTGCTGGCTGAGCACGTAGCGCAACCTGGCGACGTCGGAGGTGGAGAACTTTCGGTAACCCGACGGCGTGCGGTCCGGCTGGACCAGGCCTTGTTCCTCCAAGAAGCGGATCTTGGAGATCGTGACGTCGGGAAAGTCGTTACGCAGCTGGGACAGCACCTCGCCGATGGAGAGCGAACCACGAGCCGGCAGACTCGCTGCGCTCATCGCACCTCCACACTTGCCGCGTGGGCGCTGGCCCTGCGGTGTCTGCCCCCGCTCATGCCGTTGCCTCGACGCTCGGGGCCGCCGTCAGGTACACCAGGCGGAACTTGCCGATCTGCACCTCGTCACCGCCGGCCAGCGAGGCCGAATCGATGCGTTCGCGGTTGACGTAGGTGCCGTTGAGACTGCCGACGTCGAAGACCGCGAAGCCGCTTCCGTCGCGACGAAACTCGACGTGCCGCCGGGAGACCGTCACGTCGTCGAGGAAGATATCGCTGTCCGGGTGGCGCCCGGCCGTGGTCACGTCCTGGTCGAGCAGGAAGCGGCTGCCCGCGTTCGGTCCTCGCTTGACCACCAGCAGAGCCGAGCCGGGCGCGAGCGCATCGACGGCCCGCTGGTGGGCCTCGGTGGAGAATTCGGCATCGCTGTCGGCCGGAACGACGGGATTCGCGGCCGAGAACACCGAGGTCGAGTCCGGGCCGGCCGAACGGCTCGGCTGGCCGCCGGCAGCCAGCGGTGCCCCACAGTGGGAGCAGAAGCGGCTGTCGGCGGGGTTCTCAGTGCCACACGCGGTGCAGAACACGAAGCTCAATGCCCTTTCCTGATCGTGCGAATCTCTCTCGACGCCACGATGACGCCTCGGGCGGGATGACAGGGAGGGCAGGATCGCCCGTGTCCGGCGAGCCTAGTTGGTGTCGGCGTGGAGGGTCAACGCGAGGTGGAGCTTTACTCGGCCGTGGCGGCACGATATGCGCTGGGATCGAGCAGCGCGTCCAGCGAGGTGGGGTCCGCGACCTCGATCTCGGCAATCCAGCCGTTGCCGTAGGGATCGCTGTTCACCAGTTCGGGACTTGCCTCCAACTGCTCGTTGCGCGCCGCGACGGTGCCGGACAGCGGCGCGAACAGATCGGACACGCTCTTGGTGCTCTCGACCTCACCGAACGTCTCGCCCGCGACCACGGACCCACCGACCTCATGCACCGATACGAACACGATGTCACCGAGAGAGGACTGGGCGTAGTCGGTGATGCCGATCCGGACGGTGTTCTCCCCGATCAGCTTGGCCCATTCGTGATCGGCCGTGTAACGCAGGTCGTCGGGAATCTCGGACACGATGGCCACCTCTGCAGTCGAAGTACGCGTCTGCTGAACGAGTACGCGGGTGCTGGTCAAGTATCGGGCTGGCGTGCGGACGCGAACTCAGCTCGACCGCACGTCACCGGACCCTATCGCCTCGGCTGCTACTTCGACGTCGGGGTGGCGAACTTCGGCACGGGATTGGACCGGACCGCGGTGATCGAGACCTGGTTCAGGCGGGTGATGGTGGCCGATCCCCCCGCGGCCTCCACAGTGCTGACCACGCCGGTCGGGATGTTGAGTGCGGTGTCCATGGTCTTCGCCGCGCCGATGGCCAGCACTGTGTAAGGACTCGTCACGGTCGTGCCGTCGAGGACGACGTCGGAACCGGCCTGTGTGAACGCGCTGTTCGTCCCTATCCGCACCGGACCGAACTGGATCACCTCGGCGCCGGCGCCGCGGAGTTCCTCGACCACATCGAGGAGATCCTCTGACCTCAGGGCGTGCTGCGGATCACTGATCGTTACCCGGATACCGGGTCCGTGGGCCGGAACGGTCCCGGTCAGAATCGCCAATGCATCGGCTTGCTTCTGAGCTTCGGCCCGTGCGGCGGCGGTGTTGCTGCCGCTGTCGGACAGTTTCACCTTTGCGGCCTGCAGGTCCGCGATCTGCGCCTGCAGCCGCTCGAGCCGACTGTTCTGGTCGTCGAGGATCCGAACGAGATCGTCCTCACGAGCGGTCGACAGCGAATCGGTCGCGGCGTTGGACCGCAGCTGGACTGCGAGGGCGAACCCGAGGATGGCCAGCAGGGCGCCGATCAGCACCGTGGACCGGCGGCGTCGACTGTGCACGGAATTCCCTTGCTTCGGTGGGATTTCCCGCTCGTCCGGGGCTGCCTTCATCTCGTCCACATCATGCCCGGAACAGATGACGGCGGATCGCGGCCGTGTTGCCGAAGATCCGGATGCCGAGCACGACGACGACCGCGGTGGAAAGCTGTCCGCCGACCCCGAGCTTGTCGCCCATGAACACGATCAGCGCCGCGACCAGGACGTTGGAGATGAAGGACACGACGAAGACCTTTGCGTCGAAGATTCCGTCCAGGCGTGCGCGGATACCACCGAATACCGCATCCAGGGCCGCGACCAACGCAATCGGTAGGTAAGGCTCCAGCCACAGCGGCACGGTCGGACGGAAGATCACGCCCAGCACGACTCCTACGACCAGGGCGACGGCGGCGATCATCGTGGACTCTCCGAAGCTGTTGGGGTCGGACTGCTCGACGTCCGGGCCGTGGAACCATCCGAGGGACCGGACGACGAGCGGGAAGGTGCAACGGATGAGGCGCCGCTGGTCGCGTAGGACTGCTGGCCCACCGTAACCGACGGCAACGTCAGCGAGGACTTAGTGTCGAACGTGAAGCCGATGCCGTAGACCGCCTGGGTGGTTTTGAGCGCTCGCGCCGCCGCCGAGTCCGCGAAGCCGAGATCGAGGGCGTTGCGGTCCCCGATCGCCTCGATGACGTAAGGCGAATTGATGGTCTGGAAGTCCACGAGGATCGACTCGCCCGCGAAGCGGATCGCCGACGTGGCGGTGATCCGGATGCCGTTGACCGCGATTGCCTCGGCACCGCTGGCCCACAACTGGTTGACCACCGACCGAACATCACGGTCCTTGATGACCGCCGTCTCGTTCTTCGATCCCGTGCCCGGGCGCCCCTGTCCCGCGCTGGCCTGGGGGGTCGCCGGTTCGGCCAGCGTGACCCGCAGCCCCGGACCCTTGACCTGCACACTGCCGGAGGTGACCTCCAACTGGCGCAGCGCGGAGTTGTCCGAGGGCGACAGTTGCTGATCGCGCAGGCCGGCGACGTCGGAGGCCAGTGTCCGGGCACGCGCGTCCAGACTGGAACCGGCCGCCTGCAGCGAGTGGATTCGCGTGATGAGGTCCTTGCGAGCGGTGTCGCGCGCGGGGGCCGACAGGTGAGACTGCTGGTAGGACACCGCCAGCAGCAGACCGAGCGACAGGCACACGATCACCACGGCGGGCCGGTCCCACCAATGCGGCCGCTTCGGTGCCGTGGCCGCAGCCCGGTAGCCGGGATCGAGGGTGTTGTTCAACAGGTCGTCCAGCACCGCCGACGTCAGTGTCGACCGGCTCCACTCGGTACGGTCCAGGCTCATCGAGTCACCGGTACAAGCCTCACCACGCGCCGCACCTGCTCGAGGTAGAGGCCTCCGGCCCACAGGTAGAGACCCGTCCCCCAGATCGTGAACGCCCAGGCGATCGGTTTGGCGACGTGGCTGATCGTGCCCGCGTGCGAGCCCAGCAGCAGCAGCGGAAAAGCGTAGAGCAGGTTGAACGTGGCGGCCTTGCCGAGGTAGTGGACCGGCAGCGCGTCCAGGCCACGTCGCCGCAGGGCCGGAAGCGTGGTCAGCAGCACCAGGTCCCGGCCGATGACGAGGACAGCAAGCCACCACGGAATGACGTGACGCAGCACCAGGCCGATGAGCGTGGCCAGGATGTAGAGCCGGTCGGCGAGTGGGTCGAGCAGGGCGCCCAACAGTGACTGCTGATCGAGCTTGCGGGCCAGTACGCCGTCGGCCCAGTCGGTGATGCCACTGACCGCCAGCACCAGCAGGGCCCAGCCATCAGCGTGCGGGCCGAGCAGCAGCCAGAGAAAGAGGGGGACGCCGAGCAGGCGCACCGCGCTCAACAGGTTGGGGATCGTCCACGCGCCCTCCCACAGCGACGGCGAGGACGGCGGGGTTCGCACAGCCTCCGGTCCGGCCGTTCCGGGGCGTTCGTTCACGGCCGGAAGCTTAGTCGGCTCGGCTGTACTACCGGCCCGGCGCGCCTGCCTGCGGCCGGGCACGCCGTAGCCGGGTCCGGTACCGATGATGTTTGGCCGGTCCATGGACGTCCCACCGCAGGTGGAGTCGATCGGGCCCGGGCTCGCTCAGCACCCCTCGGTACAGATCTGGGTGACACCAATGCTCGAACGGCCGACCGAGCTGCCAGGGGTGAAAGTCGCGTCCGTCGGCGAAGCGGAAGCACCAACCCGCTTCGGATTCGGCGAGGGTGAGCGAGCGACTGACCGGGGCCTGGCGCAGCCCCCAGGTCATCGTGGCGGATTCGATCCAGCTCAACGTTCCGTCCGGCCGGCGATCGATCATCAGGTCGCCGTGGGCACAGCCGCGATCGCCGGTGGCCAGGTCGAGCATTGTGCGGTCCAGTCGCCACCGGCCGACGAACCGGCGAGGGTCGGTCGTCGACGATGGCATCGGCTACCTCCGCGTGCTCCTACCTGTTCGGTTCCCCGAATTCGAGGTAGGAGCGATCCGGTCGGGCTGACAGGATTTGAACCTGCGACCCCTTGACCCCCAGTCAAGTGCGCTACCAAACTGCGCTACAGCCCGGTGTCGCGAACTCGTCACGAACCGCAGGCAACTCTAACCTACGCAGCAGCCCGAATTCGCCTCGGTGTCAGCGCTGACCGCGGATCCCGCGCTCGCGCACACGGACCGAGATCTCGATCGGCGAGCCCTGGAAGGAGAAGTCCTCGCGGAGCTTGCGCTCGATGAACCGCCGATAGCCCGATTCCAGGAAGCCGGTGGTGAACAGCACGAAGCGCGGCGGACGGGTGTCGGCCTGGGTGGCGAAGAGGATGCGCGGATGCTTGCCGCCCCGGCCGGGTGGCGGGGTGGCGGCGACAACCTCGTTCAGCCAGGTGTTCAGGCGTCCGGTGGGAATGCGCCGGTCCCACGACTGCAGCGCGGTTCGCAGTGCGGGGGCGAGCCGGTCCACCGCGCGGCCGGTCTTGGCCGAGACGTTCACTCGCTGAGCCCACTGGACCCGCTGCAGCTCCCAGTCGATCTCCCGATCGAGCAGTTCGCGCCGGTCCTCATCGAGCAGGTCCCACTTGTTGAAGGCGATGACCAGCGCGCGTCCGGTTTCGACGACGGTTGAGATCACCCGTTGATCCTGTTCGGAGATCACCTCCGAAGCATCCAGCAGCACGACCGCGACCTCGGCGGCCTCGATGGCGCTGGCCGTCCGCAGACTGGCGTAGTACTCCATGCCCGAGGACGTGCTGACCCGGCGCCTGAGTCCAGCCGTGTCGACGAATCGCCAGACTTCATCGCCGAGCTCGACCAGGCTGTCGACCGGATCGACAGTGGTACCCGCTACCGAGTCGACCACGGAACGTTGCTCACCCGTGAGCCGGTTCAACAGGCTCGACTTGCCCACGTTCGGACGGCCGACCAGGGCGACCCGTCGCGGCCCGGACTCCCCCAGCTGCTCGACCGGGGCGTCGGGCAGCTTCTCCAGGATGGCGTCCAGCAGGTCCCCGGAACCGCGACCGTGCAGCCCGCTCACCGGGTACGGCTCGCCGAGTCCCATCGACCACAACTCCGCGGCGTCGGACTCGCCGCGCTCGTCGTCGACCTTGGTGACCGCGAGGATGACCGGGCGGTTGGCGCGGCGCAGCGTGCGGGCCACCACCAGATCGGTCTCGGTGGCGCCGGTGCGCGAGTCGATGACGAACAGAACCAGGTCCGCGGTCACCACCGCCTGTTCGGCCTGGCGCGACACCATCGCCTGCAGCCCGGTGGCGTCGGGCTCCCAGCCGCCGGTGTCGACGAGGGTGAACTGCCGCCCGGCCCAATAGGCGTCGTATGCGACTCGATCACGCGTGACACCGGGGACGTCCTGCACGACGGCTTCGCGGCGGCCCAAGATGCGGTTGACCAGCGTCGACTTGCCGACGTTGGGGCGGCCCACGACGGCCACCACCGGGATCGCCAGCGGCGCGTCGTCGGGCGCGGGGTTCTGCTCAGTCATCACTGCACTTCCAAGTTCTGTTCGGGACGCCGCGGACCGCGGCGGTGGGGCTGGCACCGCAGGGCTAGCCGCCGGCGCTCACCCGCGCGGCCTGCTCGGCCAGCTCATACAGCTCCGTCACGACCTCGTCGATCGACAAGGCCGACGTATCGAGCTCCAGGGCACCATCAGCACGGCGCAGCGGACTCGTGGCGCGGGAGGCGTCCAGGACGTCGCGCCGGCGAAGGTCGGCCCGCACCGAGTCCACACTGGCGCCATCGAGCTCGCCGGCGCGCCGGGCGGCTCGGACCTGCTCAGAGGCGGTGAGGTACACCTTGACCTCCGCGGTCGGCCACACGACCGAGGCGATGTCGCGGCCTTCGGCAACCGTCGGCCCCGTGTTGATGAGATCGCGCTGCTGGGCCACCAGCTGGGTTCGTACCGCCGCCACCGCCGAGACCGCACTGACCGCCGCCGTGGTCTGCGGTGATCGGATCTCCTCATCGATGGGCACCCCGTTGAGGACGGTGCTCGGCTGGACGGGGTCGGTGCTGACCCGCAGATCGATGCGGGACACGGTCGAGGCGACGGCGGCGGCGTCTGCCGGGTCGACTCCCGCTTTGAGTACCGCCACGGTTGCGGCCCGGTACATCGCCCCGGTGTCGAGATACTGGGCGCCCAACCGCTGGGCCAACTGCCGCGCAACGGTCGACTTACCGGTTCCCGAAGGACCGTCGAGCGCTACGACACCGGTGAAGAACGACTGAGCCACGGCCTCAAGGATACGGGTCTATTGCGGTAGGTCGGTCCGCAGCGCAGCGGCTCCGCGCAGATAGACGTGCCTGATGTCCGAACGAGGCCGGCCGGTCTCCACGTGAGCCAGCAGTCGAAGTACCCGGGGCATGGCGCCGGGAACGGCGATCTCAGCCGCGCACATCAGGGGGACGTCGGTCAGCCCCAGCTGCCGGGCGGCGTAGGCCGGGAACTCCGCGGTCAGGTCCGGGGTGGCGGTGAACAGGATCGAAATCAGGTCCTGCGGATCGACCTCGTTACGCCGGAGAACCTCCTGGACGAGCTCGCTGGCACCGTCCAGCACTTCATCGCGGGTGTCGGCCCCGACCTGAATCGCACCGCGTACGGCCCGTACGGCCACATCCACTCCCATTCGACGTTGAGACAGGGTCACCGGGTCTACAGGCCCAGCTGCCGGTACAGCTCAGTCAACTCCTGCCGACTCAACGGCCGGACGGTGCCCTGGCGCTGATCGCCGAGCCGGACCGGCCCGACCGCTGTCCGCACCAGTTTGAGCACCGGATGGCCGACCTCAGCCAGCAGGCGGCGCACGATGTGCTTTCGTCCCTCGTGCAACGAGACCTCGACCAGGCTGCGGCCGCCATCGCGGCTCGAGCCGGCATCCAGGATCCGGAAGCCGTCGACCGCGACTGGGCCGTCCTCCAGCGTGATCCCGTCGCGAAGCTGACGGGCCACCGGCGCGGCGACCTGCCCCTCGACCTCGGCTACGTAGACCTTCACCACCCCATGAGAGGGGTGGGCGAGCCGGTTGGCGAACTCACCGTCGTTGGTCAGGATGAGCAACCCCTCGGTCTCGGCATCGAGCCGCCCGACGTGGAACAGCCGTTCGTCGTAGCCGGCAACGTAGCGCGACAGGTCCGGCCGTCCCTGCGGATCAGACATCGCCGACACCACACCCCTGGGCTTGTTCAGGGCCAGGTACACCAGGTCCCCTCGCAGATTCACCCGGTTCCCGTCGACCCGGACCTCGGCGGTCTCGGGGTCGACCCGGGCGCCGAGGATCGCCACGTGGCCGTCGACGGTGACCCGGCCCTGAGCGATCAGCTCCTCACAGACCCGGCGGGAACCGAGGCCCGCGGCGGCGAGCACCTTCTGCAATCTCACCCCCGACGGTTGGTCGCCGGGCCATCGGTCAGAGTTCATCGGAATCCAATGTGTCGAGATCGGGTAACAGTGGCGCCAGCGACGGCAGATCCTCGACCGAGCCGATGCCCATCTTCTCGAGGAACTCGTCGGTGGTTCGGTAGAGGCCACCCCCGGTGTCCGGGTCGGTGCCGACTTCGGTGATCAAGCTGCGGGCCAGCAGTGTCCGAACCACTCCGTCGACGTTGACGCCGCGGATGGCCGAGATGCGAGCTCGGGTCACGGGTTGGCGGTAGGCGATGACGGCCAATGTCTCCAGTGCGGCCTGGCTGAGTTTGCTGCGCTGGCCGTTCAGCAGGAACGCCTCAATGAGCGGGGCGTACCGATCCCTGGTGTAGAGCCGGAAACCGGAGGCAGCCGGGCGCAACTGCCAGCCCGCCTGCCGCTGGTCCAGGTCCATCGTGAGCGCGGCAACCGCCTCCGCTATCTCGGCAACGGGGAGCTGGAGCGCCGCGGCGAGCTGGGCCAGGTCCAAGGGCGCCTCGGCCACGAACAACAGAGCCTCGATCGCGCCCCGCAACACGACCGGGTCGGCCAGGTCCAGCGGCGGCGTGCCCGAGCCGTCAATCGCGCCGCTGTGCAGCGGCTCAGCTGTGATGTCTTCAGTCACTGCCCATACTCCCGGTCAACATCGTCTGCTTCGTCGGGCACATCGCGTGCACCGTCCTCGTCGTCCTGCCGACGCTCGGATCCGATCCACCGCACCCGCAGTTCGGCCAACGCGGCGGCCTGGTCGAAAGCGACGTCACCGTCCCGATACATCTCCAGCAGTCCGAGGAATCGGGCCACCACCTCCAACGTGGAGGCGCACTCGGCCACCAGCGCGCGAAACGTCGCCGACCCCGTCCGGGCCAACCGCTCCCGCATCGCGGCCATGTGCTCCCGCACGCTGACTCGCGGTGCGTGGATGTGCGCGATGCCGACCATAGGCTCTGGCCTCGGCGCCAGGGCGGCGGCCGCGATCGCCGCGAACTGCTGCAGCTCGACGCCGATCTGGAGTTCAGGGCTGAGCCGAGCGAAGCGATCCTCGAGCTCGACGCGGCGCGGGAAGCGCCGACTTGCGACGCGCTCGAGGTGGGCCAGGTGGTTGGCGGCCAGCTTGTACGCCCGATACTGCAGAAGCCGGGCGAACAGGAGGTCCCGCGCCTCCAGCAGCGCCAGGTCCTCCTCGTCCTCCACCTCGGCGGCGGGGAGCAGGCGCGCGGCCTTGAGGTCGAGCAGCGTGGCGGCCACGACCAGGAACTCGGTCGCCTGGCCCAGATCGAATTCGTCGCCGGCCGCGGCGAGATACGCGATGAAGTCATCGGTCACCTGAGACAGGGCGACCTCGGTGACGTCCAGTTGCCGTCGACCGATCAAGGTCAGAAGCAGGTCGAACGGTCCTTCGAAGTTGTCCAGTCGAACGCTGAAGGTCCGACTCCTGCCGTCGTCGGCGACCAGCGGCTCGGCCTGATCCGGCAGATCCCATTCCTCCGGCAGATCGGCCAACTCGAGATCGGAGCCCGCGGGCGGGTTCTCGGTCACAGCGAGCTCATGACCGGGCCAGGACCTCCATGGCCAGTTCGCGGTAGGCGATCGCGCCGTTCGAGGTAGGAGCCCAACTGGTGATCGGCTCACCCGCGACGGTGGTCTCCGGGAACCGGACCGTCCGTCCGATGACGGTGTCGAACATGTCGTCGCCGAAACGCTCCAGCACCCGGTTGTAGACGTCGCGGCCGTGCAGGGTGCGCCCGTCGTACATCGTGGCCAGCACGCCCTCCAGACGAAGTTTGGGGTTGAGCCGCTGCTGCACCTTGTCGATCGTGTCCATGAGCAGGGCGACTCCGCGAAGGGAGAAGAACTCGCACTCGAGCGGGATGACGACGCCGTCGGATGCGGTCAGCGCGTTGATGGTGAGCAGGCCGAGCGACGGTTGGCAGTCGATCAGGACGTAGTCGTATTCGCCCAGCACGGGAGCCAGGGCACGGGCCAACGTCTGCTCCCGGGCGACCTCGTTCACCAGCTGCACCTCAGCGGCGGACAGGTCGATGTTGGAGGGAAGCAGGTCCATACCGGCGACGCCGGTCTTCAGGAGCACCTCGTCGATACCGACGTCGCGTTCCATGAGCAGGTTGTAGCTGGTCAGTTCCAGCGTGTGGGGCTGGACGCCAAGGCCGACGCTCAGCGCGCCCTGCGGATCGAAATCGACCAGCAGCACCCGGCGCCCGAACTCGGCCAGCGCCGCGCCCAGGTTGATCGTGGACGTGGTCTTGCCGACGCCGCCCTTCTGATTGCACAGGGAGACCACGCGGGCCGGACCGTGCCGATCGAGCGGCCGCGGTTCGACCAAGGGGCGACGAACGCGGGCCTTGGCCGGGTCGACCGAACGGGTGCCACCGGACTCGGGCGAATCGGTGGACTCCTGCTCTGCCGGTACGTCCACGTCGAGTCCGGGAAGGGATTCAGGGGTGCTCGGGCTCGTCATCACCGAATGCGCACTCCTTACCGCCACCGGACGTCCGGGTCGCTGGTGCCAACCCCGCCAGTGCGTGAGGTTACCGCACCGGCAGGGCCGGTTCAGTGTGCGACGAGCCGAATCCGAACCGTGGTCACATCACCCTCGGTTACCGCGGTGAGTCCGAGCCCGGCGAACTCCCGCACGGTGGTGATCGCCTCAGCCGGCGCGCCTTCGCGGGCCATGATGTCTGCGACCCGGTCCAGGTTGGCGAAGACCACGCTTCGTGCCTTCGCGGCGTCGGGCACCGCAGCCTTGAAGCTCGCGGTGTCACCCAGACGCGCAGTCGGCGGCCCCGAGACAGCAGCGAGATAGGACCTGTCGGTTGCGACCGCCAGGCCGTCCGCGGTTGCGGTGTAGGCCACCGGAAGCTGCGCACCCTCGGCCGCCAGGCCGTCGCGGATCCGGTCCATCACCGAGATCGCCCGGGTCGGGTCCGTCGTGGTTCGGGCGGCAATCTCGGGCAAGCCGTCCCGAGTCTTTCCAGGTCCCATCGCCAGGAGCAGATCAGTGCCGATCAATGACTGCAGGTCGGCCGGCAACTTCAGGCCGAACTGTCGGGAGATCGCTGCGAGGGGGTTGCCCATCAAGCCGCCGCTCTGCTGGGCGAAGCGGGACTCGAACTGTCGGTAGGCCTGAGCCAGTTGGCCGTTGTCCACGCTCAGCGAAGCGGCTGCGACGGTGTCGGCCGGTAGAGCTGCGATCGGCATGGACCTCGCGGGAAGGGCCGCTCGTGGGCCTCCGCTGCTCTTGAGGACAACCTCCGCCGCCGTGGGGGAAAACCGGAGTGTGTAGCTCAGCCGGCTCTTGTTCAGAAGCGCGCCTCCGACAGCGGCACCGCGCATGGCCGACGACAGGGCGCCGAAATCCGCCCAGCCCGCGGAGACGCCGGTCGAACCCAGCAGCGCCATGTCGGCCCGGAAATGGGGCGAGGCCGACAACGGCGCGCGCTCGGCCTCGACCCTGGCCGTGTCCACCTCCTGCTGGTCCTTACCCAGCAGGGCATAGCCGTGGCTGAACGTCACGCCGAAGTCCGTGCCGGTGAACGTCATGATGGCTGTCAACGAACGGGTGGCCGCGCTCTGGTCGCGTACCTGCAGAGCGCCGATCGATTCGGCCTTACCGGATGCATCGAACCTGAGCGCGATCGCGGCCCGGTCCCCGAGCCACGGTTTGACGTCCCTGGCGTAGTTGAAGCTGCTCGGCAAGTGTGCTTGATCGGCAAATACGTCGAACAACGACTCCCGAAGGTCCTTGCCCTGGGTGAAACTCTTTCCGACCTTGGGAAGGGTGTTCAAGAACCGATAGGCCGCGATCTTCTGCGACGCGGACGGGTCGAGATCGATCTTGGCGAACGCGACGGCGTCCGCCGGCAACACCGATTCGGGCTGGCGCCCCCCACCGGAGAGGGCCTGATAAGCGACGGTTCCCCCGACCGTGCCGACTACCACCAGCGCGGCCGCGACGATACCGGCGATCCACGGCCAGCGACGACGCGCTGGCTGGACCTGCCCGGCGCCGTAGGAACCACCATCGCCGGGGCCAAACGCATAGGCGCCCGGAGCGGGCGGACCAAAGCCGTAAGACATCGGGGCGGCGGCGCTGCCGTACGGCGTGCCGGCACTGGCGCCTGCCCCGGGTCCGTCGTCAAGCGGTCCCGGACCGGGGGCGACTTCGTGCACCGGCGGCTGGTCCCAGCGCTGCGCGCTCACGTCGGTCCAATCGCCCCACGGCGAGGCAGGCGCCTGCTCCGGCGGCTCGCTCATCGGCTGCGCGGGTTCTGCCAGCGGCTGGTCCGATCCGGACACGGGGTACTCCTGACTGGGATCTGCGGAAGCCGAAGTCTGCCCGCAAAGTTATATCCGTGTCAAGAAGCTGCGAACAACTCCCGCAGAGACTCGGGTCGCTCAGGAACGGCGCGCCCGGGGGTGAGAGGTCGCGTACACCTCGCGCAGTTGATCGACCGTCACCAGCGTGTAGATCTGGGTGGTGGTGACCGAAGCGTGGCCGAGCAACTCTTGAACGACGCGGACATCTGCCCCACCCTCGACGAGATGTGTGGCGAAGGAATGACGCAGCGTATGAGGCGATATATGGCCCCCGAGACCGGCCTTGTCGGCTGAGGAACGCAGGACCGTCCACGCGCTCTGCCGGGACAACGAACCGCCTCGCGCGTTAAGGAACAGCTTGGGCGTGCCACGGCCACGGCGCACGAGTTCCGGACGCACCCGCACCAGGTAGGACGACAGCGCCTTGGCCGCGAAGCTACCCAAGGGAACCAGTCGCTGCTTGCCGCCCTTGCCGCGTAACAGCACGGTCCGGCTGTCCACGTCCACATCGTCGACGTCGAGCCCGACCGCCTCGGAGATGCGAGCGCCGGTGCCGTAGAGAACCTCCAACAGGGCTCGGTCACGCACCGACAGCGGAGTCTGGTCGAAGTCCGCGGCGTCGAGCAACCGCTCCACCTCGTCGATCGAAATCGCTTTGGGCAGTCGGCGCGGTGGGGTCGGCGGCTTCACCTGGCGCGCAACGTCGGCCGCCACCTGCCCATCGGCGTAGGCGAACTTGTGCAGGCCGCGGACGGCGACGACGGCGCGAGCCGCCGAGGCCGCCGACAATGGCGGATGATCCGCGTTGCCTTCGCGCAGGGCCATCAGGAAATCCGCCACGTCGGTAGCCGACACCTCGGCCAGCGACGCCATCCCCCGCTCGCCGAGAAAGTCCTGATAGCGGAGCAGATCGCGCCGGTAGGACGACAGGGTGTTCTCAGACGACCCGCGTTCGACGGTGAGATGGTCCAGATAGCCGGCAACCGCAAACCCGGCCGCGTCGTTGGCGGCGGGGCGAAGGGCGGTCACGGGAGCAAATCTATCCCGCCGACCGCTGGGGACGGGCAGGCCACGCGGAGTCCGCCGGCCGCAGATCCGCCCAGCCGCCGCCCGCGGACACCGATGCGGCCAGGATCCCAGCGACAGCAGGGCCATTGGTCACATGGCCGGCGAAGATCTGCGCGACGAGCTCGGGGAGCGTGAACCGCTCGACCGTCATGGTCATCTCCTCGTGCTCCGCGGTGAACCTGTCCGACTCAGGCACCGGCGACAGATCCCGGGCGAGGAAGATCCGAATCGCCTCGTCGGTCATCCCCGGTGAGGTGTACAGGTCGACGAGCACGTCCCATCGCGCCGCGGTGAGCGCGGCCTCCTCGAACAATTCCCGTTGCGCCGCCTCGAGCGCGGGCTCGCCGCCGACATCGAGCAGACCGGCCGGCAGTTCGAGCAGGAACTCCCCTACCGGATGGCGGTACTGACGCACCATGACCACCTGGCCGTCGCCACCGATCGCGACCACGGCTACCGCGCCTGGGTGAGCGATCACATCGCGCCGCCCGATCGTCCCGTCCGGCATCCGAACCGAGTCCGTGCGGACATCGATCACGTAGCCCGAGTAATGCTCGGTGCGCTCGACGACGCGGAAATCCGAGGCGTCAACCACGGCTCAGGCCGAGACCGGGGCGGTCGCGGTGCTCCCGGATCGCACGTCGGTGCCGCTGGCGGCGTGCTCCGATTCGCCCGCCTCGGGCGCATTGTCGAACCGGACCGGAGCGTCAGTGTCGGGAATCTCGACCGGGAGGCGCTCGGCCTCGTTGTAGTCCACGGCTGCCTTGATCAGCGCCGAGAACAACGGGTGCGGACGGGTCGGCCGAGATTTGAGCTCGGGATGCGCCTGGGTTGCGACGAAGTAGGGGTGGACGTCGCGAGGAAGCTCGACGAACTCGACCAGGCGACCGTCGGGCGACGTACCGGAGATGACCAGTCCCGCCGCGGTCAGTGCGTCGCGATAGGCGTTGTTGACTTCGTAACGATGGCGATGGCGCTCCGAAACCTCGGTCGCCCCGTAGGCCTCGGCTACGACCGAACCCGCCAACAGCTTGGCCGGGTAGGCCCCGAGCCGCATCGTCCCACCAAGGTCGGCATTGCCCGCGACGATATCGACCTGATCGGCCATCGTCGCGATCACCGGATCCTGGGTGTCGGGGTCGAACTCGGCGGAGTTGGCACCCTCGATACCGGCCTTGTGTCGAGCGACTTCGATGGTCATGCACTGCAAGCCCAGGCACAGTCCGAGTGTGGGCAGCGACCGTTCCCGGGCGAAGCGGATCGCGCCGACCTTGCCCTCGATGCCGCGGATACCGAACCCGCCCGGAATGATCACTGCGTCGACACCGGCAAGTTGGGCCGCGGCACCGGCAGGCGTTTCGCACAGGTCCGAGGCGACCCACCGGATATTGACCTTGGCCCGGTGGGCGAATCCGCCCGCTCGCAAAGCCTCGGTAACCGAAAGATAGGCATCAGGCAGATCGATGTACTTGCCGACCAAGGCGACGGTGACCGAGCGCTTCGGGTTGCGGACGCGGTCGAGCAGCTCGCCCCACAGGCTCCAGTCCACGTCCCGGAACGGCAGTCCGAGACGTCGGACAACGTAGGCGTCCAGGCCCTCGGAGTGCAGGACCTTCGGAATCTCGTAAATGCTCGGCGCGTCGACCGCCGCGACCACCGCCTCGGTGTCGACGTCGCACATCAGCGAGATCTTGCGCTTGACGCTGTCAGGAATCTCGCGGTCCGCACGGCAGACGACCGCGTCGGGGGTGATGCCGATACTGCGCAGCGCAGCCACCGAGTGCTGAGTGGGCTTCGTCTTCAACTCCCCCGACGGCGCCAGGTATGGGACCAGCGAGACGTGCAGGAAAAAGCAGTTGTCACGCCCGATCTCGTGGCGGACCTGCCGGGCGGCTTCGAGGAAGGGCAGGGATTCGATGTCGCCGACGGTGCCACCGACCTCGGTGATCACGATGTCGGGGATCTGGCCATCGGCCCCGGGGTTGGCCATGGACCGGATGCGGTCCTTGATCTCATTGGTGATGTGCGGGATGACCTGGACCGTGTCGCCCAGGTACTCCCCACGCCGTTCCTTCGCGATCACGGTCGAGTAGATCTGCCCGGTCGTGACGTTGGCCGTCCCGACCAGGTCGGTGTCGAGGAAGCGTTCGTAGTGGCCGATGTCGAGATCGGTCTCGGCCCCGTCCTCGGTCACGAAGACCTCGCCGTGCTGGAACGGGTTCATCGTCCCGGGGTCGACGTTGAGGTAGGGGTCGAGCTTCTGCATCGTCACCCGCAGCCCGCGGGCCTTGAGCAGGCTCCCCAGTGAGGAGGCCGTGAGCCCTTTGCCCAGCGAGGACGCAACGCCCCCGGTGACAAAGATGTGCTTAGTGGTCCGGGCTGATTGAGCCAACGAGACTCCCGTGGTCGCTGCCGATAGCTGGTGCGGAGGGGGGAATCGGGGTGAGTGACTCACCGGCGGGCGCTGTCATACCCGCTGAAAAGACCCGTACGTCCACGGGAGTTCACGGTAACACGAAAGTGCGTGCGGTCCGCACCCCAGTGGCCGCGAGTCGCACCGACGCCGTCTCGTCACGCCGCGAGGTGACGGCAAGAAGCGGAGACGGGACGAGATGGAACGCGACGGCTCAGCCGTCGACCCCGGGCAGCAGCGCGTCGACATTGGCGCCGGTGCCGAACTGACCGGGCCGGCCCGCCGCGGCCTCGGCCGCGACGAGTGCGGTGGTGAGTTGGCCGAGGTCGCTGTCCGCGTCATCGACGGTGGACACCGCGGCCTTTGCGTCGGTGTCGCCGCGGATCAGTGCGATGAGGCCGTTTCGTGCCGAGGTGGCGTCGCCGAGCACAACGGTAGGACCTGTGGCTTGCAACTGCTTGGCCATCGCCAGCAGCATCGGTCCGGACGAATCGCCGGCAACCGCCCCCGGTGCCACCAACAGCAGCAGCGAGCCCGAGGCGGGCGTGCCCTGCTCGACCTTGACCATTGCGAGTCCGCTGAAACCGGCAAGCACCTGAGTCAGATCCGTTGCCTGGCCCTTGCCGAACAGGACGAACCCCAGCAGCGAGCCGCTGAGCGTGCCCGCGTTGTCAGTCTGGGGCAGTTGCAGTCCGACCGGGTGCACACCGGAGTTGGTGGCCAACGACCGGATGTCCGTGGCGTGCTGCGGGTCGATGAAGGTCTTGCTCAACTGCAGCCGCGCGGTGACCTGGCCACCGGCACTGGCCACCGCAGCGGCGGCGGCGTCCTTGTCGGTGCTGCTCGCCCCCGGCGCGCCGAGAATCACCACCGTCTTCTTCGTCAGCGCACCACCGGCGATCTTGCCGGCAAAGGCGTGGGCAAGCTGGTCGGCGTTTCCGGCCTGCGCGCGAAGAGTCGTGTTCGAGGAGGTCTGGGCGGCGTTCTGGTTCTTCAGATCAGAGACCTGACGGCGCAGGTCCCCGACTACCGCGCCGTTGAGTGCGCTGGCTCCGATCACCACCCCGAGCGCGATCGCCAGGAAGATGCCGATGATGGACACGATGTGGTACCGGAATGAGATCACGAGAATAGGTCTTTCAGCTGGTTGACGAGCGAGGTCCACCCGTGGGAAAGGATGTGCACGTAGCTGTTGCCGTCGGTGCTGGCGACGAGGACGACCGCTACCGCGAGCAGCGCGGCGAGGACCATCAACACAAGCGCAACACCGGAGATGCGAGTCTGGAACAGCTGGGCGGCGGCTTTGGCATCGACCAACCTGCCGCCGATCTTGAGCCGGGTCAGCACGGTGGAGGCCATCCCCCCACGACCGGCGTCGAGAAACTCCTCCAGCGTGGCACGGATACCGACGGTGACGATCAGCTTCGCACCGCCCGCGTCGGCCAGCAGCATCGCGGCGTCCTCACTGGTCCCGGCCGTCGGGAATAGTTTCGGTTCGATGCGCAGGTCTTGAACGCGGGCCAGCCCGTGCACCCTGCCCTCGGCGTCGGCGTGGGCCACGACCTCACCGGCATCGCGCAGGGCCGCCTCGGATATGGCGTCCATCTCCCCCACCACGAGGTCCGGGCGGTAGCCGGCATCGCGAAGCACGTCGCCGCCGCCGTCGATGCCGACAAGCACCGGACGGAACTCGCGGATGTAGTGCTTGAGACCCTTCAGATCGGACTTGAAGTCGTAACTACGGGCGACGAGCAGCACGTGCCGTCCGGCGAAGTCGGTATCCAGTTCTGGAAGTCCGACGCCGTCGAGTAGGAGTTGCTTCTCTTGGTGCATGTGCTGTTGCGCGCTGGTCGCGAAAGCGGCCAGCTGGGCCGACATGCCTTCCTTCGCAGCAGCCATCGACTCGGCCACGGTGGCGACGCTCTGACGTGTGCCGCTGGCCAGCAACCGCTCCCCGGCGTAGATCGAGTCTTCCTCGATGCGCACGCGGACGCCCTCTTTGACCTCGGAGAAGATGCCAGCACCGACGCCGTCCAGCAGCGGAATCTCGGCCGCGACCAGAACCTCGGGACCGAGGTTGGGATACCGGCCGGAGATCGACGGTTGCGCGTTCACGACCGCGCCGACCTTGGCGGCGATCAGGGCGTCGGCGGTTGCGCGGTCCATGTCCGCGACGTCGACCACCGCCACATCACCGGCGTGTAGCCGCTGCAGCAGTCGGGGCGCGCGACGGTCCAACCGGACGACGCCAGCGACACCTGGCAGTGACTCGGTGCGGGGGCGACGCATGGTGGCCAGCTTCATGTAGGTCGATGTTGCCATCGTGGGTCCGGAAATTCGGGCTTCGCCACGCGCAGTTACCGGTCGGATCCGGATCGCGCCGCTTTCTGACTGGCTGCCTTGCGGCCTTTGGACCGGCCGGGGGAATCGGCTTCAATGCCCTCGGCCGAGCCCGCCTCTTGTTTGTCGGGCGACTCTGCCAGGTCTTGTTGCGCCGCGGCCAGCAGTTCGGCCGCGTGCTGCCGAGCGACGGAGGTTTCCTCGCCGGACAGCATCCGGGCCAACTCACCCAGGCGCTGCTCGCCCTCGACGCGCCTGATGTCACTGCGCGTGACTCCGATCGAAGCATCGGCGGCGGCCGAGGCCTTGTCGACGACCAGGTGACGGGTCGCGAACGCCGCGACCTGAGCCAGGTGAGTGACCACGATGACCTGGTGACGCTGCGCCAACCGGGCCAACCGGCGACCCACTTCGACGGCGGCTCGGCCACCCACACCCGCGTCGACTTCGTCGAACACCATCGTCGGCACGGGATCGGTCCCGGCCAGGACCACTTCGATCGCCAGCATGACCCGCGACAACTCCCCGCCGGACGCGCCTCGCTGCAGGGCAATGGCGGGGGCGTCCGGATGTGAGCGGAGCAGGATCTCGACCTCGTCGATACCCTCGGCGCCGGCTCCCGTCACCTGACCGCGGACAGTCACCGTCGGTGCGGACTCGCTGGCCGGTCGAGGACGGACGACAACCGTCACCTGCGCACCGGCCATAGCCAGGCCGGCGAGTTCGGCAGTGATCCGCTGGGACAGCTCATCGGCCGCTTTCCGACGAGCGGAGGAGATGTCCTCGGCGGCAGAGCGGTAATCGTCCGCGGCTTGGTCCCGCTGGGCCCGCAATTGCGCGATGGCCTCCGCCGAGGTGTCGGAGGCCAGCAGCTTGTTCTGCGCCTCGGCCGCCCAGGCCAGGACCTCATCGAGATCCCGTCCGTAGCGACGGGTCAAGGTCGCCAGCGCGGCGCGCCGGTCGTGGGTCGCGGCCAGCCGGGCCGGGTCGGCCTCGATCCGTGCTTCGTAGTCGGCCAGTTCGGCGCCGACGTCTCCGGCCAGGTCGAGCAGTTCGGTCAGCCGGCCGGCCAGACGATCCAGTTCGGCGTCGGTGCCCGCGAGTTGGTGCAGCGCCCGGCGCGCGGACCCGACGAGCGCGCCGACGTCCGCGGTCTCAGCTCCGCCGTCCTCCGGATCACCCAGGAGCGCGGCGTGCGCGGTGTGGGCCGCCAGCCGCAGGTTGTCCGCATATTCCAGTCGTACGGACAATCTGGCGAGTTCGAGGTCCTCGCCGGGCTGCGGATCGACCGCAGCGATTTCAGCCAGACCGTGCCGGAGCAGCTCCGCTTCGCGTTGGAGGGCGAGTGCATCACTGGTCCGTCGGCCGAGTTCGGCCTCGGCCGCACGCCAGGCACCGAACGCCGCGGCACACTCGTGCAGGTCAAGCCCGGCATAGCGATCGACTGTGGCCCGCTGCTGGCCCGGCAAGGCCAGCCGCTGCTGGTCACTCTGGCCGTGAACGGCGAGCACACCGTCGCCGAGCCGGGCGAGCACGGTCGCCGGGACCGACGCCCCGCCAGCCGCGGCCCGCGAGCGGCCGGAGGCCGTGATGACCCGGCGCAGGACGAGGGACCCGTCGGCATCCAGGTCGCCGCCGGCCTCGACCACCAGCGCTGCCTCCGGCGACGAGTGTTCCAGCAGCAATCGTCCCTCGACGCTGGCGGTTTCTTCGCCGGTCCGCAGCCTGGAGTAATCCGCGCGCCCACCGAAGAGCAGGGCAAGCCCAGACAGCACCATCGTCTTCCCGGCGCCGGTCTCGCCGGTGACCACCGTCAGACCCGGGCCGAACTCCAACACTGCGTCGGAGATGACCCCCAGTCCACGAATTCGGATTTCCTCCAGCACGGGTCAGACAGTACTGGGGCCGCCGTCGCGGAAGCTGCGAACGGGCAACTGGAATTTCTCCACCAGCCGCTCACCGAACGGTGTGCGGTGTGGGCGGGCCACCAGGATCGGCGTGGTTCCTCGCTCGATCCGCAGTCGGCTTCCAGCCGGGAGGTCGTAGATTCGGCGTCCGTCGCAGCTCAGGATTCCGGACTGGTCCGGGCGAAGCAGATCGAGATCGATCACCGATCCCGGCGCAACCACCAGGGGACGATCGAACAGCGCGTGCGCGGCGTTGGGCACCACGAGCATGGCCTCGACATCCGGCCACACGATGGGCCCGCCCACCGAGAAGGCGTAGGCCGTCGATCCGGTCGGCGTCGCGCAGATGACCCCGTCGCAGCCGAAGCGCAACAACGGACGTTCGTCGACCGAGACCTCAACCTCGAGCATCTTCTCGCGGGTGCCCTTCTCGACGGACACCTCGTTCAGGGCCCAGTCCCGAGCGATGTGGGTACCGTCGTAGCTTGCGGTCACCGCCAGGGTCATGCGCTCCTCGACGGTGTAGCGCTTGTCGACGATGGCCGACACGGTCGCGTCCAGGGCGTCAAGTTCGGTTTCGGCGAGAAAGCCGACATGTCCGAGGTTTACTCCGAGCAGGGGTACGTTGCACCGCCGGGCGTTCTCCGCCGCCCGCAGGAACGTGCCGTCCCCGCCGAGCACCAGGGCGACCTCGGTGCCGAAGGCGCAATCGGGCCCGTCCACGATCGTCACGTTGCCGAGTTCGGCGCCATCGGTGAGGTCCTTGGCCAGTTCAGCCTCTTCCGCGGTGTTGATTCGCACCTCGAACCCGGCTTCGTTGAGCCGGTTGATGACGTGCCGCGCGAGGTCGCGGATATCCTCTCGGCCGGTGTGAACCACCAGCATCGCCGATCTCATGAAGCCTCCGGGTCATTTTCGGTGGCGGCTGCCACCACACGATCTTCGTCTACCTCTGCCGCGTCCTGCCGGAGCCAGAGGAAGAACTCGACGTTGCCCGACGGTCCTGGCAGCGGGCTGCGGACCACCCCGGCGGTTCCCCAGCCGAGCTTCTCGGCCGCCCGCGCGACCGCAATCACCGATTCGGCGCGCAGGGCCGGGTCGCGCACCACGCCGCCCTTGCCCAGCCGATCCTTGCCCACCTCGAATTGTGGCTTCACCATCGGCAGCAGATCCGCCGTAGTGCAGCGCGTCAGTGCCGGCAGGACCAAACCGAGGGAGATGAAGGACAGGTCGGCGACCGTCAGCTCCGCCGGCCCGCCGATCTCGTCCGGGTCGAGCGTGCGTACGTTGGTCCGGTCCCGGACCTGCACCCGAGGATCGGTCTGCAGTGCCCACACAAGCTGGCCGTAGCCCACGTCGGCTGCGACCACCTCGCGTGCGCCGCGGCGCAACAGCACGTCCGTAAAGCCGCCGGTCGAGGCTCCGGCGTCGAGGCAGCGCCGACCTGCAACCGCTATCTCGGGGAAGGCGTCGAGCGCGCCGAGCAGTTTGAAGGCACCCCGGGAGGCGTATCCGGGATCGTTGCCACGGTCGATGAGCCGGATCGGAGCCTCGGTATCGACCCCGGTGGCGGGCTTGGTGGCCACCGCACCTCGCACCTCTACGACCCCGGCGGCAATCAGTTCGACGGCCTGTTCTCGGGAGCGGGCGAGTTTGCGGCGGACCAACTCCGCGTCGAGCCGCAGTCGACGGACCATGAGCTAGGACCTCAGCTGTGGTCGAGGTCGGTCAACGCCGCTTGCAATTCGCGGTGCAACGCGTCGAAGCGGGCCGCGGCTGCGGCTAGCGGCTCGGTCTCGACTCCGTCGAGCAGCTCACGCGCCGCGCTGATGCGATCCAGCGTTGCGGCGGAATCCGGCTGGTCCGCGGCAGTGTGGCCTGCGGGTTGCGCGCTGGGAACAGGTGCGGGCGTCCCTGGAGCCGGGCCCGGGCGGGGCGCGGTGCTGGCGTCGCTGTCGGTCACGAATTCACCGTACCGGGCCAACACTGACGCCCGGGCGAGCCGGGTCCGACCGTCGGGCGCGGAGCCGATTCATTCGACAAGGTCCCAGGCCTTGAGCAACTGCGCGGCACGGTCATCTGCCGCTTCGATGGGTGCGCGACGCCGTCCGGCATCCGCGATCGCCCACGCGGCCTGGGCGAGCGCTCGAAGCAGGTTCACGCGCTCGTCGGTGAGGTCGCTGTCTGCTTTAGTGCCCTGCGCCTTCTCAGCGATCGACACGCGCAGCATGCTGCCGGTCTCGACCGCCGTTACCGCCCCACAGCGGAAGCCACCGCCTACGGCGTGAACGTCCGGATGCGACTCCAGTAGGCCACGCACATCGGCAGCAACGTAGTCAGGGCGGTGGACGGGCTCGGCCGCCAGCAGATCGAGGGGTCGCGTAACTCCGGTGAGGACGAGCAAACTGGCACAGTCCGCGCGCCTGGCTCCTTCGATATCGGTGTCCAGCCGGTCGCCGACGACCAGCGGCTGTCGGGCCTTCGAGCGTTGAACACTTTCTGCGTGCATCGTCGGGTCGGGCTTGCCGGTAGCGACCGGTTCCTGGCCGCTGGCGTGGCGCAACGCCGCCACCAGGGACCCGTTTCCGGGCAGTGGTCCTCTCGGTGACGGCACCGTGGGATCGAGATTGGTGGCGACCCACAGCGCACCGTTTCGGATCGCCACCATTCCCTCGGCGAGGGCGGCCCAATCCATCGTCGGCGAGTAGCCCTGGACGACCGCCACCGGATTGTCGTCGGCCGAGAACACCGGCCGCAGTCCTCGTTCGGTGAGGGCGTCGATGAGGCCGGTCGTCCCCAGCACGAGAACCGCCGCCCCCGAGGGGAACCGGTCGGCCAGATAGTGCGCCGCCGCGTGGGAGGACGTGATGACGTCCGTCGATGCGGCCGGAACACCCAGCCTGGTCAGTAGCTCCGCGACCTGTGCTGGGGTGCGAGAAGCGTTGTTCGTGACGAACGCCAGCCGCATGCCCTGTTCGCGGGCCGAGGCGAGCGCGTCGGGGACGTGGTCGATGACCCGTTCCCCTAGATAGACCACGCCGTCGAGGTCAAGTAGCGCGACGTCGTACAGCTCCGTCAACGGGCGTTGCGAACTCAGCACGGCTCGATCCTCGTCCATGCCGGGTGGCCGGCCTTCAGCCGGGGTCGCCCGCACGCTCCTGCTGGCACCCCTGGCCTCAGGCCGGCGGCACACCGGAACAGGGCGTCGACCGGGCGATTGCGTAGCATCCCGAGGATGACGCAGCCCTCCTCTGCACATCCCCGGCCGAATGCTGCCGACGGCCTGTCCTTGGCACCGTTTCGAGCTCTCCGGTTCACCGGCGACATCGGGCGGCGCTTGTGCCCGCCCTATGACGTGATCTCCGACGTCGACCGGGAGGATCTGCTCGCCGCGGACGCGCGCAACGCCGTCCGCCTCGTCCTCCCCGGCTCGTCGAAAGCCGAACGGGACGGCGCGGCCGACAATCCGATCTACCCTGCGACGGCCTCGTTGCTGAGCGATTGGATAGCGGACGGGACGCTGAGCGAGGTCGGCGAGCCTGCGCTGTTCGTCTACGAGATGTCCGACGACACCGGCACGACCCGAGGGCTGATCGGGGCGCTTGAGCTCAGATCACCCGAGGACGGGGTCATCCTGCCGCACGAGAACACCATGGCGGGACCGGTGGCCGACCGCCTGGCGTTGATGCAGGCAACCGAGGCGAACCTCGAAGCCATCTACCTGGTCTACGACGGCGGCGGCGCAGCGAGCGAGGCGGTGGCAACGGTCTCCGCGGACGAGCCGGTCTTCATCGCCCAGACACCCGACGGGCTGACCCACCGGCTCTGGTCCATCACCGACCCGGTCACGTTGTCCACGATCGCCCAGGACCTCGCCGGTCGACGCGCACTGATCGCTGACGGGCATCATCGCTACGCAACCTATCTTCAGCTGCAGGCCGAGCACGCGGGAGAGCCCGGGCCGTGGGACCGCGGTCTCACACTGCTCGTAGACACAACGGCCTACGGCCCCCAGGTACACCCCATTCACCGAGTGGTGGACCTCCCCTTCGAACGGTCCGTCGAACTCAGTCGCCAGGTGCTGTCGGTCAACGCCGTCCCGAGCCTCGCCGAAGCCCTTGCGTTGATCGACGAGATCGACGGGTTCGCTGCTGTCCTTTCCGACGGACGCCGATTCGAGGTCATCCATTCGTTCGACCCCGAAGCGCTGGCTGCAGGCCTTGGTGACGTCGCGGGAACCGCGCTGGGATCGCTGGACGTGACCGTGCTGCACCGTTGCCTCGTCGAAGGCGCCTGGGGCCTGAACGACAACACCGAGACCGTCGACTACGCCCACGACATCCCTGATGCCTTGGAGGCTGCCGACGGCGGCACGCGTACGGCGGTGCTGCTCCGTCCGACACCGGTGACCGCGGTCGCCGAGGTGGCGGCTGCCGGCGGCAGGATGCCGCGCAAGTCGACGCTTTTCACGCCCAAGCCTGCGTCCGGAGTGCTGCTCCGTCGATTCGCCGATCAGTAGGCAACACGAAAACGGCGCCGGCCCGCGACCTCGCGTGAGGTTGCGGACCGGCGCCGTTATGTCAAGCGCGCGGGCGTCGCGGACAGGTCAGAGCAGGTCGGCAGCGCGATCGGCAGCATCGGTCTCGTCGTCGTAGTCGACGGAGGCCGCTTTCCCGAACCACTGGATGGCGTCCTGGGTGCGTCCGGCCTCGGCGAGAGTGTCGGCGTAGGCGTACCACAGCCGATTACTGCCAGGCTTGGGGTGCTTGGTGTCCAAACCCCCACGCTCGAAAATCGCGAGCGCGGCATCCAGTTGACCGAGGTCCCGGCGAGCTCCAGCGACGACGATGAGCAACTCCGCCCGCGACGCCGGATCGATCTTGCCGACCATTGGATCGTCGAGCATCTTGAGGGCGCGCTCTGGCCGGCCCAGCGCACGTTCGCAGTCAGCCATGACTGCCAGGTGCGATGCATCCCCGGAGATGCGGCGGGCGGCGCGCAACTCGGCGATGGCCTCTGCCCATTCCTCCGCGTGGTAGGCGGCCAGTCCGCAGGCTTCCCGCACTGCAGCCACCCGAGCACCTCGGCCACGGGCGGCGCGAGCGTGCTCCAGCGCGGTCTTCGGGTTGTCGTCGATCAGGCGCCCGGCTGCGACCAGGTGGCCGCCGACGAATTCGGCGGCAAGCTTGCTCAAGGAGCGCAACTCGGCGCGAACTGAGGGGTCGAGCGTGCGCGGATCAGCATCGCCCGGGATCGCGATTTCGTTGCCGCGAGTCGGCCGCGATCCACGGGTTGCCTCGTAGTCCTCGAATTGCTCGTAGCGCCCCTGGCCCCCACGGGTCGGGGCGTGACTCGGTCGAGTGTCTCGGCCTTCGTAGCGAGGGCGATCCGTGCGCTCACCGGTGCCGCTGCGGGGCCGATCGTAACGAGGCGCGGAGTCACGAGAATCCTCCCGGCGGCCTGCTGTGCGGGGTTGCTCGGAGCGATGACCGCCACGTCCAGCATCAGCTGGGCGCGATCCTCGGGAATCCTGTCGGCGCTGTGAATCAAAGCGTCCGGTCCCCGATTCGCGCGATGGCGTGCGGCGTTCTGGCGGGCGCCCCGTACGGCGATCGCCGGCCGCGTCGCTGGGCTCCCACCAGTTCGACGACGACGACCCACTCGGAGCCCGGGAGCTCGACGAGGAGTCACGACGCTGCGGGCGAGAACTGCGATCAGTGGACGCACTGTAGGAGCCCGAACCTCGGCTACCGGAACCACGCGGGGCCCCTCCAGAACGAGAATCGTCACGGCTGGGCCGGGCAGAACGAGAATCGTCACGGCTGGGCCGGGCAGAACGTGAATCGTCACGGCTGGGCCGGGCAGAACGAGAATCGTCACGGCTGGGCCGGGCAGAACGTGAATCGTCACGGCTGGGCCGGGCAGAACGTGAATCGTCACGGCTGGGCCGGGCAGAACGAGAATCGTCACGGCTGGGCCGGGCAGAACGTGAATCGCTGCCGCCCCAAGAGCCCGTGCCTCGATTGGAGCTATCGTCCCTGCGGGGAGCCGCTCCAGCCGAGCGGCCGAACTGACCACCCCGGCCGGCGTCGCCGGAACGCGCCGCGCCGCCAGTGCGTCCCGGGATCCCTCCGCTACGAGAGCCGCCTGCGGTCCTACCGCTACCGGCAGCACCACCTTCTGACCGGCGCCCCGACGTGCCGCCCGATCGTCCAGCGGAACCGCCTCTGTTTGCGCCCGTCCCAGAACGTCGCGATCCGTACTCAGCCATGTCCAACATCCATCCCGAAAGAGAACTACAACAACGAGCGTCTCAGAGCAGACGCCAAAATGCGACCAGGGTCGTTCGGATAAACCGAACGACCCTGGTCGAAAGTGTGTCCGGCGACGTCCTACTCTCCCACGCAGTGGCCCGCGCAGTACCATCGGCGCTGAGAGGCTTAGCTTCCGGGTTCGGGATGGGACCGGGCGTTTCCCTCTCGCTATGGTCGCCGAAACTCTATGGAGATATCGGTCCTCACCGTCTGAATAGACGGGGACCGCACCTCGGGAACCGCACAGTGGACGCGTAGCATTTTTGTGGCAAGTCCTCGGCCTATTAGTACCAGTCAGCTCCATGCATTGCTGCACTTCCACTTCCGGCCTATCAACCCGGTGGTCTAGCCGGGGGCCTTACTCCATAAAGGATGGGAGTCCTCATCTTGAAACGAGCTTCCCGCTTAGATGCTTTCAGCGGTTATCCCTTCCGAACGTAGCTAATCAGCAGTGCCCTTGGTAGGACAACTGACACACCAGAGGTTCGTCCGTCCCGGTCCTCTCGTACTAGGGACAGCCTTTCTCAAGACTCCTGCGCGCGCGGCGGATAGGGACCGAACTGTCTCACGACGTTCTAAACCCAGCTCGCGTGCCGCTTTAATGGGCGAACAGCCCAACCCTTGGGACCTACTCCAGCCCCAGGATGCGACGAGCCGACATCGAGGTGCCAAACCATCCCGTCGATATGGACTCTTGGGGAAGATCAGCCTGTTATCCCCGGGGTACCTTTTATCCGTTGAGCGACACCGCTTCCACAAGCCAGTGCCGGATCACTAGTCCCAGCTTTCGCTCCTGCTCGACCTGTCAGTCTCACAGTCAAGCTCCCTTGTGCACTTGCACTCAACACCTGATTGCCAACCAGGCTGAGGGAACCTTTGGGCGCCTCCGTTACATTTTAGGAGGCGACCGCCCCAGTCAAACTACCCACCTGACACTGTCCCTGATCCGGATTACGGACCGAGGTTAGACATCCAATTCGAACAGAGTGGTATTTCAACGTTGACTCCACCCACACTGGCGTGTGAGCTTCAAAGTCTCCCACCTATCCTACACAATTCGAACCGAACACCAATATCAAGCTATAGTAAAGGTCCCGGGGTCTTTCCGTCCTGCCGCGCGTAACGAGCATCTTTACTCGTAGTGCAATTTCGCCGAGTCCACGGTTGAGACAGTCGAGAAGTCGTTACGCCATTCGTGCAGGTCGGAACTTACCCGACAAGGAATTTCGCTACCTTAGGATGGTTATAGTTACCACCGCCGTTTACTGGGGCTTAAATTCTGAGCCTCGCACCGAAGTGCTAACCCGTCCTCTTAACCTTCCAGCACCGGGCAGGCGTCAGTCCGTATACATCGTCTTGCGACTTCGCACGGACCTGTGTTTTTAGTAAACAGTCGCTTCTCGCTGGTCTCTGCGGCCGTCCCGCGCTCTCAGATGCAAGACCTGATCACGCGAAGCGGCCCCCCTTCTCCCGAAGTTACGGGGGCATTTTGCCGAGTTCCTTAACCATGGTTCACTCGATCGCCTTAGTATTCTCTACCTGACCACCTGTGTCGGTTTGGGGTACGGGCCGCTAAGAGCTCGCTAGAGGCTTTTCTTGGCAGCATAGGATCATCGAATTCGCCCCAATCGGCTATGCGTCGGTTCTCAGGCACATGTTGAGCGGATTTGCCTACTCAACGCCCTACAACCTTGCTCCAGTATTACCACTGACTGGTACGACTACCTTCCTGCGTCACCCCATCGCTTGACTACTACTAGTTCGGTTCGTGCGCGCAACCATCGGTTCCCGAAGGAACGTCCGGCTTTGGGCACTTAGCATCGCTAAGTTCGTCATGGGCGCTCTTTTGCGGGTACGGGAATATCAACCCGTTGTCCATCGACTACGCCTGTCGGCCTCGCCTTAGGTCCCGACTTACCCTGGGCGGATTAGCCTGGCCCAGGAACCCTTGGTCATCCGGCGGAGGAGTTTCTCACTCCTCTTTCGCTACTCATGCCTGCATTCTCACTCGTGTGCCGTCCACGGCTGGGTTCCCCCGCCGCTTCACCCGGCACACGACGCTCCCCTACCCATCCACACTTCTGGCTCGAAAGCAGAATATTGCGTGAATGACACAGCTTCGGTGGTGTGCTTGAGCCCCGTTACATTGTCGGCGCAGAATCACTTGACCAGTGAGCTATTACGCACTCTTTAAAGGGTGGCTGCTTCTAAGCCAACCTCCTGGTTGTCTGTGCGACTCCACATCCTTTCCCACTTAGCACACGCTTGGGGACCTTAGCTGGTGTTCTGGGTTGTTTCCCTCTCGACTACGGAGCTTATCCCCCGCAGTCTCACTGCCGCGCTCTCACTTACCGGCATTCGGAGTTTGGCTAACTTCGGTAAGCTTGTGAGCCCCCTAGGCTATCCAGTAGCTCTACCTCCGGCAAGAAACACGCGACGCTGCACCTATATGCATTTCGGGGAGAACCAGCTATCACGAAGTTTGATTGGCCTTTCACCCCTACCCACAGCTCATCCCCCAGGTTTTCAACCCTGGTGGGTTCGGTCCTCCACGCGGTCTTACCCGCGCTTCAACCTGGCCATGGGTAGATCACTTCGCTTCGGGTCTAGAGCATGCGACTAATTCGCCCTATTCAGACTCGCTTTCGCTACGGCTTCCCCACACGGGTTAACCTCGCCACATACCACTAACTCGCAGGCTCATTCTTCAAAAGGCACGCTGTCACGATTACACGCAAGCGTGTAACGACGCTCCAACGGCTTGTAGGCGCGCGGTTTCAGGATCTATTTCACTCCCCTCCCGGGGTGCTTTTAACCTTTCCCTCACGGTACTTGTCCGCTATCGGTCACTAGGTAGTATTTAGGCTTAGCGGGTGGTCCCGCCAGATTCACAGCGAATTTCACGGGCTCGCTGCTACTTGGGGTAACGCTAAGGAGACAACGGGTTTTCGTCTACGGGGGTTTCACCCTCTATGCCGCGACATTCAATCGCTTCGACTAACCACGTTGTTTTCTTACTCCTTGTAGATTCGGCAGAACCTACTAAGCGGCCCCACAACCCCAGATACACAACGCCTGCCGGCTATCACGTGTAACTGGTTTGGCCTCTTCCGCTTTCGCTCGCCACTACTAACGGAATCGCGGTTGCTTTCTCTTCCTGTGGGTACTGAGATGTTTCACTTCCCCACGTTCCCTCCGCATACCCTATGTGTTCAGGTATGGGTGACTGGACATGACTCCAGCCGGGTTTCCCCATTCGGAAATCCTCGGATCAATGCTCGGTTGACAGCTCCCCGAGGCTTATCGCAGCCTCCTACGTCCTTCATCGGCTCCTAGTGCCAAGGCATCCACCGTGCGCCCTTATTAACTTGACCACAAAGATGCTCGCGTCCACTGTGCAGTTCTCAAGGTACGGGCGGCGACTCAACCTGATCCAACGCGTACGCCCAGCGGGCGCCGTTCGAAGGAATTGAGTGCCGGACCATCCGGCCGTTTCCAGCCGTGAAGGTGGGCTCAAAGCCCGCTCCCTCAGGACTCAACAGTGTGCCTACGCATTCTGGCGTCAATCGGTAGAGGTTCCATCCGGCAAGCCGGCGTACTGACTCCGATGATCGCTGTCCAGCGAACTAGTTAGTGTTCCACCCTTGAGCCGCCCCCACGAGACGTTCGCTCGTGATGAGGCATGCCTGGACCTGATCTTTCGACCAGGCCAGATGCTCCTTAGAAAGGAGGTGATCCAGCCGCACCTTCCGGTACGGCTACCTTGTTACGACTTCGTCCCAATCGCCGATCCCACCTTCGACGGCTCCCTCCACAAGGGTTGGGCCACCGGCTTCGGGTGTTACCGACTTTCGTGACGTGACGGGCGGTGTGTACAAGGCCCGGGAACGTATTCACCGCAGCGTTGCTGATCTGCGATTACTAGCGACTCCGACTTCATGGGGTCGAGTTGCAGACCCCAATCCGAACTGAGACCGGCTTTATGGGATTCGCTCCACCTTGCGGTATCGCAGCCCTTTGTACCGGCCATTGTAGCATGTGTGCAGCCCTGGACATAAGGGGCATGATGACTTGACGTCATCCCCACCTTCCTCCGAGTTGACCCCGGCAGTCTCCTATGAGTCCCCGACATTACTCGCTGGCAACATAGAACGAGGGTTGCGCTCGTTGCGGGACTTAACCCAACATCTCACGACACGAGCTGACGACAGCCATGCACCACCTGTGCAAGGCCCTTACGGACCTCCCATCTCTGGGAGATTTCCCTGCATGTCAAGCCCAGGTAAGGTTCTTCGCGTTGCATCGAATTAAGCCACATGCTCCGCCGCTTGTGCGGGCCCCCGTCAATTTCTTTGAGTTTTAGCCTTGCGGCCGTACTCCCCAGGCGGGGAACTTAATGCGTTAGCTGCGGCACAGACCTCGTGGAATGAGGCCCACACCTAGTTCCCAACGTTTACGGCGTGGACTACCAGGGTATCTAATCCTGTTTGCTCCCCACGCTTTCGCTCCTCAGCGTCAATATCGGCCCAGAGACCCGCCTTCGCCACCGGTGTTCCTCCTGATATCTGCGCATTTCACCGCTACACCAGGAATTCCAGTCTCCCCTGCCGAATTCTAGCTAGCCCGTATCGGCTGCAGGCCCGGGGTTGAGCCCCAGGTTTTCACAGCCGACGTGACTAACCGCCTACGAGCTCTTTACGCCCAATAATTCCGGACAACGCTTGCACCCTACGTATTACCGCGGCTGCTGGCACGTAGTTGGCCGGTGCTTCTTCTGCAGGTACCGTCACTTTCGCTTCGTCCCTGCTGAAAGAGGTTTACAACCCGAAGGCCGTCATCCCTCACGCGGCGTCGCTGCATCAGGCTTTCGCCCATTGTGCAATATTCCCCACTGCTGCCTCCCGTAGGAGTCTGGGCCGTGTCTCAGTCCCAGTGTGGCCGGTCGCCCTCTCAGGCCGGCTACCCGTCGTCGCCTTGGTAGGCCGTTACCCCACCAACAAGCTGATAGGCCGCGGGCCCATCCCTAGCCGAAAAACTTTCCAGTTCAGAAGATGCCTTCCGAACTCATATCCGGTATTAGACCCGGTTTCCCGGGCTTATCCCAGAGCTAGGGGCAGGTTGCCCACGTGTTACTCACCCGTTCGCCACTGATCCCCAGAGCAAGCTCCGGTTCACCGTTCGACTTGCATGTGTTAAGCACGCCGCCAGCGTTCGTCCTGAGCCAGAATCAAACTCTCCGTGAATGTTTTATAGATAGGCGGTTACCCGCGTTATCAACACAGAAAGCCGACCGATCACTCGGCCGACGATTGCTGACCAATCCGAGCTGGTATTGCTCGTAATCAATCAAAGAAATTCTCGCATGACGCGCTACCGAAATAGGTTGTCATGAACGAGGTTTGTGCTATTTAATGGCACTAACTTTCGGCACACTGTTGAGTTCTCAAGGAGCGGACGCGCACCATCGCGGACCTTTCGGTCTGCTCCGGGGCAACCCGTGGAACTTTACTCGGTCCGATTCGCGGTGTCAAACTGACCCGCTCGTCCCGCGCTCACCGTCCAGCGGCGGCTTTTCAGCCGCTGCGCTGTCTTGGTGGCCTGCCCGGCCGGCCCCCGTTTCGGGCTCCGTTCGCCGTGCAGGGAGAACATTAGCCGAGGCCTCAGGGTGGGTCAAATCCGGGGTCGGAGGCCACTGCAGCCCCTATTTCTTCGGGGGTAAAGCGGCTTGACCCGCGAAATCTTCAGACAATGGAGTTTGTGACCCGGGCCACCTTGCGTTTCCCGATGGCGACGAGCCGACCGTCGAGTTGGTCGCCCGGGATGTCGTAAGTCTTCGCCGGCACGGTTACACCGTCGATGCGCACCGAGCCGGCGTCGATGAATCGACGCGCGGCGGAGGTGGATTCCGTCAGACCGATCCCGGCCAGCAGCGCGGGAAGGTGCACGGTGCCCGACAAATCCCAGTGGACCTGCACGGCCTGGGTCGCCAGGTCTCCCTCCTTGTGGACCCGGTCGAACTGTGCCTCAGCTGCCTGCGCCGCCTCAGTGCCGTGGTAAAGCGCCACGATCCGCCGGGCGACCAGGCGCTTTGCTCGGTTGGCCGCCGCTCCCCCGCCGATGACGTCTTGCTCGACCCGGGCAACCTCGTCGGGAAGCAGGTCGGATGCGAGCACCGCGTAGGTGGCCACCGCCGTGTCGGGGATGGACATGAGCTTGCCGAACTGCTCCGGTGCCGGCTCGGCGATGGCAACGAAGTTGCCGAGCGACTTGCCCATCTTCTCCACCCCATCGGTCCCCACGAGCAGCGGCACCGTCAGAACCGCTTGCGGTGCCTGCCCTCGGCTGCGCTGCAAGGCGCGGCCGACGAGGTTGTTGAAAGTCTGGTCGGTGCCCCCCAGTTCGATGTCGGCCCTGATCTCGACCGAGTCGATGCCCTGCAACAGCGGGTAGAAGAACTCCGAAAGGCTGATCGGGCTCTTCGCCGCAAACCGACGAGCGAAGTCATCGCGCTCGAGCAACTGCGCGACCGTTACCTGGCGCGTGTAATCCAACATCGTCGACAGGTCCATGCGCCCGAGCCAGTCGTCGTTGTTCACGACCTCGGTCCGTTCCGGGTCGAGGATCTGCATGACCTGGTCGAAGTAACCCTTGGCGTTGGCGATCACCTGCTCCGCGCTCTGGGCGAGTCTGGTCGCGGTCTTTCCAGACGGATCGCCGACCTGTCCGGTGAACCCGCCGACAACCAGGACAGCAACGTGCCCGACGTCCTGGAACTGCCGCAGTTTGCGCAGCACGACCGCATGACCCAGGGTCAGCTCGGCGCCGCTCGGGTCGATCCCGAGCTTCACCCGCAGTGGGCGCTGCTCCACACGAGCGGCCAGCATCCGTTCGGCCAGACCGTCAGCGGGCAGGATGTCAGCTGCTCCGGCCGCCAGGATCTCGTAGGTCGGTCGGAGCTCCGATGGCAGCGCGTCGATGGCGGTCGTTCGGTTCAGGGGATCGGTACTCACGATCGACAAGTCTGCCGGGTACGGCCAGCTCATTCCTCAGCGGCTCTCCGAATCCGGTGCGTTGTCCGGGTCGGCACCGAGACGACGCCGACGACGTCCAGCGCGGAAGCTCGACACGGACGGATCGTCGGCGAGCCAGAATCGCCACGGTGCGTCGACCCCGACGGTGATCCCGACCCGTGGACCAGAGCGATATTCGGGCAGCACGCCCAGACGGCGCAGCCGAACCGGCGACGCGGTCGCGAGCAGGTCCAGGCCGGTGTGGGCGCCGGAGAGCCCCAGCGCCCGGGCAAGCCGCGCCGGGCCACTCGCGAGAGTGGCGGTCGGCAGCGCGCTCGGACCACCGTCCTGGCGGGGTGCCCGCAGCCTGACGACGTCCTCGCCGACGACCACCCGCCCAGCCCGCAGCAACACCGCCGATGCCGCGCCCGGCGCATCGCAGGTGACGTTCGCGCACCAATGCATCCCGTAGACGAAGTAGCAGTACAGGTGGCCCGCCGGGCCGAACATCACCGCGTTGCGCTTGGTCGGACCACGGAAGGCATGCGAGGCGGGGTCCTGCTCGCCGTGATAGGCCTCGACCTCGGTGATCACCGCACTCACCCGGTGCCCGCCGAGGTCGCTGGTCACTACGGCACCGAGCAGGTGCGGCGCCACGTCCACCGCGGGCCGCGTCAAAGCTCGACGTGACACCGCCATCGCTCAGCGAACCCAACCGCGAAGCTCGGCAACCCGGTCCTGCAGCTGGCCGAGCTGTTCGCGCACCCGGACCGGCGCCGTACCACCCACCGCCGAGCGCGAACCCAGCGACCCGGCGACGGTGAGGACCTCGCGCACCGCGGGAGTCAAGTGCGGGGAGATCGCGGCGAAGTCAGTATCGGTGAGTTCGTCCAACTCGATCCCCCGCTGCTCGCAGACCCGGACGCACTCGCCGGCCAGCTCGTGGGCAACCCGGAACGGGACGTGCTGGCGCACCAGCCATTCAGCAATATCCGTTGCGAGCGAAAAGCCCTGCGGCGCAAGGGATTCCAGCCGATCGCGATCGAACCTCAAGGTGGCCAGCATGCCCGTCATCGCGGGGAGCAGCAGGTGCAGGGTATCGATGGCGTCGAAGACCGGCTCCTTGTCCTCTTGCAGATCCCGGTTGTAGGCCAGGGGCAGACCCTTCAGTGTCGCCAGCAGCCCAGCATGGTCGCCGATGAGACGACCCGCCTTTCCCCGGGCCAGCTCGGCGACGTCCGGGTTCTTCTTCTGCGGCATGATGGAAGAGCCGGTCGAGTAGGAATCATCCAGCGCGACAAAGGAAAACTCCTTCGTAGCCCAGATGATGACCTCCTCGGCCATTCGGGACAGGTCCACGCCGATCATTGCCGTCACGAAGGAGAACTCGGCCACGACGTCCCGGGCGGCCGTGGCGTCGATCGAGTTCTCCGCCGCCGCGTCGAAGCCCAGTTCCGCGGCCACGGCGGCCGGGTCCAACCCGAGCGAAGACCCGGCCAGCGCACCGGAACCGTAGGGGCTGCTCGCCGCCCGAGTATCCCAGTCCCGCAGCCGGAGGACGTCGCGAACGAGGGGCCAGCAATGCGCCAGCAGGTGATGGGACAGCAACACCGGCTGGGCGTGCTGCATGTGGGTCCGGCCGGGCATGGCCACCCCGAAGTAGGTTTCGGCCTGAGCGGCAAGGGCATCGATCAGCGCGAGGACTTCGCCACCGAGCAGGCGGGCCTGTTCGCGCAGGTACATCCGGATAAGCGTGGCGATCTGGTCATTGCGAGAACGCCCGGCGCGCAATCGCCCTCCGAGCTCGGTACCCACCCGTTCGAGCAAGCCCCGTTCCAGCGCCGTATGGACGTCCTCGTCGGCGACCGTGGCCGAGAACGCTCCACTGCGAACGTCGGCGTCCAGACCGTCCAAGCCGTCGAGCATGCCGCTCAGTTCGGCGTCGGAGAGCAGTCCGGCCGCGCGCAGTACCCGGGCGTGCGCCCGCGAACCGGCGATGTCATGAGCGGCCAGGCGCCAGTCGAAGTGAGTGGACACCGACAGTGCGGCCAACGCGTCGGCTGGACCGCCGGCGAAACGGCCGCCCCACAGTCGGGTGGCTTCTGGGACGTCGGCCATGACAGACAACTCCTGAGGTTGTGCGGCTGGGTTCATCGGGTAACGCACTGCGGGTCGTGAGCAGCCTAGGGGTCGGGGCCGCAGGGGCGAGCGCCGTCGTCAACTCGTCGACGACAGGGCCAGCAGATGTCGGGCCAGCCCAGCACCGCCGTCGGGATCGCGTGCCACGACCACGATCGTGTCGTCCCCGGCGATCGTGCCCAGCACCTCCGCGAGCCCCGCGCGGTCCAGAGCGCTGGCCAGGAAGTTCGAGGCGCCGGGTGGGGTGCGCAGCACCACCAGGTTTCCGCTGGCCTCGGCGGAGATCAGCAGCTCGGACAAGAGCCGGGCCAAGCGGTGGGGCGGCGCGTCCGCGGCGTGCCGTGCGGTCAACGGCGCGCCGTCCGGCGGGATGACGTACACCGACTGGCCGCCGTCGGGCGTGCGCAGCTTGACCGCGCCCAGTTCGTCGAGATCACGACTCAGCGTGGTTTGGGTCACCGGGACACCGGCGGCGGCCAGCAGAGCGGCAAGCTCGCTCTGGGACCGCACGGCGGCACCCGTGAGGATCTCGACGATGCGGGCATGCCGTGCTGCTCTCGTCGTCAGCTCGGTCACCGAGCCCGGCTGGCCGGCGCGCCGCGAACGAGCCACCATCAGCGTCGCTCCAGCAGCCAGGTGAGGACTGCCTTCTGCGCATGCAACCGGTTCTCCGCCTCGTCCCAGACCACGCTCTGCGGGCCGTCGATGACATCTGCGGAGATCTCCATGCCGCGGTAAGCAGGCAGGCAATGCAACACGACGGCGTCCGGGTGGGCCAGCCCGAGCAGGCCCGCGGTTATCGAGAACAGCCGGAACGGGCCTTCCCGCAGGGCTTTCTCCGATTCCTGACCCATCGAAACCCAGGTGTCGGTGATCACGACATCGGCCGCCTCGACGGCGGCGGCCGGGTCCGTCGTGACCGTCACCGAACCACCGGTGGCAGCGGCGATGTCGTGGGCTCGGGACACGACCACGGGGTCCGGCAAGTAGTCCGCCGGACCGCCGATGCGCACGTGCATCCCCGCCGTGGCACCACCGAGGAGGTAGGAGTTGGCCATGTTGTTGGCGGCGTCCCCCACGTAGCTCAGCACCACGCCGGCCAGCCTGCCCTTGTGCTCGCGAATGGTCTGCAGGTCCGCCAGGATCTGGCACGGGTGGAACTCATCGGTGAGGGCGTTGATGACCGGGACCGAACTCGCCCCGGCCATCGCCTCGATGTTGGCCTGGCCGAAGGTTCGCCAGACAATCGCCGAAGTCTGCCGGTCCAGGACCCGAGCGGTGTCCGCGATGGGCTCCCCCCTGCCCAGCTGAGTGTTCTGAGCGTCGATGACCAGCGGATATCCGCCGAGCTCGGCCACCCCGACCGAGAACGACACCCTGGTCCGTGTCGAGGGTTTGTCGAAAATGACCGCCACTGCCTGCGGTCCCGCCAGCGGACGGTAGCCGTACCGGTCCCTCTTCATGGCGTCGGCGAGGTCGAGCACCTCGATCAGTTCCTCGGGGGAGAGATCGTCGTCGCGAAGGAAATGCCGGGTCACTTCGAGCCTGCCCGGGATACCTCGTGCACGGCCTCGGTCAGGATGGCAAGCGCGTCGTCGACCTCGATCGGGGTGACGATCAGGGGTGGTGCCAGTCGCACGACCGACGGCTTCACCGCGTTGACCAGCAGCCCACGGGCGGCCGCGGCCTTCTCCACCGCGCCCGCCCGGTCCTCGACGAGGACCACGCCCAACCACAATCCGCTTCCGCGGATCTCGGCGATGAGCGGGTCGTCGATCGCGGCCAACCCCGCGAACAGTCGGGCACCGACGACTCGGACGTGCTCGAGCAGATTCTGCTCCGCGATCGTGTCGAGGACGGCGAGCGCCGCCGCGCACGACACCGGGTTCCCCCCGAAGGTGCTGCCGTGGCTGCCCGGCGTGAGAAGTTCACCCGCCTCGCCGAAGCCGATACAAGCCCCGATCGGCAGACCACCGCCGAGCCCCTTGGCCAGCGTGAGCAGGTCGGGCCGAACGGAGTCGCGGTCCGGGCCGAGGCTGGCGAACCAGCGCCCCGTCCGACCGATCCCGCTCTGGACCTCATCGATCACCAGGAGGGCGCCGGCCTCGTCGCAGATCCGCCGGGCCGCGGCCAGGTATCCGGGCGGTGCCGGAACGATGCCACCCTCGCCCTGGGTCGGTTCGAGGAACACCGCTGAAACCGAGCGATCCACCACCCGGGCGAGGGCTTCGACATCGCCGTACGGCACGAACGTCACCGGGCCGGGGAGTGGCTCGAAGGGCAAGCGCTTGGCCGGGTTGCCGGTGATCGACAGCGAACCGAGGGTGCGTCCGTGGAAGCTGTTGTCCGTCGAAACCACGGTGCTACGACCGCTTTTCCCGCCGTGCAGCCGCGCGATCTTCAGGGCGCACTCGTTGGCCTCGGTGCCGTCGTTGGTGAAGTAGACGCGAGCGCCGGGCTGATCCACGAGTTCGACCAGGCGTTCGGCCAACGCCAGGCCCGGTTCGTGCAGGAACAGATTGGACGTGTGCGTCAGGGTGTTGACCTGCCGCGACACCGCCTCGACGACGGCCGGGTGCCGGTGGCCGAGCGAACTGACGGCGATGCCTGCGATGAAGTCCAGGTATTCGGCACCATCGGCATCGATCACCCGACTGCCCTGGCCGGCCATCAAGGCGATCGGAGGCAGGCCGTAGTTGTCCATCATCACGGACGACCACCGCTTGGCCATGGTCTCGGTACTCATCTGCCGGCTCCCCTGTCCCTCGGATCGGTGTCAGTGCTGGGTGCGGTCTCGGTGCCGGTGCTCGTGTCAGCGGAATCGGGCAACACCATCGTGCCGATCCCCTCCGTGGTGAAGATCTCCAGCAGCACTGCGTGCAGTTCTCGTCCGTCGATGACCGTTGCCCGCGGAATCCCGGACTGCACGGCGCGCAGGCACGCCTCCATCTTCGGAACCATGCCGGCCGCCAGGTCGGGCAACAGGGCAGCCAACTCGGCGGCGCGGATCTCGCTGATGACCTCGTCGCTGTCGGGCCAGTCGGCGTACAGGCCCGCGACGTCGGTCAGGACCACGAGCTTCTCGGCCCGCAAGGCGACCGCCAGAGCCGAGGCCGCGGTGTCGGCGTTGACGTTGTAGGACAGCCCGTCCCGCCCGCGAGCGACTGTGGCTACCACCGGAATGCGACCCGCATCGATCAGCGCGGTCACCGCACTCGGATCGACGTCCACCACGTCACCGACTTGGCCGATGTCGACCTCCTCGCCGTCGACGATCGCCCCGCGCCGCTCGGCGGTGAACAGCCCACCGTCCTCACCCGACAGGCCGACCGCGAACGCGCCATGATCGTTGATCAGGTTGACCACGTCTCCGTTGACCTGCCCGACAAGCACCATCCGCACCACCCGCATGGCCTCCGGCGAGGTCACCCGCAAGCCGCCCCGGAACTCGCTCTCGATCCCCAGCCGCGTGAGGTGCTCGGTGATCTGCGGGCCGCCGCCGTGAACCACAACCGGCCGTAGCCCGGCGTAGCGCAGGAAGACGATGTCTTCGGCAAAGGCCTGCTGCAACTGCGGGGACACCATCGCGTTCCCGCCGTACTTCACCACGATCACCTTGCCGTGGAAGCGCTCCAGCCACGGCAGCGCGTCGATCAGCGTCGACGCTTTGAGCTGGGCATTGGACAACGCGCCGGTCATGACGAGTACGCGGAATTCTCTTCGACGTAGGCGTGCGACAGATCATTGGTGAAAACGGTCGCATGCTCGCTTCCCGCGTGCAGGTCCACTCCGATGAGCACGCTGCGGCCCGACAGGTCCACCAACTCCCGGCTCTGGCCCGCGGCTCCGGCGATGCAGACCTGGACGCCGTTGATGCTGACGTCCAATAGGTCCGGTTCGAACGCAGCGGCAGTGGTCCCGATGGCTGCCAGCACCCGACCCCAATTGGGGTCGTTGCCGAACAGGGCACACTTGAGCAGGTTGTTGCGGGCAATCGAGCGCCCGACCTCGACGGCGTCGTCCTCGGTGGCAGCGTTGCGCACCTCGATCTCTACCTCCTTGGTCGCGCCCTCGGCGTCGGCGAGCAGTTGCGAGGCCAGATCAGCGCATACCTCCGCGACCGCCTGCTCGAGATCCTCCCGGCTGGGGTGGACGCCCGAAGCGCCGCTGGACAGGACGACGACGGTGTCGTTGGTGGACATGCAACCGTCGGAATCGAGTCGATCGAAGGTGCGGCGCACAGCCTGCCGCAGGATGGCGTCGAGTTCGGCCGGCTCGGCGGCGGCGTCGGTCGTGATGACGCAGAGCATCGTCGCCAGACCCGGTGCGAGCATGCCCGCGCCCTTGGCCATCCCGCCGACCGTCCATCCTCCGGCCGAAGCCACGACCGCCGTCTTGGCCACCGAGTCCGTGGTGCGGATCGCCTCGGCCGCGTCCGCGCCGCCGTCGACCGACAGCGCCGCCGCGGCCATGTCGACACCGCTCAGGACCGCCGCCATCGGCAGCCTCTCGCCGATGAGGCCTGTCGAACAGACCAGCACGTCCCCGGCACCCAGGCCCAGCGCGTTGGCGACCTGTTCAGCCGTGGCGTGGGTGTCAGTGAACCCGCCCGGACCGGTGCAGGCGTTGGCGCCGCCGGAGTTGAGCACGACGGCCCGGATCCGGCCGTCGGCCACGGCTTGCTGCGACCAGAGCACGGGCGCGGCCTTGACCCGGTTCGCCGTGAAGACTGCCGCCGCCGCGTCCGAGGGACCGTCGTTGACCACCAGCGCCAGGTCGGCCGCTCCCCCGGCTTTGATCCCGGCGGCGACCCCGGCCGCCCGGAACCCCCCTGCCGCGGTCACTCCCGCGGTCACGGAGCGATGCCGTTCGCCGAAAGCCCGGTCGTCTCGTCCAGACCCATCATCAGGTTCGCGTTCTGCAGGGCCTGTCCGGCGGCACCCTTGCCCAGGTTGTCGATCGCACTGGTCACGATCACGCGTCCGGAACTGATGTCGACCTCCGCCTGCAGATGCACCGAGTTGGAACCGGCGGTCGCCGCGGTGTGTGGTTGACGTCCGGCCGGCAGCACGTGGATGAAGGGCTCGTCGGCGTAGGCCCGGATCAGGACCTCTCGAATGTCGTGGGACGTTACGGATGTGCTGACTGGGCGGGCGGTAACGGTCGACAGGATTCCGCGAGGCATCGGCGCAAGGATCGGGGTCATGGACACCGACCGCGCCCCGGTCGCCTGGAGGATCTCCGCCACGTGCTGATGTGCCCCGACCTTGTAGCCCGACAGGTCACCGGCCACCTCGCTGGCCAGCAGATTCAGCTTCGCCGAGCGCCCGGCACCGGAGGTTCCCGACGAGGCGACCACGACCACGTCATCGACTTCGACCAGCCCGGCGGCGATCAGCGGCGCCAGCGCCGTGATGATCGAAACCGCGTAACACCCGGTGTTGGCCACCCGCCCGCTGGCCGCGATGCGCGTGCGCTGGCCGGGTAGCTCCGGCAGACCGTAAGTCCAACTGCCGGCGTGGGGTCCGCCGTAGTACCGCTGCCAGGCTGCGGCGTCGGTGAGCCGGAAGTCCGCTCCGAGGTCCACGATCTTGACAGACTCGGGCAGCTCGGCGGCCAGCGTCGCCGACGCACCGTGCGGTAGAGCCAGGAACACCAGATCGGCAGCCGCAAGCACGCCCGGGCTGGTGTCGGAGAAACGCAGCTCGCCGTAACTCACCAGGTTCGGGTGCAGCTCCGTTATCCGCTGGCCGGCGTTGGCGTGCGCGGTGGCAGCGACCACGTCGAGGCCGGGGTGCCCGGCCAGCAGCCGGAGCAACTCACCGCCTGCGTAGCCGCTGGCTCCAGCGACGGCGACTGATATACCCATGTGGATGATTATGCACGTCAATGCAAGTTGATGCAGGTGTCGCCGGCCGACCGCGACCGATCAGGCGCGCAGCCGCGCCCCGAAACGTTGCGCGGCCGCCGCAACCGCAGCGTCCCGAGCGAGGGTGGCGTCCTCGACCGTCAGGGTGCGATCGGGGGCGCGGAACTTGCACGCGAACGCCAGCGACTTCACCCCGGATCCGAGTCGCGCGGCGTCGGCATAGACATCGAACAGGCGGATGGACTCCAGCAACTGGCCGGCACCGGCACGCAACGTCTCCGTCAGGTCGGCCGCCGAGACTTCCAACGGCACAACCAGAGCCAGATCCAACAGCACCGGAGGGAACGCGGACAGCTCAGGAGCGACCGGTGGAACCGGGACCGGCAACTTGTCCAGATCCAACTCCATCGCGCAGGTTCGCGCGGGCAGGCCGAGTTCGGCGACCACGCGCGGATGCAACTCGCCGGCGTACCCGACCGAGGTCCCGTCCAGGAACAGTTCGGCGCAGCGGCCAGGATGCCACGGAGCAACATTGCCGACTCGCACCTCGAACCGCACTCGTGCGGCCCGCGCAATGACCCGAGCCGCCTCGACCGCGTCGGAGAAGTCAGCCGGCCTGCCCGGCCCCCACCAACCGGCGAGTTCGACCTCGCCGCCGAACACGACGGCCGCGTGCCGCGGTTGGATCGGCAGTGCCGCCGCGATCTCTGCGAGCTGCTCGTCGCTGGGCCGGTGCTCGACGCCCGGGCGCGGCGCCGCGCGGCCCGAGGAGGACTGCTGGTACACCAGGCCCGTCTCGAACAACGCGAGGTCGCGGTTACCCCGACCGACGTTGCGCGCCAGGTTTGCCAGCAGGCCAGGCAGCAGCGACGTGCGCATCTCAGGCTCGGCGTCGGAGAGCGGATTGACCAGCCGCACCGCCCGGCGCCGCGGATCGTCGGCCGGCAGCCCGAACGCGTCGTGCACGGACGGGGCAACGAAGGGATAGCTCAGGACCTCGACGTATCCCGCGCTGCCGAGCGCACGCGAAATCGCGCGACGCACCCGCTGCGCCTCGGTGAGCCCGGTCCCCGCCGGGGACGGCGGCAGCGTCGAGGGGATGCGGTCATAGCCCTCCAGCCGAACGACTTCCTCCACGAGATCCACCGGGTCGGTCAGGTCGGGACGCCAGGACGGCGGACGGACCGACAAGGTGCGGACCGGGTGGTGGTGCGCGCCGGCCCTGGTTCGGCTCGTTCCTGCCTCGACCGGCCGGCCAGCCGGGTCGGTCTGCTCATCCGCAGGTGCGGACTCTGAGGTCTCGGCCGTATCGAGCAGGCAGCCGACCTGCTCCAGGCGCGCGCGCACTGTGTCCGCCGAGATGTCGAGCCCGGACAAGGTGGCCGGAAGCTCGACACTCAAAGGGATCGACGGCACCGCGGGCCCGTCACCGACCACCGTGAAACCCGGTGCCGGCGCGGCGCCGCCGTACTCGACCAGCAGATCCACACAGCGCTGCAAAGCGACCGCCGCAATGGCGGGGTCGACGCCGCGCTCGAAACGCTTGGCGGCCTCAGAGGGCAGCTTGTGCCGCCGCACGGCCCGCGAGATCGAGGCGGGATCCCAGTGCGCGGCCTCGAGAACCACGTCCGTGGTCGCCGTCCCGATCTCGGTGCTCGCACCGCCCATCACGCCGGCAAGCGCGATCGCGCCCGAGTCGTCGGTGACCACCAGATCGTCCGGGTCCAGGACCCGCACCGACCCGTCCAGGGTCGTCAGCTTCTCCCCCGGCTCGGCGCGGCGAACGACGAGTTCTCCGGCAAGCCGGGCGCGGTCGAAGGCGTGCAGGGGTTGGCCGGTCTCGAGCATCACATAGTTCGTGACGTCGACGGTGAGGGAGATCGAACGCATGCCCGCCGCACGGAGTCGGTTGGCGATGAACGACGGCGTCACGGCAGCCGGGTCCAGACCCGTGACCGCGCGTGCGGAGAACTGGTCACAGCCCGCCGAGTCCGACACGGTGACCGGGTAGGCGTCACCGTCGATGACCGGCACGGTCACCGTCACGTCGTGGAACGGCACCCCGAGCGCCGCCCCCGCCTCACGCGCCAAGCCGCGCACGGACAGGCAGTAGCCGCGGTCCGGGGTGATCGCGATGTCGAGGACGGCGTCGTCCAGACCGAGGACGGACAGGGCGTCATCACCAGGCTTGGCCGCGTCCGGATCGAGCACCAGAATCCCCGAGTGGTCCTCGCCGATCCCCAGCTCACGGGCCGAGCAGATCATGCCGTCGGAGACGTGCCCGTAGGTCTTGCGGGCACTGATCTCGAACCCGCCCGGCAGCGTAGCGCCGGGCAGGACCGCGACGATCAGATCGCCCACGGCGAAGTTGGCCGCACCGCAGACGATTCCACGGGGCTCGGACTCGCCGACGTCGACCGAACACCAACGGATCGTCTTGCCGTTCTTCTGCTCCTCGGCCTCGAAGGACAGGACGCGCCCGACGACGATCGGACCGGTGATGCCCTCGGCGGCCGATTCGACCTTCTCAACCTCGAGACCGACGCGCACCAGGGCATCGCCGATCGCACGTGGGCTCAGGCCGGCGGGCAGGTCGACGTGATCGGCCAACCACGAGATCGGGGCTCGCACCTCAGGCCTCCATTCCGAATGCGGCGGTGAACCGGACGTCACCCTCGACCATGTCGCGCATGTCGGCGGCGTTGTTGCGAAACATCATCGTGCGCTCGATTCCGATCCCGAAGGCGAAGCCGGAATACCGTTGCGAGTCGATGCCCGCGGCCTGCAGCACTCGCGGATTGACCATGCCGCAGCCGCCCCACTCGATCCAGCCCTCTGAACCGCAGGTCCGGCACGGGCGGTCGGGATTCCCGACCGAGTCACCGCGGCAGACGAAGCAGATCAGGTCCATCTCCGCGCTCGGTTCGGTGAACGGGAAGTACGAGGGGCGGAGCCGAGTGCCGATGCCCGGACCGAACATGGCGGAGGCGAAATGATCCAGGGTGCCCTTCAGATGAGCCATCGTGATGCCCTCGTCGACCACCAAGCCCTCGACCTGATGGAACACCGGGGTGTGGGTCGCGTCCAACTCGTCGGTGCGGAAAACCTTGCCCGGGCAGATCACGTAGATCGGAGGCTGCTGGCCGAGCATGGTGCGGGCCTGGACCGGCGAAGTGTGGGTACGCAACACCAGGCCGCTGTCGGCGCTGCCGGATTCACTGCCGGCGTCCGGCCGCTGCACCCAGAACGTGTCCATCATCGAGCGCGCCGGATGGTCGACGCCGATGTTCAGGGCATCGAAGTTGAACCACTCGGACTCGATCTCCGGCCCTTCGGCGACCTGATATCCCATCGCCACGAAGACATCCGCAACGCGCTCCTGGATGGTGGTCAGGGGATGCCGCGCCCCGAGCGGACGGCGGTCGCTCGGCAGGGTGACATCCACCGTCTCTTCGACGAGCACCCGCGCATCGCGCTCGGACTCCAGCACGACGAGTCGCTGGGCGTGGGCCTGGCGAACCTCGGAGCGAGCCGCGTTGACGCGCCGCCCGGCGTCGGCCTTGGCCGCAGGCGGCAGGGCGCCGATCTCCCGGTTGGCCAGCGCGAGGGGCGAACGGTCGCCGATATGCGCGGTGTGGGCCTGGTGGAGGGCCTCGAGGTCGGCCGCCGAGTCGAACGCCTGCCGAGCCGCCTCGACGCCGGCCGCCAGCGCGTCATCGGACAGCGCGGCGACCTGTTTCGGGTCGTAGAGATCGTTGGCGCCAGACATCAGAGTCCTTCGAATCGGTTCGTAGAGCGAGTCGGATCAAGTCTAGTGAGCGGTAACCGGTCAATTCCGTCGGTGGGCGCGGGCCGAGGCGTAGAGACATACGGCCGCGGCCGCCGCCAGGTTGAGGCTCTCGGCCCGTCCGTGGATCGGAATCCGTACGGACTGGTCGCACGCCTCGACGACGGTCCGCGGCAATCCGCGCGCCTCGTTGCCGAACATCCATGCCGTCGGGGCGGCGAGCGTACCGGCGTCGATCAGGTCGTCGAGGTCGTGCTCGGCCGAACCGGTCGTGGCCAGGGTCTGAACTCCGGCAGCTCGAATTTGGTCGAGGAGTTGTCGCCCGGACTCCGCATAGGTCACGACGTCCAGGTGGAACAGACTGCCCGCGCTGGCGCGGACCGCTTTGCCGTTGTAGACGTCCACCGAACCCTCGGCCAGTACCAACGCGTCCGCGCCGGCCGCATCCGCGGTGCGCAGAATCGCGCCGGCATTGCCGGGTTCGTTGGCTTCCACGAGGACGGCCAGCAGCCGCGGACGCTTGTCCAGGACGGTCGACAGGTCGATATCCAGCGTCCGGCAGACCGCCACCAGACCTTGCGGGGAAACCGTCTCGCTCAGCGCGGCGGCCGCCTTCTCACTGATCTCGGCAACGGGTACCGGGCTGGCCGCGATGAGCTCGGGATGTCGGGCCATCGCCTCGGATGTCGCGAACGCCTCCAGCACGAGGTCCGCGCGGCCGATCGCTTCGCCGAAGGCCTGCGCGCCCTCGGCAAGGAAACGCCCGGCCTCGCCGCGACCGCGCCGACTGATCAGTCGACGAGCCGCGGCGAGCCGGGCGTTGGAATCCGACAGCACGAACTTCTGTGCTGGGTGGACTAGGCGGCGTCGGTGGCCACCGGGCCGCCGATGCCCTCGGCCTCGACGGCCTTCTTGGCGACCGACACGAGCACGGCGAAAGCCGGGGCGTCGTTGACAGCCAGGTCAGCCAGGATCTTGCGGTCGACCGTGACGCCGGCCAGCCGCAGGCCCTGGATGAAACGGTTGTAGGTCATGTCGTTGGCGCGGGCCGCTGCGTTGATGCGGGTGATCCACAGCTGACGGAAGTCGCCCTTGCGGTCCTTGCGGTCCCGGTAGCTGTAGGTCGCGGAGTGGAGCAGCTGCTCCTTGGCCTTGCGGTACAGCCGAGACCGCTGACCGCGGTAGCCGGAGGCGGCTTCGAGGGCGCTACGGCGCTTCTTATGGGCGTTTACCGCCCGCTTGACGCGTGCCACGTTGGTGTCCTTGTTCTTTCAGGCCTGCCGGTTCGGTCCGGGACGGACCGCCTGGTCAGGCGGGTCTGGATGAGCAGGTGAGGGATCGGTCAGCGACCGAGCATCCGCTTGACGCGTGGGGCGTCGTGGGCATCGACCTCGCGGGTGCCGGTCAAGCTGCGGGTGAGCTTGGACGATTTGCGCTCAAGCAGATGGCGCTTGCCGGCCTTCTCGGTCAGAAGCTTGCCGGTCCCGGTGACCTTCACGCGCTTCTTCATCCCGGAGTGAGTCTTGTTCTTGGGCATGAGTCTTCCTTCGGTTGTCGATGCGACGGGCTGTCGGCCCCGAGAAAATCGGGACCGAGTCCGCTACACCGGCTGTTCGTCGCCAGCCTGCGCTGACTGCGCTTCCTTAGCCGGCTTGGTGGCCTTGGTGGTGCGATGCGGTGCCACGACCATGATCATGTTGCGACCGTCCTGCTTGGGTGAGGACTCCACGAAACCGAGCTCGGTGATGTCTTCGGCCAACCGCTGCAGCAGTCGGAACCCGAGTTCGGGACGAGACTGCTCACGGCCACGGAACATGATCGTGATCTTGACCTTGTCGCCCTGCTTCAGGAACCGCTCGACGTGACCCTTCTTGGTCTCGTAGTCGTGCGGATCGATCTTCGGGCGAAGCTTCATTTCCTTGATCACGGTCAGCGCCTGATTGCGACGCGCCTCCCGGGCCTTCTGCGCGCTCTCGTACTTGAACTTGCCGTAGTCCATGAGCTTGCAGACGGGCGGGCGCGCCATCGGCGCTACCTCGACCAGGTCGAGATCTGCCTCCGCGGCCAGTTCGAGGGCCTTGCCGATCGGCACGATGCCGACCTGCTCGCCTTCGGGACCGACAAGGCGGACCTCGGGAACACGAATCCGGTCGTTGATCCGGGGTTCAGAGCTGATGGGGCCTCCTAGGTTGGAACTTCGTTGACGCCGGGCCGAGTGCGTCCTGTCCGTTCTTCGAAGAAACGGCAGAAACACGAAGGCCCCGCTGCACCGTATGCAGTCGGGGCCGAGAAGTGTCCGCGATCCAGCGACGTCCGGCAGCCCTTGCGGGCCGCGGATGCCGCAGCACGAGACCCCGAAGGGACTCGCAGGACCGTACCCGGCTGGAATGACCTGCTCGGGTGGGAAACTCGACGGCTTCCGCTTGCACATCGCCACCCGGTGCACAGGCTCCGGGAAACGACGGGTCGCGTCCATCAGACTAGCAGCGCATCGCCGCACCACCCAATTGCGATGGGTGCTGGGCGGAGTTCGTCCGCGCCTGTCTCTTCCCCGCGAATGGGCAGTCCGGCGCCGAATGGGCGGTTACAACCGACCATTCGCGGCCGAAGTGCCCATTCGCGGGGAGAGGCCCGGCGAAGGCTAGTGGGACCGGCTCGACTCAGCGGAGAGAATGGTGGCATGACCACTCCCCTCACCGTCGGCGGGACGGACACGGGCAACCCGGTACCGGTCACCGTCGCCATCACCCGGCGAGCGCACCCGTCCCACACGGCGGAGATGCTGGCCTGGGTGCAGGCCGGAATCTCGATGGCCCAGCAGTTCACCGGCTACCTCGGCGGTGGCTGGGTCCGTTCCGGCCCGGGCTCGGACGAGTGGCACATGCTCTACCGCTTCGACAGCCCCCATTCACTGGCGGCGTGGGAAGGATCGCCGCAGCGCGCTTGGTGGCTTCGGACCGCCCACGGCCTGGTCGAGCACACCCGCACGGAGCGGCGCACGGGCATCGAAGGATGGTTCGACCCGCCTGCCGAGCAAGAGTCGGTCGACCATGATGTGCGGGCCGCTCCACCGCGCTGGAAGCAGGCCAGCACGATCTGGATCGTGTTCTTCCCGCTCAACCTGGTCGCCACCCTGACTCTGGGCCGGTGGCTGGCCAATGTGGGCGTGAACGTTGCGCTACGGGTTCTGGTCACCACCCTGATCCTGACGCCGATCATGACCTATCTGTTGCTCCCGTGGATCACCGCCCGGCTCGAGTGGTGGTTGCAGGGACGGCGTTTCAGCGACCGCTGACCGGGCCGGTGAGCGACCGCTGACCGGGCCGCGTCAGCTCAGCGTGCTCCGCGGGCGCCCCGTCCGTAGCGGGCGTGCAGCGACCGAAGCCCGTCCATGACCTCGACGGAATGATCGCCGTCCCCGCGCTGCACGGCGTAGAGCGGGACCAGCTCGTCGCCGGGCAGCACGAGACGGGCGAAGCGCACCTTGGGCGGGAACTCCACGGCGACGACAAGATCCCAGTCGACGTGTTTGAACCCGCCGAGGAATCCGCGGGTGTCCACGCCGGCGGCATCGGCCCGCAGCCGGGGACGGTGGAAGCTGAGGATGCCGACCGCGATCAGGACGCCGACACCGAATACGCCGAACTGGTCGACTCCGGTGAACGGCGTGCCGTCGGCGGTGCGCGGCAGAATGATTGCGACAACGCTCAACGCGAGCAGGACGACCACCGCGAAGACCGTGGCAATCCGGGCCGATCTGATCGGCCGCGCACGCACCACCAGGGAGCCCTCGACGGCATCGGACACCGCACTCACAACCGGCAGGCGTGGATGTCGGTGACGAGGATCGCGCGGGCGCCGATGTCCCACAACTCGTCCATGATCCGGTTCGTGTCCTTGCGGGGCACCATCGACCGAACCGCCGACCACCCGGCGGTCCGTAGCGGCGATACGGTCGGAGATTCGAAGCCCGGCGTCACCGCGACCGCCTTCTCGAGCAGTTCGTCGGCGACGTCGTAGTCCATGAGCACGTACTGGCGCGCGATCAAGACCCCCTGCAGGCGACGGACGAGCTGCTCGACCTGCCCATTGGCGGGGGCTCCGGCGCGCCGGATCAACGCAGCCTCGGACCGCAGGAGCGGGTCGCCGAAGATCTCCAGGCCGGCGTTGCGCAATGTCGTGCCGGTCTCGACGACGTCAGCGATGGCGTCGGCGACCCCGAGGCGGACGGCGGTTTCGACGGCGCCATCGAGCTTGATCACCTGCGCGCTGATCCCGTGCTCGGACAGGTACCGATCGAGCAGACCCGGGTAGGCCGACGCGATGCGCTTGCCGGCGAGCTCCGCCAGCGATGTCATCGATCCGGCCATCGCGGCGAAGCGGAACGTCGAGCCGCCGAAGCCGAGCTTGATCACGACGTCGGCCTCGGCGCCGGAGTCCAGCAGCAGGTCCTCGCCCGTGATGCCCACTTCGAGGCGGCCGGACCCGACGTAGATCGCAATGTCTCGGGGTCGCAGGAAGAAGAACTCCACGCCGTTGTCCGGGTCAGCGAAGACGAGTTCCTTGGAGTCGGCGCGCTGGCGATATCCCGCCTCGCGCAGCATCTGACTGGCGGGTTCGGACAGCGAACCCTTGTTGGGCACCGCGATCCGCAACAATTCACTCATTCGCGCTCACAGGTATCGGTAGACGTCGTCGAGGGTGAGGCCTTTGCCCAGCATCAACACCTGCACGCGGTAGAGCAGCTGACTGACCTCTTCGGCGGTGCGGTCGGCCGACTCGTGCTCGGCGGCCATCCACACCTCCGCTGCTTCTTCGACGACCTTCTTTCCCTGCGCGTGGACACCGTCGTCGAGAGCGACCACGGTCGCCGACCCGGGAGGCCGTTCGGTCTGGCGTTGGGTCAGCTCGGCGAAGAGCTGGTCGAAGGTTTTCATCGCCGGTGAGCCTACCGGCGACGAGTCACGACCTTCTGTGGAGGTCGTGCGTCGTGGGGCGCGTCGCGCAACGAGGGCAACCTCAACGGGGTAGGCCCCGCAACAAGGGCAACCTCAACGGGGTAGGCCCCGCAACAAGGGCAACCTCAACGGGGTAGGCCCCGCAACAAGGGCAACCTCAACGGGGTAGGCCCCGCAACAAGGGCAACCTCAACGGGGTAGGCCGTGCCGGTCTAACGAGTGGTGTCGATGATGGCGGCGACGGGGCCGCCGCCATCCGGGCCCTGATGGGCTGCCGAAACCGATACGAACACCGCGGGATCCCCCGTCACCGAGGCCGCGACGCCCCCGACGGCGGCCTTGATCTGCCGATGCCAGTGCACGTCGGAGTCGTCGAGCATCGCGTTGCGCCGGCCACGGACCGCTCCGTCCTGGCTGACCTCGCACTTGAGGAACACGTTGACCAGTCGGTCCCCGAGGTCTGACGGGTGTGGGCGATCGGGCAGTTCGAGCCCGGCACCGCGGATCGCGTCCCAGATCCCGTCCGCGTCGAGCGCGTCCTTCATCACGGAGTGGCCGATCCGGTAGTTGCCGCCCAGGCCGCGCGCGTTGCCGACGACGACGACCTGAGCCCGGTCCAGTTCCACGCCGGAGGAGCAGGAGGCCACCGAGGAATAGAGCGAGCGGTCCTTCATGATCTCGGCGTCGGTGGGCATCTCGATCTCCCCGAGAGCAACCGCGACGCCCAGCGCGGTGCCGCCGTTGGAGACGTCCATCGAATGCAGGGTGTCCTCGGTGAACACGTCGTGTCCGCGGCGCTTGGCGTCGGAGATCGTGTCGATCGTCAGCAGCGGTGTCTTGGTCTGTACGTAATGCACGTCGGCGACGTCGGTGATCCCGGCACGCTGCATCGCCTCTCGCACGGCGGCGGCGACCTTGGTGACCATGGCGGTACGGCCGATGTCCTCGGGCAACAATACCTCGCTCATGGCGAAACCGACGGTCAGACGAGGCTCGTCGGTGGTCTGGACCGTCGCCGGATCGAGGGTGGCGAAGATGGTCGCGTGCGGCGAGATGACTCCGTCCGTTCCGCCGGACCAGACGATCGGGATCTGCTTGACGTCGGTCGCGCTGCGCGATCCCTTCGCGACGATCACCTCACGAAACGCGCGGTCGGCGATGATGCGGGTGTAGTCGTTCACGCCGCCGTTGCCCTCGGTCTTGCCGATGATCGCGATCACCCGGTCGGCATCGAGCACCCCCGCGTCGATCAGCTTGGCGAACTCGCTGGCGTCGGAAACGCTGTGGATCGGAACCTTGCGGACCTCGATCGGATCGGCCACGGTATTCCCTTTCTGGATCGGCTGGAGCGGTTGGTCTTTCTGGATCGGTTGGTGCGGCTGCTTCGGCTGGTTCGGCGGTTTGGGCTGAGGAGTTCGTCGTGGACGTTGCGTCAAGCGGCCCGGGTCCGGGTGCCTGCGGTTCCGGCGGCGGCCTGGGCGATGTCGGCCAGGGCCGTGATCATCGCGGGACGGCCGGTGCGTTCGGTGAAGCGGCACACCGCCTCGACCTTCGGTCCCATGCTGCCGCCGGCGAACTCCCCACGCCTGGCCGCTTGCCGTAGTTCGGCGACGGTGACCTCGCCCAGAGGTCGAGGGTGATCGCCGCCCCACCCCAGGACCACGTGCGGGACGTCCGTGGCGATGATCAGCACGTCGGCCTCGAGTTGCTCGGCCAGCACCGCGGCGGTCAGGTCCTTGTCGATCACGGCCTCGACACCGGCGATGGTTCCGGCGGCCGTCCGGATGACCGGCACGCCGCCGCCGCCGGAGCTGACGACCACGAACCCGGCGGCAAGCAGCGCTACGGCCGCTGGGGAGTCCAGGCACGCCACGGGTTCGGGCGAGGCAACCATGCGCCGCCATCCTCGCTCGCCACGATCCTCGAAGTACTGCCCATGAGCGATGAGAACCTCGGCCTCGGCTGCGCTCAGGTAACGACCGATCGGTTTGGACGGGGTGGTGAAGCCAGGATCGGCGGCATCCACCAGCGTCCGCGACACCAGGGTGGCCGTGCGAACGGTGCTCTGCCGGGCAGCCAGGGCGCGGTCCAGGGCGTTCAGTAGCAGCACGCCGATGGTGGCCTGGGTCTGAGCTCCGCACCAGTCGAGTGGCACCGGCGGGACGACAGCCGCGGCAAGTTCGTTCTTGACGAGCAGATTGCCGACCTGGGGACCGTTGCCGTGAGTGAGCAGCAGTTCGTGGCCGGCGGTCACCAGCTGCGCGATCGGCTCGGCCGCCGCCTCGACGGCCTGGCGCTGGTCCTCCGGGCGGGCGCTGCCGTCGGCGCCGGTCATCGCGTTCCCCCCGAGGGCGATCACCAGCCGCATACCTGAAAACTCTTTCAATCAGCCACCAGCCCGGCACCGGCGAGGTTCGCCCAAGCAGATCGAATCTGTTGGCGAACCTCGCCCGGACGGGTCACGGCGCCGGTGAGGTCTCGACCGAGTCCAGCCACTGCCGGACGGACTCGTTGTGCTGGCCCAAGGTAGGTGGAGCGCGGTGCACAGTCGGCGGCTGGTCGTCGTAACGCAACGGTGGACCCGGCAGCGTGAGGGTCCCGAGGCTGGCGTGCTCGACATCGATCAGCAGCCCCTGCGATCGGGTCTGCTCCCAGGTGTAGACCTCGGCGAGGTTGCGGACCTGGCCGGCCGGCGTGCCGAGCTCGGCCAGGCGTTGCATCAGAGTGACACGGTCGAAGGCGGCGAAGGCACCCTCCACCGCCGCGACGACCGCGTCGCGTTCGGTGACCCGGTCGGCGTTGGTCGCCCATTCCGGCCGGTCCAGCCCGAAAGCAGGCGCGAAGGCACGCCAGAGGGACTCGCTGCCCACGGCGATCTGGACCATCCCGTCGGCGGCGTTGAACAGCCCGTAGGGACAGATCGAAGGGTGATGCCGCCCGGCCACCGAGGGGACTTCGCCGGCAACGGTGTAACGGGTTGCCTGAAAGGCATGCACACCAACGATGCCGGCGAGCAGGGAGGTCCGCACGATCTGGCCCCGTCCGGTGCGCTCGCGTTCGTGCAGCGCCGCTACCACCCCGTACGCGCCGTACATCCCGGCGAGCAGATCCGCGATCGGCACCCCCACCTTGGTCGGCTCGTCCATCGAGGGCCCGGTGAGCGACATCAGCCCGCCCTCGCCCTGAGCGATCTGGTCATAGCCCGACCGGCCCCCCTCCGGCCCGTCGTGCCCGAAGCCGGTGATCGACAGGACCACCAGCCGCGGATTGATCTCCTGTAGCCGCGACATGGAGAAGCCGAGCCGATCGAGCACCCCGGTGCGGAAGTTCTCCACCAGCACGTCGGCGTGGCCGAGAAGCCGGGTCAGCAGGGCGCCCCCCTCGGCGCTCTTGAGATCCAGGGTCACCGACTCCTTGTTCCGATTACAGGACAGGAAGTACGTCGACTCCCGCTCGCCCACGGCCGGTTGAACGAACGGCGGTCCCCAGCCGCGGGTGTCATCGCCGTGGCCGGGCGCTTCGATCTTGATCACCCGCGCCCCCTGATCGCCGAGCATCATCGCCGCGTGCGGCCCCGCCAGCGCACGCGAGAGATCGATGACCACCAGACCATCGAGCGGACCGGCCCACCTACCTTCGTTCGGACTTTCGGACGGACCTCCGGACGGACTTTCGGACGGACCTCCGGACGGACTTTCGGACGGACGTTCGGACTGACCCGGCAACTCGGCACCCATCGCTCGATCTTAGGAACTGGACGCGGAGCAGCTATGGGCAGCTCTTGCCAGCTCCGCACCCGAGTTCATGAGTGAATGGTCGGGTGCGAGAAATCCGGCCCCGGCCAGCGGAGGCCATCCCCGATCCCCTGCCCCCTCGGCAGATCGAGATCGGTGACGGACAGGTGCTGACGGTTCGCAGCCTCGGCGAGGAGATCGGGGTCGAGGTGCGGACCGTCGGTGCGTCGCCACACACCCTGGCTCACGCGCGCTTTCCTGATCATTTCGGTGATTCCGAGGTGAGCGTGCACCCGCATCCGCTCCGCGGTCAGGCCGTGATCTGGGTCAGCGCCGGGCAGGACGGGACCCAGAGTTGGCTGGCGCACATAGCGGAGCCAGTCCAGGTCGGGGTTGAGGTCCAGGTCGAGGGACAGGTCGAGGTCGAGGTCGAGGTCGAGGTCCAGGTCGAGGTCCAGGTCGAGGTCGAGGTCCAGGTCCAGGTACGGGCCCTGGCCGCCGAAGACTGCGGCCCGGCGCGCTTCGGTCCGGACGGCCGCTGGTTCCTGGCGTGCGACGACCTCGTGCTGCGCCGGATCAGCTGGCCCGCACAGGAGGAACTGGGCGTGCTGGCTTGGCCGCAGAACACGCGGGACGAGCCGGGACCCGACGTCCACGTCTTACCGGGCGGCTACGCCTGCTGGCCGTCGGAGAACGGACGCCTGCACATCATCGACCTCCGCCGTATGTCGATCGTCGAGGAGGTCGTGCTCGCCGGCCATCCGGTCCGCACGGTCGGCGAGATCTTTCCCCGGCTGGCCGGGGACGACACGCCCTGTAGCGACATCGAGGCCACCGCCCTCGCCCGTGATGCTGACACCGCCAAACTCCTGCTGCACCACCGGGGCGGCCCGGTCAGCGCCGTGCCGCTGCGGGAGCTCTCCCCGGAACCGGAACGGCCGTTCTGAGCGAACTCACCGCCAGTCGTATTCGCTCGACGCCGCACCCCCGCTCAGCCGCGCATAGCCCGGCCCCCGGTCGAAGAACGGCTGGTTGCCTGGGCGGCCGGCTCGAAGCTGCTCCCGGCGCGCGCCGGTCGCGACCTCGTCGACTGCCGGTTCCTCCGCCGGCCCGTTGAGCACGACGCCGTAGTCAGCCTCGGCCGAGGCCGTGGACACCTTGCCCCAACGCACATCCCGAAGGACTGCCGCCGGATCACGCTGAAGCGGATCGCCCCATCCCCCGCCGCCCGTGGTCCGGATCCGGATGACCTCGCCGGCCCGGACGAATTCGGCGTCGGCGAGCGCGTCGACCACCCGCTCGTGCTCGCCTCCCGGGTCGATGGTGACCGAGAAGGGCTGCCCCGCGCGGCCTCCGCGCACGCCCCAGCAGGCCAGGATGGACCGATCGGCGATGGACATGAAATGGGCGTCGGCCAGCATCCGGATGTGCTTCTCGTACCCCAGACCACCCCGGTACTCACCGGCCCCCCCAGAATCGACGGCCAGCCCCAATCGCTCGATCCGGAAGGGGAAACGGGCCTCGGTGAACTCGCTGGGCAGGTTGCGGGAGTCGGGAACCACGTGGATGGTGTCCTCACCGTCGGCGTAGTACCGGCCGCCGGATCCACCGCCGAGAACCTCACGCATCAGGTACGGGTTTCCGTCCCGGTCGGTGCCGTACACGCCGGTGTAACGAATCGTTTCCTGGTCGGCCGGCATGCGACCGTCGACGGCCTTGGCGACGACTCCCGCCAGCACGCCGAGCAACCGCAGGATGACAAAGGTGCGGGCGTTGGTCGGCGCCGGGAACACCGGGGTCAGGAGCGTCCCCGGCGGCGGGAAGCGCATCTCGATCAGCGGTACCACACCTTCGTTGACGTCCAGCTCGGCCATCCGCTCCGGGGTGTCGGCCAGATTGCGCAGGATCGGCGCCAACCATTTCTTCAGAAAGTTCCCCTCGGCATAGTCGCCGCAATGGTTGATCGGACCCTTGGCCTGCGGGGCGGTGCCGGCGAAGTCGAGGATCAGCCTTTCCCCGCCGGGATCATCGGCACCGGTGCGGGTCAAGGTGATGCGCTGGGTGTGCAGCTTCGGTTCCTCCACCCCGTCGTGCTCGGCGTAGTCCTCCCAGGTCCAGGTGCCCACCGGGATCTTGGACAGGATGTCTCGGCGGTAGGTCTCGGTGGTGCGGTCGACGATCTGATCGAAGCAGGCCTCCACCGTCGCCACGCCGTAGCGGTCGAACAGTTCGCCCAGCCGACGTGCCCCCATCAGGCACGCCGAGCATTCGGCGTCCAGATCGGCGGCCAGCGACTCGGGCATCCGGGAGTTGCGAGTCATGATCGTCAGGGCCGCCCGGTTGGGCACACCCGCGTCCCAGAGCCGAATGGGCGGCACCATCAGCCCTTCCTCGAAGACACTGGTGGCGTGCGAGGGCATCGATCCGGGCACGGCACCACCGATGTCATCGTGGTGACCGAAAGCCTGGACGAAGGCGACGACTGTCGGCGTGCCCTCGATCTCGGCGAACACCGGCACCGTCACGCACAGGTCGGGCAGGTGCCCGATGCCACCTTCAGAGCGATAGACATCGTTGTGGAAGAAGACATCGCCCGGACGCATGCCGGCCAGCGGAAAGTCCCGCGCGACCGGATGGACCAGTGCCGAATAGGACCGGCCCGTCAGCTTGCGCAGCAGGCGATCGTGGATACCGGCACGAAAGTCGTGGGCGTCGCGGATCATCGGCGACCGCGACGTGCGAGCGATCGCGGTCTCGACCTCCAGTTCCACGGCCGCGAGACTTCCCTGCACGACCTCCAGGACGATCGGGTCGATCCCGGCCCCACGGTCGGCTCGTAACGAAGCCGAATGCGCGCCGGTCACAGCTGCCTCCCCTCGGTGCTGATCAGAAGGTTGCCGAAATCGTCCACGCGAGCGACGAAGCCGGGATGCAGCGGAACGGTCGATCCGAACTCTTCGATGATGGCCGGCCCCCGAACCTCGTCACCGGGCGCAAGATCCGGTCGCCAGTACAGATCCGCCGGCTGATACCCCTCGTCGAAGCAGACGTCGCGCGACCCGGTCCGGGCTCGCTCGGCGGAGCCGTCCCGCGCGGGCAAGCGGTTGAGCTGCGGGCGCGTGATCGGGCCGATGCCGGAGACCCGTAGGTTCACCCACTCGACTTCTTGCGCGCTGTCACCACGGAAGTCGTAGCCGTACAGGCTCCGGTGGGCATCGTGGAACGCCTGCGCCGCCTGCTCCACCGAGGCCTCGTCGACGGGCGCCGCCAACGGCACCCGCACCTCGAAGGCCTGCCCGAAGTACCGCAGGTCCGCGGTCGGCACGAACCGGCGCTCGGCCGGCGCGAACCCCTCCCGACGCAGCGCGTCAGCGGCCTGCTCGGTCAGGGTGTCCAGGACCGCGCGCACGTCGTCCGGCTTCAGTTCGCGGTGCTTGGCGATCGCGGTCTGGACGTAGTCGTTCTTGACGTCCACCGTCAGCAATCCGAAGGCGGAGACGTTGCCCGGGCTGGGCGGCACCAGCACGCCCTGCAGTCCGAGGATGTCGATCAGGCGACACAGCAGCAACGACCCCGATCCGCCGAACGTGGTCAGGACGAAGTCACGGACGTCCAGGCCGCGCTTGAGCGTGATCTGCCGAAGGGCATTGGCCTGGTTCCAGGCCGAGATCTCCAGTACACCCTTGGCGCAGTCGGGCACCGACAAGGCCAACCGGCCGGCCAGTTCGACCAGTCCCGCGCGAGCCTCGTCGACCCCGAGCGGGATCTCCCCGCCGAGCAGGTGCGCCGGGATTCGCCCCAACACCAGGTGCGCATCGGTGATGGTCACATCGGTGCCACCGCGCCGATAACAGAGCGGGCCCGGGTCGGCGCCGGCCGAGCGTGGCCCGACCTTGAGCGCGCCATCGGCGGAGATCCAGGCGATCGAGCCGCCACCGGCACCGACGGTGACCACGTCGATCATCGGAATCTTCGACGGGAAGGCGCCGACCGAGCCTTCGGTGGTGAGCGTGGGCTCACCACCGATGACCACCGAGACATCGGTGGACGTGCCGCCGCCGTCGCAGGTCAGCACCCGGTCGAAACCGGCGTTGCTCGCGATGAGCGCGGCGCCCAGCGCCCCTGCGGCTGGACCTGAGAGCACGGTCGTGATCGGCTGGTGAACGACCTCCTCGGCCGACAGGACCCCACCGTTGGACTTCATCACGTAGAACGGGACCACTCGATCGGTCCGGCCCGGCTCCTGGGCCGAGGCAGCGGTGAAGGCCTGCAGTCGTTGCGCGATCGCGTTCACGTAGCGCGCGACCTTGGGCTTGACCGCCGCGTCCACCAGCGTGGTCATGGCGCGTTCGTACTCGCGATACTCCCGCAACACCTGGGACGAGATCGACACGACGCACTCGGGGTGGACCTCGGCCAGGATCTGTCGCATCCGCTCCTCGTGGGTCGGATTGGCGTAGGAGTGCAGGAAGCACACGCCGACGGTGTCGATTCCCTGGTCCCGAAACCACTGGGCCACCCGGCGCGCCCCGACCTCGTCGAACGGGCGAACCTCGGCACCGGTGTAGTCCAGCCGGCCCTCGACGGTGCGCACCCGATCGACGGGCACGATGCGGTCGGGCTTGACCCAGAAGTAGCTGTTGCCATATCCGTCGGGAACCGATTGCCGGGCGATCTCCAGCAAGAACTCGAAGCCGGCAGTGGTGATGAACCCGATCACGTCGACCCTGCCCTCGAGCAGCTGGTTGGTCGCCACCGTCGTCCCGTGCGAGACGGCGCTCAGCGCAGCGCCCGCCTGCGCCGGCGCGATGCCCAACAGCGCCAGCACCTTGTCGATACCGGCCAGGAATCCGTCTGCGGGGTTCGCGGGCGTCGACGGGGTCTTGGTCGTCACCATCCGGCCGGTGTTCTCATCGAGGGCGACCACATCGGTGAAGGTGCCACCGGTGTCGATGCCGACCCGGATCCGCTGTTCGACCATGCATCCAGTCAACCGGGCGAAACACGCCGAACTCGTCGGCATCATCTGCCGAATCGACTCGCACGGGTTCAGTCACCCTGGCGTCGGCTCGCAGTGGACCTCCCGAGTCGGGCGGGCACGGCTGGCAGCATGGCGGCCATGGCCGAGACCATCTCCACCGAATCCAGCCGGGTTGCCTACGAAAGCCCGCACCTGCGCGTCTTGGAAGACAAGATCCGCTACGCCGACGGCCACCCCGGCCTGTACAGCTACATCGACAAGCGGGACTTCGCCCTGATCGTGCCGTATGAGGACGATGGTTTCTGGCTGGTCGAGCAGTATCGGTACACCGTTCGCCGCCGACAGTGGGAATTCCCCCAGGGCGGCTGGCCGGTCGGCGCCGTCGGTGGTCCGTCGCTGGCGCTGGCCCAGGCCGAACTGTACGAGGAGGTCGGCGCGCGAGCCGGTGACTGGACGCATCTGGGTCATCAGTACGCCGCCTACGGCTATTCCAATCAGGGCTTCGACATCTATCTGGCGCGCGAGCTGCAACACGGCGAACCGCATCGCGAGCGCACCGAGGCCGACATGGTTCATCAGTGGTTCTCCCGCTCGCAACTGCGCACGATGATCGCCGATGGCATCGTCGCCGACGCACACACCGTCACCGCCTGGGGTTTGCTCACGGTGCGCGAGCCCGGAGTCGCCGGGCTGGCCTGAGCGAGCGGGCCGCCTACTCGGCGACGCCCGCCGGAACCGGGTGCTTGGCCAGGGGCGAACGCGCGTCGGCGAGCAGGACATCGGCGTGCTTGCGGATCAGGGCCAGGTTGCGATCAGCGAGATGGTCGAAAGACTGCGCGACGGACGAGCCCGGTGTGAGGGTCGTCATCGCCGTCTCCGGATCCAGGCGCGCCGACACCCAGCACTCGTGCGAGGCCGCCCGCGCGATGACCTCGGCGGTCGGCGTGACGATCATCGAGTTGCCGAAGTAGATGACGCCCGCGGGATCGACTCCGGTCGCGTTCGACCCGATCAGGAACACGTGGTTGTCATAGGCCCGGGCGCGGTTGGTGAGTTCCCAGAGGTCGGCCGAACGAAGCAGCGCCGATGGCCGCACGATGATCTCCGCGCCTTGGATCGCGGTGATGCGCGACAGCTCCGGGTAGTCGCCGTCGAAGCAGATGATCACCCCGATGGAACCGAGTTCGGTATCCACGACGAGGGTGTCCTCCCCAGGCGTGACCCAGCCGCCGCGGTCAGCGCGCTCGGTGGCGAACGGGTGGGTCTTGCGGTAGACCCCCAGCACCGCACCGGTCGGGCCCAGCACGACGGCCGCGTTGTAGACGATGCCGCGTTGCGGGCCACGTTCGTAGGTGCCCAGCACCAGGTGCGCGCCGAGTTCGGCCGCCAAGCGTTGGTACGGGGCGGTGATCTCACCGCCGATCTCGCTGACCAGATCCCAGAGGGACTCCGAGTCCACACCCGGCGTGAATCCGGTGGTGACCGATTCCGGCAACACGATGAGGTCGGCGCCCGTCTCGGCATGACAGCGCCGGGACAGGTGGACGGCCCGGGCCGTGTTGGCGGCAATTGACTGCGCAGTCAGGGGCCCCGGTGAGGGCGCGAGCTGGACGGCGGCGGCGGTGAAGGCGCGCATGGAACCAGGATGCCTCAGGAACCGGAAAGGCGTCGTGACAGCGGGCCGACGCGCGTCGCCACTCGGGCCCCGAGCAACACACCCAGCAACGCGATCGCCGCACCGAGCACGGCCCCGGCGGCGGCCACCCCGAACGGGCCGGGCATCGAGGCCCGCTCGGGCGCATCGGCCCGCAAGAAGACCCCCGCAGTCTCCGACGGCCCCCCGAAGTCGGCCGGTCGCGTGGCTGAGGAGACCGACGATGCTGAGGCTGCTGAAGCTGCTTTGGCGGCCGGTGCCGCCCGACCGGCCAGGGCCTCGTCGACGGCGGCGAAGAACTCGGCCGCCAGCTTCTTGGCCACGCCGACGAGCATCCGCTGGCCGACACCACCGATCACGCCGCCGATAACGGCGTCGGCGTCATAGCTCACCGTGGTCGTGCCATCGGACTCACTCAGCGTCACCTGCACGTCCGCCGACACCGTGCCCGGCGCACCCGCGCCCGAGGCCGACATCAGGAAGGAACTCGGTGGCCGTTGCCGGGACAGGGCGACGGTCCCGGCGTAGGTGCCCTTGATCGCCGCCACTCCGGCGCTCACCGTCATGGCGTAGGTGTCCTGGCCTGTCGCCTCCAGCCGCTCACAGCCAGGGATCGTCGCCACCAACACGGCAGGATCGTTCAGCGCGGCCCAGACCCGGTCGACCGGGGCGTGCAGAGTGGCCTGTCCGGCTACCTTCATCGTGCGTCCTCACTGCGGTCGGGGATGGCGGCCTGGGCGCCTTCGTGGCGGCGTCGCAACTCGAAGAGGTCCGAGGGCGAGATCGGCATCGAGGTTATGGCGAATCCTTCGGCGTCGGAGATGGCCGAGGCGAACAGGGCCGCGCTGGGGATCACGCCGGCCTCACCAGCGCCCTTGATCCCCAACGGGTTCAGCGGCGAGGGGGTCTCGAGGTGATCGATCTCGATCCCGCGCGGAACCTCGCTGACGTAGGGCATGAGGAAGTCCATGAACGAGGCGTTCTGGAGTTGCCCTGCCTCGTCATAGGCCATCCGCTCGTAGAGCGCACCGCCGACTCCCTGAGCCACCCCGCCGTGAACCTGGCCTTCTACGATCAGCGGATTGATCAGTGTCCCGCAGTCGTGCACGACGCAGTACTTCAGGATGGTGATCTCGGCCGTGGCCGGATCGGTTTCCACGATGACCGCGTGCATACCGTTGGCAAAGGTCGATCTCAGCGGCGAGTAGTAGTCACGGCCCTCCAGACCGGGCTCGTCGTCCTCGTCGACCGGCGGCTTGTCCGGGTCTCCGACCACGAACTGGGTGGCGGCCTTGGAGGCCTCGTCGAAGGCGTAGCGCAGCGGGTTGGACAGCACGGCCACCGTGCCCAACGAGATCTCCGCGCCCGGAGAACCCTTGACGCGCACAACCCCGTCGGAGATCTCCAGGTCGTCCGGGGATGCCTCCAGTGCCTCCGCGGCCACCCTCAGCACCTTCGTCCGGGCCTTTCGGGCGGCCAGCGCGATAGCCGAGCCGCTCATCACCGCGGCTCGGGAGGCAAAGGTACCGACGGCATAAGGGAATCTGCGGGTGTCGCCGGTGACCACCTCGACCTGGTCCATCGACACTCCGAGTTCGTCGGCGACGATCTGCGCGAAGGCGGTTTGGTGGCCCTGGCCCTGCGTGGTCAGTCCGGTGGATACCTTGACCTTGCCCGAGGTCTCGATCTGTACGTGTCCGCCCTCATAGGGACCCACGCCCGTGCCCTCGACGTAGCAGGCCAGGCCGAGGCCGACCTTGCGTCCGGCGGCCGTGGCCTCGGCCTTGAAGCCGGCCCAGTCGTCCCATCCGACCAGCGCCTTGATCTTGGCCAGGGAGGCCGGGAAGTCGCCGGAGTCATACACCAGCGGCCGGCCGTCCTGAAAGATCAGCCCGTGATCGTAGGGCATCTCCTCCGGCTGAATGAAGTTCTCGGCCCGCACATCGGCCCGATCCAGACCGAGCTCGGCCGCGATGGCATCCATGGTGCGCTCCATCGCGTACACCCCTTGCGGGCGTCCGGCACCTCGGTACGGGGTGACGATCACGGTGTTGGTGTAGAGCGAATCGAACTCGACCCGATAGGCCCCGGGCTTGTACGGGCCGAGGAGCTGGGTCGAGGTGATGATGGGGACGATGAGCCCGTACGGCAGGTAGGCCCCGTTGTCGTGCCAGAACCGCACCGACAGTCCCAGGACGCGACCTCGATCGTCGAAGCCGACCTCGATCTCCTGCAACTGGCCTCGTTCGTGCGCAGAGGAGATGAAGTGCTCTCGGCGGTCCTCGGTGAACTTCACGGCTCGACCCAGCAACCGCGCGGCCATCGGAACGAGCACCTCCTCCGGCCACGGATGCACGATCTTGACGCCGAATCCTCCGCCCACGTCGGGGGTGATCACCTCGACGCTGCCGAGATCCAGACCGAGTTTGGCCGCGACAGCCGCGCGCACTCCGGTCGAGGTCTGGGTCGAGGTCCAGACCCGCAGTCGATGGTCTGCCTCGTCCCAGACGGCCAGGACGCCCCGGCCCTCCAGCGGGGTGCAGGCCGAACGTTCGACGGCCAGCGACAGCGACAGCCGGTGCGGCGCAACCGCGATCGCTCCCGCGGCATCGCCGACCTCCTGGACGAAATGCGCGGCAACGTTGCCCGGGGCGTCATCGTGCACCAGGTGTTCGGCCGCGCGGGCGGCGGGGATGCCGACCACCGGAGGCAATTGCTCGTAGTCGACCACGATGAGGGATGCCGCGTCCTCGGCCAGATAACGGTTCTCGGCCACCACGACCGCCACCGCTTCACCGGCGTAGTTGACCTCGTCCTTGGCCAGCGCGTACTGCGTACGTCCCGCGGTGATCGACGGGTGCGGGATCAGCAGCGGCAGCGGTTCGGCGAGCGGCCCGGTCAGATCGTCGTAGGTGTAGATGGCCAGCAGACCGTCACAGTCGAGCGCGGCGCTCACGTCGATGTCGCGGATCCGGGCGTGCGCGAAAGGCGAACGGACCACTGCGATCTCCGCGGCCTCCGATCCGAGATCGTCGAGGAAGTGTCCCTCACCCCGCAGGAATCGGGCATCCTCCACGCGCTTGACCGGTTCGCCGACCATTCTCGTGGTCATCCGAGCTCACCCGCGGCGGTGCGTTCGGCGGTGTGTTCGGCCGTGCGTTCGGCGGTGAGCTCGGCGGCGCGGAGCACCGAGGCGACGATGTTCTGATACCCGGTGCAACGGCAGAGGTTTCCACCGATCATCTCGCGCGCCTGCTCCTGCGACGGTGCCGGTGTGTCCTGCAGACCCGCGGTGATCGTGGTGAGAAAGCCCGGCGTGCAGAATCCGCACTGCAGGCCGTGGCAGTCCCTGAACGCCTGTTGGACCGGCGACAGCGTTCCGTCCGGCGCGGCGAGTCCTTCGACGGTGGTGATGGACTCACCGTCCATGCTCACCGCCAGCAGCAGGCAAGCCCGCATCGGCACGCCCCCGACGAGAACGGTGCACGCACCGCAGACTCCGTGCTCGCAGCCGACGTGAGTGCCGGTCAAGCCCAGGTCGTGGCGAAGGGCATCGCTGAGCAGCCTGCGCCCAGGCACTTCGAGTTTATGGGGAATGCCGTTGACCAGCAGGGATATCTCGTGCCGACGCTCGCTCATGCGCCGACTCCGGCGGCGTGCCGCGCGGCCTCGGCCACGGTTCGCCGGGTCAGGACTCGGGCCAGTTGTCGCCGGTAGGCCGCACTGGCGTGGATGTCGGCCTCCGGATCCACCCCGGCGTCGACGGCCTCCTCCAGGTCCGGCAGATCCGAGTCGTAGCCCCGGCCTGCCAGCGCCGGGCTCAGGTCGAGCACGAGCGGGGTGCCCGCCATCGACAGGTACGCCACCCGAGCCTCGGCCACCCTACGATCGTCGTCCAGGCTGACCCGGGCGGCAACCCCGCACATCGCGTAGTCACCGTGGCGACGCGACACTTCGGCGAAAGCCACTCCCGACCCGGCGGCCAACCCCGGAAAGAAAGCCTCGACGGCCAGTTCCCCCGGTTCGATGGTGGATTCCAGTGGCCCGGCGAAGAAGTCCGAGGCCGCGACGGTCCGCCGGCCCCGGCTGGACATCAGGGTGACGGTGCCCGACAGCACGGCCAGCACCGCCGGCAACTCGCCCGCCGGGTCGGCGTGCACGATACTGCCCAGGCTCGTCCCACGATTGCGAATGGTGGGGTGAGCAACGAAGCGCAACGCCATCGACAGCAGTGGCTGCGAACGCATGGCGTCGCGGTGCCGCTCCAGCGCGGCGTGCCGCACCAGGGCCCCGATCCGAACGCCTGCCGAATCGACACCGATCCCGTCCAGACCCGCGACTCGATTGATGTCGATCAGATATTTCGGCGCGGCAAGCCTCATCGACAGGATCGGCAACAGGCTCTGGCCACCCGCCAGCACCTTGCCGTCCGACCCTCGCTGGGCGAGGACGTCGAGCGCGTCCGCCAGCGTGTCCGGACGGCTGTAGTCGAAGGCGGCTGGCTTCACCCGGTGGTCTTTCCCGTCGCGGAAGGCCCCGTACGACCAGGCTCGTCGCGTCCGCGCCGCGTCGGTGCGGCCGAACGGCCGGGCCGCGCGGGCGCCGCCGAACCGCCGGCTGCCGCTGAATCACGCCCGGTCGCTGGGCCACCGCCCGCGGGCCCGACCGTCGTGTCGGTCTCGGTGAGGTCGTCACGGCGCGCGGTTCCCACCATCGGCGCAAGGATGTTCACCGCGTGGTAGCCGATCAGCACGATCAGGGTGCCCGCGGCGATACCGGTGATCGAGAAGGTGTTGGTGAACTTGATGGCCAGGTTCCCTATACCGGCGATGATGCCCGCGGCCAGCGGAACCAGGTTGATCGGGTTGGCGAAATCGACCCGGTTCTCGACCCAGATCTTGGCCCCGAGCAGGCCGATCATGCCGTAGAGCACCAAGGTGATGCCGCCGAGCACCCCGCTCGGCGTGGACGCGACCAGCTGGCCGAACTTCGGGCAGAAGCCGAACAGGATCGCGACGAGGGCGGCGATGTAGTACGCCAGCGTCGAGTACACCCTGGTCGCGGCCATGACACCGATGTTCTCGGCGTAGGTGGTCGTCGGCGAGCCACCGACGAACGAGGCAAGCGCGGTGCCCACACCGTCACCGATGAAGGCCCGGCCGAGGTAGGGATCCAGGTCATCGCCCGTCATCTCCGAAACCGCCTTGACGTGCCCGGCGTTCTCGGCCAGCAACGCGATGACCGACGGAATCACCAGCAGGATGAAGGTGAACTTGAAGTCGGGCAGGTGCGGGCCGGTGAGCGGGCCGAAGGTCGGGCTGACGATGTCCTTGGGCAACCCGATCCAGTGGGCACTTTTCACCCCGCTCCAGTCGATGCGGTGGCCGGTGCCGGTGCAGGCGGCCACGATCTGGCCACCGCACTTGGGCACGTCGTTGATCCGGTCGGCGATCCACGAGATGAGGTAGCCGAAGATCAGCGCGAGGAAGATCGCGATCCTGCTGATGAAACCTCGGGTGAGCACGGCGACGGCGGTCACGAAGGCCGCGGTGAGCAGTCCGATCCACTGCTCCGTCGGGAAGTACGTCGTGGTTGCGACCGTCGCCAGGTTGAACCCGATGAGCATCACGACGGCACCCGTGACGGCCGGCGGCAGGATCGCGCGGACGTAGTGGCTCCCGCCGAAGTGCACGATCACGCCGACCACGGCGAGGATCAGACCGGCAACCATGATCGAGCCGGTGACGTGCGCGGAATCTCCGCCCTGTGCGCGGATGGCCGCGACCGCGGCGACGAAGGAGGCCGACGTCCCCAGGTACGACGGAACGCGCCCTTTGACGATCAACAGGAAGATGATCGTGGCGATGCCCGACATCATCACCGCGAGGTTGGGATTGAGCCCCATGATCGCCGGAAACACGAAGGTGGCGCCGAACATGGCTACGACGTGTTGCGCGCCCAGGCCACCCATCCTCGCCCACGACAGTCGCTCGTCCGGCTTGACGACGCCACCCGGCGGCGGGGTCCTTCCCTCGTAGGCCAACTTCCATCCGAACGCTGCCATCACGGCCTCCTCGGGAGACGGGCTGTACGGAGAACTGGTGCGGTCTGGCTGTGCTGGGACGCTATTGACATCAACCGTTCATCGACATGGTGGAGTGTTGACGAAAGATCGCGTCATCATTGGTGACACGCGGGGCGGCGGGCGCAACATCGGTGTCACGAACCTCGGCTATCAGATTCCCTGCATCTGCACCACCTGCAAGGCCAGGGCGACGTCCAGTCGCAGATGCGGGTCGGTGGTGAACGGCCCCACGATCCGCTCCAGCTTGCCGATTCGGTAGCGCAGCGTGTTGTAGTGAAAGTGCAGCAGGCGAGCAGTTTCGGCGACGTTGAGATTGGTGTCCAGCAAGGTCTGCAGCGTTGTCCGCAGGTCCGAGGACTCGGCCGACTCGGTGCTGAGCTCGCCCAGTACCTCGGTGGCGAACGAGCGCAGTTCCGCGGGATCGGGAACCAGCGACAGCAGCCGGTGGACGCCGAGGGAGTCGAAATGCGACAGGCTGCCGTGACCATGCACGCGGCGGCCGACCATGACGGCCTTGCGGGCCTGTGCGTAGCCGGCGGCAATCTGGGCCGGGCCGGTCAGCGGCCGTGACACGCCGGTGCAGAACGACCGGCGCCCCCCGCCACGGTCACCCGTCACCGCCGCGACGACCTGTTCCACCGGAGCGGCGGCCTCCAGTACGGAGGCGACCGGCAGCAGGACGATGACTTCCTGACTGAACGCGACCACTGGTGCGCTCTTGTCGCGGGCACGGACGACCTGGTGCCAGGCCGAGGAGAAGCGCTCGTGCTGCGAGCGGTGCACGACCCCGACCGGGGCGCGTTTGTCGTTGGGATCGGAGGGATCGAGCTCGGCCACGAGGACGACCATCGGCCGGTCGATGTCCCAGCCCAGCGAGGAGCAGTGGGCGATGACCGACTCGTCGACCGGGATCAGGCCGGTCAGCACATCACGCAGATAGTCTCCGCGGAACTTGCCCTCCACGGCCGAGACGGCCAGCTCCTTGGTGATGGTCAGAGCGGCCACGATCGCCACCCGTTCCAACGCCTGGACTGTCCCGCCCGGGAGTCCGTCGTCGCCGCGATAGGCGATGATGCGGCCGTGGTCGATCCCGCCGGCGACGATCGAGGTCATCGCCAGGCTGCCCGGCTGGGAACCTTCCGCCGGCCCGGGCACCTGCTGGTACCCGTCGCGCCAGCGCTCGACCAGGAACCGTCCGCTCGGATCGAACTGGCCGCTGGACTCCAGGGCGGAGCGGTGCGGCTCACCGCCCTCGTCGGCGAGGATGCGGCCGTCCGGGGTGCTGATCAGGACCACCGACTCCAGCAACCGGGAGACCTCGTCGGCGATCTGGGGCAGGCCCCCGCCGGCCAGCACGATGGCCGAGATCGCCCGGTGGAGCTGGTCTGCTTCGGCCAGCACGCGTGACTGCCGGTCCAGCAGTTCGCTGAATACCTCGGCCAGCACCTCGTCGAAGGCCAGGCCGTCCGGCAGCCGCAGGATGGGAAACCCTCGCGCGTCGGCGCGTTCGAGAACCGGGGTCGGGACCTCGGAGATGTAACGGCCGAGCTTGACCCCCAAGGCGGACAACCGGCGTTCGTCGAGCTCGTCGATCAGCTGGGTGAAAGCCGGGACGCGCTCGGACTCCGGCGCCTGGCTCAGGGCGAAGGCGGTGGTGACCAGCAGCTCCGCCGGCTTGACCCAGGGCAGGATGTCGGGGACTTCCATCACGTTCACCCCGAGCACGAGTCGATCCAGGCCGGAATGACCGGCCAGCACCGTGGTCCCGGCCAGGCTTGGCATGGCGAGCAGCGATCGGACCGAGATGCCCTTGTTGGGACGATCTGGCAAGTCCCACGGGTTCGGGGCCCGATCGTTGGCAACTGTGACCATCGGCAGACCGTATCCGACCCGGTTACTTTCCTGCCAGACAAAGGCACGAACACACCGCCGACCGGTGACTCGTGCCGCGCTGCCTGCGAAGGGTCCACCGCGTGCCGATCACCGACCGCCGCGGCAGCGTCGAACCCGAATCCGGGGTGTGGGCCGCGACCGCGACGGCGTTCGTCCGCCGGCTGCTGGCGGAGCGACCCGGTCCGGCCGAGGTCATCGGTGCCTTCCCGCAGGCCGTCTACCTGCGGTTGCCGGCGGGCCCGGCGGGTCGCGAGGAGGTCATCGCCGTGGTTGACAGCGATTCGGTGGTGTCGGCGATCGCGGTGCAGCTGCAGACCAGCGGCACGCGGCTGTCGGACCTGCGCGGGCCCGTCGAGCTCTTCTCCGACGGGCTGGCGACCGGCCGGTTCAGCGTGCGCGTCGTGGACGAGCGAGTCGCGACCGTTCGTCCCCACGGCGCGGCGATGCGCTTCGCCCCGTCGGCGTTGGCGGCAGCTCGCGAGATCATCGGGCCGGACGTCGCCGGGCGGCTGGACCTGCCGCCCGGGTCGCTTGCCGCCCTCGCTCAGGCACCGGATCAGGCGATCTCGGCGCTGCTCGGGCGCGGCCCAGGGTTGACGCCGGCCGGCGACGACGTCCTGGCGGGTTGGCTGGCGGGGCTGTGGATGTCGGGACATCCGGTCGCAGCGCTGGCGTCGCTGTTGATCGAGGCTGAGCTCGATCGCCGTCCCGCGGCCACCACGAGCCTGTCCCGCAGCCTCTTGCGCCGGGCGGCGGCCGGCGAGGGGCCGCCGGAGGTGATTCGGGCGGGCTCGTCGCTGGACACCCAGCAGGGACCAGACACGGCTACGGCTACGGCTACGGCTACGGCTACGGCTACGGCTACGGCTACGGCTAGGGCTACGGCTACGGCTACGGCTACGGCTACGGCTGCGGCTGCGGGAAGGGCTACGGTGGCCGACGCCTTCACCGGGCTGCTGTCGATCGGCCACACCTCCGGCCTTGCCCTGGCCACGGGCATGCTGATCGCGGCCGGCACGCCACCGTGCCCGGACCTCGGAGCGAACGGGAGGACCGCGCTGTGACCGTTGATTCCGTGCTCGTCCAGCGGGGGCTCTACGCCGACTCGGTCGCGCTGCTCCAGATCAGCCAGACGCTGAGCCAACGCCCCGGCGTGCGGACCGCCCAAGTGGCGATGGCGACCGAACTCAACCTGCAGGTGCTGGCCGGGATGGGCTTCGTCCTTCCCGAGCAGGAATGGACCGGCAACGAAATGGTGATCGCCGTGCGCGCCGAGGACACCGAGTCCGCCGGTGCCGCCGCCGACGCCGTAGCCGGACTGCTGGCCCGGCCCGCCGGCACCCAAGGCGGCGAGACGACGAGCGGAGCGTCGGCCGCCCCCCGAACGATCGGGTCGGCCAGTCAACTCTTCGGGCCCGGTCTGGCTCTCATCTCCGTACCCGGCCAGCACGCTTTCACCGAAGCGATGGACGCCCTCGATTCCGGCAACGACGTGCTGCTGTTCTCCGACAACGTCACCGTGGCGCAGGAGATTCGGCTCAAGGAGCGGGCGGCCGAACTCGGCCTGCTGGTCATGGGACCGGACTGTGGCACTGCCGTCGTCAACGGCGTCGGACTCGGGTTCTCCCATACCGTGCAGGCAGGTCCGGTCGGTCTGGTCGCGGCCTCGGGCACCGGAGCGCAGCAGGTCCTCGCACTGCTGGACACCGCGGGCGTCGGCGTCAGCGCGGCGCTGGGCGTCGGCGGTCGAGACCTGTCGGCCGAGGTGGCCGGGCGGTCCAGCCTGGCCGCAATGCGGTTGCTCGAGGACGACCCGGGCACCGAGCTGATCCTGGTCGTTTCCAAGCCTCCGGCGCCGGAGGTGAGCGAGCAGTTGCACCGCGCGGCGCGGCACCTGAGCACGCCGGTCGAGTTCGCCCTGCTGGGTCCCGGTCAGCCCGATCTGACCGCGGCCACCGAGCGGGCAATCGGCCTGCTGCACCGACGGATTCCCGATTGGCCGGCGTGGATCGCCGATGACGGGCAACGCTCACGCCCAGGCTGGCTTCGCGGGCTGTTCTGCGGTGGGACGCTGTGTGACGAGGCCATGCTGCTGGCGAGCGGCTCGCTGGGGCCGATCCGGTCCAACATCGCCCTGACCGGTGCGCAACAGCTGGACGGGTTCTCCGTCGCACCGGACCGAACCGTCGAGGGCCACAGCATGATCGACTTCGGTTCCGACGAGCTGACCCGCGGACGGGCGCACCCGATGATCGATCCCTCGCTGCGGACCCAGGCGGTGCAGGCCGCGCTGCTCGACCCGCAGACGGGCGTCGTCCTGCTCGATGTGGTGCTGGGCCACGGCGCACATCCGGATCCGGCCGGCGTGCTGCTGCCGGTGTTGAACGCTCGCAGTGCCGGCGCACCCCCCGTCGTGGTGAGCCTGATCGGCACACGACAGGATCCGCAGAACGCGACCGCGACCGCCGAGCGCCTGCATCAGGCGGGGGCATCGGTGTTCGCTTCCAACGCCGCGGCTACCCGGCACGCGCTGGCGCTGCTCGGTGGCGCTCAGCCCTCCGGGCACGGAGTGACGGCGTGAGTGCCCGGTTGCTGCGGACATCCTCCGCCGGCCCCACCATCACCGCCGGCGTCGGGTTGTTCGCCGACGCCTTGACGGCTCAGGGCGTATCACCGCACAGGGTCGATTGGCGCCCGCCGATGGCCGGTACCGAAGCGGACCTGGCCACGGTGATGGCCGATCCTCGACGGGTGGCGGCCAACGCGGAGGCCGTCCGGCGCATCACCACCACCCGAGCGTTGCTGGTCGACGTCGTACCGGCCGGTCCGACCTTAGGCATCGACCCCGGGGATTTCCTGCACGCCGGGCCGCCCATCGAGTGGGAACGGGCCTCTGGACCGCTGCGGGGCGCCCTGATGGGAGCCGCGGCCCTGGAGGGACTGGTCGACGATCCCGAAGCGGCGGCAGCACTGTTCGAGACCGGCTCCGGCGTCACGCTCGATCCCTGCCATCACCACGACGCCGTCGGACCGATGGCGGGCGTGATCTCCGCGTCGATGTGGGTCTTCGTGGTCGAGGACCCCGAGACCGGACGTCGCAGTTACTGCACCCTCAACGAGGGGCTGGGCAAGGTCCTGCGCTACGGCGCGTACTCCCCCGAGGTCCTCACCCGGCTTCGGTGGATGTCGGACGTACTCGCGCCCCTGCTGCAACACGCCGTACGGGCACACGGGCCGGTCGATCTCAAGGCCATCCTGGCGCAGATGCTGCAGATGGGCGACGAAGCCCACAACCGCAACCGGGCGGGCACGCTGATGTTGCTGCGGGAGTTGCTGCCCGAGCTGATCAACGCACCGGCCCCGGCCGCGGAGGTCGCCGAAGCGGTCCGCTTCGTCTCGGCCAACGACCACTTCTTCCTCAACCTGGCCATGCCCGCGTGCAAGCTGACGATGGACGCCGCGCGCGATCTGCCAGGTTCCACCGTCGTGGTCGCGATGGCCCGCAACGGAACGGACTTCGGCATCCAGGTCGCCGGGACGGGAGCGGAATGGTTCACCGGGCCGGCTCAACTGGCCGACGGGCTGTTCCTCGGCGATTACGGCCCGGACGATGCCAACCCCGACATCGGAGACTCCGCCATCACCGAAACGGCCGGTCTCGGCGGTTTCGCCATGGCCGCCGCACCGGCGATCGTCCGCTTCGTGGGTGGCCAGGTCGCAGACGCGCTAGCCCATTCGCGCCGGATGTACGAGATCACCGTGGCCGAGCACCCGATGTACTCGATCCCCATCCTCGATTTCCGCGGCGTGGCCACGGGTATCGACGTCACAAAGGTGGTCCGGACCCAGATCCTGCCGCAGATCAACACCGGGATGGCCGGCCGCGTCGCGGGCGTCGGCCAGGTCGGCGCCGGGCTGGTGACACCACCGGCTGAGATCTTTCCGACAGCCCTGGCGGCGCTGGCCCGGCGGGCCGTAGGTCAGTCCGAGTGAGGCCGGCTGCTCAATCGGCGCAGATCGCTGACGGTGTCGATGTCCTCGATGCGCCCGTCGAGGTCGACGAAGCGCACCTGTTCGGCGTGCGTGTCCAGGTAGCGCCGTGCGCCGGAATCACCCTCGGCCAGCAGCATCACCTCGGCAAACACGCCCCGGGCCAGTAGGACCGGATGCGACCGGCGACCCTCCCGCCGCGCGACGACGACCGGTTCACCGGAACGGGAATGCACCGCCGTCAACGACCGAATCTCCGCCGGGCTGATGCCGACCTGGTCCACCAGCACGAGTACGCAGGCGCCGGAGCCGGCTGCTTCGACCGCGGCGAGTCCGATCGACAACGACGAACCCATCCCGCGGTCGGGGTCTGGGTTGATCACCACGCGGGCCCCGTCGGCGCTCAGCTCGTGGCGGGCCACGACCAGCACCGGGTCACAGCCCCCGGCCCGCAGCACGGCCACGCAACGATCGACCAGCCGGATCCCGTCGAGTTCGACCTCGGCCTTGGGGCCGCCGAAGCGGCGCCCGGCTCCGGCGGCCAGAACCAGTCCGGCAACGGCGGGAACGCTCATCGCTACGGCAGTGGGTAGCCGGCCAGGATCACCGCTGCTGCCAGCGCGGCCTGGGTCGCCTCGAAACCCTTGTCTTCCTTCGATCCGCTCAGCCCGGCCCGATCGAGGGCCTGCTGGTCGTCGTCACAAGTGAGGACACCGAAACCGACCGGAACGCCGGTTCGCACGCTGACGTCGGTGAGTCCGTTCGTGGCGGCCTGGCAGACGTAGTCGAAATGGGGCGTGCCACCCCGGATGACGACCCCCAGGGCGACGATCGCGTCGACGTCGCCGGCTGCGGCGATGCGCGCCGCCGCGACCGCGAGTTCGAACGTCCCCGGAACGTGAACCACCTTGGCCTCGACAACCTCCGATGCCTGCAGCGCCCGCCGGGCACCGGACACCAGCCCGGCCATCACCTCGGGGTGCCACTGGGCCGCGATCACCACGACCCGCAGGCCCGCGGCCCCGGCGACGGCGCCGGTCTCCGGCGCTCCGTGCCCGCTCATGTCGTGACCTCCCGTGCTGGTGCGGCCGAATCCAGCGCCTCGGCGAAGGCAGACTCGCCCGCGTCGAGATCGAGCTCGTGGCCCATCCGATCACGTTTGGCCTGCAGATATCGCAGATTCTCCGGATTGACGTGGGTGGGCAGCCGAACCTGACCGATCACCGACAGCCCGTAGCCTTCCAGCCCCGCCCGCTTGGCCGGGTTGTTGGTCAGCAAACGCATCGTCTTGATACCCAGGTCGGCCAGTATCTGCGCCCCGGTGCCGTAGTCGCGGGCATCGGCCGGCAGCCCGAGGTCCAGATTGGCCTCCAGGGTGTCGCGGCCGGCGTCCTGCAGCTGATAGGCCTGCAGCTTGTGCAGCAGCCCGATGCCCCGCCCCTCGTGACCTCTGATGTAGAGCACAACGCCCCGGCCCTCACGGGCGACCGCGGCGAGGGCGGCGTCCAGCTGAGGTCCGCAGTCACAGCGCAGCGATCCGAACACATCGCCGGTCAGGCATTCGGAGTGCACCCGCACGAGCACGTCCATTCCGTCGCCGATGTCACCGAAGACGAAGGCCACGTGCTCGCGGCTGTCGTAGGAGGAGGAGTACCCGACCGCGGTGTACTCGCCGTAGCGCAGCGGCACTCGCGCCTCGGCCACCCGCTCGACCAGCTTGTCGAAGCGGCGCCGGTAGGCGATCAGGTCGGCGATCGAGATCAGTGCCAGGTCGTGCTCGTCGGCGAACACCCGCAGCTCCTCGGCGCGCGCCATGCCGGAGGGATCCTTCTCGCTCACGATCTCGCACAGCACACCCGCCGGGCCCAGACCCGCCAGTACCGCCAGGTCGACCGCGGCCTCGGTGTGCCCGGGTCGGCGCAGCACCCCCCCGTCGCGGGCGCGCAGCGGGACGATGTGACCGGGCCGGGCCAGGTCGGCCGAGGTGGTCTCAGGATCAGCCAGCAGCCGGATGGTGTGGGCCCGGTCCTGCGCGGAGATCCCGGTGGACACCCCTTCGCGCGCGTCGACCGTGACGGCGTAGGCGGTGCCCCGCCGATCCTGGTTCACCCGGAACATCGGCGGCAGATCGAGACGGTCGGCCTCGGTCTCGGTGATCGGCACGCAGATGTAGCCCGAGGTGTATCGGACCATGAACGCGACCAGTTCGGGTGTCGCCAGCTCGGCCGCGAAGATCAGGTCGCCCTCGTTCTCGCGGTCCTCGTCGTCGACCACCACCACCGGTTTGCCCGCGGCGATGTCCTTGATCGCCCGCTCCACCGAGTCCAGTCTTGTCACTGCTCGCCACCACTTCTCATGTTGCCCAACCGCGCGGCCAGTAGTCGCTCGGTGTACTTCGCCAGCACGTCGACCTCGAGGTTGACGGGGTCGCCGATCTGTCGTGACCCCAGGTTGGTCGCCCGCAACGTCTCCGGGATGAGACCGACCTCGAAGTAGTCCGCGCCGACGGCGGTCACCGTCAAGGAGACGCCGTGCACGGCGATCGAGCCCTTTTCCGCCACATATCTGGCCAGGTCTGAAGGCAATGCAAAGCGAAACGATTCCCATTCGGTGCCAGGCGTCCGCCGCTGCACGACCGCGGTGCCGTCCACGTGACCCTGCACGATGTGACCGTCCAGGCGGCTGTCCACCCGGGCCGCCCGTTCCAGGTTGACCTGGTCACCGGCGGACAGGTCCCCGATGACGCTGCGGTTGAGCGTCTCGGCCATCACATCGAAGTCCAACTCCACCATGCCCGCGGGCTCCGGTCGCTGACCGACGACGGTGAGGCAGACCCCGTTGACCGCGATCGAGGCGCCGTGCTTGACGTCCTCGGCCACGGTGCCGGCCCTGATGGTCAGTACGGCTGAGTCCCCATTGCGGGACAGTCGCAGGACGTCACCGAGCTCCTCCACGATGCCGGTGAACATTGCTCAGCCCTCCTGCCCGTCGAATCGCCGGGGGCGACCCACGATCTTGACGTTGTCGCCCAACTGGGTGACAACCACTCCTGTCAGTGTGACCGCCCCGGCCATGGTCGTTATTCCCGCGTCGCTGAGCGCGGCCGGCCCGGCGCCCAACAGGGTCGGCGCCAGGTAGGCCACGACCTCGTCGATGAGGCCGGCTTCCAGGAAAGCTCCGGCCAAGGTCGGACCGCCCTCCAGCAGGATGTGCCGAACACCTCGATCGAACAACGCCTTCAGCGCGAAGCGCGGCACGGCCGTGTCGAGGCTCACGGTCTCGGCCGAGTCGTCGAACACCCGCGCCTGCGGACCGACCCGGTGACGGCGGTCGAGCACGACCCGCAACGGCTGGTGCTCGGCCGGCGCATCCGCGCCCGCCGCGTCGGACTCCGACCGGCTCGTGCTGCTCGCGGCGTGCGGGCGTGCGGTCAGCTGCGGATCATCGGCCAGCACGGTGCCACTGCCGACGACGATCGCGTCGACCTCACTGCGCAGGGCGTGGACGTCGGCCCGAGCCAACGGGTTGGTGATCCACCGTGAGGTGCCGTCCGCCGCCGCGCTGCGCCCGTCCAGGGTCGCGGCGAACTTCCAGGTCACGAAGGGGCGACCGTTGTCCAGGCCGTGCAGCCAGTAGCGCAGGGCTCCGGTGGCAACCTCGGTCTCTGCGACCCCGCCGAAGACCTCCACCCCCGCGGCTGACAGCCGCTCTCCGCCCCCGGCCGCGGTCGGGTTGGTGTCCGGCACCGCGTAGACCACCCGGCGGATACCGGCCGCGATCAAAGCCTCGCTGCACGGACCGGTTCGTCCCACATGATTACAGGGTTCCAGCGTGACGACGGCCGTTCCGCCCCGGGCGGCGGTCCCGGCCTCGGCGAGCGCCGCGACCTCCGCGTGGGGACCGCCGGGCGGCGAGGTGACGCCTGAGCCCACCCGGTGTCCACGGGCGTCCAGGATGATCGCGGCCACCGGCGGGTTGGGGCTCGTCCGTCCGAGCACGGTGCGGGCCAGCTCGGCCGCCGAGGCCATCGCGGCCAGCTCCGCCTCGGAGACCGCCGCCTCGCTGCCGCCCGCGGGCACGCCGCCCGGATCGGCGGCGGGCGGGGCCGAGGTCGCCGGATCGGCAGCGGTCGGATCGGGCCCGGTCATCCGCGACCGATCTCGGCCTCGCACCGGGCCATCCCGTCCCGCGCCAGTTCGCGCAACCGCGTCACGGCCCGGTCCGGATCGTCGGCGGCGTACACCGCCGACCCCGCGACGAACACGTCCACGCCGGCCTCGGCCGCCTGCACGATGGTGTCCTCGCCGATGCCGCCGTCGATCTCGATGAAGAGCCGAAGGTGTCCGGCGTTGACGGCGCGACGGGCCGCGGTGACCTTGCCGAGCACCTCCGGCATGAAGGCCTGGCCTCCGAATCCCGGCTCGACGGACATGATCAGCAGGGTGTCGAACTCCTTCAGGATCTCGAAGTACGGATCGAGCGCGGTACCCGGCTTGAGCGACAGTCCGGCCAGCGCCCCGGCCGATCGGATCGCTCGCGCCGTCTGGATCGGGTTGGCCGCGGCCTCCACGTGAAAGGTCACGTTCGCCGCGCCGGCTTCGGCGTATCCCGGAGCCCACCGATCCGGATCGGTGATCATCAGATGGCAGTCCAGCGGGAGGTCGGTGGCCTTGTGCAGGCTTTTCACGACCGGCAATCCAAGGGTCAGGTTAGGCACGAAATGGTTGTCCATGACATCGACGTGCAGCCAGTCCGCCCGTGATACCGAGTCCGCGGCATCGGCCAGATGCGCGAAGTCAGCCGACAGGATGCTGGGAGCGATCATGGGCTCAGGCGTCGAAGCGGGCACGGCTGCACAGTCTATTCGCCCGCTTCCGCACGGCTCTCGCGGTCGTGGCGGCGGTGCGGTCCACGCAGTGGTTGCCGATGGCTGGGACGGACAGCGGGAACGATCCGCGCGGCCCTTACCGGCTTCGGCGGTTACCGGCTTCGGCGGTTACCGGCTGCGGCGGTTACCGGTTGCGGCGGAACGCGGCGAAGAACATCGCGTCGGTGCCGTGCCGATGCGGCCACAGTTGGACCGCCTCGGCCAACCCGGCGGCCTCGCTCCGCGGGATCGAACCGAACGCCGCGCCGGCGGGGACGAGTTCGAGCGCGGGATGGCGCTTCAGTACGGCTGAGACCTGGGCGGTGGTCTCGGCCGGATGCGGCGAGCACGTCACGTAGGCCAGCACCCCGCCGACGCGCAGCAGCCCGGCGGCGGCATCGAGCAGGTCAGCCTGTAGACGGACGAGCTCCTGCAGGTCGGCCGGGCTCTTGCGCCACCGTGCCTCGGGCCGACGACGTAGCGCCCCGAGCCCGGTGCACGGCGCGTCCAGCAGGATTCGGTCGAAGCCGGCGTGGTCGATCAGCGTGCGGCCGTCCCCGATCCGGATCTCGACCGGCCAGCCGGCTACCGCAGCGGCAATGAGTTCGGCCCGATGCGGATGCAATTCGTTGGCGACTAGCTCGGCGCCGGCCTCCGCCGCCAGCGCGGCCAGCAGTGCGGCCTTACCGCCCGGGCCCGCGCACAGGTCCAGCCAGCGAGGGACTGCGGCGATACCGTCCGCATTGCCCTCGGGGACGGCATCGGGAAACCGGGTCAGCGCCCAGGCACACAGTTGGCTGCCTTCGTCCTGCACCCCGGCTCGGTGTTCGCGTACAGCCGCGATATCGGCGGGCCGCCCACCCGCCATCCGCACCGCGAAGGGCGAGTACGGCCCGGCCTCCCCGTCGGACTGCTCGACCAACTCCGCGGGGTCGCAGCGTCCGGGCCACGCGACCAGGTGAGTGTCGGGGCGGGCGTCGTCGGCCTCGAGCAGATCGGCCAGCTCGGCGACCGACGAGCCCGATGGTCCGCCCAGGGCCTGTTCGAAAGCGGCGACGATCCAACCGGGATGGCTGAACCGCAGAGCCAGCCGTCCCAGTTCCGACGCCCCCGCGCCGATCTGTTCGCCCCAGCCGTCGAAGTCGCGGCTGGCGACCTTGCGCAGGATCGCGTTGATGAATCCGGCACTGCGGGCGTGTCCCACGGTCCGGGCCAGGCTCACGGTCGTGGCGACGGCGGCGTGCGGCGGGATACGGGTCTTGAGCAGCTGGTAAGAACCCAGCCGCAGCAGATCGAGCACCCCGAGCTCGATGTCGTCCAGCGGTCGGGTGGCGCAGCGGGACAGAATCTCATCGAGAACTCCCGACGCCCGCAACGTGCCGTAGCCGAGTTCGGTGGCCAGCCCTGCGTCACGACCGGTGAGGGCGGCCGAGTCCAGCAGGCGCGGCAGCACGAGGTTGGCGTACCCGTCGTCCCGGCTGACCGCCTGCAACAACTCGTAGGCAACTCGGCGCGCCTGGTCAGCCAAGACGAGTCCCGGACACCAGCCGTGCGCCACGAGCCCAGTCCGCGGCGGGCACCGACTTCTTTCCGGCGGGCTGGACGGAGCCGAGTTCGACCGCATCGGTAAGGGTGCCGACGAACACAGCCCGCCGGCGCACCTCCAGCTCGCCCGGCTTGAGGTCGCCGCGCGCCAGTCCGTGCTCTGCGGTGGCGATCCGGACCGGGCCGAGCTTGAGCCGGTCGGCACCCACCGAACCGGCTTCGGTCCACGCGCCGGGGGCCGGAGTGCACGCCCGGATGCGCCGTTCGAGGGCGATGGCCGGGGTGTCGAAATGAACCTGTGCGTCAGCCGGGGTCAGCTTCGGCGCCAGCGAGACACCGTCGACGGGTTGGACCACGGGGCTCAGGCTGCCGTCGGCGATGCCGTCCATGGTGGCCAGCAGCAAGCCCGCTCCGGCCTCGGACAACCGCTCAAGCAGATTCCCGCTGGTGTCATCAGGCCGAATGCGCTCGGTCAGGACACCGAAGACCGGGCCGTCGTCCAGACCCGGACCGATGAGGAAGGTCGACGCGCCGGTGAACTCGTCGCCGTTGAGCAGGGCGTGCTGAACCGGCGCGGCACCGCGCCAGGCGGGCAACAAGGAGAAGTGCAGATTGATCCAGCCGATCCGGGGCACGCTCAGCGTCGGTTGCCGGAGCAGGGCCCCGTAGGCCACGACCGGGCAGGCATCCACCGCGAGCTCGGTCAGCGCCGCGACGAAATCCGGGTCCGATGGCCGCGCCGGGGAGAACAGCGGCAGGGAATGGTCCTGGGCCAGGGCGGCCACTGGCGAGGCGGTGAGCGAGCGACCGCGGCCGGAGCGACTCTCGGGCCGGCTGAGTACGCCGACGACCTCGTGGTTGGGGCTGTCGATCAGGGCCTGTAGCGACGGGCGGGCGACCTCGGGGGTGCCGGCGAACAGCAGCCTCACCGGCGTAGCCCGAACATGCTCCCGGGACCGAGAGCACCGCCCCCGCCACCGGCGCCCGCGCCGTGCGGGCTGACCTTGACGACCGGCGGGGTGAGCCCCGACCATTCGGCGTTGCGGATCTCGGCCATCGCCGCGCGTCGGGTTTCGGCGTCGAGGCGATCGACGAACAGCACGCCGTCGAGGTGATCGGTTTCGTGCTGGATGCACCTGGACAGGCGCGCGGTTCCCTCGACGGTGACCGGGTCGCCGTACTCGTTCTGGCCATGGGCCACGACGTGCTCGCGTCGCGCGCAATCCCAGGACAGGCCAGGGATCGACAGACAGCCCTCGGGACCGTCCTGCATGTCCTCCGACGGGAAGTGCAGGACCGGATTGATCAGGTGACCCTGCTGATCCTCGCTGAGCCAGTAGGTGAACACCCGCAGACTCACACCCAGTTGTGGCGCCGCCAGCCCTGCCCCAGGCGCGTCGAGCATGGTCTCGCGCAGGTCGGAGACCAGCTGGCGAAGCTCTTTGTCGAACACGGTCACCTCGTCGGCCCGGGTGCGCAGCACCGGGTCGCCGAACAGGCGGATGGGGAGGACGGTCACAGCACGTGAGTTTAGTTACCGGTTACGCGCGGGAAACCCACATTAGTTAGCATGGCTAACGAAGGAAGGAATCCACTGTGCTTGATCCTGCTGCTCACGAGCGCCGCGTCGCGCTGTCCGTGACCACCGTCGGCATCCTGGCCGCGACCCTGAACTCCTCGATCCTGCTCATCTCGCTGCCGGCGATCTTCGCCGGACTCGGACTCGATCCGCTGGCACCGTCCAACATCTCCTACCTGCTGTGGATGCTGATGGGCTATCTGTTGGTCACAGCGGTCCTGGTCGTGACCTTCGGGCGGCTCGGTGATCAGTACGGGCGCGCGAAGCTGTTCAACCTGGGCTTCCTGATCTTCACGATCGCCTCGATCGCCTGCGCGCTGATCCCGAACAGCGGCGCCGCCGGGGCCCTCGAACTCATCGTCCTGCGAGTGGTGCAGGGTGTCGGCGGCGCCATGCTGACCGCGAACTCGACCGCCCTGATCACCGACGCCTTCCCTGCCGACCGGCGCGGGTTCGCCCTCGGTGTCAACCAGGTCGCCGGCATCGGCGGGTCCTTCCTCGGCCTGGTGATCGGCGGCCTGCTGTCGGAATGGCACTGGCGTGCGGTGTTCTGGGTCAGCGTGCCCGTCGGGATCTGGGGCACCTGGATGGGCTATCGCAGCCTGCGGGACAAGCCGCGCAACAACGCGGCCCGGATCGCTATCGACTGGTGGGGCAACCTCAGCTTCGGCATCGGCCTGATCGCGATCCTGGTCGCCATCACCTACGGCCTGCAGCCCTACGGCAGTCACACCATGGGCTGGACGTCACCGAAGGTGCTGACCGGTCTGATCGGCGGCGGGCTCCTGCTGATCGCCTTCGGGTTCATCGAGACCCGCGTCGCCGATCCGATGATGGACCTGTCGCTGTTCCGAATCAGGGCGTTCGCGGCGGGGCAGAGCGTCAACTTCCTCTCGTCGATGGCACGCGGTGGTCTGCAGTTCATGCTGATCATCTGGCTGCAGGGGATCTGGTTGCCGCTGCACGGCTACGCCTTCCACGACACCCCGCTCTGGGCCGGTATCTACATGCTTCCGCTGACCGTCGGATTCCTGATCGCGGGCCCCGCCTCGGGCGCGCTGTCCGACCGGTTCGGGGCGAGGGCCTTCGCCACCGGTGGGCTGCTGCTCACCGCGGCCACGTTCCTGGGCCTGATCCTGATTCCGGCGGACTTCAACTACGTGGTGTTCGCCGCCCTGCTGGCCGCCAACGGTATCGGGATGAGCTTGATGGCCGCCCCCAACTCGGCGGCGATCATGAACGCGGTGCCCGCCTCCGAGCGTGGTGCGGCCTCCGGTATCCGGGCCACCGGCATGAACGCCGGGATGGTCCTGTCAATGGGCGGCTTCTTCACACTGATGGCGATCGGGCTGGCCAGCCGACTGCCGGACTCGATGTACGCAGGCCTGACCAAGCTCGGTATCACGCCCGAGGCAGCCCACACGATTTCGCACATTCCGCCCGTCGGGACCCTGTTCGCGGCCTTCCTCGGCGACAACCCGATCCAGCAGTTGGTTCACCAGGTCGATCCGCAACAGCTTCAGCCTGGCTCGGGCGTCGATGTCGCAGCTCTGACCGGTCAGCAGTTCTTCCCGCACCTGATTGCCGACGCGTTCAAGCACGGGCTGCTGATCGCCTTCGGCGCGTCGATCGTGATGCTGCTCATCGCCGCGGTGGCCTCGCTGATGCGGGGCGAGAAGTTCGTGCACGCCGAACCCGATCGCGATCTGCCGCCGAATGCCGGGCTCGCCAAGTCCGAGCTCGCCAAGTCCGGCCAGGGATCCGGCTCCGCGACCGACCACACGTCCACTCACGCGTCCAGCCGAACCGTCAGCGCCGAGCACGGGCACGGGCACGAGACGGTGATGCAGGCGCTGGCCCGTGAGGGGGCCGCCCTGGACGGCATCCCCGGGCAGGACGTCGCCTACGAGGACGCCCTGACCGACAACCGTTGAGGTTGCCCTTCTTGCTCACCCACGATCCGTTGAGGTTGCCTTTCTCGCGAGCAAGGAGGGCAACCTCAACCGGAGCGCGGGGAGTTCAGAACAGTTCGAGGGGATCCAGGGCGGTTCGAACGGGCCCACCGGACTTGCGCGCCGAGCGCACCGCGGCCGCCGCGTGCAGGGCCTCAGCCAACGCCACGCCGTCGGCGCGGGGAACGCGCAACAGCAGCCTGATCGTCTCGGACGTGGGCGGCAGTGGACGGCCGGCCCGGCGTGGAGGTGGCGCCGAGACCGATCCCAGCTCCTGCGCGCTGGCCGGCAGGTGGGCCAGGGCGAGCAGCTCGGCGACATCGGCCGGCTCGCCGGTCAGCGACGCCATGCGGCTCACCGGAGGGAAATCGAGCTCGCGCCGGTCGGCCAGCTCGCGCTCGGCGAAGCCGGAGGGATCCCAGCGCACCAGCGCCTGCACCGGCGCCAGCGACGCGTCGGCAGTCACGATCACCTGACCGTCGGCGCGGACAAGAGCGGCGGCGTTGGCCCACCGGCGCAGCGCCTCCTCCCCCGCACGCAGGTCAGCGCGGGACAACAGCGCCCAACCGTCGAGCAGCAGAGCCGCTCCGTACCCGCCCGCGACGAAGGGCTCGGCTCCCGGCGTCGCCACCACCACACTCGGGCCGTCCGGGATCTCGGCCAGCACCTGGTCTCCGGCGCTGGTCCGGGTCACCGTGCCCGCAAAGGCACGGCCGATCTCCTCCGCCGTCCGCCCGGCGCCGATCACCACCGCCCGCAGCGCCCGACCCGAGCAGACCGGGCAGTGCCAGTCCGTGGCCGCCCGGCCGCACCAGCGACAGGTCGGCGTGGCGCCAGGGCCCGAGGCCGCCAGCGGCCCGGAACACGTCGGACACCGAGCGGGGGTGCGGTCCTTCACGCACGCCAGAGAGGGGACGTAGCCCCGGCGCGGGACCTGTAGCAACACCGGGTGTCCGGCCGCCAAGGACTGGCGCGCAGCTCGGAAGGCCACCGCCGGTAGCCGGGCGGAACGGGCGACCGGGTCACGCTCGAGCTCGAAGTCGTCGCCCGTGGCGATCACCCGTGGCGCCGCCGCGCGCAGCTCGTCCCGGCTCGCAGCGATGCGCTGAGCCCAGCCGGATTGCAGAAGCAGGGCGGCCTCGGCCGTCTGGGCATGACCACCGATCATCAGCGCAGCGCCGCCCAGGGCCGAGCGCAGGACGGCGACGTCGCGTGCGTGTGGGTAGGGGGCCCGGGGCTCGGCGTGCAGGTCATCGCCATCGTCGAGCAGGACGATCAGCCCCAGATCGCGCACCGGTGCGTACACCGCGGAGCGATTGCCCACGACCGCCATCACGGACCCGCGCCGGACGGCCAGCCACCGTCGGTACCGCGCCTCGGGACCGAGTTCGGCGCTCAGCAGCACGTGCGAGCCCGCGGGCATGGTCGCCGACAGTGCGGCGTCCACCCGTGCGCTGTCGCGAGCGTCGGGGACGACCACAATGGCGCCACGCCCGGCCGCCACGCTGGTGCGCACCAACTCGGCAACGCGGACCGGCCAGTCCTCGTCGGGCAGGATGTTCCACACCGCACGCGCGGGCCGGTGCGCGGCGACCGCAGCGACGAACGCCGCACCGGCCCGGTAGCGCGGCCAGCCAGTGGACTGCAGCGCGGTCGTCGGCGCGCTCGGCGAGATCGGGGCGGCAGCCTCGGCTCGGGCATGCCGTGGTGGAACCGCGAGCCTCACCACGTCGGCGAAGGTGCCCGCCCATCGGTCGGCAACCGCGCGGAAAAGGGCCGTGGTTTCCGGCGTGAGCACCGGTTCGTCGCCCACGCCGCGCTCGAGGTACGCCAGCCGGCCATCGTGCTCGCTGGCCGGTTCGCGGCTCAGCACCCACCCGTCGACCAGTCGTCCGGCGAAACGGATGCGGACCCGCGAACCAGCACCGACGACCTGGTCGAGCTCGATCGGGACGAGATAGTCGAAGGGGCGGTCCAGGTGGGGCAAGGGTGAATCGACCGCCACCCGCGCGATCGGATTGGCCGCCGCGGGCCGGCGGCCGGAGCTACCGCCGACGCTGGACACGCCTCATGCCTACCAGTCCGCACCGACGGTTTTCGCAGCGGAGGCCTCAGCCGAGGTCAGTGCTGAGGTATCGACCGAGGTCAGTGCTCAGGTATCGACGAACGCCATGGCGGTTGCCCGGACGTCTGCCTGCAGCCCGAGCAAACGACTGTGGGGGCAGCGGCGACCCTCACGGTCACCGCTGCCCCCACAGCGTTGGTCTCAGCTGGTCGCGAGCTTGGCGAGCTGCTCGGCGCGGTCGGTGCGCTCCCAGGTGAAATCGGCGTCTTCGCGACCGAAGTGGCCGTAGGCCGCGGTCTTCTGGTAAATCGGCCGCTTCAGGTCCAGGTCCCGGATGATGGCGGCCGGACGGAGGTCGAAGGTCTCGGTGATCGCCGAGATGATCCGCTCAACCGGAACGGTCTCGGTGCCGAAGGTCTCGACGAACAGGCCCACCGGCTCGGCCTTGCCGATGGCGTAGGCGACCTGGACCTCGCAGCGGGTCGCCAGCTTGGCGGCCACCACGTTCTTGGCCACCCAGCGCATCGCGTAGGCCGCGGACCGGTCAACCTTCGACGGATCCTTGCCGGAGAACGCGCCGCCACCGTGCCGGGCCATGCCACCGTAGGTGTCGACGATGATCTTGCGCCCGGTCAGGCCGGCGTCGCCCATCGGTCCACCGATGACGAAACGGCCGGTCGGGTTGACCAGCAACCGGTAGTCGCTGGTGTCCAGTCCGGCGACGGCCTCGACGACCGGCTTGACGACGTGCTCCTCGATGTCGGGCTTGAGAAGGGTGTCCAGATCGATGTCCTCGGCGTGCTGGCTCGACACCACGACGGTGTCCAGCCGAACCGGCTTGTTGTTGACGTACTCGATGGTGACCTGGGTCTTACCGTCGGGACGCAGGTAGGGGATCGTGCCGTTCTTGCGGACCTCGGTCAGCTTCTCGGCCAGCCGGTGGGCCAGCCAGATCGGCAGCGGCATCAATTCCGGCGTTTCGTCGGAGGCATAGCCGAACATCAGGCCCTGATCACCGGCACCCTGCGCCGCGATGGCGTCTTCGGAATGCTCGACACGGCTCTCGTAGGCGGTGTCGACCCCCTGGGCGATGTCCGGGGACTGCGCGCCGATGGACACGCTGACACCGCAGGACTCACCGTCGAAGCCCTTACGCGAGGAGTCGTAGCCGATCCCGAGGATCGTCTTGCGCACGATAGCGGGGATGTCGGCGTACGCATCGGTGGTCACCTCGCCGGCGATGTGGACCTGACCGGTGGTGATCATGGTCTCCACCGCAACCCGGCTGGCGGGGTCGGCGGCGAGAAGGGCGTCCAGGATGCCGTCAGAGATCTGATCGGCAATCTTGTCCGGATGGCCCTCGGTCACGGACTCCGAGGTGAAAAGGCGTCGGCTCACAAAATCTCCCATGGTTCCTGATGTGGATTGAGCAAAGTCTAGCGATTGAGGCGGGAAACCACGGCATCGCACACCGCGGCCGCCACCAGGGCCTTCGGTCCGAACGGCACTTCGGTCTCCCTGCCGTCGCGGTCGAGGATGATCGCGGCGTTGTCGGACTGACCGAAGGCCCGTCCGGCTCCCACCGCGTTCACCACCAGCAGGTCACAGCCCTTGCGCGCCAACTTGGCGCGGCCGTGGCTGAGGACGTCACCGGTCTGGTCACCCGTTTCGGCGGCGAATCCCACCACGACGGCGGCGAACTCCCCGGCGTCGCGGGCGGCCACCAGCTCCACCAGGATGTCTGGGTTGCCGACCAGCTCGACGGGTTCCGGTGCTGCCTCGGACTTCTTGATCTTGTGCTCGACCGTGGTCACCGGGCGGAAGTCGGCTACGGCGGCCGCCATGATCACGACGTCGGCGTCCTTGGCCGCGGCATGTGTGGCCTGTCGCAGCTGTTCTGCGGTCTCGACCCGCACGAGCTCGGCACCGGCCGGCGTCGGCAGTTCGACGTTCGCTGCGATGAGGCTCACCTGCGCGCCGCGGGCAGCGGCGACAGAGGCGATCTCGAACCCTTGCCGGCCCGACGATCGGTTGCCGAGGTAGCGAACCGGGTCGAGGGGCTCCCGGGTGCCGCCTGCGGTGATGAGGACCCGGACCCCACTCAGGTCGGGGACCAGAGCGCCCGGTCGGCGTAGCAACAGCTCGGCCAGCCGCGCGATCTCGGCCGGCTCGGGCAGGCGCCCCTTGCCGGTGTCGGCCCCGGTGAGCCGACCGGTCGCGGGTTCCACGACCACGCAGCCCCGACGCCGAAGGGTGGCGACGTTGTCGACCGTCGCCGGGTGCTCCCACATCTCGGTGTGCATCGCCGGGACGAACAGCACCGGGCAGCGGGCCGTCAGCAGGGTGTTGGTCAGCAGGTCGTCGGCCAGGCCGTGCGCGGCTTTGGCCAGCACGTCAGCCGTGGCCGGGGCCACGACGACGAGGTCGGCACCACGGCCGAGCCGGACGTGGGGTATCTGATCGGCGTGGGCGAAGACGTCCGTGGCCACCGGGTGGTGGGACAACGCGGCCCAGGTGGGCTCGCCCACGAATTTCAGCGCCGACGCGGTGGGCACCACCTGGACGTCGTGCCCGGCCTCGACCAGCCTGCGCAGCAGATCGGCAACCTTGTAGGCGGCGATACCGCCGCAGACGCCGAGCACGATGCGCCGCCCCGCGCCGGGCGCCGGCCCATCGGCGAGCCCGGTGCCGGTTGCGGCTGCGGATTCGGTCGTCACCAACGCGGCCAGGCTCAGGCCTCGGGAGCCGACGGCTTGAACTCGATCAGGTCGGAGTTGACCTCGCGCAGGGCGATGGACAATGCCTTCTCCTGCGGAGCGGTCTCGACCATCGGCCCGACGTACTCGAGCAGGCCCTCGCCCAGCTGGCTGTAGTAGGCGTTGATCTGGCGGGCCCGCTTGGCTGCCACGATGACCAGGGCGTACTTCGAGCCGGTGCGCTCGAGCAGTTCGTCGATGGGCGGGTTGGTGATGCCTTCGGGGGTGGACGCGATGCTGGTCACGCGGGCCTCAAATCCGTTCGGTAGCTTGGTCGTGCAGCTTGACGTGTGCGGGTTCCGTTGGGCCCAGGGCAGATCCTCGCGCGCCCGGCCGCCCGCACATCCGGTCAATGCTACCGCGCCCGGCCGCCCGCAGGCCCACCCGCGGGCCTCGACGGCCGCCGTCCGGCCGAGCCGGGCGGTCCCGGCCCGCGTCGTCGCATAGGAACGCGCCTGGGTGTGACCCAGGTTACCGCCGCCTCTCCCTTCGGCCCGCTACTGTCCGTGCCACGACACAAGCTCGATCCAGCCTCCATCCAGCCTTCCTCCAGGCTTCCTCCAGCCTCCATCCAGCCTCCCGCCAGCCCAGTGACCACCGAGCGGAGAAACAGCACGTATGAGCACCAGCGGGTTCACGGTCGGGGTCCTGTCCGAGGACGCCAACGGCGAGCGGCGGGTTGCCCTCGATCCGGACGCCGCCAAGCGCGTGATCGGCGCGGGCCCTGCGGTCCTCGTGGAATCCGGGGCGGGTGGCCGGGCCTGGTTCTCCGACGAGCAGTATCAGCAGGCCGGGGCCGGCGTGCTCGACCGGGCCGCGGTGATCGGCGGAGCCGACGTGATCGTGTCGGTGAGTCGGCCGGACGACGCCGTCCTGGACTCCCTGCGCGCCGGTCAGGTGATCATCGGACTGCTCGCGCCGTTGACCAACCCGGACCTGGTGCGGCGGCTGGCCGATCGGTCGCTCACCGCGATCAGCCTCGATCAACTGCCGCGCACCTTGAGCCGGGCTCAGGGGATGGACGCACTCAGTTCGCAGGCCAACGTGGCCGGGTATCGCGCCGTGCTGGTCGCCGCCGAACACTTCGACCGGTTCTTCCCGCTGCTGATCACGGCGGCCGGCACCTCCAAACCCGCCACCGTCCTGGTACTCGGAGCCGGTGTCGCCGGGCTTCAGGCGATCGGCACCGCGCGCCGGCTCGGGGCCGTGGTGTCGGGCTACGACGTGCGCCCGGCCGCCCGCGAGGAGGTGAGCTCGCTCGGTGCCAAGTTCGTCGAACTGAGCACCGCGATCTCCGGTGCCGGAGCCGGCGGCTACGCCCGTGAGCTCAGTGAGGAGGAGCGCAGCGCGCAGCAGGCCGAACTGAGCGCCGTCATCGCCCGCCACGACATCGTCATCACGACCGCTCAGGTTCCCGGACGCACCCCCCCGGTACTCGTCACCGCCCAGGCGTTGGCGGCGATGCGGGCCGGCTCCGTGGTGGTCGACATGGCGGCCAGTGCGCTGGGGGGCAACGTCGTCGGCTCCGAAGCGGGTCGCACCATCGTCACCGCCAACGGAGTGACCCTGATCGGCGCGACGAACCTGCCGGCCCGGTTGGCGACCAGCGCCTCGCAGACCTACGCCCGGAACGTCGCCGCATTGCTCAAACACCTGACTGCCGAGGATGGCTCCATGCGACTGGACCCCGACGATGAGATCACCGCCGGTGTACTGATCACCCGCGACGGACGGGTCGTCCATCCCGGCGTGGCCGCGGCCATGGGGGGTCCGGCGTGAGCACCGGATTCGTCGGGGACCTCACCATCTTCGTCCTGGCCCTGCTGGTGGGCTTCGAGGTGATCAGCAAGGTGCCCGCCACCCTGCACACTCCCCTGATGTCCGGGGCGAACTCGATCCACGGCGTCGTCCTGGTCGGCGTGATCATCCTGTCCGGCTTCGTGTCCGGGCCCCTGGGCTACGTCTTGACGTTCCTCGCTGCCGCCTTCGCCGCGGCCAACGTGGTCGGCGGCTACGTGGTCACCGATCGGATGCTGCAGATGTTCAAGAAGCGTCCGGTGCCGGTAAAGGCCGCCCCACCCCATGCCGGGGTCGAGCCGGGGGACGACCGATGACCCTCGATGACGGAGTGCGGGTTGCCTCGCTGATCGGTGCCTCGGCGTTCGTGCTCGGCCTGCACCTGATGAACTCGCCCGCGACGGCCCGTCGCGGCAACCAACTATCCGCCGCCGGTATGACGCTGGCCGTCGTCGCGGTCCTGGTCCAGGTCGGCCACGGCGGGACCATGTCGGCAACCCGGTGGCTGGTGCTGCTCTGTGGAGCCCTGCTCGGCGCGGCCGCCGGCCTCTACTCGGCCCGAGCCGTGGCGATGACCTCCATGCCACAACTGGTGTCGCTGTTCAACGCCGTCGGCGGTGGCGCCGCGGCGCTGATCGCCGTCGCCGACTACCAGCACCACCCGCAGGTCTCCTCCGGCACGGGCATCGCCTCCGTGCTCGACGTGCTGATCGGTTGCGTCACCTTCTCCGGTTCGCTGATCGCCGCGGCGAAGCTGCAGGGCTACTGGTCCCAGCCCGTCTCCTTCCCCGGATCGCGCCTGATGTCGAGCGTGCTCGCGCTGGCGGCGGTCGCCGCGGGTGTCTGGGTGATCGCCGGCGCCGACAACGCGTGGGTGCTGTTGATCGTGGCGCTCGCGGCGACGGGCCTGGGCATCGGCATGGTCCTGCCGATCGGCGGTGCGGACATGCCTGTGGTCATCTCGTTGTTGAACGCCTTCACCGGAACGGCCGTCGCGATGGCTGGCTTCGTGCTGTCCAACGCCACGCTGACCATCGCTGGCGCGCTCGTCGGTGCCTCCGGCGGGATCCTCACCAAGCTGATGGCCGACGCGATGAACCGGTCGGTCGTCTCGATCATCGCGGGCGGCTTCGGCACCGGCGCCGTTGGCCTGGCGGCCGCCCCCGGCAGTGGTGGCAGCGTGCGCTCGGTGGCGGTGGACGACGCCGGCCTGCAACTGGCTTACGCCAACAAGGTGATCATCGTTCCCGGTTACGGCCTGGCCGCCGCGCAGGCCCAGCACGAGGCGCGCGAACTGGCCGAGCTGCTCGAGGAGCGCGGCGTCGAGGTCTCCTACGCCATCCACCCGGTCGCGGGCCGGATGCCCGGGCACATGAACGTCCTGCTGGCCGAGGCGAACGTGCCCTACGACCAGCTGCGCGAGATGGAGGAGATCAACCCCGAGTTCGAACGAACCGACGTGGCTCTGGTGGTCGGGGCGAACGATGTGACCAACCCGGCCGCCCGACGGCCTGGAAATGCGGTGTCCGGCATGCCGATTCTCGATGTGGACCGCGCCAAGAGCGTGCTGGTGATCAAGCGTTCGATGGCTTCGGGATACGCCGGGATCGACAACGACCTCTACACCGACCCGCGCACCAGCATGCTGTTCGCCGATGCGAAGAAAGGCCTTGCGGCCCTCGTGACCGCGATCAAGGCCGTCGGGTAGGGGCCGCGCTCCGGCTGCCCGCCGGCGCCGGCCGCGGACTCACTCCGCGGAGGCCGACTCGATCAGCTTGACCAGCTCGCCGGCGGCGTGCTCGACGTCGTCGTTGACGATCACCTCGTCGAACTCGTCCGCAGCCGCCAGCTCGATCTCGGCTCGAGCCAACCGAGCTTCCAGATCGGGCGGGCCCTCGGTACGACGGCCGAGCAGCCGCTCCCGGAGCTCGGCCATGGAAGGCGGGGCCAGCAACACGAACTGCGCCTCGGGCATGGCGTCCCTGATCTGGCGGGCGCCCTGCAGTTCGATCTCCAGGACGGTGGGACGCCCAGCGGCCAGATGCTGGTCCACCGGCTTGCGGGGGGTGCCGTAACGGTTGCCGGCAAAGGTCGCGTACTCCAGCAGCTGCCCGGTGGCGATCAGCTCGTCGAACTGGGCGTCGGACACGAAGTGGTACTGCACCCCGTCGGACTCCCCCGGCCGAGGCTTGCGGGTCGTGCACGACACAGACACCCAGACGTGCGGGTACAGCCGACGCACTTCGGCCACGACCGTCCCCTTGCCGACGCCGGACGGGCCGGAAAGCACAGTCAGTCGTGCTCGCGGAGTGGGCGCGTCGGTGGTGCCAGAGGTCATGCTCGCATTGTGCCGAACGCCGGTCTGGCCCGCAGCACGGGCCCGTCTGCTGGGGCATTGCGGGCCCAGTGGGTCAGCGGCGAACGGTCAGCGGCGGAGGAAGGCGAACTCATCGATCGACCGGGCGGCGGCCTGTCGTAGCGCGCCGGTATCCGGTCCGTGACGCAGGACCTCCCGCGACGAGCTGGGCAGCACCGCGGCCAGGCCCGCCCCGAAGATGCGGCGCACGTCCTCGGCACTGCCCCCCTGGGCTCCGATGCCGGGCACGAGGTACGGACCGTTGAGCGCGCCGAGGTCGGCCACGGACTCACCGATGGTCGCCCCGACGACCACGCCGAAATCACCGAGTGGCTGGGCGCCGGCATTGCGGGCGGCGAGCGCATCGATCACGGACTGAGCCACGCTCCGGCCATCGGGGCGCCGGGCGTGCTGAACCTCCGGGCCCTCCGGATTGGACGTCAGCCCGAGCACGAAGACGCCACACCCGTGTTCGGCAGCCACGTCGAACGCCGGCTGCAGCGAGCCCAGGCCGAGGTACGGGCTGACCGTGATCGCGTCCACGGCCAGGTCACTGGAGGGGTCGAGATAGGCCTGGGCGTAGGCGGTCATCGTCGAGCCGATGTCCCCGCGCTTGACGTCGAGCAGGACCAGAGCGCCGGCGTCCCGGCAGGCCGCGATCGTGCGTTCGAGGACGGCGATACCGCGTGAGCCGAATCGTTCGAAGAACGCCGACTGGGGCTTGACCACTGCGACCGTGTCGGCCAGCGCCTCCGCGCAGGTCAGGCTGAACCGCTCGAGCGACACGAGGTCGTCGGCCAGCCCCCAGCCGGTAAGTAGGCCCGGGTGCGGATCGATACCCACGCAGAGCGAGCCGCGGGCGTTGAGCGCGGCATCCAGTCGCGTCCCGAAACTGTCCATGGGGGAACTCATCGCTCGCCGGCGATCGCGGCCGCGTCGGCCCGGGCCAGCCCGGCGAAGTAGCCGTCCTGCTCGGCCGCGCTCTTGTGCGCGAACCCGACCGCGTCGGTAAGCGAGGCAAAGCCGCGCAGGGCGAGCTCGTCGCGAAGTTCACCGATGATGCGCATCGGCGCGGTCGGGTCGTGGAAGACCGCGGTGCCCACCGACACCGCGCAGGCGCCGGCCAGGATGAACTCCAACGCGTCCCGCCCGGTCTTGATCCCGCCCATGCCGAGCAACGGCAGGTGCGGGACGGCTTGGTGAACCTGCCATACGCAACGCACCGCGACCGGCCGGATGGCGGGCCCACTCAGGCCACCGGTGATACCGCCGAGCGCCGGACGAAGCGTGTCGAGGTCGATCACCATGCCCAGCAGGGTGTTGATGAGCGAGATGCCGTCGGCGCCGGCGTCGGCCACCGACCGCGCGATCGCCGCGATGTCCGTCACGTCCGGGGTCAGCTTCGCGAAGATTGGCACATTCGGATTGGCTGCTCGCCGAACCGCCGAGATGACCCGCGAGGCCGCGAGCGGATCGCAGGCGAACACCTGACCCCGGCTTTCGACGTTCGGGCAGGAGATGTTCACCTCCAGCAGGTCGATCGGCTGGTTGTACAGCCGCTTGGCGAGGTTCACGAACTCGTCGGTGTTGTGTCCTGCGATCGACACGACCGTCCGGGCGCCGTTGTCCTTCAACCATTTCAGGTCATTGGCGATGAAGGAGTCGATCCCCGGGCCCTGCAGTCCGATCGAGTTGAGCATTCCGCTCGGCGTCTCGGCCATCCGAGGCGTGGCCCGACCGGACCGCGGCCGCATCATGATCGACTTGGTGACGATCCCGCCGAGGTCGGCGACGTCGAAGAACTGACCGAGCTCCTTGCCCGCGGCCGCACACCCCGACGCGGTGAGGACCGGATTGGCCAACTGAACGCTGGCCAGCGAGGTGCGCAGATCCACGGTGGGCTGGGTTGTCCTCACGCTGGTTGTACTCCCGTTCTCCGATGGTTGGCGGCCACGTCGCGCACTAGTTCCCGTCCGCTCCGAACAAGTCGGCGGGCACGCTTCCGACGTCGGCCCACCGAATCCGCCCGGCGTCGAAGACGGGCCCCTCGACGCAGGAGCGAACGAACCGCGACACCCCGTCCGAGCCGCGCACCGGCAACACGCACGTCATGCAGACGCCGATCCCGCAGGCCATCGATTCCTCGACCGCGACCTGCGCCGGAATGGCATGCGCCTTGGCCACCTCCCCGACCGCCCGCAACATGCCCATCGGCCCACAGGCGTAGACGATCTCGGCCCCGAGACGCTCGATCGCCGAGGGCAGCGGGTCGGTCACCCAACCGCGCTGTCCGGCCGAGCCGTCGTCGGTCGTGACGGTGATCTTGCCGAGCAGCCGCTTGGCCGGCAGTTGACCGAACAGCCGGTCTGCGGTCGCCGCACCGATGATCATCTCCACCTCGCTGTCGGCGGCGATCAGCAGTTCGGCCATCGGCAGCAGCGGCGCCGTGCCATAGCCCCCGCCGACCAGCACGGCCGGCGTCCCGTTGCGCGGAACCGGGAAGGGCACGCCGAGCGGGCCGACCAGATCAAGGCTGTCGCCCGGGCGGCGGTCGAACAGCCACCGGGTGCCCTTGCCCTTGGCCGCAATGACGAATTGGATGGTCCCCGCGTAATCGCCACCCGGTTTCACGCCGTAGAGCGCGAAGGATCGCCGGAGCAGCATGGAGGTATCCGCTCCCCCTACGGCCACCGCCACGAACTGCCCGGGACGGTAGGCCTCGGCGATACCCGGCGCGACGACGGTGAACTGGAGGTACTCACCGAACCGGGTCAGATCGAAGATCTCGCCGGTCTCCTGGACGGGCTTGTACTGCGGAGTCGCAAGCTCGGTCATCAAAGCCCTTTCCGCCAAGCCTGCAAGGCCAAGTGGTGGGCCTGCAGGGACATCACGGTGACCTCGTCGCGGGCGAGTTCCTCGATGCCCTGCACGGCCGCCGCGGCCGCTTGCACCGTGGTCAGGCAGGGGATGCCGGCTTGCACGGCGGCGGTGCGGATCTCGTAACCGTCGACCCGCGGCCCGGAATTTCCCGGTGACCCGAAGGGAGTGTTGAGGACCAGGTCCACCTCGCCGGCCAGGATCTTCTCGACGATGTTGCCCGGCCCCTCCGAGAACTTGCCGACCACTTCAGCCGCGACGCCGTTGCGCCGGAGGACTTGCGCCGTGCCGGTAGTGGCCAGAATCCGGAAGCCGAGATCGAACAGCCGTTTGACCGGGAAGATCGCCGCCCGCTTGTCGCGGTTCGCGATCGAGACGAAGACGGTGCCCTTGGACGGCAGCGACCCGTAGGCCGCGGCCTGCGACTTCGCGAACGCGGTTCCGAAGACCCGATCGAAGCCCATCACCTCGCCGGTGGACTTCATCTCCGGGCCGAGGATCGAATCGACCGCGTCGCCGGCGGGTGTCCGGAAGCGGTGGAAGGGCAGGACCGCTTCCTTCACCGCGATCGGTGCGTCGTCGGGCAGCTCACCGCCGTCGCCGGAGGCCGGCAACATGCCCTCCGCACGCAGTTGCGCGACGCTGGCCCCGACCGCCACCCGGGCGGCGGCTTTGGCCAGCGGTACCGCGGTGGCCTTGGAGACGAACGGAACCGTACGGCTGGCCCGCGGGTTGGCCTCCAGCACGTAGAGCACGTCGCCGGACAGCGCGTACTGGACATTGATCAAACCGCGCACGCCGATGCCTTCGGCCAGCTTGCGCGTCGCTTTGCGGACCTCGTCGATGACGGAGCTGCCCAAGGTGATGGGCGGCAGGGCGCAGGCCGAATCCCCTGAATGGATACCGGCTTCCTCGATGTGTTCCATGACGCCGCCCAGGTACAGATCGGTCCCGTCGAACAACGCATCGACGTCGATCTCCACGGCGTCGTCGAGGAATCGATCGACCAGCACGGGCCGATCCGGTCCGATCTCGGTGGCCTTGTCGATGTAGGAGGCCAGGTTCTCCTCGTCGTAGACGATCTCCATGCCCCGTCCGCCCAGTACGTAGGACGGCCGCACCAGGACCGGGTAGCCGATCCCGTCGGCGACGGCCTTGGCCTGAGCGAAGGACACGGCCGTGCCGTGCTTGGGCGCGAGCAGGCCGGTCTCGGCGAGGACCCGACCGAACTCACCGCGGTCCTCGGCCAGGTCGATCGCCTCGGGCTGCGTGCCGAGGACGGGTACACCGACGTCCTTGAGCCGCTGCGCCAGGCCGAGCGGAGTCTGCCCGCCCAAGGTGCAGATCACCCCGGCGACGGTGCCGGACTGCTGCTCGGCATGCACCACCTCCAGCACGTCCTCGAAGGTGAGCGGCTCGAAGTACAGCCGGTCGGCGGTGTCGTAGTCGGTCGAGACCGTTTCCGGGTTGCAGTTGATCATCACGGTTTCGTATCCGGCCTCCCGCAGCGCCATCGCGGCGTGCACACACGAGTAGTCGAACTCGATGCCCTGCCCGATCCGGTTCGGCCCACTGCCCAGGATCAGCACTTTCGCCTTGTCCGGCTGGGGTGCCACCTCGGTCTCGTCGTCGTAGGAGGAGTAGTGGTACGGCGTGGTCGCGGCGAATTCCGCGGCGCAGGTGTCCACGGTCTTGTACACGGGCCGGATGCCTGCACGGTGGCGCAGGGCGCGGACACCGTCCTCGCCGGCCAGTTCCGGGCGCAACGCGGCGATCTGGCGATCCGACAGCCCGTGCCGCTTGGCCTTTCGCAGCAGCTCGGGAATGAGCGCCGGCGCCTGGGCGACCTCCGTTCCGACGTCGAAGATCAGCGCCATCTGGTCGACGAACCACGGGTCGATGCCGGTGGCCTCGGCCACCTGATCCACCGAGGCGCCGGCCCGCATAGCGGCTTCGATCGCGTAGAGGCGTCCGTCGGTGGGAATCGAGGCGATGCCGAGCAACTCCTCCACGGACCGGAAGTCCTCACCCGGTCCGGCCGCGGTCCAGAATCCCGCCGCCTTGGTCTCCATCGAGCGCATGGCCTTGCCGAGCGCCTCGGTGAAGTTGCGCCCGATCGACATCGCCTCGCCGACCGACTTCATGTGCGTGGTCAACACCGGGTCGGCACCGGGAAACTTCTCGAAGGCGAACCGAGGGATCTTGACCACGACGTAGTCCAGCGTCGGTTCGAACGAGGCCGGCGTGGCCTTGGTGATGTCGTTGCGGACCTCGTCCAGCGTGTAACCCACCGCGAGCTTGGCCGCGATCTTGGCGATCGGGAAGCCGGTCGCCTTCGAAGCGAGGGCCGAGGATCGCGACACCCGCGGGTTCATCTCGATCACGATCAGCCGGCCGGTGGCCGGGTCGACCGCGAACTGGATGTTGCAACCACCGGTGTCGACCCCGACCTCGCGCAGCACCGCGATCCCGATGTCCCGCATCTGCTGGTACTCCCGGTCGGTCAGCGTCATCGCGGGTGCGACGGTGATCGAGTCGCCGGTGTGGACGCCCATCGGGTCGACGTTCTCGATCGAGCACACGACGACAACGTTGTCCTTGCGATCGCGCATGAGTTCGAGCTCGAACTCCTTCCAGCCGAACACGCTCTCCTCGACCAGGACCTCGTCCACGGGCGAGGCCGCCAGACCGCGCGCGACCTGGGTACGCACCTCCTCAGCCGAGTTCGCCATACCCGAACCGAGGCCGCCCATCGTGAACGACGGCCGGATGACGACCCGGTTGCCGACCGTCTCGGCGAAGGCCACCGCCTCGTCGAGGGTGTGGCAGACCGCCGAAGCGGGGACATCTCCGCCAACCGTGCGCACGATGTCCTTGAACTTCTGACGGTCCTCGCCGCGCTGGATGGCATCGATGTCGGCGCCGATGAGTTCGACGCCGTAACGCGAAAGCACCCCGGTGTCGTGCAGTGCGACCGCCAGGTTGAGCGCGGTCTGCCCACCCAGCGTAGGCAGGATGCTGTCGATCGGGTGTCCCAGGTCAGCCTCGGTGGCCAGCACCTTCTCCACGAAGGCGGGCGTCAGGGGCTCGATGTAGGTCGCATCGGCGAACTCGGGGTCGGTCATGATGGTGGCCGGATTGGAGTTGATCAGGCTCACCCGAAAGCCTTCGCTGCGCAGTACGCGGCAGGCCTGGGTTCCTGAATAGTCGAACTCGCACGCCTGGCCGATCACGATCGGCCCCGAGCCGATCACCAGAATGTGCGAGATGTCAGTGCGCTTAGGCATCGAGCAGCTCCACGAATCGGTCGAACAGGTAGGCCGCGTCGTGCGGGCCGGCCGCGGCCTCCGGGTGGTATTGAACCGAGAAGGCCTTGGTATCAAGGGCACGTAGACCTTCCACGACGTTGTCGTTGAGGCAGACGTGACTGACTTCGACCGCACCGAACGGGGTCTGGCTGGAACCCTGCAGCGGCGCGTCCACGGCGAAGCCGTGGTTGTGCGCGGTGACCTCGACCTTTCCGGTCTGGCGATCCTGCACCGGCTGGTTGATGCCGCGATGGCCGTAACGCAGCTTGTAGGTGCCGAAACCGAAAGCCCGGCCGAGGAGCTGGTTGCCGAAGCAGATTCCGAACACCGGGACCTCAGCCCGCAGTACTTCCCGCACGAGCTCCACCGCGCCGTCGGCGGTCGCCGGATCCCCCGGCCCGTTGGACAGGAACACCGCGTCCGCACCGCAGGCTCGGATGTCGGACAGGCTCGAGGTCGCGGGAAGCACGTGGGTGGTGATCCCGCGCTCAGCCATCCGCTGCGGCGTCATCGCCTTGATGCCGTAGTCCAACGCGGCCACGGTCAATCGGCTTTCGCCCTGCGCGGAAACGACATACGGCACTGAGGTACTGACCTCGCCGGCCAGGTCCGCGCCGAGCATTCCCGGCGAGGAGCGGACTTTGGCCAGTAACGAATCGGGGTCCAGGTCCACGCTGGAGATCGCCGAGCGCATCGCCCCGCGTTCCCGCAAATGCCGGGTCAGTGCACGGGTGTCGATTCCGGAGATGCCGACGACGCCCTGGCGGGTCAACTCCTCGGCCAGCGAGCGGCTCGCTCGCCAACTCGACACCCTGCGGGCGGGATCGCGGACCACATAACCGGAAACCCAGATCCGGCTCGACTCCGGATCCTCGTCGTTGACGCCGGTGTTGCCGATGTGCGGCGCGGTCTGGACCACGATCTGACGATGGTAGGACGGGTCGGTGAGGGTCTCCTGGTAACCGGTCATCCCGGTGTTGAACACCAGCTCGCCGAACGTTTCGCCGACCGCGCCGTAGCTGTCACCACGAAAGGTCTGACCGTCCTCCAGGACCAGCAGTGCCGTCACTGTGTCGCTCCGCTCTCTGCTCGTACCGTCATCGTGAAAGCCCCACCAGGTCATCGAAATCGTCATGCCCGTCCAGGGCTTCCGCCACCGCCAGCCGCGCATCCAGCACGGTCGGACGACCCCGCAGCAGCGTGGTTCGGACCACGCCGGGAAGAACGCTGCCGGAGTAGGGGGTGTTGGACGACAGCGAGGCCAGCTCGGCCGCGACGACGCGCCACCGCCCGTCCGGGTCGATGACGGTCAGGTTGGCCGGTTCCCCCACGGCGATCGGCCTTCCGTGTCCGGCGACGCGGCCGATCCGCGCCGGACGGACACTCATCCGGTCGCTCAGCTCGGCCCAGCCGAAACCGTCGACCGGCCGCCCGTCGGCGAACATGGCTTGCAGCACGACCCCGAGGGCGGTCTGCAGGCCCAGCATGCCGAACGCGGCATCAGCGAACGCGTGGTCCTTGTCGTGCGCGGCGTGCGGTGCGTGATCGGTCGCGACGGCGTCGATGGTCCCGTCAGCGAGGCCTGCCCGCAGGGCCAGGACGTCTTCGTGGGGTCGCAGCGGCGGGTTGACCTTGAACACGGGGTCGTAGTCGGCAAGCAGGTCCACGGTCAGCAACAGGTGGTGCGGCGTGACCTCGGCCGTCACGTCGATCCCGCGCTGCTTGGCCCACCTGATGACCTCGACGCTGCCGGCGGTGGAGACGTGGCAGACGTGCAGCCGGGAACCGGTGTGCTCGGCCAGCATGACGTCGCGGGCGATGACACTCTCCTCGGCCACCGAGGGCCAGCCGGGCAGACCGAGTTTGCCGGACAGTTCGCCCTCGTGAGCACAGCTCGCGGCATCGGCCAGCCGCGGATCCTGCGCGTGCTGGGCCACAACCGCATCGAAGGGCTTGATGTACTCCAGCGCGCGGCGCATCAGCCGTGCGTCGGATACGCAGTGCCCGTCGTCGCTGAACACGCGGACCCCCGCCGCGGACCGGGCCATGTTGCCGATCTCGGCCAGCTCGATCCCGGCCAGCCCCTTGGACACGGCCCCGACAGGCCGCACGTCCACCAGGCCGGCTCGGCGTCCCCGGCGATGGACCTGCTCGACGATCTCGGCGGTGTCACCGACCGGACTGGTGTTGGCCATGGCGTGCACACACCCGAAGCCGCCGAGCGCGGCGGCCGCCGACCCCGACTCGATCGTCTCGGCGTCCTCCCGGCCGGGCTCACGCAGATGGGTGTGCAGATCGACGAACGACGGCAGCAGGACGCCTTGTTCGCCATCGACGACGAGGGCGTGTTCGGGCGCGTCGAGTGTGGCCCCGAGCTGCGCGATCCGCCCGTCGCTCACGAGTACGTCGACGACGTCGCCACCGAGGGGTCGCACCCCTCGCAACAGGATCGGGCGTGGTTGCTGGTCGGAGGTGGGTCGGCTCATCGGACGGCCTCCTCGAGTACCGGAGCGGGTTGCTGGTCGCCGGCCAGCAGGTGGTAGAGCACGGACATCCGGACTGCGACACCGGCCTTGACCTGGTCCAGCACGATGGAGCGGGCGGAGTCCGCGGCCGCTGAGGAGATCTCCAGCCCGCGGTTCATCGGGCCGGGATGCAGCACCGGGGCATGCTCGGGCAGCAGGGCCAGTCGCCGCGGGCTGAGCCCGTAACCGATCGCGTACTCGCGCTCGGTCGGGAAATAGCCGCCGCTCATACGCTCGCGCTGCACGCGCAGCATCATCACCGCGTCGACGTCGCCGAAGGCGCGGCCGCAGAGCACGTCATCCAGATCCCAGCTGCGGTCACACTTCCAGCTCGCCACTCCCGAAGGCATGAGCGTCGGCGGTGCCACCAGGGTCACCCGGGCACCCAGGGTGGCCAGCAGCAACACGTTCGAGCGGGCGACGCGCGAATGGGTGAGGTCGCCGACGATCACCACGTGACGGCCGCGGAGCTCGCCCAGCCGCTGGCGCAGGGAGAACGCGTCGAGCAATGCCTGTGTGGGGTGCTCATGGGTGCCGTCGCCGGCGTTGATGACCGGGCACTGCACCCACTCGGTGATACGGGCGACGGCCCCGGAACTCGCGTGCCGTACGACGAGCGCGTCCACTCCCATCGCGGCCACGGTAAGAGCGGTGTCGCGCAGGCTCTCACCCTTGCTGACCGAGGACCCCTTGGCGCTGATGTTGATCACATCGGCCGAGAGCCACTTTCCCGCTATTTCAAAGGACGATCGGGTGCGGGTGGAGTCCTCGAAGAACAGGTTCACCACCGTGCGTCCGCGCAGGGTCGGCAGCTTCTTGACCTCGCGGTGCTGGATGGCGAACATCTGCTCGGCCGAATCGAGCAGCGTGGTCGCCGTGGCCAGGTCCAGGTCGGCGGCGGAGAGCAGGTGCCGGATCATCGGCCCACTCCTCGTTCGATGATGACGGCGTCGAGCCCGTCGTGTTCGGCCAACCGCACGTGTACCTGCTCCTCGCTTGCCGTCGGGAGATTTTTGCCCACGTAGTCGGCCCGGATCGGAAGCTCCCGATGACCGCGGTCGACGAGCACGGCCAACTGGACGGCGCGTGGTCGGCCCAGGTCGGTCATGGCGTCGAGGGCCGCCCGCACGGTCCGTCCCGAGAACAGCACGTCGTCGACCAGGATCACCAGTTTTCCGTCGACGCCGCCGACGGGTTCGACGGTCCGGCCCAGTGGCCGTGGCGCGGAGCGGCGCAGGTCGTCGCGGTGCAGGGTGATGTCGAGCTCCCCGAGTCCGACCTCGACGGCACCGAACGAGCGGATCCGCTCGGCCAGGCGTTGGGCGAGGTAGCGGCCCCTGGTGGGAATGCCGAGCAGCACGACCCCGGTACCGCCGGAGGTCTTTTCAAGGATTTGATGCGCGATTCGGTCGAGAATGCGCGAGATGTCGTCGGCCTGCAGGACCGTCTTGGCGGTCGGCTCGACCTGTGGCGCGTGCGCCGAGTTCACCTGCTCGTCCGGTTCGATGGACATGACGGCAGTTGACCCCCTTCCTCGCCTCACGGGACGAGTCGTTAAAGGACGTCTGTCAGCTAGCACCGTAGCAGCCGCGAGAACAGGCCCCGGCGAGGCCTCGACCGCGGCGTGGGCGCGAGATCCGGTCGGTCCCCGGCTGGCCTTCGGGCGGGCTCGGAGACCCATTGCGGCCGAGGCGGAAACCAGGCACCGGAGCCGGTTGCGAATCCTGTGTCATTTTTCGCGAAATCGCGGCACTCGTGGTTAGTCAACTGTTACGCTGTGTTGTCTAAGCAGTGCGCACGAGCGGGGTTGAGCACGATTCCGTGACCCTGCGTGGCTAAACAGCGTGATTAAGGACAGTGGGACAGAACGTGACGGAGCAGAACGCAGGCACGGTCGACGACGTCGACGTGGATCTGGGCACCGCGCCTTCGGACAACGGTTCGGAAGCCCCGGACGATCGCGAGTACGCGCGCGCCCTGGGCAGTCGGCTCCGTGCGGTCCGCTCCCAGCAGCGGCTGTCGCTGCACGGGGTCGAGCGCAAGTCCGGGGGCAAATGGAAGGCCGTCGTCGTCGGCTCCTACGAACGGGGCGACCGTGCCGTATCCGTCGCCCGGCTCGCCGAACTTGCCGAGTTCTACGGCGTTCCCATCTCCGAACTGCTTCCGTCCGAGGAGGGTTCGGGCGGGGGATCGCGGGCCGAGGCCTCCGGCAAGATCGTCCTGGATCTGCAGCGCATGCAGGGTGTACCCGCCGAGGAGGCCGCGCCGCTGATCCGTTACGCACAGTCCATCCAGCGTCAGCGCGGCGATTACGGCAACAAGGTTCTGTCCATCCGTGGCGAGGACCTGCGGGCCCTGGCCCTGATGTTCGACACCTCGCTCGAGTCGCTCACCGAGAAGCTCGTCTCGTGGGGCGTCCTGGCGCCCGGTTCCATCGGCCATCCTGGCGACTGACGCCGCCGGAACACCACGAACGGGCCCGTCTTCCTTGCCGAGGACGGGCCCGTTCGTCGTGTCGGGGAAACCGGGTTCAGCTGGTCGGCAACTGGTCGCGCAGCACTCGTCCGAGCAGGCCGTTGACGAACTTCGGCGAGTCGTCGGTGGACAACGCCTTGGCGAGCTCGACGGCCTCGTCGATCGCGACGGCGTCCGGGATGTCCTCGGACCACAGCAGCTCGTAGAGCCCGACCCGCAGGATCGCGCGGTCCACCCCGGGCATGCGGTCCAGCGTCCAGCCCTCGGAGTACTGACTGAGCAAATCGTCGATCTCGGGCCGCCGCGCGGAGACCCCTTCGACGAGCTCGATCGTGTAGTCGTTGATCGGAGGGTCGGCCAGCGCAACGCGCTCGGCCACGGTCGAGATCGGGTCGGAGCCGCGCAGGTCCGCCTCATACAGGAGGTCGACTGCGCGTTTGCGGGCCTTGCTGCGTGCTGCCACGGATTCGTCCGGCTCCGAGATCAGGCGTTGATGCGGCCGAGGTAGCGGCCATCACGGGTGTCGACCTTGATCTTCTCGCCGGTGGTCACGAACAGCGGCACCTGTACCTCGGCGCCGGTCTCGACGGTCGCGGGCTTCGTGCCGCCGGTCGCGCGGTCACCCTGCACACCCGGCTCGGTGTAGGTGATGACCAGCTCGACCGAGGTCGGGAGCTCGATGTACAGCGGTGCGCCCTCGTGGACGGCGATGGCAACCTCGGCGTTGTCCAGCAGGTAGTCGGAGGCCTCACCGACGACGGCGTTGGGAACGTGCACCTGGTCGTAGGTGTCGCCGTCCATGAACACGAAGTCCTCGCCCTCCTTGTAGAGGTAGGTCATCGTGCGCTTGTCGACGGTGGCCGTCTCGACCTTGGTGCCGGCGTTGAACGTCTTGTCGACAACCTTTCCCGACAGCACGTTCTTGAGCGTGGTCCGCACGAACGCACCACCCTTGCCGGGCTTGACGTGCTGGAACTCGACCACGGTCCAGAGCTGACCGTCGAGGTTGAGGACCAGGCCGTTCTTCAGGTCGTTCGTGGTGGCCATGAGTGCGTGCGTCTCCTACCGATGAGGTTCTGTGCGAAGGGTCGGTCACCCCGGCGAGCGAGGTGGCACCAACCAGCCAGTTTACCGGGTGAGGAGGGCCTGGCCGACCAGCAGTCTCAGCTGCCGGCGGGGGTGAATCCCAGCACTGGGCGCGCCCGGCCGCCGATCTCCTCCAGCAGCGCCACCGCGATCCCGTCCGCGGTGAGTCCGCCGTAGGTCCCGGCGATACCGGCCGGATCGATGTAGCGGCCGAAGGACAATTCGACGGCCTCCTCGGGCGCGAGCGTGCGGACCGGCATCTCGATTCCGATCGCCTCTGACAGCGGCAGCATGATCGGGTCGTCCCGCTCGGCCAGTTCCTCCAGGGTCACGGCTCGGTCCAGCCCGAAGTGCCCGACCCGCGTCCGGCGCAAGGCCGTGAGGTGGCCACCCACGCCGAGCGCGTCTCCCAGATCCCGGGCCAGCGCGCGTACATACGTTCCCGACGAACACTCGACCTCGACGTCCAGGTCGAGATAGCCGCCGACCCGTACCGGCTCGGACCGCAGCTCGAAGCGCGCGACCTCGATCGCGCGCGCCGCCAAGTCGACGGTCTCACCGGCCCGCACGCGGGCGTAGGCACGTTGGCCGTCCACCTTGATCGCCGAGACCGAGGCGGGTCGCTGGTCGACGGCCCCGGTCAGCTCGGCCATGGCAGGGCGGATGCTCTCCAGAGCGACGGCGGCGGTATCGGTGTCCTCGAGGGTCTCCCCGTCGGCATCGTCGGTGGTGGTACGAGCTCCGAGCCGGATGGTCGCCTGGTAGGTCTTGTCATTGAGCAGGAGGTAGTTCAGCAACTTCGTGGAACGCTCCACCCCGACGATGAGCACGCCGGTGGCCATCGGGTCGAGCGTGCCCGCGTGACCCACCTTGCGGGTGCGGGCGATCTTGCGGATGCGGGCCACGACGTCATGCGAGGTGATGCCGGCAGGCTTGTCGACGATGATCAGCCCACCCGGTCCGCTGGGCGGTTTCTTGGCCATCAGATGCTCTCCCCCACGATCAGCCAGCGCCCGCTGCGGGTGCGCCACGCCATGCCGACGAACCGGATACCGATGAACGTGGCCAGCCCCGCCCAGACTCCCACGATGCCCCAGCCGAACCAGAGTGCCGCCAGCGCGAGGGGGATGTAGCCGAAGACCGCCGACACGAGCGTGATCGTCCGCAGGAACCCGTTGTCTGCCGCGCCCAGCAGGACACCGTCGAGGGCGAAGAGCACGCCGCCGATCGGCATCATGGCGATCAACAGCGGCCAGTACAGGTGCGCCTGGTACTGCACAGCCCGGTCAGAGGTGAACAGGGCAGGCACCGCGTACCAGCCGGCCGCCATGAGCACACCGAAGACGATGCCGGCCCACAGGCCGTAGCGGCTGACCCGAGCTGCTGTGGCGAGGGCACTCCGCTTCGCCGCCGCGGCATCCCGCCCGCCGAGTGCGGCGCCGACGAGCGACTGCGCGGCGATCGCGAAAGAGTCCAGCAGCAGCGCGACGAACTCCCACAGCTGCAGGCCGATCTGGTGCGCGGCCAGCTGAGCGGCACCCATCCGGCCGGCGACCCCTGCCGCGGTCAGGTACGCGGCCTGGAAGGCGGCGGCGCGCAGCACGAGGTCCCGGCTGACGACGAGTTGCTTACGCATGACGGCCCAGTGCGCAGCGAGCGGCGCGTGCTCGCGGCGCAGAGCGCGTACACATAGAGCCGCGCCCACCCACTGGGCCACGACGTTGGCCACCGCGGAACCGGCCAGGCCAAGGCCGGCCGGGTACACCAGCAGGGGCGAGGCGATCGCCGACAGCACGTTGGCCACGACCACGATGCGCACCGGCGTCCGGGTGTCCTGGACCCCGCGCAGCCACCCGTTGCCGGCGAGGACGAGCAGGACCCCGGGCAGTCCGAGTACCGCAATCCGTAACCAGATCTCGGCCTCGTGACTGACGGCCGGATCCGAGCCCGCGATCAGCCGGACGAGGGGGCCCGCCAGCACCTCGCCCACGGCTATGACGCCGAGGCCGATACCCAGCGCGAGCCAGGAGGCCTGCACGCCCTCGTTGATCGCGGCGTCCCGCCGCCCGGCGCCGTAGTAGCGCGCGGCGCGGCCGGTCGTGCCGTACTCCAGGGACGTCCCGATGATGGCCAACAGGGTCATGATCGTGCCGCTGGCTCCGAGAGCGGCCAGCTGAACCCGGCCGAGGTGGCCGACCACCGCCGTGTCGATGAGAACGAACAGCGGCTCAGCGGCGAGCACGACGAAAGCGGAGGCCGCGAGCGTGACGATGCGCCGCGCGCTGACCGCGTCGTCGGTCTGTCCGATGGCGCTCATCCAGCCTTGACCGTCCGTCTCAGAGCGAGGCTCAGAGCTCGCCCGTGTCGGCGACCAGGGCGTCGACGGCCGCGGCATCGACCGCAGCGGCGTGTGCCGCCGGGACATCAACTGAGGCACCAGCATCGGCACCAGCATCGGCACCAGGATCGGCACCAGGATCAGCATCGGCATCGCGGGGCTTGCGGTACGGATCGGGATCTCCGGCCGGACGTGCACCCGCTCGAACTCGCTCAACCTCAGCGTCGGCCTGCCGCGCTACGGCGAGCAGGTCATCGATGTGCTTGGCCGACTCGGGCAGCACATCGAGGAAGAAGGTCAGGGTCGGGGTGAACTTCACGCCGGTCTGGCGCCCCACCTCGGTTCGCATCTGGCCCCGGGCGGCCTCGATCGCGGCGGCCGAATCGGCTCGCTCGGCCTCACCGCCGTAGACGGTGTAGAAGATGCTGGCGTCGTGCAGGTCGCCGGTCATCCGGACATCGGTGATGGTGACCATGCCGAGGCGGGGATCCTTGACCTGGGTCTCCAGGTAAGAAGCGACGATCTGCCGGATTCGACCGGCCAGGCGCCGGGCGCGTGGCGAATCAGCCATGACGGTTTCTCCTTGTGTTTCATGGCAAATCGTGCCCTCGCCGACCCGGTTGGGGTCGACGAGGGCACGGTAGCCGTAAGGCTGGACCTACCCGCGCGGCTTCTCGCGCATCTCGAAGGTCTCGATGATGTCGCCGGTCTTGATGTCGTTGAACGACCCGAGACCGATACCGCACTCGAAGCCCTCTCGGACCTCGGTGGCGTCGTCCTTGAACCGCCGCAGCGAATCGACGGCCAGGTTCTCGTTGACGACGATGCCGTCGCGGACCAGGCGCGCCTTCGTGTTACGGCGAATGGTGCCCGAGCGCACGATCGAACCGGCGACGTTGCCCACCTTCGGCACCCGGAAGACCTCGCGGACCTCCGCAGTACCGAGCTGCGCCTCTTCGAACTCCGGCTTGAGCATGCCCTTGAGGGCAGCTTCGATCTCGTCGATCGCCTGGTAGATGACCGTGTAGTACCGGACGTCCACCCCTTCGCGATCGGCGATCTCGCCCGCCTTACCGGCCGGCCGGACGTTGAAGCCGATGATCACGGCGTCCGAGGCAATGGCCAGGTTGACGTCGTTCTCGTTGATCGCGCCGACGCCACGACCGATGACCCGCAGGTTCACCTCGTCGTTGCCGTCGTCGAGCTCGATCTTGAGCAGCGAGTCCTCCAACGCCTCGACCGAACCGGACACGTCGCCCTTGATGATGAGGTTCAGCTGCTGAACCTCACCCGCGGCGAGCGCCTTGTCCAGGTCGTCGAGAGAGATCCGGCGACGGTTGGACGCCAGCTGGGCGTTGCGCTCACGGGTCGAGCGGCGGTCGGCGATCTGCCGGGCGATCCGGTCCTCCTCCACGACGATGAACGAGTCACCGGCGCCGGGAACGGACGTCAGGCCGAGCACCATGACCGGGGTACCCGGACCGGCCTCGTCGACAGTGTTGCCATCGTCGTCGAGCATGGCCCGCACACGTCCGAAGGCGTCGCCGGCCACGATGGAATCCCCGACGTTCAGGGTTCCGCGCTGCACCAGAACGGTGGCCACCGGACCGCGACCGCGGTCCAGGTGGGCCTCGATGGCGATGCCCTGCGCGTCCTGATGCGGGTTGGCCCGCAGGTCCAGGGCGGCATCGGCAGTCAGCAGGATGCCTTCCAGCAGCTCGTCGATGTGCAGGTTGTTGCGCGCCGACACATCGATGAACAGGGTGTCGCCGCCGTACTCCTCGGCGACGAGACCGTATTCGGTCAACTGCTGGCGGACCTTGGCCGGGTTCGCACCTTCCTTGTCGATCTTGTTGACCGCAACCACGATCGGCACGTCGGCCGCCTGGGCGTGGTTGAGCGCTTCGATCGTCTGCGGCATGACGCCGTCGTCGGCCGCCACCACCAGCACGGCGATGTCGGTGACCTTGGCGCCACGAGCACGCATAGCGGTGAACGCCTCGTGACCCGGGGTGTCGATGAACGTGATCGGTCGGTCTTCGCCTTCGTGCTCCACGTGGACCTGATAGGCACCGATGTGCTGGGTGATGCCACCCGCTTCGCCACCGAGCACGTTGGTCTTGCGGATCGCGTCCAGCAGCCGAGTCTTACCGTGGTCTACGTGACCCATCACGGTCACGACCGGCGGTCGCGCGGCGAGTTCCTCTTCTTCACCCTGGTCGTCACCGAAGCTCAGGTCGAAGGATTCGAGAAGTTCGCGATCCTCGTCCTCGGGGCTGACGACCTGGACGTTGTAGTTCAACTCGGCACCCAGCAGCTGCAGGGTTTCCTCGTTCACCGACTGTGTCGCGGTCACCATCTCGCCGAGGTGGAACATCACCTGGACCAGCGAGGCGGCCTCGGCGTTGATCTTGTCCGCGAAGTCCGACAGCGAAGCACCGCGGGGCAGCCGCAGAACGTCGCCGTTACCGCGCGGGACCTGCACGCCGCCGATCGACGGGGCAGACATGTTGTCGAATTCCTGACGTCGCTGCTTCTTGCTCTTGCGACCGCGGGCGGGACGACCACCCTGACGACCGAAGGCACCAGCAGTACCGGCGCCACGACCACGGCCACCAGGGCCGCCGCCGCCGGGACGCGGGCCGAAGCCACCGCCGCCACCACCGGGGGCACCGCCGCCACCGGGCGCGCCGCGGTAGCCACCGCCACCGCCACCGCCGGGACCATTGCTGCGGTAGTTACCGCCACCGGCACCACCCGGCGCCGGTCGACCCGCGCCGGCACCCGGACGGGCGCCACCGGGACCACCAGGACCACCGGGACCGCCAGGACGGCCGGACCCGGGCGCCGGACGGCCGCCGCCACCGGGGCGGGGCGGCATCATGCCGGGGTTGGGACGCGGCGGCATCATGCCCGGATTGGGCCGGGGACCACCGGGGCCGGCAGGACCGGCAGGACGCGCTGTGCCCGAGCGCGGGGGAAGTTGAGCCGGAGCTCCCGGTCCGCCGGCGCGCGGGGCGGGCCGCTGGGCGGCCTGGCCGCCGCCGACTCCGAAGGGGTTGTTGGCGACCCGAGGGGCACCGCCGGGACGCGGAGCCCCGGGACGGGGTGCACCAGGTGTCACCGGGCGAGCACCTGCAGCCGATCGATCATCGACCGGAGTGACCGGCACCGACTCGGCGGCGGACACGGGCGCAGCCGGGGCGGCAGGCGCAGCAGGCGCAACAGGCGCGGCGGCAGCAGCGGCCGCGGCTACGGGTGCGGGGGCGGCCACTGCAGCGGCTGTTTCAACGGCCGGAACCGGCGCGGGCGCAGGTGCGGCGCCGACGGGTTCGGCGACGGGTTTGGCCGCCGCCTTCTTGGCAGCGGGCGCTGGGGGCACGGCGTCGGGGAAGGCTTCACGAAGCCGACGCGCGACTGGCGCTTCAACGGTCGAGGACGCTGACTTCACGTACTCGCCCATCTCGCCCAACTTGGCGAGAACGTCTTTACTGGTCAGCCCGAGCTCTTTGGCGAGCGCTGACACGCGGGTCTTGCCTGGCACTGGACTCCTTGTCGCAGGGCCGGCGGCAACCCGCACGGCCCCGATTTAGATGGGAAACGCAATCATTGCTGGCGCTTCATCGGGTGCTCATCGGTTTCGTCTCACTTTCGCGGGTCTCCCCAACGACCCGTCCGGCGGGAGCCGAACGAGGTACTGCACGAGCCGCCAGCGCGGCGACGTAATCGCGGACCGGTGTCGGGTCCGGGGAGGTCCCACCACGGAACGCTCTGCCGAAGGCCCGGCGCCGCTCCGCTGCGGCCACGCAATCGGGTTCGGGGTGTATCCACGCCCCTCGTCCGGGTGCGCGACGGCGAGGGTCCGGCTGAACCGTGCCCGGTATTGCAGGGTCACGGCCCGAATCGGACGCCAGTACGACGCGAAGCAACTCGGTGGCCGGTGCGCGGAGCCGGCAGCCGATGCAGGTGCGAACCGCGACGCCGCTCGCACTAGGCGCACGTCGCTGCGGGTCTTCCAGCGTTGGGACTGCCGTCGTCGAGCGAACGGCCATTGAGAAGTCTACTCCTCTGTGACGTCCGGGTTTCGCACCCCGGATTCCGGCGCCGCCGATTCGGCGTCGGAGTGGATGTCGATTCGCCACCCGGTGAGCCGAGCCGCAAGCCGGGCATTCTGACCCTCGCGGCCGATGGCCAGCGACAGTTGATAGTCCGGCACGACGACGCGCGCGGCCTTGGCCACCGGATCGACAACGGTGATCTCCTGCGCCCGGGCCGGCGAGAGGGCGTTGCCGACGAAAGTAGCCGGATCCTCGTCGTAGTCGATGATGTCGATCTTCTCACCGTGGAGCTCCGCCACGACGTTTCGCACCCGCTGACCCATCGGGCCGATGCACGCGCCCTTGGCGTTGAGCCCGTCCACCCGGCTGTACACCGCGATCTTGGTCCGGTGTCCGGACTCTCGGGCCACGGCCATCACCTCGACGCTCCCGTCGGCGATCTCGGGTACTTCGAGCGCGAAGAGCTTCTTCACCAGGCTCGGGTGAGTCCGGCTCAGGGTGATCTGCAGACCGCGCATGCCCCGGGTCACGGCGACGACGTAGGCCTTGATCCGGGTCCCGTGGCTGTACACCTCGCCCGGTACCTGCTCGGACTGAGGCAGGATCGCCTCGATCTTGCTGCTGAGTTCGACGATGACCAGACCGCGCTGCGCCGCTTGGGCATCAGCCTGGATGACGCCGGTCACGATGTCGCCCTCGTGACCGGAGTACTCGCCGTAGGTGCTGTCGTGCTCGGCATCGCGCAGGCGCTGCATGATGACCTGCTTGGCCGTCATGGCAGCGATCCGGCCGAAGTCGGTCGGGGTGTCGTCGAACTCCTCGACCAGCGTGCCGTCGCGGTCGTACTCGGCGGCCCACACGGTGACGTCGCCGGACTTGCGGTCGATCTCCACTCGCGCGTGCGGCATCGGGTGGTTCGTGTGGCGGTAGGCCGTGAGCAGAGCCGTCTCAAGCGCGTCCAGCACCGTGTCGAAGGAGATCTCCTTCTCCCGTTCGATGCTGCGCAGCGCGGCGATGTCCACCGAGACCATGGGTCAGCCCTCCTCTTCCTCGTCGGCGTCCTCGGCTACTGCCTCGTCCGTGTCGAACTCGTCATCGCCGACCTCATCGCCGACCTCACCGCCGCTCGCGTCGCCGGCCTCCCCTGCGATACCTGATCCGGACCGCGCGAACTCGACCTGCACCTTGCCGCGCCCCAAGCGGGCGTACTCGACCGTTGTCTCGTGGCCGTCGGCGTCGAGGACGACAGCGGCGTCGTCGGCCGCGATCACCCGGGCCGTGACGGGCCGGTCGGCGACAGTGACCAACACGAGCCGGCCGACGGCGCGGCGCCAGTGCCGCGGCTCGGTGAGCGGTCGATCCACGCCCGGGGACGTCACTTCCAGCACGTACGGGCCGGAGAAACCCGGGTCGCGGGACTCATCGTCGAGGACCTCGGAGACCGCCCGCGACACGTCGGCCACGGCGTCGAGGTCGATGCCCCCGTCGGCGTCCACCACGACTCGGATGAGGCTTCGCCGGCCCGCAGCGGTTACCGAGACGTCCTCGAGGTCATAGCCGTGGGCGGAGACCACCGGGTCCAGCAACTCGAGCAGGGCGGCGCGTTGCGGCGTTCGCGCAGTCATCGTGGGGCGCTCCCGTCGGTGTCCAGTTGTCGTCGTTTCGGCAGTCTTCCGAACAGAGCCTACCGGCATCTGAAAGACTGCTGGCGTCATGGTTGAAATCTCGCGCCGCACCCTTTTGGGGCGAACTGTTCTCGGGGTCGGCGTGCTGGCCGGTGCGGGTCTCGGCCTGACCAAGTCGGTCCACCACCGGGTCGCCGTTGCGCCGCCGCTTCCCCCGCTTGCCTTGCGAAACGCCCGTGCGGTTCACGATCGGCTGTTGGCGGGATACGACCGGGCCCTGGCGGCCGGCGGCTCAAGCATCTCAGCGACCGCTCTGAAGGCGCTCAAGGCCGACGTCACCGCTCAGCGGGATGCGCTGTCGGCGGTGCTGGATCAGTACCCCGGCTGGCGCTATGCCCAGCGTGGTGATGCCTCGGCCGGGTCCGCACGACCATCGCCCGGCCCGTCTTCCGGTGCGGCCCCTGCCGGCGGTGCCGGGTCCGGGCCGCCGGTGGCCGGCACCGCCACGGCGCTGGCGGCAGCCTCGCGGCAGGCCGCGGCCGCGTTGCGCACGAGCACGCTTGATTGGCCGGCGGGCGCCGATCACAGCGAGCAGACCCTCGCCCTGTTCGGGAGCATCGCTGCCGCGCTCACGGTGCATGCGCAGGTGCTTCGATGAGCAGTCCTTCACGCAGCGGCACCAGTACCGCGGCCGCCGCGACCGAGGCTGAAACCTCGGCGCTGCAGACGATGCTCGCCGCCGACCACGCCGCGATATTCGGCTACGCCGTCATCGGCGTACATCTCCTCGAGGCTGCTCAGATCGACCAGGCACGCTCTTTGCAGGACGCACACCGGGTCAGCCGAGACGCTCTTGCGGCGCTCCTGGTCACCCGCAAGGTGGTTCCGGTCGCGTCGGCGTCGGCCTACTCGCCCTCGGTAAAGGTCACCGACGCGGCGTCGGCCGCGCGCTGGGCCCTGCAGCTGGAGACCGGCTGCGCCGATGCCGCGCGCGGCCTGCTGTCGGCCACCGCCACGGCAGCGCCCGGGCCGGGAACGAACGCCACCCGCACCCGCGCGCTGGACGCGCTCGAGGTGGCGGCCGAGCGCAGCTACCACTGGCGGCGCCTGGTGACTCCGGACCATCCGACGGATGCGTTTCCCGGCTTGTAAACCCCTGAGGTCGCGCCTGCACGAGCCTGCGGCTACAACCACCCGTCGATGACGGACGGCAGCTCATACAGCCCGGTGATCACGGCGTCCGGAGTGCCCTCGACACCCGTGGTCTGCCACACCGGAATCTCGCTGTGCGGAATGTGGACCGCCTTCATGCCGGCTTGCTGGGCGCCGTAGATGTCGTCGAAGAGCCGGTCACCGACGAAGACCGACCGCGCTGGATCGCTGACGCCGACGGCCGCCATCGCCGCTCTGAAAGCCTCCGGATGGGGCTTTGTCCACGCGATCTCGGAGCTGTAGACAGCGCCGTCGATCAGCCCGGACACCCCGTCGCGACCGAAGATGCGCTCGTGTTCGGCCCGGGGCCAGATCGTGTTGGAGAGAATGCCGATCCTCAGACCGCGCTGGCGCAGCGCCCGCAACATCTCGGGCGCGGCCGGATCGGTGACGGAATGCGCGTCCCACCAGCTGAAATAGCGTCGGCGCTGGTCGTGCGTCAGCTCGACGCCGGCCACCGAGAGCACGTCATCGATGTGCGCACTGCGGTGGTGGTCACGGCTGGACACCCAGGCCGCGTCTTCGGCCGCCCGCAGCCGCGCGGCCAGCGCCTCGTCTCCGGTGACCGCCAGCCAACACTGCATCGGGTCCACGGTGTGCCACGGCGTGAGGGTGCCGCCCCAATCGAAGATGACCGCATCGAGCTTCACGGCCGTATACCTACCAGTCCGCTCTGACACGACCCACCCCGGCGTCTGGCGCGGACGTCTGCCGCCGTCGCCGTCGGGTCAGCCCAGGGTGGGCCTCAGAACAGGACGGTGCGCAGCGTCCCGACCTGAACCATGCCGAGCCGTTCGTACATCCGGCGGGCAGGAATGTTGAAGTCGTTGACGTAGAGGCTGACGGTCGGCGCCCGGTGCAGGGCGAGGCGCAGCACCGCTGCCATCGCACGAGTGCCCAGCCCGTGACCGCGCAGCTCCGGCCGCACCCAGACCCCCTGGACCTGCGCCGTCGTGGTCGACAGCGCGCCGATCTCCGCCTTGAACTCGACCCGGCCGCCGGCGTCGAGACGCACATAGGCCCTTCCGGAAGCGATGACATCGTCCACTCGCTGCCGGTAGCCGACACCGTGATCCGCTCCGATGGGCGAGACCCCGAGTTCTTCGGTGAACATCGCGACCGCCGCGGGCAGGAAGCTGCGCGCGTCCGAGGTTCGAGCCGTTCGCACCCGCGGATCCGACGACACCGGCGCGAGCGCCGAGCTCGCCAACAGCGGCTGGCTGTCGCGGATCGCCCGGGCGGTCCCCCACCCCCGCGACAGCGTGGGCCACATCGCGGCCACAGCGTCCGCGTCGCCCACGATCGAGGAACACCCACGGGCGCCGTGGGAAAGGAACTCGGCCAGGGACTGCAGGGCGGCCGGATCGTTGCCGACGGGAATCAGGTTTCCGCCGTGGAACACAGCCGCGCGCAACCGGCCCGTGTCGGGATCGTCCAAGCCCCACAACGGCCCACCGAATCGGCGCGGCTCCAGATCGGGGCATAGCCCAGGCGAGAGGCGAGCACACAGTTGAGGACAGGATCGGCGTCGATGAGCGCGCGCAACGCGGGAGCATCGGACGCTCGCAGCGCGCGGGGCCGGGTCCGCAGCGAGGTCACGAAAGACACGCTACCGGCTCGGCCGCCGCCTCATCAGAGGACTCGGCCGGTGACCCGTGCGGCGATTCGCCGCGCGACTCAGCCCGGTACCGCGGCCCATCTCGGGCGCAGGATCAGAACGGCGTGCCGTGTGTCGGTTCGCGGTCGGCGAGGAAGGCACGATCGAGGCGGCTGAGCAGCGCATCGTCGGAGGTCTCCGCCAGGCCCGCCTGGTGCAGGGTGTTGAGCCTGCTACCCCCGAGATAGACCGCGCCGAGCGTTGCGACGGGCATCCGGACGTCCGCGCCGCGGTCCACGCGCCGACAGTGGGCACCGTCCGGACCGCCGGTCAGGTGGTATCGACCGTCACCGAAGAGGGAATCCTGGATCTCCAGGACGGCGTCCACCTCCACCGCGTAACGGCGCGCCGACAGCATCGCTGCAACGTCGAGCGGACGCACCCACACGCCGTCGTTGACCGCGGTGGTCCGCGGCTGGCGGGGGTTGTCCAGCAGTCTCGCGAGGGGATCGTCGAAGGGCACCTTGTGGCTGTGGATCGTCCCGACGAGGTCGTAGCCGAGCACTACCTGCCAGAGGGCCAGGTGTGCTTGCGGCGTCAGATACACGTAGTCATGGATCCAGAGGTGGGAGCTCGGATGGCCCTCGCCCCACTCCTCCTTGACCCGGTAGGCGATGTAGCCATCGGCGTGCACGAGATAGAACGCCTCCGTGGCACCCTCGCGGTCCTCGGGATGGTCGGTGAAGATGTCGCGCCACCGCGCCGGCCACCGGCTCACCGCGCCGACCGTACGAGCGTGCCAGCGATCGAACAACGCCGGGACCAGGTCGCGAGCCTGTTGGACCGGGACGAGACGAACCGAACCGGGATCGGTCGAGCGAACGAGCCGGACCGTGCGGCGATCGATCTCGGTCGTGCGGACCACGCTCGCCGCCCCGTAGCCGAAGCGGCCGTAGATGCCGCCCTCGCTGGCTGTGAGCATCGCCATCGACTCGCCGCGGTCGGCATAGTCGGTGAGCTGCTGGATCATCAGGCCGCGCAGGATGCCCTGGCGCCGGTGAGTGGGGGCGACCGACACCCAGGTGACGCCCGGCGTGCGCACCTGGCGCAGCCCGGGCACCGTCACCGTCAGGTCGAAGTCGCCGGTGACGCCGACGATCGTGCCGTCCGGTCCCCCGTCAGGCCGGCCGGCTCGGCTGTCGTCGACGGCAACCCAGAACCTGGCCAGGTCGATGCCGCCATCGGCGAGTTCGCTCAGATGCCGTTCGGTGTAGCTGAAGCCGAAGGCGACGCTGTCCAGCCGGGCGATGGCCTGCAGGTCAGCCGGCTCGGCCCGGCGGATGGAGATGGTCACGGCCGCTGACTCTGGACCTCCGGGCGGCTACGCACAACCGATTTCAGGTGGTGATGACGCTCGGTTCGCCCGATGCCACGCCCGCGGCCGTCATCTCCTCGGCCATCCGGAGCGCCTCCTCGATCAGGGTCTCGACGATCTGGGACTCCGGCACCGTCTTGATGACCTCGCCCTTGACGAAGATCTGGCCCTTGCCGTTGCCGCTGGCGACGCCGAGGTCAGCCTCACGCGCCTCGCCGGGACCGTTGACGACGCAGCCCATCACGGCGACCCGTAGCGGAACCTCGACCCCTTCCAGCCCGGCGGTCACCTTCTCGGCGAGGGAGTACACGTCGACCTGGGCGCGTCCACAGGACGGGCAGGAAACGATCTCCAGGCGGCGCTGGCGCAGATTGAGCGACTCCAGGATCTGCAGGCCGACCTTGACCTCCTCCACCGGCGGAGCGGACAAGGACACCCGAATGGTGTCGCCGATTCCCTTCGCCAACAGCGCCCCGAACGCCACGGAGGACTTGATCGTGCCCTGGAACGCCGGGCCGGCCTCGGTCACGCCGAGGTGCAGCGGGTAGTCGCACGCCTCGGCGAGCAGTTCGTAGGCACGCACCATGATGACCGGGTCGTTGTGCTTGACCGAGATCTTGAAGTCGCGGAACCCGTGCTCCTCGAACAGGGCGGCCTCGTTGAGCGCCGATTCGACCAGCGCCTCGGGGGTGGCCTTGCCGTACTTGGCCAGCAGGCGCTTGTCGAGGGAACCGGCATTCACCCCGATGCGGATCGACACCCCGGCGTCGGCGGCCGCGCGAGCGATCTCGCCCACCTTGTCGTCGAACGCCTTGATGTTGCCGGGATTGACCCGGACCGCCGCGCAGCCCGCGTCGATGGCCGCGAACACATACTTCGGCTGGAAGTGGATGTCGGCGATCACCGGAATCTGCGACTTGCGGGCGATGGCGGGCAGCGCGTCGGCGTCGTCCTGGCTGGGGCAGGCGACCCGGACGATGTCGCACCCGGACGCGGTGAGCTCGGCGATCTGTTGCAGCGTGGAGTTGACGTCAGCGGTCAGGGTGGTGGTCATGGACTGCACCGACACCGGAGCGTCACCGCCGACGGCGACCGAACCGACCTTGATCTGACGGGACTTGCGGCGGGGCGAGAGCACCGGCGGTGGCGCGCTCGGCATTCCCAAAGCAATCGGCGTGCCCATGTCTAGACCTCTGTTTCTCGTGATTCTCGCGTTGCGTGCGTGCTGTGGTGAGACGTGCGGGAGACGGCTAGCGAAGTTCAAGCAGGTCGACGACGAAGATGAGGGTCTCGCCGCCCTTGATGGCGCCGCCGGCGCCGCGGTCGCCGTAACCGAGCTGCGGCGGGATGATCAGCTCGCGCCGACCGCCGATCTTCATGCCCTGAACACCCTGGTCCCAGCCCGCGATGACCCGGCCCTCCCCGAGCGGAAAGGTGAACGGTGCGCCGCGGTTCCAACTGGCGTCGAACTCCTCACCCGTCGAGTACGCCACGCCGACATAGTGCACGACGGCCTGCTGGCCGGCGTGGGCCTCGGCCCCGTCACCGACGGTGAGGTCACGGATCTGTAGCTCACCGGTTGGTTCGGTGGCCGGGAACTCGACCTCGGGCTTGCTGGGTGGGGTTGCAGCCTGCGTCACGGACTCTCCTGTGCTTGCTGGGTTGGTTGGGTTGGGCTGGGTTGGCGTGCCGGCCGGTTGGTCGACGTCGAGCTAGTTCAGGGTGATGGGTTTGACGATGTCGGCGTACATGACCAGCACCGAGAACACGATGAGGATGCCGGCGACCACGTACATGACGGGGACCAGCTGGGCCACGTCGACGAAGATCTGCGGCCGCGGGCTTTGACCCGTGGGCTCATCGACGGGCTTGCCGTCGGGACCCACCGTGACCGCGTCGTGGCCGCCGACGCGCAGCCTCAGCCGCGCCCAGCCGCGCCGCACGGACTCGACGAGGGCGCCGGCCACGTGACCGCCGTCGAGCGGGAGCAGCGGCAGCAGGTTGAAGAAGAACAGCAGCAGGTTCACCCCGGCGAGCAGGCTGAGCAACGAGGAGATCTTGTCCAGCGTGCTGATCTGGTGGGAGTCGGCGATCTGGCCGCCGATACGACCCAGGCCCACGACTCCGACCGCACCCTGCGCATCGCGTGGCTTGCCCTCGAACACCGTGCCGACCAGGGAGGAGATCTTGCTCGGGAACTGCTTGAGCGCGTCCACGCCCAAGCTCATCTGCTTCCAGATCACCCTGCTGATCCCGGCGACACCGAGACGTTGGTAGTCCTGGGTGGTGCTGATCCCGATGAAGCCGGCCTGCTTGGTCTTGGTGCCCTGGTCGTTGGCGTACTTGGTCGTCTGCACGGGAGTGATGGTCAGGGTGACCGGAGCGCCGGCGCGCTGCACGCGCACGGTCAGAGTCTTGCCGGCCGACGCCTCGATGATGGTCACGGACTGGGACCAGTGGGAGATCCGCGTGCCGTTTATGGACTCGATGACATCGCCGGCGACCAGCCGACCGTTGGCCGGTGCGGCGACGTAACCGGCCGAACCGGCGGCCGGACAGTCGGTGGCGGTCGAGGTGACCGGGACCACGCACTTGCTGACCGACGCAACCGTGGTGGTCGGGCCCTTCACGCCGATGAGCCCGTACAGCAGCACGGTGATGAAGATGAAGATGAGCAGGTTCATCGTGGGGCCGCCGAGCATGATGATCATCTTCTTGCCGGGGGTGAGCCGGTAGAACTGCCGATGCTCCTGCCCCGGTTCGACCTCGGCCCGGCTGGTGGCTCGAAACTCCTCGACGAGTTCGGCCATCCGGCGCGGCCAACGGGACTGCTTGTCCTTGCCGGGCGGCACCATCCCGATCATGCGGATGTAGCCGCCCATCGGAATGGCCTTGACGCCGTACTCGGTCTCACCCTTGCGCTTGGACCAGATCGTCGGACCGAAGCCCACCATGTACTGGGTCACCCGGACCCCGAACTTCTTCGCGGGCACCATGTGGCCGATCTCGTGCAGCGCGATCGAGCCCAGCAGTCCGAGAGCGAAGGCGATCACGCCAAGGGCGTAGAGCACGCAGTGTCCTTTCGGGGTGTCCGCGGCAGCCGCCGGGACCGTCCCCGCAGGTTGCGGGGCGGACCGGTTGCCGTCCGTCCACCATTGTGCCTGTCTCGAAGAGATCAGGACGAGATCAGGAGGCGATCAGGAGGCGATCGTGCGCAGCGATCGCGCCCGGGCCCACCTCTCCGCCTCTTCAACATCGGCCACATCGCGCGGGTTCCCAGCGGCGGCGTGTTCTGAATCGAGCCACAGCTGCAGGACGTCCGCCGCGCCGTCGACGATGTCGAGGAAGCCGCACCGGCCGGCGTGGAAGGCGGCGACCAGTTCCTCGTTGGCGGCGTTGAACACGGCCGGTGCGCAGCCACCGGCTCGGCCGGCGGTCCGTGCCAGCCCGATCGCCGGGAACGCGACGTGGTCGACGGGCTCGAAGTGCCAGTCCTGGGCCTGAGTCCAGTCCACCGGGTGGGCCGCGTTCGGCACCCGTCGCGGCCAGTCGAGAGCCAGCGATATGGGCAGCCGCATGTCCGGGGGGCTGGCCTGTGCGAGCGTCGAACCGTCGGTGAATTCCACCATCGAATGCACGATCGACGTCGGGTGGACGACGACGGCGATCCGGTCGTAGTCCACGTCGAACAACAGGGCTGCCTCGATCAGTTCCAGCCCCTTGTTCACCAACGTCGCCGAGTTGGTGGTGATGAGCTTGCCCATGGCCCAGGTCGGGTGGGCCAGCGCTTGGGTCGGGGTCACATCGGCGAGCTCGGCGCGGCTGCGGCCCCGGAACGGCCCGCCGCTGGCGGTGAGAATCAAGGAGGCGACCTCCTCGTGCGTGCCCGAGCGCAGCGCCTGTGCCAGCGCGGAGTGCTCGGAGTCCACCGGCACGAGCTGGCCCGGCTTGGCCGCCGCGAGCACGAGCGGGCCGCCGGCGATCAGCGATTCCTTGTTGGCGAGGGCGACCGTGTGTCCGGCGGCCAGCGCGGCGAGGGTGGCCCGCAGTCCCTGGGCGCCGGCCACCCCGTTGAGCACCACATCGGTTTCGGCGCCGGCGAGGTCGCTCGTGGCACCCGGGCCGTAGCTCACCGTCGGCCGCGGCCGGTCGGCGGGCCAGTCACGCTCGATCCGGGCCTCGACCTCGGTGCGCGCCGATTCGTCGCTGACCGCGAGCAGTAGCGCGCCGGTCGCCACCGCCTGCTCGATCAACAACGCCGGGTTGGATCCGCCGGCGGCCAGTCCCACGATCTCGAACCGGTCCGAGGCGGCAGCAATCACCTCGACCGTCTGCGTTCCGATGGAGCCGGTCGAGCCGAGCAGGACGATGCGGCGAGGGCGGCCGGCGGCGGGACCGTCGGTGTCGACCTGATCGGCGGGGCGATTCATGCCGACATTGTCGCCGATGCCAGAATGAGTACAGCAACGCGCCGGAAAGGCCGAGCGGACGAGACGCAGGGAGTGGTTGGGGTGGCTGCTGAGCACGGGCACGAGCTGACGGACGGTTCGCACGCCCCGCACGAGCGTCCCGAGCAGTGGGGTTGGCACCACGACTTCACCAAGGGTCGCCAGATCATGGGCTGGTTCTCGGTGGTCGTGCTCGCCCTCTTCCTGACGACCACGCATTACAACCTCGCCGGCGCGCTGGCCATCGTTGTCTGCATGCTTGCCCTCATCGGCGGCCTGCTCTACGACCGGGCGCGCAGCCGCACCCAGTGGCGCGGCTAGCAATCGAGGCACCCGACGGGCCTGCTGCCTCAGCGTGCCGAAGCAACAGGCCCGTTCAGAGCCTCCGATAGGTCGCTGCGCTCAGACCGCCAGCTCCTTGATCCCCCACGGTGAGGCGTAGTCGCCGGCGAGCAGTTCGAGGAACGGCTCGGCCGGTAGCGCCTCGGGGCCGAGGATGCCCCGGCCCGTCCACTCCCCGGTGGCGATCAGTTCGAGCGCGACGATCGGGTTGACCGCCGTCTGCCACACGACGGCCTGGCAGCCGTATTCGGCCATCGACCAGGCGTTGTCGACGACGTGATACAGGTACGTCGAGCGCGGGCGGCCATCCTTGCCGGTGCCTTGCACCCACAGGCCCGCGCAGGTCTTGCCGTGCATCTTCTCGCCCAGTTCGGCCGGATTGGGCAGCGCCGCGGCCACGACGTCGCGTGGGCTCACCTGGACCCCACCCACCGTGAGCGGCTCGGTGCGGTCGAGGCCGAGCTTGTGCAGGGTCTTGAGCACCTCGATGAACTCGTTGCCCAGGCCGTACTTGAACGTCACCCGCTTGGCCTCGAGCCAGCGAGGCATCAGCAGCACCTCCTCGTGCTCGACGTTGACGCACTCGACCTCGCCGATGCCGTCCGGGAAATCGAAGACCTCGGGCTCACTGAAGGGCTCCGTGGTGAACCACCCGCGCTCCTTCTCGTACACCACGGGCGGGTTGAGACATTCCTCGATGGTGGTCCAGATCGAGAAGGACGGGGCGAACTCGTAACCGTCCACGGTCAGGTTCGCGCCGTCGCGAACTCCGAGCTCGTCGATCTCGGAAAACAGGTTGTCCGAGGCGTAGCGAGCGAAGACGTCGGCCAGTCCCGGCTCCACACCGATCCCGACGAGAGCAAGCTTGCCCGAGGTTTCCCACTCGGTGGCCAGCGCGAACTGCTCGTCGCCGAGCTTGACGCCGGTCTGGCGGTACGGGTCCGTGGCATGCGGTCGAGACAGCGACATGGCCATGTCCAGGTAGTGGATCTTCGTGGCGAGCGCGGCGCGGAAGATCGGCATGGTGAATCGCGGATCGGTCGCCCCGAGCACGGCGTCGATGGACTGCTCCCCGATGAGCGCCTCGACGGCGGACTGGTCGGAGGCATCGACCGCGGTCGCGTGGAATCGAGGATCGTCCACGTCGGCAACCGTCTTCTGCGCCCGAGCGAGGTCGTAGTCGGCGACCACCACACTGCTGAGGAACGTCCTGCGCGCGGCGATCTTCGCCGCTGCGGATCCGACACCACCGGCGCCCAAGATGAGCAACTTCACCGAAACCAAGCTCCTATCACGGATTATGGGACGAAATTCGACCTTGGTCGAACAATACGCCACTAAATCCGAAGATCGAGAGCGGGCGCGCTCCGAGCGTGACGAAGGATCGGGATTTCGGCGCGGTGTTCGTCCCGGCCGACTCAGCGACCGTCGAGCAGGGGCTGACGGGGGTCCCAGACCGTCCCGTCCACGGCGTCACGGCGCCGGCGGGCGATCCCACTGAGCACCTCGAGAACGACGCGGTTGGCCAGGAACGAGGTGATCTCGGCGTGGTCGTAGGGCGGCGAGACCTCGACGACGTCCACTCCCACCACGGGCAACTCGTAGGCGATGCGACGCACCGAGTCCAACAACTGGCGCGAGGTCAAGCCACCCGGTTCGGGCGTGCCGGTGCCAGGAGCGTGTCCGGGATCGCAGACGTCGATGTCAACGGACAGGAAAACCCCGTCGCAGTCGTCGGTCGCGATCGCGAACGCCTCGGTCAGGCAGGCCTCCAACCCGCGAGCGGTGATCTCGGTCATCTCGTAGGACCGCATGTTCTGCTCGGCCATCCATCCGAGGGTCTCCGGCGGCGGCCAGTAGCCCCGCAGACCGACCTGCAGGAACCGGTCGCCGCGCAGCGCGCCGGATTCGATCAGGCGGCGCATCGGCTGCCCGTGTCCGATCAGCGAGCCGAATTCGATGTTGCCGGTATCGGCGTGGGCGTCGAAGTGGATCATCGACACCCGGCCCTGACCGAGGTGTTGCGCGACGCCGGCCGCGTCCGGCCACGCGATGGTGTGGTCGCCGCCGAGGATGAGCGGGATCGCCCCGTTGCGAGTGACGGCGTACACCGCCTCCTGCAGGTCCTTGACGGATCGAGCGGCGTCACCGGAGAACAGTTCGACATCACCGGCGTCATAGACCCTCAGGTCCTGCAGGCCGTCCACCCGCATGGCCAACGAGGGACGCGAGCCGTCGTGGGGCAGGTAGCAGGTCTGGCGGATGTACTGCGGACCGAAGCGGGTGCCCGAGCGATGGGAGGTTCCCCCGTCGAAGGGTGCTCCCAGGATGACGATGTCGGCGTCGGCGTAGGTAGCCACGTCGGCCCAGTCGCACCTGTCGACGCCGAGGAAGGTGATGTCGGGACCGAACTGAGCACCATATCTAGCCATGGCCTGGAGTATGCCTCATCAGAGAATGCACCGGCTGGATCGAGGGAAACTCGATCCAGCCGGTGACCGGTTTGCGTACGGGAAGCCTCGGTGTCGCTCAGGCCCACTTGTGCCGGTTGCGGCGGCTGGCCACGAGCTGACCCACGCCCACGGCCAGGATGGCCACCAGGAACATGATGGTGCCGATGACGTTGATCTGCACCGGCGTGCCGCGCTGCGCCGCACCGTAGACGTACATCGGGAAGGTGACCGACGAACTGGAGGCGTTGAAGTTCGACACGATGTAGTCGTCGAAGGACAGCGAGAAGGCCAGCAACGCCCCCGCGGCGATACCCGGCGCGACCAGCGGCAGCGTGACCCGGGTGAAGGTCTGGACCTCGTTGGCGTACAGGTCCGCCGCCGCCTGTTCAAGCCGGGGGTCGAGGCCGGCGATCCGCGCCTTGACGGTCACCACCACGTAGCTCAGGCAGAACATGACGTGCGCGATGAAGATCGTCACGGCACCCAGCGACCACCCGATGCTGACGAACAGGGTGAGCAGCGAGGATCCCATGACCACCTCCGGCGTCGCCATCGGCAGGAAGACCAGCAGGTTCGCCCCCGCCCGTCCATGGAAGCGGTAGCGCGCCAGACCGAAGGCGACCAGCGTTCCGAGGATCGTCGCGACCACGGTGGCCGCGATTCCGATCTTCAGGGACAGGCCGAGGGCCTTGCACATGCCTGGGGCGCTGCACGGATGACGCCACGCGTCCAGGGAGAACCTGGTCCACGTGTAGTTGAACCGGCCCTTGGGCTTGTTGAAGGAGAACAGCACCACCACGAAGTTCGGCAGCAGCAGGAAGACCAGCGCCAGGAACGCGCCGACCCACACGATGTTGTCGCGGGCCACCTGCCACGGGGTTCGCCGACGAAGCGCCGGGGGCGCCGCCGGCCGTTGCATCGTTGTCGACATCAGACCAGCTCCTCCGTTCCGGCACGGCTGACGTAGACCGCGACGAGGACCACGATCGTGACCATCAGCGTCACCGACAGCGCCGCGGCGACGGGATAGTCCAGCACCCGCAAGAACTGCCCGTCGATCACGTTGCCGATCATGTTCGTGTTGGTGTTACCGAGCAGCTGGGCGTTGACGTAGTCGCCGGCGGCCGGGATGAACGTCAGCAGTGTGCCGGCCACGATCCCGGGCATCGACAACGGAAGGGTGATGTGCCAGAAGGACTTGATGGGCGCGGCGTAGAGGTCACCGCCCGCCTCCAGCAATCGGGGGTCGAGCCGGTCGAGGTTGGCGAACAGCGGAAGCACCATGAACGGCAGGAAGTTGTAGGTCAGACCGGCGACGACGGCCAGCGGGGAGTTGAGCAACTGGTTGCCGTTGGTCAGGTTCAGCCAGCCGGTGACCGACAGCAGCCCGGTGTGCTTGAAGACCTTGAAAACCACGCCGTTGGTGCTGAGGATCGTCTGCCAGGCCAGGGTCCGCAGCAGGAAGCTGGTGAAGAACGGGGCGATGACGATGACGAGCAACAGCGACTTGAACCGCCCGGCCTTCTGCGCGATGGCGTACGCCAGGGGATAACCGATCAGCAACGAGAACACCGTCGCCAGGAGGGCGTAGATCAGCGAGCGGAAGAACTGGCTCGCGAAGTTGCTGAAGGCGAAACTGTAGTTACCGAAGTGCCAGGTGACCTTGAACCCTTCCTCGATGGTCCCGGTCTGGATCGACTGCGATCCGAGAAAGACCAGCGGAACCAGGAAGAACACGGCCAGCCACAGGAACCCCGGGATCAGCAGAAAGACCCCGATCGAGGGCCGCCGTCGCTTCGTGGGTACCGGCGCGGCGGCCGGCGTCTGCGCCGGTGCCGGCGCGGCAACGGCCGTCATCAGACCGCCCCGTCCGGCTCGATGCCGGCGGTGACATCCTGTTGCGCATCGAGGGCGAAGGTGTGCTCGGCCGCGAACGACATCGCCACCGGATCCCCGACGGCATTGAGGTTCTCGATGCCCTGGTTCTGCTCGAAGACCATCAGCTCCTGCCCCCAAGGCGTCTTGACCAGGTACTGCGTACTCACCCCGATGAAGCTGACGTCGGTCACGATGCAGCCGGAGATCACGTTCTCGCCGACCGGACCGTCGGCTGAGGTGATCGGCTCGTCGTGCAGCTTCACCTTCTCGGGCCTGATGCCGACCAGCAGTTCGTCGGCCCCGGTGGACACGCGCGAGGCCGGGATCCGCACGGCGCCGTTGGGCAGCGCGGTGTGTACCGAGCCCGCCGCCCGCTCCTTGACCGAACCGCGAATGATGTTGGACTGACCGAGGAAGTTCGCCACGAACGTCGTCTGCGGGTTCTCGTAGAGTTCAGCCGGGGCGCCCAACTGCTCGATCCGGCCCGCGTTCATGACGGCAATCGTGTCGGCCATCGTCATGGCCTCCTCCTGGTCGTGCGTGACGTGCACGAACGTCAGGCCGACCTCGGTCTGGATCCGCTTGAGCTCGACCTGCATCTGACGGCGCAGCTTGAGGTCGAGAGCACCGAGGGGTTCGTCGAGCAGCAGCACGGCGGGCCGGTTCACGATGGCCCGGGCCAACGCGACACGCTGCTGCTGGCCGCCGGAGAGCTGGCCGGGCTTGCGCTGGGACAGCGCCGTCAGCTCGGTCAACTCCAGGACGTCGTCGACCTCCTTGTTCACGCCCTTGCTGCCACGCCGCTTGAGGCCGAAGGCGACGTTCTCCCAGACCGTCATGTGCGGGAACAGCGCGTAGCTCTGGAAGACGGTGTTGACCGGCCGTTGGTAGGCCTTGGTCCCCGTGATGTCGGAACTGCCGATCTCGATCCGCCCGACGGTGGGCTGCTCCAGTCCGGCCACCATCCTCAGCGTGGTCGTCTTGCCGCAGCCCGACGGACCGAGCAGGGCGAAGAACGATCCCTGCGGGATCCTCAGGCTGAGGTCGTCCACCGCCGTGAAGGGACCGTAGGACTTGGTCAACGAGGAGAGAACGAGATCGCCCGTTCCGCTGCTTGCGTCGGTCGCTGCCACCGTGTCGTGCCCCTATCTGATGAGGTTTTCAGGTTGTTGCTGGTAAGTGCCGTTGGGTCGTGCGGTGCGGTCCTGCTGTGTTCGGTGCTGTGTTCGGTTCTGTTGTTGAGCGCGCACTCGGCGCGACCACGCCAGACGGTGTGGATCAGCCGCCGATCAGGGTCTGGAACGCGTTGTTGAAGCGGTTTTCCTGCTCGCCCGTCAGGCCCATGAAAACGTGGGACTTGGCCTGCACGGCGTCGCTGGGGAAGATCAGCGGGTCGTCGGCCACCGCCGGGTCGCTCTTGACCAGGACCTGCTTGACGCCCTTGACCGGCGGGATGTAGTTGACGTAGTCCTCGACCTTTGCCATGACGTCGGGGCTGTAGTAGTAGTCGATGAGCAGCTCGGCGTTCTTCTTGTGCCTGGCTTTGTTCGGGATCACGAAGTTGTCCGACCAGACCATGTGGCCGGTGCTCGGCAGTACGTAGCCGAGATCGGGGTTGTCGGCCTTGAGCTGGACGACGTCACCGGTCCACGCGATGCAGGCCGCGATGTCGCCGGAGGCCAGCCCCTTGCCGTACTCGTTGCCGGTGAAGCCCTTGAGCTGACCACGGTTCTTGGCCTCGGTGAGGATCTTGATCGCGTCGTCGAAGTCCTTGTCCGAGAACTTCGCCGGATCCTTGCCCATGCCCAGCAGGACCAGGCCGACCGTGTCCCGCATCTCGGTCAACAGCGTGACGCGGCCCTTGATGGCGGGATCGGTCAGGAGCTGGTCGATCGTCTCGATCTTCTTGCCGCCGGTGACCTTCGGGTTGTAGGCGATGCCGGTGAAGCCCGACTGCCACGGGATCGAGTAATTGCGTCCCGGATCGAAACTGACGTTCACGAGCGTGTCGACGAGGTTGTTCGCGTTCGGCATGTTCGCGCGGTCGAACTTCTGCACCCAGTTGAGCCGGATGAGCCGCGAGACCATCCAGTCGGTCGAGCACCACACGTCGCGACCGGTATCAGCGTTGGCCGTCAGCTGCGGCTTGACCTTGGCGAAGAAGATGTCGTTGTCGCTGTAGTCCTCGGTGTAATTGACCTTGATGCCGGTCTTCTTGGTGAACGCCTCGAGTGTGGGGCGCTTCTGGGTCTTGTCGTCCACGTCGATGTATACGGGCCAGTTGGACCAGTTCACGACCTTGTCGGCGTCTGAGCGGTCGGTGGCTTGCTTACCCGCCTCGGATCCGTGGTAGGCGATGCCGGAGGTTCCGCAGCCGGCGAGCAGCGCGGAGAAACTCGCCGCGCCGAGGCCGGCCAACATCGTCCGGCGACTGACCAACCCCCGGACCAGGTCTGGCCTGATTCCGGCGAGGGGATTACCGCGAGCAGAGGACACCATTGGTTCCTTCCGGATGTGCCTGATGTGATCGACCATCGAGCCGAACGGCCCGTCCCGCCACCCGCAATCAGGCGCACGGGTTTCGGCGTCCCGGATCGTGCCACGCGACGGGACGGGTGACAAGCAATTCCGCAACGTCTAGGCCCGATCGCAACGAATTCCAAAGAGCAGACGGCGTTTGGGTACCGCTAATGAACCCCGAAGGTGTTTACTGCGTGTGTCGCGCTTGCTACCAAGCGGTTTCACCGACGATCCGATGCGGACGACCGACCACGGCACTGATTCAGAAGGACGAGCCGGGCAATACCTTCGGATTCGCTTGCATTGAGGCCCGACATCCTGCATTATCCGTGGTATGGCGCAGCCGAAGACCCGCTCCCGGCGGCAGCAACTCGACGACACCTCGAAGGCCATCATCGAGCAGTTGCAGCAGGACGGGAGACGTCCGTACGCGGCCATCGGTAAGGCCGTCGGGCTGTCGGAGGCGGCGGTACGACAGCGGGTGCAGAAGCTGATCGAGACCGGAACCGTGCAGATCGTGGCGGTCACCGATCCGCAGCAAATCGGCTTCGCCCGCGAACTGATGATCGGTATCAACATCGAAGGCGATCTGGAAGAGGCCGCAGACCTGCTCTCGGAGATTCCCGAGGTCGTCTATGTCGTGTTGACAGCCGGATCTTTCGACATCCTGGCCGAGGCGGTGGTGGTGGACGACGACCATCTATTGGAGTTGATAAACGACCGGATCCGGAAACTTCCCGGCGTCCGACGGACCGAAACCTTCATGTACCTGAAGCTGAAGAAACAGACCTACAACTGGGGTATCGCATGACAACCAGCCCGATCGACACGTCCTCCGAAGCCGCAAATTTCGGCTCGGACCGCTACAACGCGCAAGAACTGTCCGACTCCGCCCGCGACCACCTGTGGATGCACTTCACCCGGCTGTCCTCCTACGAGCACTCGCCGGTGCCCACGATCGTGCGCGGTGAAGGCGCCTACATCTACGACATCCAGGGACGCCGCTACCTCGACGGCATCTCCGGCCTGTTCACCGTGCAGGCCGGCCACGGGCGCCGCGAACTGGCCGAGGCCGCCGGTCGCCAGGCCGCCGAGCTCGCCTACTTCCCGCTCTGGTCCTACGCCCACCCCCAGGCCATTCAACTGGCCGACCGGCTGGCCGATCTCGCGCCGGGGGACCTCAACCGGGTCTTCTTCACCACCGGTGGCGGCGAGGCCGTCGAGACCGCGTGGAAACTGGCCAAGCAGTACTACAAGCTCACCGGCCGGCCTGAGAAGCACAAGGTGATATCGCGGTACGTCGCCTACCACGGCACGCCGCAGGGCGCGCTGTCCATCACCGGCATCCCGGCCGCCAAGACGATGTTCGAACCGCTGGTCCCCGGTGCGCACAAGGTGCCGAACACCAACATCTACCGTGCGCCGGTCTTCGGCGACGACCCGGTCGCCTTCGGCCGCTGGGCAGCGGACCAGATCGAGACCGCCATCATCATGGAGGGGCCCGAGTCGGTCGCCGCGGTGTTCCTGGAGCCGGTGCAGAACTCCGGCGGTTGCTTCCCGCCCCCGCCGGGATACTTCCAGCGGGTGCGCGAGATCTGTGACACCTATGACGTCCTGCTCGTGTCGGACGAGACCATCTGCGCCTTCGGGCGTCTCGGACCGATGTTCGGTGCCGACAAGTTCGGGTACCAGCCGGACATGATCACCTGCGCCAAGGGCATGACCTCCGGTTACTCCCCTATCGGCGCTTGTCTCATCTCCGACCGGCTGGCCGAGCCGTTCCTCAAGGGCACGACGTACTTCCCGCACGGCTACACCTTCGGTGGGCACCCCGTGTCCTCGGCCGTGGCGATGGCCAACCTGGATCTGTTCGAGAAGGAGGGCCTCAACCAGCACGTGCTCGACAACGAGGCCGCCTTCCGGGCGACCCTGGAGAAGCTGACGGACCTGCCGATCGTGGGCGACGTCCGTGGCGACGGGTACTTCTACGGCATCGAACTGGTGAAGGACAAGGCGACGAAGGAGACCTTCAGCGACGACGAATCCGAGCGGTTGTTGCGCGGATTCCTGTCCAAGGCGCTCTACGAGGCCGGCTTGTACTGCCGTGCCGATGACCGGGGCGATCCGGTGGTTCAGCTGGCGCCGCCACTGATCTGCGGGCAGGCCGAGTTCGACGAGATCGAGCAGATCCTGCGAGCGGTCCTGATCGAGGGCGCGACCAAGATCTAGTGACTGAGGTTGCCGTTGTCGGCGCCGGTATCGCCGGAGCAGCGTGCGCGCGAGCTCTGGTCGATGCCGGCGTCGACGTTTCGGTCTTCGAACGCGGCCATGCACCTGGTGGCCGGCTCGCGTCCCCCGAGCTGCACGGACGCCGGGTGGATCTGGGAGCCGCCTACTTCACCGCGGCCGATCCCGCGTTCGCCACAGTCGTCGGTGGCTGGCAATCCTCGGGAATAGCTCGGCAGTGGACGAACACCTTCGCGGTTGCCTCCCATGGCCGCGAGCTGGGCAGTTCGAGCGGGCCGACGCGCTGGTCGACTCCGGCGGGGCTGCGCAGCGTTGTTCGGACGGTGCTCGGCGACATCCCGGTGCGACTGGCGGCCGAAGTCACTGAAGTCATCGAAGCCGTCGACTCCGACGGCGGTGCGACAGTGGCCGGTGACCGCTATCGGCACGTGGTCTTGGCGATGCCGGACGCTCAGGCGCGACGGCTGTTGTCCGGACCGTCCTCGAACCAGCTGCGGGACGTCCCTTTCGATCCTGTGATTGCGGTGGCCAGTGGGTGGCCGGCACGCGAGTGGCCCTTCGCCGACGGGTGCTTCGTCAACGGTGATCCGGTGTTGAGCTTCGTCGCCGACGACGGAGCCCGCCGCGGCGACGGCGCGGCCGTCCTGGTCGCGCACACGACCGCATCCGCCGCCCGGAACTGGTTGGCCGACCCCGACGCAGCCGTAGAGCCGGTAGTGGCGGCGTTGCTCGACCTGTTCGGACTTCGCAGTGCGCCGGTGTGGACGCACGCCCATCGATGGACGTTGGCCAAACCCGCAGGCGTACATCGCGAACCGTACGGGCGGCTGAGTAAGGCTGTCTCTGCGTGCGGGGATGCCTGGTGCGAAACGGGATCGCCGCGCGTGGAGTCGGCGTGGCTGTCCGGGACCCGCCTGGGTGAGCAGCTCGCGGCCGAGCTGCGCTAGCTGCCCGGCCGCGGTAGCCGTCGCGCTCAGCCGGGCGCGCCGGCCCTGATGTGCTCGAAGATCAGGTTCGTCTCGGTCAGGGCGACATCCGGGTCTCCGGACAGGTTCACCACGACGAAGTCGCGCAGGTTCTGGGTGTTGCGGGCCGCGACGTGGATGAGGAAATCATCGGCGCCGGCCAGAAAGAAGACATTCAGCACCTCGGGCAACCGACTGACGCTGGCGGCGAACTCGCTGATGTGACTGCGCGCGTGGGACTGCATGCGAACCGCGATCATCGCCTGGATCGGCCGGCCCACGGCCGACGGATCGATGTCGGCGTGGAACCCACGGATCACCCCCCGCTCCCGCAGCGAGCGCACGCGCCCCAGGCACGTGGACGGCGCGATTCCGACGGCTTCGGCCAGGGCGTTGTTCGGCAGTCGCGCGTCTGCGGCCAGACGATCGAGAATGGCCCGATCGATGCGGTCCAATCCGGCCGCGGCGCCGGTGTCGGCCACGGCGGGGTCGAGCCGGTTCCGGTCCCGTCCCATGCGGGTTTCGCGCCGCACGGCGTTCGGCGATAGCGGTCGTTTCGGCGTCGCGCTCGAACTTCGGGCAGCCATTTGGCCATCCTGACAGAATTTTGTTCAGCCCTCTAGCCATTTGAGCGTCCAATCCTTCATCCTCGACGTATCAGTACGTCAACGAAGACGTCCTGATCCATCGAATTGCGAAGGGTCAGTCATGAAGGTCGGAATCCCCTCAGAGGTCAAGAACCACGAGTACCGGGTGGCGATCACCCCGTCGGGTGTGAACGAACTCGCGCGTAATGGGCACGAGGTGTTCGTCCAGCGCGACGCCGGCCTGGGCTCCTCCATCCCGAACGAGGACTACGTCGCCGCGGGCGCCAAGATCCTCGACAGCGCGGACGATGTCTGGGCCGAGGGAGATCTGCTGCTCAAGGTCAAGGAACCCATCGCCGAGGAATACCACCGGATGCGGTCCGACCAGACCCTGTTCACGTACTTGCACCTGGCGGCCGACAAGAGCTGCACCGACGCCCTGCTCAAGGCCGGCACCACCGGCATCGCCTACGAGACCGTCCAGCTGTCCGACGGTTCCCTGCCGCTGCTGGCTCCGATGTCCGAGGTCGCGGGCCGGCTCGCCCCGCAGGTCGGCTCCTACCACCTGATGCGTCAGGGCGGCGGCCGTGGCGTGCTCATGGGCGGCGTCCCCGGCGTCTACGCGGCGAAGGTCGTCGTGATCGGCGCGGGCGTGTCCGGGCAGAACGCGGCGGCGATCGCGCTCGGCATGCAGGCCGAAGTCCTCCTGCTCGACCGCAACGTCGCGCGGCTTCGCCAGATGGACGCCATCTACCAGGGCCACTGCCAGACCATCGCGTCCAACGCGTACGAGGTCGAGAAGGCCGTGCTCGACGCTGACCTGGTCATCGGAGCCGTGCTGGTTCCCGGCGCGAAGGCGCCCAAGATCATCAGCAATGAGCTCGTCTCGCGGATGAAGCCGGGTTCGGTGCTCGTCGACATCTCCATCGACCAGGGCGGCTGCTTCGAGGACTCCAGGCCTACCACCCACGCCGATCCGACCTACGCCGTGCACAACTCGGTCTTTTACTGCGTGGCCAACATGCCTGGCGCCGTGCCCCACACGTCCACCTACGCGCTGACCAACGTCACCCTGCCCTACGCGGTCGAGCTGGCCAACCGGGGCTGGAAGGACGCGCTGAAGGCCGACAAGGCCTTGGCCCTGGGCCTGAACACCCACGCCGGCGAGCTCACCAACGCGCCGGTGGCCGAGGCGCACGGCTACTCCAGCCGCAGTCTGGACGAAGCACTGTCGGCCTGAGCGAAACGGAACGGATCCGTCCGATGAGCTATTCGCAGCTGTCGCTGTGGCTCGCGACGGCCGGGGACGCCTTGGCGCCCCGGCCGTCGCTGGCGTCCGCGTCCCCCGCTGACCGAGTCGTCGACGTCGCAATCGTCGGCGCGGGCTACACCGGCCTGTGGACGGCCTACTACCTGCAGCGGGCGTGTCCCGACCTGCGGATCGCGATCGTGGAGGCGGAGACGGCCGGTTTCGGCGCCTCGGGCCGCAACGGCGGCTGGTGCTCGGCGCTGTTCCCGGTCGGGCTGAGCGCCCTGGCCAGCGAATACGGTCCGGAGGCCGCCCTGGGCCAGCACCGGGCCATGCAGGAGACGGTCGCCGAGATCGGGCGCGTGATCGCCTCCGATTCCCTCGACGCCGATTGGGCCGCCGGCGGCACGATCACGCTGGCGCGCAGCGGCCCACAACTGGATCGCGCCGACGAGGAGATCGACGAAGCCCGCCGCTTCGGCTTCGGCGAATCCGATCTGAGCCGGCTGGACGCCGAGCAGGCGCGGTCGCGGTTGAACGCCACGAATGTGCTGGGTGGTGTCTACACCCCGCACTGCGCGGCAATTCATCCCGCCAAGCTGGCTCGATCACTGGCCCGGCGGGTGGAACAGTCCGGCGTACGGATCTATGAGGGCACCCGCGTCAGCGCCATCGAGCCCGGTCGGGTGCTGACCGACCTGGGCGTGCTCCGAGCCGAGTTCATCGTCCGCGCGACGGAGGGTTTCACCCCACGGCTCAAGGGCTACCGCCGCGCGGTGGTCCCGGTTTACTCGCTGATGATCGCGACCGAGCCGCTCAGCGAGAACGTGTGGGACGAGATCGGGCTGCGGGATCGGGAGACCTTCGCCGACCTCCGCCATCTGATCATCTACGGTCAGCGCACCGCCGACGACCGGTTGGTGTTCGGAGGCCGCGGCGCTCCTTACCACTTCGGATCGACGGTTCGGCCGGGATTCGACCGTAACGACAAGGTCTTCTCGGCTTTGCAAGCGGCGCTCACCGAACTGCTTCCGGTGACCAGCGGCGCGAAAATCACCCATCGCTGGGGCGGTCCGCTCGCGATCGCGCGCGATTGGCACGCCTCGGCCGGTTTGGACCGGGCGACCGGGATCGCCTGGGCCGGTGGCTATGTCGGCGACGGGGTGTCGACCACCAACCTCGCCGGGCGCACGCTCACCGATCTCATCCTCCAGCGTGACACCCCGTTGACCGAGCTGCCCTGGGTGAATCATCGGTCACCGCAGTGGGAGCCGGAGCCGTTGCGCTGGCTCGGAGCAAACGCCGGCCTGCAGGCGATGACCTGGGCCGACGCCGCCGAAGCCCGTCACGGGCGGCCCTCTGCCGTCGCCGCCGCGGTCAACCGAGTGCTGGGGCGCTGACCCGCCGCCTCCTGCGGCCCGTCCGTCTCGAGCACTTCCTCGCCCTGACCCGTGGCGCGCAGCAACTGCGGGTCGAGGAAGGCCAGCACCGCCAACCCCGCCGCCAGACCCCAGAAGGCTGATCCGATCCCACCGAAGCTGACCCCGGAAACCGTGATGAGGAAGGTGATGACGGCCGCTTCGCGGTAACCCGATGTCGTCCGGGCCCGTGCCTTCGGGCCGCGCTCCTTCCGGTGCGCTGCGGCGGCCCCTCCCGGCGCAAGATCGGCCACCGCGGCGGACAACGCCGCGCCCAAAGTCGCCATCAGTGCCAGTCCCGCGACGGTCTCCACCAGACCCGCGGGAGCAACCGCGACCAGTGCGGCCAGCAGGCCGGCGCTCAGTCCGAACACGATGTAGGTCAGCCCCGCTACCACCGACGCGATCCACCGTCTGCCCCTGTCAACGCCTGCTTCCGGACCGGCGCACAGGGCCGCGCTGATCGCCGCCATGTTCACCACGTGGGCACCGAGCGCCGCTCCGGCCACGGTCGCGAGACCGGTGTCCAGCAGGACGGTGCGGACCGGCGGACGGTAGCCGAACCCTTCCAGGACCGCGATCCCCGGGACGTTCTGCGACGCCATCGTCACAACGAAGAGCGAGAGCCCGAGGGTGCACGCGGTCAGATTCAGCGTGGGCGCGGTGAGCACGAGCCGCGGCGCCAGCGAGATGCCGGACAGGTCGGCCGAGGAGGAGGACAGGACGATCTCGGTGAGCGCGACCGCCATCGCCGCGGGGACGGCCCAGCGGCGCGCATAACGGCTGAGCACCAGCCAGGTCGCGATGATGGCCAGCGCGAGACCAGGACGGTGCTTGACGGTGGCCACCGGAACGACGCACAACTGCACCAGCACTCCGGCCAGCAGCGCATTGGCCAGCGGTCTGGGGATGGCGAGAACGAGTTGCCGCAGTCTGGCGACGACGCCGGTGGCCACGGTCAGCAGGCCGCAGATACCGAAGGCGGCCACCGCGGTGCCGAAGCCGCCCGGCACGGCGCCGCTGGAGACGAGCAGAGCCGCGCCGGGCGTGGACCACGCGATGCTGATCGGCATTCGCGACCGTACCGACGCCTGGAGGGCCACCACACCCATGATCACGCTGACAGCGAGAAGTCCGGAAGCGGACTGGGCCTGGTCCGCTCCGACGGCCCGCAGTCCGGCGAGCACCACGGTGAACGAACTGGTGAAGCCCACCAGGGCGGTGACGAGCCCGGCGAGCACTGGTTGCAGTCGTTCCATATGTGGAACGATACCGGGATGGTCCACCACGGCAAGGGAGAGCTGTCGACCGAAGGACCCACGCCGGCCGCGACGATCGGCCGCCGGATCCGCCAACTGCGCTCGGCTCGAGGCTGGTCGCTGTCCCACGTCGCAGCAGCGGCGGGACTGGGCAAGGCGACGCTGTCTGAGATCGAGGCCGGACGCCGCAATCCGACTCTGGAAACCCTGTACGCGATCGCGGCCCAACTCGGGGTGGGCCTGGCGGACCTGCTGAGGGAGCCCGGGGAGCAGCCCCCCACCCCGCGCGTGTACGGAGCGGCCGTGTCGGCCGTTCTCATCGATGTCTATGACGACCCCACCGTCACCACCGAGATCTATCGGCTGACGGTGACGCCGGGAGTCCAGCAGGTCTCACCCGGCCACGGCGCAGGCGTCACCGAACAGCTTCTCGTCACCGCCGGCCAGCTGCGCGCCGGACCGCTCGGGGACCAGGTCGAGGTCAGCGCGGGACAGAACGCGAAATGGGAATCCAGCGGCGAACACGGCTATCTCGCCATCGGGGAAGATCCCGTCGAGGCCGTCCTCATCATCCGTCACCCGCGCGAGTTCTGATCCAGGATGCCGGGTCGGGCGCCGGCCGCGACCCGTCGGCAGACAGCGTGGGGCCCTCCAGCTGACAATGCAGGCGACAGTGGCAGCGGTTCGCTGCGAGAATGCGCCGGTGACCGAACCTGTTTCGCTACCGAGCACTGATCCCGCACTCAACGGAGGGGGACGGACGCAGCCGAGCCGGATGAGTGAGAAGTTCCCGGGCAATGACGCGGCCGCGCTGCGTCGGTTGGTCGCCGACGCCCAGGTCGCCCATGTGTCCTTCGCGCTGCAGGAGCAGCCGATGGTGCTCCCGATCGCCGTGGCGATGGACGATGACGGTCAGCTGCTGCTGCACGGTTCGACCGGGTCACGCTGGCTGCGCGTGCTCGGCGAAGGCATCCCCGCCGCGATGGCCCTCACCAGCATTGACGCGCTCGTTGTTGCGCGCTCTGCGTTCGAGTCCTCGATGCATTACCGCAGCGCCGTGCTCTTCGGCCACTGTGTGCCCATCGAGGAAGCAGCCAAGACTCGTGCGCTCGACGTTCTGACCGAAGCCCTCATCCCGGGACGCACGAGTGAGGTGCGCCGCCCCCGGTCCAAGGAGCTTGCCGCGACGCTCGTGCTGCGGTTCGCGGCGGAGGAGTGGAGCCTCAAGGTCAGCGACGGCTGGCCCGAGGATCCTGAAGACGACGTGGCTGGGCCCGCCTGGGCCGGGGTGCTCCCGCGGACTCCCCGCTACCAGGAGGCCATTGCCGCCCCCGACCTCCGTCCAGGCATCGGCCTGCCCTCGTCCGTCGCGGCCCTGTTGAGCTGACGAGCAGCAGTCCGCCCGAGAAGAAGCGTTCGAGCCGTCAGGCTTTGGCCGCGAGTTGCCCGCAGGCTCCGTCGATCTCGCGACCGCGGGTGTCGCGAACGGTGACCGACACTCCGTGAGCCGCGATCCGCGCCACGAACTCTTCCTCGACGTGCTTGGGTGAGGCATCCCATTTCGACCCTGGAGTCGGGTTCAGCGGGATGAGGTTGACGTGCGCCAGGCGGCCGGACAGCAGCTGCCCCAGCAGGTCCCCACGCCAGGCCTGATCGTTGATGTTGCGGATCATGGCGTACTCGATCGAGTACCGGCGCCCGGTTCGCGACGCGTAGGCGTCGGCGGCCTCCAACACCTCGCGCACCTTCCAGCGGGTGTTGACCGGCACCAGGGTGTCACGCAGTTCGTCGTCCGGCGCGTGCAGCGAAACGGCTAGGGTCACGTTCAGGCCCTCGTCGGCAAGCCGGTTCACGGCCGGGACGAGACCCACGGTGGAAACCGTGATCGAGCGCTGGGACAGGCCGAGCCCGGACGGCGACGGGTCGATGAGCCGGTGCAGGGACGCGGCGACGCGGTTGTAGTTGGCCAGCGGTTCACCCATGCCCATGAACACCACGTTCGACAGCCGGACCGGACCGCCGGGCAATTCACCGGCGGCGGCGACCCGAGCCGCCGCGACCGCCTGCTCGACGATCTCGGCTGTCGACAGGTTGCGGTTCAGGCCGCCCTGCCCGGTGGCACAGAAGGGGCAGGCCATACCGCAGCCGGCCTGGCTGGAGACGCAGACCGTGAGCCGGTCCCGGTAGCGCATCAACACGCTCTCGACGAGCGTGCCGTCGTGCAGTTTCCACAGGGTCTTGCGGGTGGTTCCGCGATCGGTCTCGACGTGGCGGACTTCGGTGAGCAGCGGAGGGAACAGCGCCTTGCCGAGCAGTTCCCGCGCGGCGGCGGGCAGATCGGTCATCTGGTCCGGATCGTTGACGAGCCGGCCGTAGTACTGGCGGGCCAGCTGATCGGCCCGGAAGGGCTTCTCCCCCAGTTCGACGACCGCCTGTCGACGCTGTTCGGGCGATAAGTCGGCGAAGTGTCGCGGCGGAAGACCGCGGCGGGGGGCATCGAACACCAGAGGCAATGAAGTCATAACCCGACCATTGTCCCACGCACGCAGCCGCGAACCCGCCGCCGGAGACAGCGTCTCAGTGCGGAACGAAGGCCGCGAGTAACAGGTACGCGACGGGCGCGCAGGGAAGCAGGGAGTCGAGCCGGTCCATGATCCCGCCGTGACCAGGAAGCAGCTTGCCCATGTCCTTCAGGCCCAGGTCCCGCTTGATCATCGACTCGCCGAGATCGCCCAGGGTCGCCGTAACGGCGATCGCCAGCCCGAAGATGACACCCTTCCACCACTCGTGATGAAAACAGAAGACCATGAGCAGGGACCCCGAAATCGAGCTTCCCACCAGCGAGCCGGCGAAGCCCTCCCAGGACTTCTTGGGCGAGACGGTCGGCGCCATCGGATGCTTGCCGAACAACACACCAGCCGCGTACCCCCCGGTGTCGGAGCACACCACCGCCAGGATGAACATGACGATCCGCGCGGCCCCGTCGTCGGGATGGACCATGAGGGCGGCAAAGCCGGCCAGGAATGGTACGTACAAGGCGATGAACACGCCGGAGGCGACATCGGGCAGGTAGCCCGCGGCCCCGTCGGCCAGGCGCCACACGACGACCCCGAGCACGGTGAGCAACAGCGCACCGACCAGGCCGTCCGGTCCGCGGAACCACGCGGCCGCGTCCATCGCGACACCGCCTACGACCAGCGGGACCAACGGCGGCCGGGCCTCGACGGTGGAGATGGCCTGCACCATCTCGTACACGCCGATCGCGGCAGCGATGACGAGGATGACCGCGAAGCTCGGTCGGTAGAGAAATACCGACGCCAACACCAGGGCGCCCAAACCCGCGCCGACCCCGATGGCGGCGGGCAGATTGCGTCCGGCACGCGAGGTGCGCACGGCGACCGGAAGGTCCTCGATCAGCGGGACCGGCGAGGCGACGACCGCGAGGTGGCGCGTCATGCTCGGTTCGTCCGTGGCGGCCTCGACCCGTTCCGCGAGCGCCTCAGCCTGCTCGGCGGCACGCCGAGCCGACCGGGACGGACGGCTGGCCGCGGCCGGATCGGCGGCGCGCGCTCTGGCGATGATCTCGGCGGCGGACATACCCGATCCACCGTGGCGCCCGGTAGCGGCCGGTTCAGGGTCGCCGAGGTCGTCTGGCTCGCCGGGGGCGTCGGGGTCCTCGGAAGCGTCGTGGTGCTCGGGGTCCTCGGGGGCGTCGGGGTCCTCGGGGGTGTCGACCATCAGACTTCGAGCAGCTCTGCTTCTTTGGTCTTGACCGACTCGTCGACTTGAGCCACGTAGCGGTCGGTCGCCTTCTGCAGGTCGGCTTCGGCCCGACGCGCGTCGTCCTCGCCCACCTCGCCGTCCTTGACCAGCTTGTTGAACGTCTCGTTGGCATGCCTGCGCACAGACCTGATCGACACCTTCGCGTCCTCGCCGCGGCTGCGTGCCAACTTCACGAAGTCGCGACGCCGTTCCTCGGTCAGTTGCGGGAAGACGACCCGGATCAGGTTGCCGTCGTTGGTGGGGTTCACGCCAAGGTCACTGTCGCGGATCGCCTTCTCCAGCGCACCGAGCTGGGAGGCGTCGTAGGGCTTGATGACGGCCATCCTGGCCTCGGGAATGCTGACCGATGCCAACTGCGACAGGGGGGTCATCGCACCGTAGTAGTCGATCGCGATGCGGTTGAACGCGCTTGCCGAGGCGCGGCCCGTGCGCAGACCGCCGAGATCGTTGTGGAGAACGCTCACAGCCTTCTCCATCTTCTCCTCGGCTTCGAAGAGCGTTTCCTCGATCACGTCAATCTCCTTGTCGGGCAGCGGGTACAGGTGGGACAACCGGCTCAGCCGGTGGCCGAGACCACGGTGCCGATCTTCTCACCACGAACGACTCGCGCGATGTTGCCATCCGCAAGATCGAACACGATGATCGGCATCGCGTTGTCTCGGCAGAGGCTGAAAGCTGTCGCGTCGGCGACCTTCAGCCCGCGGCGCAGCACATCGTCATAGGAGATGCGGTCGAATTTCACCGCATTCGGGTTGAACTTGGGGTCGGAGTCGTAGACGCCGTCGACGCCGCTCTTGCCCATCAACAAGACCTGGCACCCGATCTCCAGGGCCCGCTGCGCGGCTGTCGTATCGGTGGAGAAGTACGGCAGGCCCGCGCCGGCTCCGAAGATGACCGCACGGCCCTTCTCCAGGTGACGCTCGGCGCGGCGAGGGATGTAGGGCTCGGCGATCTGGCCCATCGTGATCGCCGTCTGCACTCGGGTGGGAACACCGGCCTTCTCGAGGAAGTCCTGAAGGGCCAGGCAGTTCATGACCGTGCCCAGCATGCCCATGTAGTCGGCGCGGTCGCGGTCCATGCCCCGCTGGGACAGTTCCTCGCCGCGGAAGAAATTGCCGCCGCCGACCACGACGGCGACCTGGGTGCCGTTGCGGTGCACTTCGGCGATCTGACGGGCGATCGACTGGACGACCTCTGGGTCGACGCCGACCCTGCCGCCGCCGAAAACCTCACCCGAGAGCTTGAGCAGGACACGCCGGTAAGCCGGCGGCGCCGCACGTTCGGACCCGTCGGTCGAGAAAGGGGCCATCTGGCCGGCCCCGGAGGGTGATTCGGTCATGATGGCCCCTTTTCGATGTGCTGTGCCCGTCCGAGCTGATCCTGCCCTACTGTGCTGACCGATCGGTCATCGGCTGGCGTCCGCGGCTGAGGACTCGCTCAGGTCAAGCTGGCTCAGGCAGCGCCGACCTCGAAGCGGGCGAACCCGGTCAGGCTCACACCGGCTTCGTCCAGCAGCGCCTTGACGGTCTTCTTCGAGTCGTGCACGGAGGACTGCTCGATCAGCACGTTCTCCTTGAAGAAGCCGTTGACTCGGCCCTCGACGATGCGGCTGATCGCGGCTTCGGGCTTGCCTTCGTTGCGGGCGATCTCCTCGGCGATGCGCTTCTCGTTCTCGACCGTGTCGGCCGGGACGTCCTCGCGAGTGAGGTAGGACGCCTTGAGCGCCGCTACCTGCATCGCCGCGCTACGGGCGGCCTCGACGTCGTCGCCGGTGAACGAGACCAGCACACCGACCTGAGCCGGCAGATCGGCTGACTTCTTGTGCAGGTAGGTGGCGATCTTGCCTTCGAGCTTGACCGCTCGGCGCAGCTCGATCTTCTCGCCGATCAGGGCGTTGAGCGCGTCGATGTTCTTGGCCACGGTCTCGCCGTCGGCGAGCGTCTCGGCGAGCAAGGACTCGACGTCGCTGACGTCGGACTTCACGAAATGCGCGACGATGTCACCGGCCAGAGCCTGGAACTGCTCGTTCTTGGCCACGAAGTCGGTCTCGCAGGCGAGCTCGATCATCGCGTTCTCGGCGGCGGCGACGAGACCGTTGCTGGTCTCACGCTCGGCCCCACGCTTGGCGGCCTTGCCCGCACCCTTGATGCGCAACTCCTCGACGGCCTTGTCGAAATCGCCGTCGGCGGCCTCGAGTGCCTTCTTGGCATCCATCATCCCCGCGCCAGTGGCGTCGCGGAGCTTCTTCACGTCTGCGGCGGTAATCGCCATGTCAGTTCAATCCCCTTTGAGATGTGTGCTGGCGCGCACGGGACCGCGTCGTGCCAGCGGTATTGGTGGCCAGGCCGCGCCCCGTACGGGACGGCTCGGCCGGAAATCGGCGGACGGAATCGCCAGGCGTCAGGAGGCGTCGGCGGCGGGCTGCTCGGCCTCGACCTTGGCGTCGGCCGCGTCAGCAGCCTCGGCGACGGCCTCGGCCGGTGCGACCTCGGCTGCCGGGGGGACCTCGGCGACCGTCTCGGCACCGCTGACCTCACCGGCAACCTCGGTCGGCTGCAGGAGTTCCTTCTCCCAGTCCGCGAGCGGCTCGTCGGTACCCAGCTGGCCGGGCTCCGGCTTCTCGTCGCGACCGGCGTTGGCGGCGGCGCCGGCTCGGGCCATCAGGCCCTCGGCAACGGCGTCGGCGATCACGCGGGTGAGCAGGGCGGCGCTGCGGATTGCATCGTCGTTACCCGGGATCTTGTAGTCGACCTCGTCGGGATCGCAGTTGGTGTCGAGGATCGCGATGACGGGGATGTTCAGCTTGTGGGCCTCACCGACCGCGATGTGCTCCTTCTTCGTGTCGACGATCCATACCGCGCTGGGCGTCTTCGACATCTCACGGATGCCGCCGAGGGTCCGCTCGAGCTTGATCTTCTCGCGGGTCAGGATGAGCTGCTCCTTCTTCGTCGCAGTCCCCTCCCAGCCGTTGGCCTCCATGGCTTCGAGCTCCTTCAGACGCTGAAGCCGCTTGTAGACGGTCGAGAAGTTGGTGAGCATGCCGCCGAGCCAGCGCTGGTTGACGTAGGGCATACCCACGCGGGTGGCCTGCTCGGCGATGGCCTCTTGGGCCTGCTTCTTGGTACCGATGAACATGACGCTGCCGCCGTGGGCGACCGTTTCCTTGACGAACTCGTACGCGCGGTCGATGTAGGTCAGCGTCTGCTGCAGATCGATGATGTAGATGCCGTTGCGCTCGGTGAAGATGAACCGCTTCATCTTCGGGTTCCAGCGCCGGGTCTGGTGTCCGAAGTGCACACCGGAGTCGAGCAGGTTCTTCATAGTGACGACGGCCATCGGGCACGTCCTCCTTGCGTTCGTGCGGTGGGCCGCCGACACATGCCGGTGAACCAAACCGCGGTTCGGTTGTCGTGATCTGGCCGGAGGCCGATCACCCTGGCGCCCGGCTGACACCGCCACGACCGACCGCAGGGGCCGGACCGAAAGTGGCTGCTGCTCACCGCGACGGGTGAGTGGGCACGCGAAGTCACCTCGCCGGAGCGAGGTGCTGGCCAATCATAGCCCCGCCGCGGCTGGCGTAGCTAATTGCGCCCGTGAGCCGAGTGTGCGGTGGGCTCGACCCTTGGTGGGGTAGCTCAGCGTTGCTGCGGTCGCTCAGCGTTGCTGCGGTCGCTCAGCGTTGCTGCGGTCGCTCAGCGTTGCTGGGAGATAGTCCGCGAGCGGGTGCTCCCGGCCGCCGCGGGTGGACGGATCGCCACCGCTGCGCTAGCCGCCTTCCCTACCGGCGACGGCGGCAGCCTCGGTTCGACTCCGCACGCCGAGCTTGGCCAGGATGTTGGAGACGTGCACGCTGACGGTCTTTTCGCTTATGTAGAGCTGTCGGGCAATCTGTCGATTCGTTCGGCCGGACTGGAGCACGGTCAACACCTCCCGTTCCCGGTCGGTCAACGCCGCCAGCCCGGTGTGAGGCAGGCCCTGCCGGTTGTCCGGCGCGGGGCGCGAGTGCGGTCCGGAGCCCGCTCGCGACGCGGGACGAGGTTCAAGGGCTTCCAGCTCGCTCAGCAAGGGTGTAGCTCTCAAACGAACGGCAACGCTCGAGGCCGCCACCAGGGCTTCCTGCGCCTGCGCAGTTCGTCCGGCCGCCCGGGCCACGGCAGCGAATCGCGCCTGGCAGCGGGCGCGTTCGTAGGGGAGGCCGGCGAACTGCTCGATCGCGGCCAGCCAGAGATTGAGATGTTCGGCTTCGGCGGGCGGGTCAACTGCGGTGAGCCAGCGCAACCGGGCCCACTCGGCTTCGAGTCGGGTGAGCCACGCATTGGCCTCCGGGCCCGGATGGCGGTCAGAGGTCCACCCCGGAGCTGCAGCGTCGACGCCGGCCCGATGCAGGCCGCGGCCCCGCTCAAGCAGAGCGTCGCGCTCGGACTCGGTGGCGGTCGTTGCGGCCGTGCCCAAGGCTCCCAAGCCAACTGTGGCGAGGCGAATATTGGCCATGAAGTGGGGCTGCTGCCAGATATCGGCGATAACTGCCAGCAGTTCGTCGTAGGCCTGCAACGCCCTGCTCGGCTCCCCGCTCTGGGCATGCAGCTCCATCACCTGGCCGAGACCCCAGATCGCGATGACACCGTCCTGGCGCCAACGCCGGCGCAACGCCGGCAGATCGGTGATCAGGCCACGATCGCCCCGGGCCGCCCGCACAGCAAAGCCGGCAGCAGTCAGCTTCACCGCAGCGAACTGCGGTGGACGTTCGCCGCTGGTGTCGACGACTCGCTCCGCCTCGTCCCACTCCCCCAGCATGAACAGGGTCAGGGCCAGATGACAGCGGGCATCGATCCCCCAGGCCGCCCACGGACGCCCGGTTTCGACGGCGCGTTCCCAGCAGCGTCGGTAATCACGCTCGGCGGCCGGGAGGTCGCCGCGGCCCAGCTGCAGGACACCGAGCTGGAAGCGCACCCGCAACTCCGATCCCAGCTCGCCGGCCTGCTGGGCCTGATCCGCGATTCGCTGCAATTCGTCGGCCGCGCGATCGGGATCGCCCGCGCGACGATCGAGAATCGCCAGCGTGGCTCGGGCATCGGCGGCCAGGTCGGGCCGTTGTAAGCGTTCGGCGACGAGAAGGCATTCCTCGGCCCAGCGCGCGGACTCGTCGTCCCGGCCGAGTTGCGACAGGGTCCGCGCCCGCAACGCCGCAAGCCGGGCGCGCAGTTCGGTGGCCGGCTCGAGCGGCACCAGCTTCAACGCCTCGGCGGTGGCGGAAAGCGCGTCCAACTCGCCTTCGACCAGCGCGGCCTGGGTACCGACGGCCATCAGAACCCGAGCGCGTTGCTCGGCCAGGGCGGTCTGCGGCAGCCGAAGGAGAGCCTCGTCGGCCAGACCACGCGCTCGGCTGAGGTGGCCCGCGGCGGAGGCAGCCTCGACGGCCCGCAGGCTGAGTTCGGTGAGATCCAAGCCGGGATCGTCAGCGTCCCAGCCCTCAGCGCCACGGGCGGCGGGAAGAAGCTCCAGCGCGGTTTCGAACTGGCGCATCCCCTCATCCGGCGCCGCGACCCGCATCGCCTCCTCGCCTGCCTGGATCCCGGCCCGAACGGCGGTCACGAGGTCATGCGATTCCCGGGCATGCCTGGCCAGTTCCGCCGCCGTCGCCGGGATGGCCGAATCAGCGAGGACCTCGGCGAAGCGGGCATGCAGCCGCACGCGCTCGCCTGGCAACAGGTCGTCGTAAATCGCCTCGGCGAGCAGTGCGTGGCGGAATCGATAGCGTTCGGCGCCCTGCGGTTGAAGCAGTTGGCCGTCGATGAGCTCCCGCAAGGCGAGGTCGAGGTGATCGGCCGCGAGACCGGACACCGCCGCAAGGGTGCGATGCCGAACCGAACGGCCGGCCACGGCCGCGGTGCGGGCGAGCTGTTTGGCCTCGTCGGAAACGCGTTCCAGCCGCAGCAGCAGCAATTCGGCCAGCGCGGTGGGAACCAGCGATTCCGAATCGAGGCCCTGGTCGAGGTCGAGTTCGCTGGCCAGCAACTCCTCCGTGAAGAAGGCATTGCCGTCAGCGCGCCGCAGGACACGCTGCAGCTGAGCGGCGGTCAGCGGCTCCGGGTGCAGCTGCTCGATCAGAAGTCGGGAGTCCGACTCGGTCAACGGTTCCAGCGTCAGACGGCGAACGCCCGCCCGACGGCTCCACTCGGCCACGGCCGCGCGCAGCGGATGACGCCGATGCAGATCGTCCGAGCGGTAAGAGATCACCAGAGCGATTCGCTCCGAGTCCAACCGCGCCAGCAGGAAGCCGAGCAGGTCACGACTGGATTGGTCGGCCCAATGTGCGTCTTCGACCACGAACAGTGTCGGACGAGCCTCCCCGATCAGCCCCAATGCGCCGAGCACAGACGCGAAGAGCTCAGCGCGGTCCATCGGCACCGATGAGGCCGCGGTGCTCGCTCCGATCACTCGATGTTGCGGGAGAAGCCTTTCGATGACGGGGTACTGGTCGCGAATGGCATCGAAGAGCTCGGGCTCGTGGCGAGCCAACCGGCCGAACGCCTCGGTGACGGGGAGGTACGGCAGCCCGACGTCACCGAAGTCCAGGCAGTGCCCGATGAGCGATGCGACACCGTTGTGGTCGGCGATTTCGACGACCTCAGCGAGCAGCCGGGTCTTACCGACCCCGGCATCGCCCGCCACGATCACCGCCGCCTTGTCGCCACGCGCCGCATCCTCGATCGCCCCGACCAGGACGGCAAGTTCGGCTGCGCGACCGACTAATGGCTGGGGCGGAACTGGCACGTCCTCATCCTGCACGCAAGGTATGACAACGTCGATGGGATTCCGTTGCGCGGCGAGCCGCGGCAGGCCGAGGTGCTGACGCGGTCCCGGTATGGCTGGTGGGACCATCAGGTCATCGGCCTGCCGCGATCCTGCGCCTTCCGTTGGTAAGGGTGCCTGGTACCGACGAACGGCTGGTGCGTTCGCGGGTCCGGGTCTCAGGACCGGTTCCCCCGGCGTAACCGCGGCAAATGGTGCGAACGGTGGGCGGACTGGGTTCGGCCGCCGATTTCCTCGACCAGACCGCGGCTGGCTCCGGCTCGGTACGATTGCGCGATTCGTTCGCGCCGATAGGCGATCTCGGTGTTGACGTCCATCGTCGGGTACATCTCTGCTCCTTGCTCGCCGGAGTCCCCGGCGAATTCGTTGCTGTTGTTGGTGATATCGACGATGCGCTTCTGAGGTGCCCGCGAGCATCGGGAGATCTCCCTAGTCCGGCGGGCACGGTGCCCTATTTCTGATGCGTACGCGGCACGGACGTCCCTAGGACGACCGCACGGACCACTGGCCAACAAGTGCGGGCACCCAGGCGGCCACACCTCAGCGCGCTGAACTGGGGCAGTCCCGGCATCGGCAGGTTGTCCACAACCGGGCCCGCAGTCCACAGAACCCAGTTGCCCGACCTGGACAGGCACCATCGCAGGCAGGCTCATCGCGTGAACCGACCATCCCTCGTCCCCGCCTGCCAGACAGACCCTCCGGCGCCCTTCCGGCGGCTCCGAGCGCGGATCCACGCGTGGGGCCGGAGACGAAGGTCAGGCCTCGGTCTTTTCCGCGTTTCGGGCGCTGTCTCGACGGTCGCATCGGTCATCGTCGGAGCGGTCTTGGTTGGAGCGGTCATGGCCGTTGCGGTGATCTGCGGGCAACCGGCCAGAGCCGCAGCGTGGCCGCTGACCAGCTCACACGGCGTCGCGGCGGCCCGACGCGACTCGCCCCGGCTCGGATATCGGGCCCCACTCGCCCGGGTAGCGGTGCGCAATCCCTTCGCCGCGCCGATCACCCGCTACGGACCCGGGCACCGGGGCGTTGATCTGTACGCGGGGAGCGGGGAGACGGTGCGTGCGGCCGGGGCAGGAACGGTCCGTTTCGCGGGATCGGTTGCGGGACGGGGCGTGGTGGTCATCGCGCATGCTGACGGCCTGAGTACTGAGTACGAGCCGCTGACACCGACAGTAGCCGCGGGCAAGGCGGTCGCGGCCGGGGACCCGATCGGCACCGTGCACGGACGGCATCCGCCCTGTGGACGCGACTGGTGCTTACATTGGGGCGCACGCGCAGGCGGGATCTACCTGGATCCCCTGAGCTTGCTGGCGCCGCTTGGACCTATTCGACTGCTGCCCTGGCAAGGCCCTCCAGTCCGATGACCGCTCAGCGCTATCGCGCGGTCAGCTCGGGCGGTCGAGCGCGCGGGCGGTCAGGCGCGCGGGTGAGCCCGGTCGAACCCGGTGCGCAGACGTTCGACGGACACATGCGTGTAGATCTGGGTGGTGGCCAGACTGGCATGACCGAGCAGTTCCTGCACGGCCCGCAGGTCGGCACCTCCGTCGAGCAAATGGGTTGCCGCCGAGTGCCGCAGCCCGTGAGGCGATACGCCTTCGGAGGTGGCGGTCGCGGTCCGTCGGCGAACGACCTCGCGAGCAGCCCGCTGGTCCAGGCGACGGCCGCGAGGTCCGAGCAGCAGGGCCGAGTGTGAGTCCTCGTTCGCCCATAGCGGTCGGCCATGATCGAGCCACGCTTGCAGGCCGTCGTCGGCGGGCAACCCGAACGGCACCGTGCGCTGTTTGTCACCCTTGCCCACCACGGTCACGACGCGGCGATGCCGATCGATGTCCGCGAGGTCCAGTCCGACCAGCTCGGCCACCCGGATGCCGGTTCCGTAGAGCAGTTCGAGAATCAGCCTGTCCCGCAGCTGTAGCGGCTCCGCGCCGTCGGCTCGCTCGATGGCGATGGCCGCCTCGGCGGAACTCAGGACCGCCGGGATCGTTCTATGTGGCCGCGGGCTCGCGAGCAACTCGGCGACGTCGGAGGCCAGCAGTCCACGTCCGTAGGCCCAGGCCGAAAACGTCCGGGCTGCTGCCGCGCGTCGGGCGATCGTGCTGCGCGCCGCGCCGGCCGAGTGCATGCCGGCCAGCCATGAGCGCAACGCCGCGAGGCTCAGGTCGCGTGGGTCGCGGTGACCGCTGTCCGCCAGCGCGGACAGCAACAGGGTCAGGTCGCCCAGGTAGGCCGAGACGGTGTGCTCGGACCGGTTGCGTTCGAGCCTGAGATGCCGCTCGAACCCGTCCAACGCCTGGCCAAGGGCATCGGGAAGTTCGGCGCGCATGAACCCCAGATCGGGACGAGAAGTGGGCGCCATGGCCTGACCCTGCGGCAGGGCCGCCGACAAATCAACTCGCCACGCCTGCCCGCAGCCGATACCGCATGGGCCACCAGCGGCTCGATCGACAGAACGCATTGGGCGCCCTTGGACCCGCGAGGCAGTCGAGGCCGGCCTCCCACGAGACACCCGCTCATCCATCCGATCCTCGATCGGCCTGTGGGACAAGGCGAAACCCGGTCGAGGTCTGGAGCACCAACCCACAATCGGTCAGAGCCCTGAGACCGGCGGCAACGAACATCATGGGCACGCCACTGAGGTAGGACAGCTCGGCCTCGGTCACCACGTCAGTGGGCGGGAACCCCTCCAGCAGGTCGATCTCGACCTCCCCGAGAGCGCCCCGACGATCCGACTGACCGAGTGCTGCCCCGCCCGCTTCGCCACGGCGCACACCGATTGCACCCGTCGCGCCAAAACGGCCACTCTCGCCGGTCAACGCCGATGAATCCGGCCGCTCGGGCTGGGACGCATTCATGGACCCGCAGCTTCTGACGACATCGTCCACCGAGATGACGACGCCGGCAGGATGTTCCTCCCGCGCGAGCAACTCATGGCAGCCCGTCGACATCGTCGAGGTGATCGGACCAGGCACGGCCAGCACCCGGCGGCCGAGGGTACGGGCATGCCGCGCCGTATTGAGCGCGCCGGACCTGCGAGCCGCCTCGACCACGACCGTCACCGTGCCCAGGGCGGCGATGAGGCGGTTGCGGCTGAGGAAGCGCTGCCGGAACGGCGCGCTACCGGGAGGGCGTTCACTCACCAAGACCCCGAGCTCGGCGGTCCGGTCGTAGAGTGCCGCATTTCCCGAGGGGTAAGGACGATCCAGTCCCGCCGCCGAAACGAGCACCGACGGACCCTCGGCGGCCAGTACGCCGCGATGCGCAGCCGCATCGATTCCGAACGCGCCGCCGGACACGACCGTGATGTCCCGCCGCCCGAGGGCGTAGGCCAACTCGGCGGCCACCTGATTGCCGTAGGCCGTCGACGCCCTCGAACCCACGATTGCGGCGGAATGGAGCCCCGCCGTCTGCAAGTCGCCAGCACCCTTGAGCCATAGAGCCAGCGGCGGCACGCAGGCAAAACGCTGTTCCTCGGTTGCGGTCGAACTCGCCGCACGCCGTCGGCGGTAACGGTTGGTGGCACCGTGCAAGGCCGAGAAGGCGAAATGCGGCCAGGCGGGATCGTCGGCCGTGATAAGCCGAATCTCGTTGCGCGCCGCGGCGGCCAGGTCCACTTCCGGGTCGGCGTGTGCGCGCCGCGCGTCGGTGGCGCGAGCGACCGGCTCGGGGACGTCCCCACGGCGAATCAGTCGGGCCGCCTCGGCCAAGCCGTACTCGGTCACGAATTCGTAGACGGCCAAGTTCGCGGGCTCGGCAACGCGACTCAGATAGGCGGCGGCTACCAACAAGGTTTCATCCATCCAACTCGCCCCCACCGATAGCCGCCGCGCCGGCGGACCGATCGAAACGCCCGTCCACGCCGGCGCCGGGCAATCCGGTCCGAAGGCGAACAGCCTCGTCTACGTGATCAACAGTCGGGGTGGCTGCGCCGGCCAGATCAGCCAGCGTCCAGGACAGCTTCAGGACTCGGTCGAAGCCTCGCGCGCTGAGCCGGCCACACTCCAGTGCGAAGTCGAGGCTCGCCAACGCCCGGCGAGCAGGCCGCCACGGCCGCTCTCGCAGCAGCGAACCGGGCACCTCCGCATTGGTAGACCACCCCAGGGGCGCCCACCGGGCCGAGGACGCAGCGCGAGCGCCCCGCACCCGACGACCTACACACTCACTGCTCTCGCGTTGCTCGAACTCGTCCAGCAGGCTGGCCGGGGAAACGGGATTCATCGCGATACGCAAGTCGATGCGGTCGGTGAGCGGGCCGGACAAACGTTGGGCGTAGCGGCGTCGAGTGTCCGGGCGACAACGGCAGTCCACCGCGCGCACGGCGCCGCACGGACAGGGGTTGGTGGCGAGCACGAGTTGGAAGCGGGCTGGGTACTCCACCTGGCCCAGGCTGCGATGCAACACGATGCGCCCCGATTCCAAGGGCTGGCGAAGCGAATCGAGCACACTGGGGGCGAATTCGGCGGCCTCGTCGAGAACGAGCACACCCCGATGCGCCAACGTCGCCGCTCCCGGTCGGGCCACGCCTGACCCGCCGCCGACCAGCGCCGCCATCGAGGCGGTGTGATGCGGCGCCTGCAGCGGAGGGTGACGGAGCAAGCCCACATCCGCAGGTAGCGCGCCCGCGACCGAATGGATCGCCGTGACCTCGAGCGCCTCCTGCTCGGTGAGCGGGGGCAGGATTCCAGGCAACCGCGAGGCCAGCATGGTCTTACCGGCACCCGGCGCCCCCTCCATGAGCAGGTGATGGGCGCCGGCCGCCGCGATCTCCAGTGCTCGACGGGCCTCAGGCTGGCCCACCACATCAACCAGATCCGGCAGCGGAGCCTGAGACGGCACCGCTCGGGACGACGGCGCGGAAAGTGCCGGCCCTTCGCCGCGCAGCGCGAGCGCAATCTCGCGCAGCGACGCGGCGCCGGCGACCGCAACACCACCCACCACACCGGCCTCGGCGGCGTTGCTCACCGGCACCACGACCCGGGTTACTCCGGCGGCGCGGGCGGCAAGGACGGCGGGAAGGACACCGCGGACCGGACGCAGCCGACCGTCCAGGCCCAACTCGCCGAACCACGCCGTCTGAGCGACGGCGGCCCGTGGTACCTCACCCGCCGCCGCGAGAACAGCAAGCGCGAGGGCGAGGTCCAGACCGGACCCGCTCTTGCGAACGTCGGCGGGCAGTAGGGCGACCGTGATCCGCTGCGCCGGCCAGCCGAAACCGGAGTTCACCACCGCTGAGCGCACCCGGTCACGTGACTCCGACACCGCCACGTCGGGCAGTCCGGTGAAACTCAGGCCGGGGAGGCCGGCGGCGATGTCGACCTCGATCTCGATGACGACGCCGCGGACCCCCGTCAGCGCGACGGATCGTGTGCTTGCCAGCGGCATCAGAACGCCCCCCGCAGATGCCGGATGCGGGCCGGCCCAGGACCGCTCTTGAGGACGGTGACCACATCGAACCGGACCGATTCCCAGTGGCCGGGATGATCGGCCAGCCACTGCAGGCCGAGCGAGCGTAACCGAGCCGATTTGACCCGCCCCACCGCCTCGGACGGGTCCCCGTAGAGCACCGAGGAGCGCGTCTTGACCTCGCAGATCACAAGCGTGTCGCCTTCTCGGGCCACGATGTCGATCTCACCGCGTGGGCAGCGCCAGTTTCGTTCGAGGATTTCCAGTCCGGCGTCGGTCAGGCAGCGGGCCGCGACCCGCTCGCCGTAGCGGCCCAGGGCGTCTTTGAGCTTCATGCCTCACAGCGTGTCTCGCGACAGCGGCGGCCGAGCCCGGGACAGGGCTGCTGTGGACAACGAACAGGCCTGTGGACGAGGGCCTGGGTCAGACGCCGAAACCTTCCTTGCCCGACAGATCGAGATCAGGCTTGTCGAGCTCCTCGATGTTCACATCCTTGAACGTGACCACGCGAACGTTCTTGACGAACCTCGCCGGCCGGTACATGTCCCACACCCAGGCGTCGGCCATGGTGACCTCGAAGTAGACCTCGCCGTCGGCGTTGCGGGGCACCAATTGCACGTCGTTGGTGAGGTAGAAGCGGCGTTCGGTCTCCACGACGTAACTGAATTGGCCGACGATGTCCTTGTATTCGCGGTAAAGCTGCAGCTCCATCTCGGTCTCGTACTTCTCGAGATCCTCAGCGCTCATGGTCGTGCTCCGGGTTTCTGGTCGAGGTCGGCAGGCGAAGGGCGGAAGGGCGGCGCTCAGGCGCCCACGGCTTGATCCGGCCCCACCCGCCGGGCAAGCTCAGCCAGCTCGCGCTCGCTGAGCGGGTCGCCGTCAAGTCCGACCGCGTCGGCGATCTCGTCCATCAGCATCTGGTCATTGTCGCTCACCGCCGTGGCGGCGCGTAGGGCTCCCGGCAGATTCCACGAACGCCGGTGGATCTCGCTCGGTCCGTGCTCGGACAGCGCGGCAAGATGACGCGGCGAGGCGTAGGCCTTGTTCTCGTCGAATCCGTAATGCGGGTACTGCTCGGCCAGCGTGACGAGCATGCCGTCGCGTTCGGTCTTGGCCAGCACCGAGGCGGCCGCGATGGACGAACACTTCATGTCGCCCTTGATCAGGGTCCGTACGGGGACGCGGCACCGCCAGCGGCCGGGTTCGCCGATGTCCGGCCTCGGGTCGAACAGTGCCAGTTCGTCACGGGCGCTGAGGTAGTCGTGGTTACCGTCCAGCAGCACCCAGTCCGGTCGATGAGCCAGTTGGCTGACCGCCCGTTCGGCCGCCAGCCGCAGCGCTGCGATTATCCCGATCTGGTCGATCTCGGCCGCACTGGCGTGCCCGACCGCGCAATCCAGCGCCCAGCGGCGGATCCGGGGAACGAGGGCCTGTCGAGCCGCCGGGGTCAGCAACTTCGAATCGGCGACGCCATAGGGCGCGGGCTTGGTCTCGGCACTGAGCAGGACGACACCGACCGAGACGGGACCAGCCAGGGCTCCGCGCCCGACCTCGTCGATCGCGGCAAGCAGTCCCGCTCCGCAACGCCAGGCCTCGCGTTCGAGACGGAGCGTGGGCGGGGGCGGCGTCATTGCAGGCCCCGCATGATCGCCGGGAGGTTCGCCGGCTCGAAGCGGTCGCGGCCGGTGTCCAGGTCCTCGACCGAAAGCCATCGGTGCTCGAGCACGGTCTGCGCCTCCAGCGTGGTTCGGGCGGACGGATCGACCTCGGGCCGCTCAGCCACCCGCGCCAGGTAGAAGTTGTCGGTCTGATCGTAGGCAATGCCGCCCGTTGCCCACATCCGGCGTTCGACCGCGACCGGTTCGGGGTCTGCGACGGCCAGTCGAAATCCACATTCCTCCGACAGTTCACGCATCGCCGCGGCCAGGGCCGACTCACCCGGTTCACAGCCGCCGCCGGGGGCCGCCCATACGGTATCGATGAGGCCAGGCCCGCAACGGTGTCGCAGCAGGAGAACGTGGCCAGTGCGGTCGAGCACGAGCACGCGACCGGCCTGACGCACGGTCGGCGCAGGCCTGAGCCCAACCGCCTCGGCCACCCGGTCGGGCAGGGTGTCGGGCCGCAACACCTCGTTCGTGGCGGCGAGTTCGTCAACGCTCCACCACCGCTCGCCGAGGATCAGCTCCTCTTCCAGCTCGGTGCGGTGCACGACGCCCCCCTTCAACGGTTCAGCGGTCCGCACGACGTAGAAGTGGTTGGTCTGATCGATATCTCGTCCGGCGAGGTGGTACTGATAGCGGTCGACGAAATCAGCGGCTTTCTCATCCGGCAGGTCGACCTTCAGACCCAGCTCCTCCGCGAGTTCCCTGACCGCGGCCGCTGCCGGCGTCTCACCCGCGTGCAGTCCGCCGCCCGGGGTCAGCCAGTGCGATGTCACGGCGTTCAGGTCGGTTCGTTCGTGGACCAGAAGCACCCGGTCGGCGGCATCCAGCAGGACCACCCGACCGGCCACCCGATATTCAGCCACGGTGATCAGTCATGCTCGCGGGATACCGCAATCAGAGACGTCGGCGAAGCCGACGACTCATCAGCGCTGAACGCCGAACTCCGCGGCGTCGACGGGACGTCGATCGCGCGCCACGGCGCCGGACGACCATGCCGACACCCACCAGGGCGGCGGCCGCAACCGGCACCGGAGCCGTCGGGCCCGGCGCCAGCAAGGGGGCCGACAGCGCGCTGGTGAAGGTCGCCGGGGTGCCGAGGGTGCGCCAGCGCGATGGTGGCCAGGCGATGACGACGGCCTTGCCGATCACGTCACTCACCGCGACCGTGCTCTGGTTCGGATCGCAATGTGCGGTCCCCGCGTCGCCGCAGTGATAGCGGGAATCCGCAGAGTCGTCTCGGTGGTCGCCCATCACCCACAGCCGGCCACTCGGGACTGTCACAGGCCCGAAAGTGCGATTGTCGGCGGTCGCTCCGCCATCGGTCGTGGACACCGGGTTGGTCAGGTAGATGTAGGGCTCGTTGAGGCTGCGCCAGGGACCTGCGGCGCCGTGGTCGGAAACCTGAACGTTGCCCTTGCTGTCGCAGCACTTGACGGTCTGGCCACCGATTGCGATGACCCGCTTGACCAGGTCCTTCTCGCTGGGCGGCACCACACCGACGAGCTGCCCGAACCATTGCACGGCATGGACGACGGGGTTGCCAGACAGGGTCACTCCGCCGGCCTCGTTCCAGTCCACCGGCGCCCGGAACACCACGATGTCGCCGGGGTGTGGGTCGCGGACCTGATACACGGGCTTGAACACCAGGATCCGGTCACCCGAGCAACCACTGCACCCGTGCAACGTCTTCTCCATCGACTCTGACGGGATGTAGAAGGGCTGCATCACGAAGGTCTTGAGCACGATGGCGATGGCCACTGCGACGACGATCAGGATGGGCAATTCGAAGCGGGCGAGCAGGCTCCGTCGCTTGGGACGATCGGGGTCCGCCGCTGCTGCGGTCGCGGCCACTTCCTGCTCAGCCGCGGCGCTCTCGGCCGGCGCGGGGGCGGACTCTGCAACGGCGGGTTCGACGGGCTCTGCACCGGCCGATTCGGCCGGCTCGGTCGCGACGGGAGGGGCGGACACGGGCGCCTCAGAGACCGCAGGGGCCCCAGAGACTGCGGGCTCCTCAGCGACCGCAGCGGCGCCAGAGACTGCGGGCTCCTCAGAGACTGCGGCGCCATCAGAGACCGCAGGAGCCCCAAGACGGTCGGAGCTCGCCTCGGGACGGGCGGCGCTCAACTCGGGGCGCTCAGCCTTGGGATCGGAGCGGTCGGCATCAAGGCCGGATCGCTCCTCGGACCCCCAGAACCCGGACCGTCCACTTGAGTTCCTGGGCATCGGGTTCGGAGTACCTCGGAGGTTCGTCGAGCCGTCGCCGCAGCGCGACTTATCGCGAGACGGTCTCGCGCTTCTCCTTGATCTTGGCAGCCTTGCCACGAAGGTCGCGGAGGTAGTACAGCTTGGCGCGTCGGACGTCGCCCCGGGTCACGACCTCGATCTTGTCGATCACCGGCGTGTGAACGGGGAAGGTGCGCTCGACACCGACACCGAAGCTGATCTTGCGGACCGTGAACGTCTCCTGCAGGCCGCCGCCCGAGCGACGGATCACGACGCCCTGGAAGACCTGGACACGTGAGCGCGAGCCCTCGATGACCCGCACGTGCACCTTCAGCGTGTCTCCCGCACGGAACTCGGGGATGTCGCTACGAAGCGACTCGGCGTCCAGCGTCTGCAGCGTGCTGCTCATCTCGGCTCTGCTTCCTTCGTCTGACCGGCGCACACGGGGCACGCCAAATCGTCGTCATCGGTCTCGATTGTTCTCCAGCGGCCGAACCATCGGACGCCTCGTTGTGGGCATCGACGACCGCATGCGATCACCGGCCGCCACTGGACAACCCCTTGATGGTGCCATATGAGGAGGCGAAACGAGAAACCGAGCAGTCCTGCCTCACGCTGGACCGTCTGGGTCCAGCAGGTCCGGTCGTCGGCTGCGGGTGCGCCGCACCGATTGCTCCCGTCGCCACTCCGCGATGCGGCCGTGGTGACCGGACAGCAGCACGTCGGGCACGGCGAGTCCGCGCCACGAAGCGGGCTTGGTGTACACCGGACCCTCCAGCAGACCGTCGACCGCTGCGGTGAAGGAGTCTTCGGCCGCCGAGGCCGCATTGCCCAGCACTCCCGGGATGAGACGAGCGACGGCCTCCATGACGACGAGTACGGCCACCTCACCGCCGCAGAGCACGTAGTCGCCCAGGCTGATCTCGTCCACGACCATTCGTCGAGCGGCGTATTCGGTGACTCGTGAGTCGATGCCCTCATAGCGCCCGCACGCGAAGAGCAGCCAGGGCGTCGCGGCGAGTTCGGCGGCGACGGCCTGCGTGAACGGGCGGCCGGTGGGCGTCGGCACGATCAGGCGAGGTTGGTCGGGCCGCTCGGGTGGCGCAATCGAGTCCAGCGCCTGCCCCCAGGGCTCGGCAAGCATGACCATCCCCGGTCCCCCGCCGTACGGGGTGTCATCGACCGTGCGATGCACGTCGGTCGTCCAGGTGCGCAGATCGTGGACGTCGACCCGGACCTGGCCGCGCGCGATGGCCCTGCCGAGCAGGGATTCCCGCAATGGCGCCAAGTACTCGGGAAAGATCGTGACGACGTCGACCGACAGATCCGGGGTCTGCGGATCCGAGGCGAACGCGCCGGTCACAGCTCGAACAATCCCGCCGGGGGGTCCACCACGACCCGGGTCGCGGCGAGGTCTACGACGGGGACGAACTGCTTGCGAAACGGCACCAGGACCTCCCGGTGCTCGTAGGCGATGACCAGCAGGCTGTCGGCCGTGGAATGCAAGACATCGGTGACCGGCCCGAGGACCTGGCCGTCGGGGAGTTCCGCGCGCAGGCCGATCAGCTCGGTGTCGTAGAACTCGTCCTCGTCCTCGATCGGCGGCCGGTCTGCGGTACGAATGACGAGGCTCGTCCCGCGCAGGTCCTCGGCCGCACTGCGGCTGTCCACCCCACGGAAATGGACGACGAGTTTGCCCGAGTGCATCCGGGACGACTCGATCGTCAGGGGGCCTCTGTCAGCGGGGTCGGTGACGAGCACGACGCCGTCGGCGAAGCGCTCGTCGACGGCGTCGGTCCAGGGCTCGACGAACATGTCGCCGCGGATCCCGTGGGCCTTACCGATCCGGCCGACCGCGACGATGTCCACACCACCAGGGGTGGGGGCATCGGCGCGGCCGGCCGGAGGCGCGTCGTTCGTCACGACAGGGTCAACGGCGTTCGTCGGTGTCAACGACATCCACTCGGATGCCCTTGCCGCCGACACCGTTGACGACCTGGCGAAGGGCCTTTGCGGTGCGCCCGCTGCGGCCGATCACACGTCCGAGGTCGTCGGGGTGCACCCGGACCTCGAGCCGACGTCCGCGACGATTGTCGACCAGGTCGACGGTGACGTCGTCCGGGTGGTCGACGATGCCGCGGACCAGATGTTCGAGGGCTTCCTCGAGCACTTACTCGGCTCCGTTGTCAGCGCCGCTCTCGGCGGCGTCTGCGGTCGCAGGCTCAGCCGGCGCCTCGGCGGGGGCGTCACTCGCCGGAGCCTCGGCCTCGGCCGCCTTCTTGGGGGCGGCCTTCTTCCGCGGGGTGGTGGCCTCGGTGGCCGGCTCGCCCTCGGTCTCCTTGAGCGCGGCGTCGAACAAGGCGCGCTTGTCCGGCTTGGGCTCGGCGAACTTCATGGGTGCCGGGGCGGGCAGGCCCTTGAACTTCTGCCAGTCACCGGTGACCTTGAGGATCGCCTGAACGGCCTCGGTCGGCTGGGCACCTACACCGAGCCAGTACGCGGCACGGTCGGCGTCGACCTTGATCACCGACGGGTCATTCTTGGGGTGGTATTCACCGATAGTCTCGATCGAACGGCCATCCCGCTTGGTGCGGGCATCGGCCACGACCACGCGGTAGTGCGGCTCGCGCATCTTTCCGATGCGGGTGAGCTTGATCTTGACTGCCACTGTTGTTCGGCTCCGTTGGTGTGCTGGGACGGATCAGAGCACCTGTGGGTGGGGAACACCCAGGCGATGATCCTGGTGGACGGGCCGGACAGAGGTGAGAGGGTCCGCGGACCGGCCGGTACTCAACCGGCCATTCTGCCAGATTCTTTGCCACCTTCCGACCAGCGGTCGGCCATGGGCGCTCACCTGCCGCTCATCCAGTCAGCCACGTGACAGACTTCACCGGTGACGAGCAGCGGCAGCGGCGGCCGGGCCATCCCCACTCTGGAGGAGGTGGCGGCTCGCGCCGGCGTCTCGCGGGCAACCGCGAGCCGGGTACTGCGTGGGGCGACGAACGTCAGCGAACGGGCGCGGACAGCCGTGCGCGAGGCAGCCGAGTCCATCAACTACGTACCCAACCTCGCCGCGCGGTCACTGGTCACCGGCCGCAGTGATTCGATCGCGTTTCTGGTGGCCGAGACCCAGGACCGGCTGTTCTCCGACCCGTTCTTCATGGGCCTGTTGCGTGGCGCGCAGACGGTGGTGGCCGAGGCCGGGTTGCAGCTGGTCTTCACCGTCGCCACCACCGAGCACGACTTCGCACGGTTCGTGCAGTACGCCTCGGGCGGTCACGTGGACGGGGTGTTGCTGCTGTCCCTGCACGGGGACACCAGCCTGCCGGTCGAACTCGAGGCACGGGGTGTCCCGACTCTGCTCGCCGGCCGGCCGCAGGTGGCCGCCGACGAGCTGTACTACGTCGACAGTGACAACCGCGCCGGTGCGCAGCTGGCGACGCGGCGGCTGCTCGACTCCGGGCACCGCCGGCTCGCGACCATCCATGGTCCGCTGGACATGTCGGTCGGACAGGACAGGCTCGCCGGCTTCGAGCAGGCGATGGCCGAGGCCGGCCGATCCTGGGGCGAGGACCTACGCGCCCCGGGCGGCTTCACCGCAGCCGGCGGCTATGAAGCCATGACGACCCTCCTGGAACGGCATCCCGACGTCGACGCCGTCTTCGCCGCCTCCGACCTGATGGCGCTGGGCGCCATGCGGGCCATCGAATACTCCGGTCGGCGGGTGGGCTCGGATGTCGCTGTGATCGGCTTCGACGACATCGCCGATGCCGCGCTGGCGCATCCGCCGCTGACCACCGTGCGCCAGCCCGTCGGTCGGTTGGGCAGCACCATGTCAGAGCTGTTGCTCAAGCGCATCGCCGGCGTAGCGGTTGAGGCAGCGACCGTGCTCGACGTCGAGCTCGTCGCCCGTTCGTCCGGCTGAGACCGGTCCCAGGACTTGACACCTGATGGGTCGGAGCCCATTCTTGATCGATACATGAGAGCGCTCCCACCCCTTCGTCCGCGCTCCATGACGGCGATCAGCGGTTCGTTGCGCGACCCGTGGCGCCATCTGGCGAACCCGAATCCACCTCAGGAGTCCCATCCATGACCCGCCTGCAGTTTCCCGACCAGTTCGTCTGGGGTTCGGCGACCGCCGCCTTCCAGATCGAGGGCGCCACGAAGGAGGACGGCCGCGCCCCGAGCATCTGGGACACCTTCTGCGCTGAACCTGGGCGCGTTCGTGACGGCGACACCGGCGATGTCGCTTGCGACCACTACCACCGCCTGGCCGAGGACCTCGATCTGATGTCCGAGCTCGGACTTCCCTCCTACCGGTTCTCGGTGTCCTGGCCACGCGTCATCCCGGCGGGTTCCGGGGCGGTCAACCAGGCCGGTCTTGATTTCTACTCCCGCCTCGTCGACGGCCTGCTCGAGCGAAACATCAGTCCGCTGGTGACCCTCTACCACTGGGACCTCCCGCAGCCCCTGCAGGATGCCGGTGGCTGGACCAGCCGCGAAACCGCCGAGCGGTTCGCCGAGTACGCCGAAGTGCTCGGACGAAGCCTCGGCGACCGGGTCCCGACCTTCACCACCCTCAACGAGCCCTGGTGCTCGGCGTTCCTCGGCTACGCCTCGGGAGTCCACGCTCCGGGCTTGACGGACAACGCCCTGGCCCTGACCGCTGCTCACCATCTCAACCTCGGACACGGGCTCGCGGTGCAGGCATTGCGCTCGGTGGTGCCGGCCCGGACCCAGATGTCGATCACGCTCAACCTCGCCCAGGTCTACCCGGCCACCGACTCCGCCGAGGACGAGTGGGCCGCCCGGCACGTCGACGCCATCTCCAACCGCATCTTCCTCGACCCGATCCTGCAGGGGCAGTATCCGGCCGAGCTGCTCACCGACACCGCGCACATCACCGATTGGTCCTTCATCGCCGACGGTGACGCGGCGGCGATCCACCAGCCGCTGGACCTGCTCGGCATCAACTTCTACACCCCGAGCAGCGTGGCCAAGGCAACCGAGGAGATCCGGGCGCAGGTCACCGGCCGGTGGGTCAACGATCCGTCCCAGGCCGATGCGGGACCCTCCAGCTATCCGGGTACGGACCTGGCCTTCTCGATCCCGCAGCCCGGTCCGTACACCGACATGGGCTGGCCCATCCGCCCACAGGCGTTCACCGAACTGCTGCTGCGGGTGCACAAGGACTATCCGGGGGTGCCGTTGGCCATCACCGAGAATGGCTGCGCCTACGCCGACGTGCTCTCGGCCGACGGCGCGGTGCACGACCCGGAGCGAATCGACTACGTCGCCAAGCACCTGGCCGCGGTGCACGCCGCGATCGAGGGCGGCGCCGACGTACGCGGGTATTACCTCTGGTCGCTCATGGACAACTTCGAGTGGGCCTGGGGCTACTCCAAGCGTTTCGGCATGGTGCACGTCGATTACGACACCCTGGTCCGCACTCCGAAGGATTCGGCCCGCTGGTTCTCCTCCGTCATCGCCGACAACGCCGTCACCGTCTGAATCAGGCGGGTCTCCGAGGGCCGCTGACCGCCCAGCCCGCCCTCGGCGGAGAAGGACAGAGCCCGGTTCGTGAGAACCGGGCTCTGTCTTTGCTCAGGTCACCGATCAGCGGAAGTAGCCGAGCAGGTCGACGGCAGAGTTCGCGGTAGCCGATACGTGCAGAGCGAACGAGCCTCCGGCACGCAGCGAGACCACCGCGTTGTTCGACACCGACCGGCCAGGCACGAAGTGCAGGCTGGAGGCCGGCGGACCGGAGCTGCCCGCGTACGCCACGAGGAAGCCCGAGGCGCCGGTCGAGGTCGCGGTCAGGCCGACCGACAACGCCTTGACGTCGTGGGGAACGCCGTAGATTCCGCCGCCGTAGACCGGCAGGTTGGGGCTGGCCGTCTCCGGCGTGAGCTTGCCCTGGTAGCCGTACTTGCCGTTCCCGGTGGCCGTGCTGAAGATCCGGACGGGCTGATCGAAGCCGACGTACCCCACGGTGGAGGACGGGGTGTAGTAGCCCAGCACCGAGATCAGCAGGTCGGTGGTCGACTGGGCCGAGTTGAGCACCTTGAAGCCACCGGCGGCGTTGAGTGGGACCACGGCGAGATTGGCGCGTGAACTCTGCCTGAAGACCAGCGCCGTCGTGCCCGCCTGGGTGTTGGGGAACGCGCTGATGTAGCCCTGCGCGGACATGTCGACCGCGGTCAGGTTCACCACCACCGCGGTCGCGTTGGCCGGCACCCCATAACCCTTGGTCGTGATCGGCACCGTGAGCTGCTGGTTTCGGGCCAGCTTCGCGTGGTGGCCGCCGACGGTGGTCCTGGTGTCGAGGATGCGCATCGGACTGGTCAGGCCGCCGTAGCCGGCCTCAGCCTTGAAGGCCGCCGGCGTGGGCGATCCGGGCGGGCTGTAGTAGCCGAGCAGGTCGATCGTCGCATCGACCTTGGCGCCGTTGTTTCGGAGCACGAAGGTCTTGGACGAGGTGAGTGGGACGGTGATCGTCGTGGCACCGCGCGGGACCGTACTCGACAGCGTGAGCCCGTTCAGAGGCGAATAAGTGTTGCCGTAGGCGGAGAGGTAGGTCGAACCGGCCGCGTTCACACCGGCCAGGGTGAGCACCACCGACGTCGCGCTTGCGGGCACACCGCCGCTTGCCGGATTGACGGAGAGCGTCTGGCCCGCAGTCAGCGCCCCGACGTGGCCGCCGGCACCGGTCCTGGTGTCGAGCAGGTGCACCGGGTCGCTCATTGCATGGAACAGCGCCGGCGTCGGGGTGTCGTGCCCGTTGGCCACCGCGGAAAGGTTGAGCAGCCCGTGACCGAGCGTGCTGTTCGGAACGGCCGGAGTTCGGGTGGTGTGCTGTTCGAGGTAAGTCTGGATCTGGGCGGCATCCCAGCCGGGATTGGCCGCAGCGACCAGCGCGGCGGCGCCCGCGACGTGCGGCGCCGCGGCCGAGGTTCCGTAGAACGGATTCAGCCCGGTGTTGGGGTTCTGGTTCGTCGTCACGCCGTCGAAGCCGATGATGTCCGGCTTCACCCGTCCGTCGATCGTCGGGCCCCGCGAGGAGAACGGCTGCAGGGTGTCGTACTTCCAGAAATCGGTGTTGGCGGTGCCGTCGTCGGCGGTGTTCAGATCCCACGCCCCGACAGCAAGGGCGTAGGGCGAGCTGGCCGGTTCGGTCACGCTGCCAGAAGCCGCCCGGGCCGCGTTGCCGTGAGCGTTGCTCTCGCCGAAGTAGGAAGGGTCGGCGCGCAGCGAGGGCGACATGTCACCGAAGTAGCTGAGGTCGTACCGGCCGCCGGCTGCCTTCCCGGCGACCCGAACGGAGATCGTGTAGGTGTGCGTCTCGCCCGATCCGTTGTAGAGCTCCATGTTGCGCACCGGAGCGGCGGCGATTCCCGGAATCGAACTGCCCTGACCGTAGCCGACCAGTTGCGAGCCGTTGAACTCCTCGATCTCGATGTTGAGACCCTGGCGAGCGACCGGCCACTGATCCCACGTGAGGTAGACCGAGGCCGATGCGCCTGGCGCCAGCGCGAAGGCATCGGTGTCCTCGGTGTGCGTGAACAGGTCGACATAACCCTTGTTCAGACCGGACTTGTCGACATCGGTGATGCTGCCGTACCAGTGGTCCTGAGCGTTGTTGCCCGACGACTGAACCCAGAGGATGCCGTTGTCGCGGGCTTTCTTCACGGTCAGCGCCGTCGAGATGTAGTACCCGCTGCGGGTGAGACCGGAGCCGTCAGCACGCCCGTCGCCACCGAATCCCAGAGAGGAGTTGACGATCAGGGCCTTGCCCGCCTGCTTCTTGGCGATGATCGCGTCACCGGCCTTGGCGAAGGTGACGTTGTCGACCACGCAGTACAGCAACAGCGTCGCCTTGGGAGCGAGCTGATGCACGACCTCGGCGACCGCCGTGCCGTGCTCGGTGGTGCCGAGGCCGCTCGTGCCGGATCCACAGAAGTTCTGGTTGGCCCCCTGCACGCTGCCCGGCGTTGCTACGTCGCTGGGCAGGTTGCCCGCCGCGATCTCGCTCGCCAGTCCGGAGAAGCCGGCGTCGACGATCGCGACCGTGGTACCGGCACCCTCATTGCCCGAGGTGTGCCACGCATCGGCGTTGGACGCGGTGATGCCCTCGGTGCACTGGGAGTTCGCCCCCTGGTCGACCGGGACGTCGCAGACAGCCTGGGTGAACGCCTTCTGTGCCGGTGCCACGTCGGCCACCCCGGCCGCGCGCGCCAGGGCAAGCAGCTGGGACGGCTTGGCCAGCACGGTCGTGGCCTGCTGGACCGTCGCCAGCACGTCCGCGCCCGATGCGTTCGCCGCGGCGGCCGCGCCACTGCCGGTGACGGTCACGAGTACCTGGCCGCGATTGTTGGTCTTGGTCACGCTGCCCAGAGCGCCGTGGCGGATTCCGGTGACCGCGTACAGGGTCGGGTCCAGGGCGGCGGGCGCCTGCACCGCACGGCTCGCGGCCTGCGTGATGGCCGCGCGCACCGCGCTGGAGGTCCGTGCGCGCTGAAGCACCAGCGGGCTGACCGGGACAGCGGCCGGTGCGGAGCGCCTCGGCGAACCCGACGGCGCCGACGGCGCGGCTGAGGTCGACGGCGCGGCTGAGGTCGACGGCACGGCCGGGGCTGACGGGCTTGCCGGGGAAGCCCCGGCGGGAAGGCTCGCCGCGGTGACCGATCCCGCCACGAGGACAGCCGACGTAAGCAGGAGGAGGGAGCGGCGTTTCACCTGGTTCACCACAATTCTGGACAGCGATCGAGAGCCAGCGAATCGTAACCGACAGTGCCGACATTCCGCCTCCGCAAGCGCGGCAGTCACAAACCGTCACCAGAACGATGCATGAACATCTGATGCCGGACCGGGCGCGCCGACACAGGCACCGGTGCACGGCTCAGCCGATGTCCCACCGATGCCGGATGAGTTCCACCGGCGTGGGGCGTCCAGCGTCCTGCGCTTGTAAGACCACCCGCCGCGCCCGGAGCCACCAGCGCACCATCTGGACGAGTCCGGCGACCTGGACGGCAACGGCCACGCCGAAGGCCAGGCGGTACGCCCCGAGATCGGTGCTGGCCCGCATATCGAGCACCCAGCCGATACCCAGACACGCGAGAATGCTGCCGAGGAACCCGGCCACGTTCACGACACCGGTCGCGGTGCCGACGATGGCCGGCCCGTTGTAGTCGCGGGCGAGCGAGAACCCGATCGCGCTGACCGGGCCGCCCAAGCCGGTGAGCAACGCCAGCGCGACCAGGACAGCAACAGGCATCGGGCGGCTGAAACCGGTCAGGACGGCAAGCCAGAAGCTGACCGTGACAACAGCCGTGCCGATGGCCACAGGGACGCGAGTGGCCGTCCAGCGCGAGACCAGCAGGCCGAGCAGGGGGCTGACGAGGACCGACAACGCGACGTTGGCCAACAGGATCGTCGAGGCCTCGTTGCGGCTCAGGCCCTGCGCCTCGACCATGAACGGCACGCCCCACAGCACCCCGAAGGTCAAGGAGAGCGACATCGAGGTGAAGTGGACCCAGAAGCCCACCCGGGTGCCGGGCAAGGACCACGCACTGCGCACCCGGGCCAGCACCCTGGCCAACGAGGACCTCAGGCTCTGCACGCTGTCGAGACGCCCCACGACCGGAGCGGGAGCGGGCAGGACGAGATACACCACGACCCCGCTGAGCACCGACAGCAAGCCGGCGCCGACGAACGTCGGCGTCCAACCCAGGCTGTGCAACGCCAGCGTCAGCGGCAGGGTCGACACGACGTTGCCGAGGGCCCCGAGGGCGCCCGTCGCGGCCACGAGCGCCGGGTAGCGTCGAGGGGCGAACTGCCCCGCTGCGAAACGCAGGACGCTGACGAACGTCAGCGCATCCCCGCATCCCAGCAGACCGCGCGCCAACAACGCCAACGAGTAGCTCGGTACCAGGGCGAAGGCGATCTGAGCGGTTGCCATGAGTGCCGCGGCGGCGAGCAGGAGCCGGCGCGAGCCGTAGCGATCTACCAGCACTCCCGTCGGGATCTGCATTGCGGCATAGACCGCCAGCTGCAGCATCACAAAGCTGCTGAGCTGACCCGGGCCGATTCCGAAGCGGGTGGTCGCCGCCAGCCCCGCGACTCCGAGGGACGTGCGGTGGAACACCGCGAGCAGGTACACCGCTACCGCAACCGCCCATCGACGGACGGCGATCGCACGATTGCGCCGCGGGCTCGGCACGTCAGGCCTCGGAGATCGTTCAGGGAGTGGTCAGCCATACCCTACCGGGCAGCGACCACGCGCCCACGCAGAACGGTGCACGTCGGTTCGTACAAGACGCTCAGGTCCGCGCGCGGGTCACGGGGGTAGACGATGAAGTCCGCCTCGGCGCCCTCAACCAGGCCGTCGTAGCCGAGCCACTGCCGAGCCCGCCACGACGCCTGAGCGATGACATCCGGCTGCGGGAGACCGGCCTCGACCAACAACCGGATCTCGTCGCGAATGTGGCCGTGCGGTAAGGATCCGCCGGCGTCGGTCCCGGTATAGATCGCGACGCCGGCTTCGTAGGCGGTGCGAACGCGCCGGCGCGACGTCGCGTGCAGAGCCCGCATGTGCCGGGCGTAGCGGGGGAATCTCGCCTCTCCCTGCGCCGCGATCGCCGGGAAGTTGTCGATGTTGATCAACGTCGGCACCACCGCGATCCCCCGGCTCACGACCTCCCCGAGCAGGTCGTCGGTCAGACCGGTGCCGTGCTCGATCGAGTCCAGGCCCGCGTTGATGAGCCCCGGCAGGGCATCCTCACCGAACACGTGCGCGGCGACCCTGACTCCGAGTTCGTGCGCTCGCGAGACGGCGGCCGCCAAGACCTCGTCCGGCCAAACGGGCCCCAGGTCGGAGGCCGCACCGTCGGATCGATCGATCCAGTCCGCCGCGATCTTGACCCAGCCGTCACCAAACGCTGCCTGGCGCTCCACCTCCGCGACCAGATCGGGCGGCTCGACCTCCACGCCCAGCCCGCGAATGTAGCGATGCGGACGGGCAATGTGGCGCCCCGCGCGAATCAGTCTCGGCAGGTCCTCGGCCTGCTGCACACTGCGGTTGTCCACCGGCGAACCGGCGTCGCGCAGCAGCAGAGCGCCGGCATCCCGGTTGGTCCGTGCCTGCTCGGCCTGCTCGTCCGGGTCGGGATTGTGCCCCTCCGGTGAGAGGCCGATGTGGCAGTGCGCATCGACGAATCCCGGCAGCACCCAACCCGTTGACGCGACGGTGACCGCCTGCGGCACGGGGGTGAACGAGAGCCGGCCGTCGACCACCCACACGTCGCGAACGGTCTCCTCCGGAAGGAGAATCCCCTTGACGTGCAAGGACTCGCGCTCCGAACCAAGCGTCATCGACTACCGCCTCCGGCGCGCAGTACCGAACAGGGAGCGGGTGATCTCGCGTCCCAGGGCACTGGCCGCCGACCGCGTGAAGGACTTGAACGCCGACGATCCGAGCACCTCGGAGATGACGCCGCCGGCCTCGTTCTGGTGAGACTCGCCCCTCGGCGCGCCGGACGAGGGCCCGGGCTGAGCCGGAGTGGACGCCTGCGGCGCCGAGTCGCCGCCGGCCGGTGCGGCCGGCGCCAACCGTGCCGCCAACTTCTCATAGGCCGACTCGCGGTCGACGGCGGTGCCGTACTTGGGCTGCAGGGACGAGGACGACACGGCCTGGGTTTGGGCCGCCGGATCGATCTGCGCCATCAGTGAGCGCGGTGCCCGCATCCGCGCCCACGCGACCGGCGTCGGCGCCCCCCGTTCGGACAACACGGTGACAACGGCCTCTCCCGTCCCCAACTGGGTCAGCAACTCCCCCAGGTCGTAGTCGGCGGTCTTCGGGTAGGTCCGGACGGCCTTGGCCAGGTTGTCGGCGTCGTCGGGGGTGAAGGCGCGCAGCGCATGCTGGACGCGGTTTCCCAGCTGAGCGAGCACATCGTCGGGAACGTCGGCCGGAACCTGGGTCACGAAGAAGATGCCCACGCCCTTGGACCGGATCAGGCGCACCGTCTGCGCGACCTGATCCAGGAATGCCTTGGACGCGTCGTGGAACAGCAAGTGGGCCTCGTCGAAAAAGAACACCAACTTGGGTTTGTCGATGTCGCCGACCTCGGGCAGGTCGTGGAACAGATCGGCCAGCAGCCACATCAGAAACGTCGAGAACAACGCCGGCTTGTCCTGGACCTGGTTCAGCTCGATGGCCGAGATGATCCCGCGGCCGTCCGGCGCGGTGCGGAGCAGGTCGGCGGGCTCCCATTCCGGCTCGCCGAAGAAGACGTCCCCACCGTTGCTGTCCAGCGTGATCAGCTCACGAAGGATCACACCCGCGGTGGCCTTGGACAGGCCACCGATCGCCTCGAGTTCGGCCTTGCCGTCCGCGGAGGTGAGGAACTGGATGAGTGAGCGCAGATCCTTCAGGTCCAGCAGGGGCAAACCGGCGGTGTCGGCGTAGTGGAAGATGAGGTTCAGCGACGATTCCTGCGTCGAATTGAGGTTCAGGACCTTGCTCAGCAGGATCGGGCCGAAGGCGGTGATCGTCGCACGCACCGGCACGCCGGACCCGAGACCGCCCAGCGCGAGGAACTCCACCGGGTAGGCGGTGGGCGTCCAATCGTCACCGGTGTCGGTGGCCCGGGCGGTGATCTTGTCGTTGCCGGCGCCTGCCTGAGCCAGGCCCGACAGGTCCCCCTTGATGTCGGCGACCACAACCGGAATGCCGGCGGCCGACAGTTGCTCGGCCAGCCCCTGCAGCGTCTTGGTCTTACCCGTGCCGGTCGCACCGGCGATGAGGCCGTGCCGGTTCATCATGGCCAGCGGGATTCGCACCCGGTCGGCGGGGAAGGCGGTGCCGTCCAGCACCACCGCGCCGAGTTCCACGGCGGCACCGCCGGCGGCGTATCCGGCCGCGATCCGGGCCGCCGTGTCCGCTGATGCCGTGGTCGAGCGCTGCTCTGCCATGTCTGTCTCCCGTCGCCGATCTGCCGGTACGGGCTGAGACTAGCGACAGCGGGCAGTCGAGGCAGAGCAAACCCCGGCCGAAACGTCAGCTCTTGGGGAACTTGAGCTTCGAGAGGTCCGGAAGGTCGGTCCCGGGAGGCAGCGGCGGCATCGCACCGAAGCCACCGGGCAGGCCGCCCGGCAGCGAACCCATCCCACCGGGCAGGTTAGGAAAGCCGGCTGGCATGCGTGGTTGGCTCGGGCCGCGCCCCTGGCGGTTCTTGCCGGCCTGCTTGTTCTTGCTCTTCTTGTTCTTGGCATTGCGCGCGTTACGGCGGTTTCCCCCGGGCAGACCCATGCCGCCGGTCATCCGCATCATCATCTTCCGGGCCTCGAAGAACCGGTCGACGAGACTGTTCACGTCGCTGACCTTGACGCCCGAGCCGTTGGCGATACGCAGCCGCCGCGAGCCGTTGATGATCTTGGGGTCCTCGCGCTCGGCGGCGGTCATGGACCGGATGATCGCGGCCGTGCGGTCCAGGTCCTTGTCGTCGACCTGGGCCAGGGCCTCCTTCATCTGCCCGGCTCCGGGAAGCATCCCGAGCAGGTTGCCGATCGGACCCATCCGGCGAATGGCCTGCAACTGATCGAGGAAGTCCTCGAGGGTGAACTGGTTTCCGGCGGCGAGCTTGCCCGCCATCTTCTCGGCTTCGTCCGCGTCGAAGGTGCGCTGCGCCTGCTCGATCAGCGTGAGCATGTCGCCCATGCCGAGGATCCGGCTCGCCATCCGATCGGGGTGGAAGACGTCGAAGTCCTCTAGCTTCTCGCCGTTGGAGGCGAACATGATCGGCTGGCCGGTCACCGAGCGCACCGACAGCGCGGCGCCACCGCGTGCGTCACCGTCCAGCTTGGTCAGCACGACACCGGTGAAGCCGACGCCGCTCTGGAACGCCTCGGCGGTGTTCACCGCGTCCTGGCCGACCATCGCATCGACGACGAACAGAATCTCCTGCGGCTGCACGGCATCCCGGATGTCAGCAGCCTGGCGCATCATGTCCGCGTCGATACCGAGCCGGCCGGCGGTGTCGACGATGACCATGTCGTGCTGGGCGCGCAGGGCGAATTCGATCGAGTCCTTCGCGACCGCGACGGGATCGCCCACTCCGTTGCCGGGCTGCGGCGCGTACACGGCCACACCCGCACGCTCGCCCACCACCTGCAACTGATTGACCGCGTTGGGTCGCTGCAGGTCGGCGGCGACGAGGACGGGAGCGTGACCCTGGTCCTTGAGGAATCGGGCCAGTTTGCCGGCCAGCGTCGTCTTACCGGCACCCTGCAGGCCGGCGAGCATGATCACGGTCGGGCCGGTCTTGGCGAACTGCAGGCGCCGGGTCTCGCCGCCGAGGATCTGGATCAGTTCCTCGTTGACGATCTTGATGACCTGCTGGGCGGGGTTGAGGGCCTTGGACACCTCTTCGCCGGTCGCCCGCTCCTTGACCGCGGCGATGAACTGCCGAACCACGGGCAGGGCGACGTCGGCCTCGAGCAGAGCGATGCGAATCTCGCGAGCGGTGGCGTCGATATCGGCCGGGGACAACCGCCCCTTGCCGCGCAGCCCGGTGAAGACCTTGTTCAGCCGGTCGGACAGGGTGTCGAACACGCTTTACCTCTCGCCGCTTGGACTATCAGCTCCCCAGGGTACGCGGTGGGGCGCTCGTGCCCGTCTCAGAGCAGGCCCCGGCCGCCATCGACGTAGATCACCTGGCCGGTGACGTAACCGGACTCCTCGCCGGCGAAGAACAGCGCGGTGTTGGCGATGTCGGCGGGCACGCCCCCGCGCCGCACCGGAACCGCTCCGGCCACGGCTTCGCGCATCTGCTCGATGGTGGTGCCGACGCGCTCGGCGGTCGCCTTCGTCATCGCGGTCTCGATGAAGCCGGGAGCGATGGCGTTCGCGGTGACGCCGAACGGGCCCAGTTCGATCGCCAGCGTCTTGGTCAGACCCTGCAGCCCGGCCTTGGCGGTCGAGTAGTTGGACTGGCCCCGGTTGCCCAGCGCGGAGGTCGAGCTCATGTTGATGATCCGTCCGTACTTGGCCTCGACCATGTACTTCTGGGCTGCCTTGCTGCACAGGAAGGCGCCCTTGAGATGGACGTTCATCACGGTGTCCCAGTCGTCCTCGGACATCTTGAAGAGCAGATTGTCCCGCAGCACGCCGGCGTTGTTGACGAGGATGTCGAGCCCGCCGAGCTCTGCGGCCACCCGTTCGACCGCGGCCTGAACCTGGTCGGACTTGCTGACGTCGGCGCCGACGCCGATGGCCGACCCACCCGCGGACGTGATCGCCGCGACCGTGTCAGCCGTGGCGTCCTGCGCGAGATCGACCACCGCGACGGCCGCGCCGGCCGCGGCGAGCCGGATCGCGATCGCCGCGCCGATTCCCTGTGCGGCGCCGGTGACGACTGCGACCCGGTTCTGAACGCCTGCCATGTGAACTCCTTGCTGGTCGGGGATACACCCGGAGGGGTGCTGGTCGGTCCTGTAGCGGTGGATCAGTGAGCGTGCCGCGAGCGCTCGTACAAGCGTGCCGTACCGGCCAGCCACCGATCCACGTCAGCGGCCTTGCCGGCCCAGAAGCTACCCACCTCCGGGTGCGGAAGCACCAGGAATGCCTCCGAGGTCACAGCGGCGACGACCGCCTCGGCCACCGTCTCCACGTCCAGGATCGGGCCTGAGTCGGCCACCGTCCGGGCCGCGGCGCTACCCGCGGCCAGCGGGTCCAGCAGCAGTGGGGTGGCGACCCCCATCGGGCACAGCACGCTCACCCGTACGTTGCGGTCGGCGTACTCCACGGCCAGCCATTCGGCGAAGGCGACCGCCGCATGCTTGGTGACCGAGTACGGCGCGTCCCCCGGCGCCGTCAACAGCCCCGCCGCCGACGCCGTGTTGAGCAGGTATCCCCCGCCCGCCTCGACCATCGCCGGGACGACCGCGCGCGCCGCGTAGACGTGCGCGAGAACATGGACCTCCCACGCTCGCTGCCAGGCTGCGTCCGCCGCGGCCCCGGCTTCCAGTCCGACGCCGGTGGTCAGACCGGCGTTGGAGCAGAACAGGTCGATCCGACCGTGCTGGGCCAGCACGGCGGTCACGAGCGCCGACACCGCCGCCTCGTCGGTCACGTCGACCTGGGCGGCCTGCCCGATCCCGCCGAGCTCGGCCGCGACGGTGCGCGCGGCAGCCAGGTCGCGGTCGGCCAGCACGACGGCGCGCGCACCCTCGGCGGCAAAGCGGCGGCCCAAGCCGGCGCCGATGCCGCTTCCGGCGCCGGTGATCACCACGACCGCATCCTTCAACTGCATGTCATCATCGCCTCCCCGCGGCCGGTGCGAGTTCGGCGAGGGTACGGGCCAGGTCCTCCACCGTCCGCACCTCGGGCGTGGGCAGCACAGCCAGCACCGGGACCTCGACACCGGCCGTGACGTACTGGCCGAGAAGGGTCCGGCAGTCTGCTGCACTGCCGTGCACGATCAAGGCGTCGATCACCTCGTCGGGAATCGCGGCCGCCGCCGCGGCACGCTCACCGGCGCTCCACAGGCGCCACAGCTCGCCGAGTTGCTCGGTGCGGCCCAGCCAGCGATGGAATTGCGCGTAGGCGGGCACCGTCAGGTAGGCCGAGATGAGTCGCCGCCCCAGGCTCCGGGCGTAGCCGGCATCCTCGGTCGGGCACACGAAGATCCGCGCCACGATGCGTGCCCGCGGGTTGGCCACCGCGGTCACGCAACGACCGACGTCCTCGGCGGACAACCAGTTGAGGATCGCGCCGTCCGCTTCGCTCCCCGCCAGGGCGAGCATCTGCGGACGAAGCGCGGCGAGCAGGATCTCCACCCGTTCGACGGGCGGTTGCTCCAGCCGGAACCCGGCAACGGTGAAGGTGTCGAAGTCGCCGCTGACCTTCTCGCCGCTCAGCGCCGCGCGTACGAAGCGCAGCACATCCCGGCTGCGCTGAAACGGTTGCTCGAACGGCAGGCCGTTCCACTGCTCGACGATCGCCGGGCTGGAGGCACCGAGGCCGAGCACGAACCGCCCCGGTGCCGCGGCGGCCATGGTCGCCGCGGATTGGGCGATCAAGGCCGGACCGCGGGTGAACACCGGCACGATCGCGGTGCCGAGCGTGAGCTGCGGTTGCCAGACCGAGGCGAGCGCCAGCGGCGTGAAGGCGTCGGCTCCCGACACCTCCGACGACCAGACGTCGGTGTAACCCCAGCCGGGCAACGCCCGGACGAGCTCGGCGTGCGCGGGCAACGGTGTGCCGGGCAGCGGAATGGTCAGACCCCAGCGCGTCATTGAGCCTTCTCCTTCGCACGCCGCGAGGGCGCGGCCGGCGGCGGACGCAACCCGGCGAGAACGAGCGCGGCCAACTCGTCCGCGACGTCCTGTGCCGTCTTTCGTCCCTCGGGTTGAAACCAGATCGGCAGTTCGTTGATCGCGCCGAAGACGGTGAAGGCGACCATCTCCGGGCTGGCCACGCGGGAGAAGCGCCCGTCCCTCTGAGCCTGGGCAATGAGGTCGATGACCGCGTCGTGGATCGCGCGCCGGGACCGCCGGACCCGCTGCTGGTTGCTGTCGCTGAGGCGATGGCCTTCACGGAAGAACACCGTCGCCTCCGGCAGTCGCTCGGCCGTGGTCAGGACCAGGTCGGAGATGATCGCGGTCAGCGCCTCCGATGGCGAAAGCCCCTGCGCCACAATGCGATTCAGACCGGCAAGCTGTCGCTCGACCAGCTCGGCGTAGACCTCGTAGAGCAGGTCGTCCTTCGAGGCGAAGTGGTGGTAAAGCGCACCTTTGGCGACCTGGGCCCGCACTACGACCTGGTTCACACTGGTCGCGTCGAATCCTTGCTCGGCGAACAGCGCCACGGCGGCGGCGACGATTCGTCCCCTGGTACCGGACTCCACGGGCGGCGACGCGCTCAGCACCGTCACCGTGCTCGGGCCAGTTCCACGCGGGCCACGCTGCGCAGATGCACCTCGTCCGGTCCATCGGCCAGATGCAGCGTCCGCAGCCCCGCCCACATCTCGGCCAACGGCGTGTCCTGCGAGACGCCTGCCCCGCCGTGAGCCTGGATGGCACGGTCCAGGACGTAGGAGGCGGCACGCGGCGCGGCCACCTTGATCGCCGCGATCTCGGTTGCAGCGCTCCTGACTCCGACGTTGTCGATGAGCCACGCGGCCTTGAGAACCAGCAAACGAGCTTGCTCGATGGCCAGGCGGGATTCGGCAATCCATTCGCGGACGACGCCCTGACGGGCCAGCGGGCCGCCGAACGCGGTGCGGTCCAGGCTGCGATCGACCATGAGCCGCAGTGCTCGCTCGGCCACCCCCAGCACGCGCATGCAATGGTGAATGCGGCCAGGGCCGAGTCGTGCCTGGGCCATCGCGAATCCGCCGCCCTGCGCGCCGAGCAGATTCGTGGCGGGAACCTCGACGTCGGTGAAGCTGATCTCGGCGTGGCCACCATGGGCTCCGTCGTCGTAGCCGAACACCGTCGTCGACCTGTGCAGCCGCACACCGGGGCTGTCCAGCGGGACCAGGATCATCGAGTGCCGCGCGTGCCGATCGGCCTCCGGATCGGACACCCCCATCAGGATCGCGACCTTGCACTGGGGCCGCATGGCTCCGGTCGACCACCACTTGCGTCCGTTGATCCGGTACCCGCCGTCGACCGGCGTGATCCGCGTCGCGATGTTGGTCGCGTCCGAGGACGCGACGTCCGGTTCGGTCATCGAGAAGCACGAGCGGATCTCACCGGCCAGCAGCGGACGGAGCCAGTCCGCGTGCTGTTGTTCGGTTCCGAACATCGCCAGTAATTCCATGTTTCCGGTGTCCGGGGCCGAGCAGTTCATCGCTTCCGGGGCGAGGCTGATCGAGCGCCCCGACAATTCGGCCAGCGGGGCGTAGTCCAGCACGGACAGTCCAGCGCCGAACCGCTCGTCGGGCAGGAAGAGGTTCCACAGGCCTCGCTCGCGGGCCTGGGTCTTCAGCTCCGCGACTACCGCGGGCGTGGTGAACGGATTGCCGGCGGCGCGATTGGCCTGCTCCTGTTGGTGAAACACGGCCTCCGACGGGTAGACCGCCTCGTCGAGAAAACTGGTGAGTTCCCGTTGCAGTTCCTGTGATCGTGCGCTGTGCGCGAAATCCATCTCAGCTCCCGGAGTCTTCGGTTGATGGTGCCGGTCCCGTCATCGCCGAGATGGTGTCGGCGGCGCCCCGCAGCGTGTGACCGACGAGTGCGCCGAATCGCTCGAAGCCCTCTCCGACCGTCAGGCCCTGCCGGAAACGCGCGTCGATCCCGGCCGCGATCACCGCGAGCTTGAAGTAGCCGAACGCGATGTACCAGTCGAGCTCGCGAAGCTCCAGCTCACCGCTCGCCGCGTAGCGGGCGACCAGCGCGTCGGCGTCGAGGTAGCCCGCGGCGGCCGGGTAGTGCGCCATGACCGCTCCGGTGCCTGCCGAGAGCCGGTGGTAGACGTAGAGCAGGCCGACGTCGGTGAGTGGGTCGCCGAGGGTCGCCATCTCCCAGTCGACGACGGCCGCGATCCGGTCGAAGCGGTGTGCATAGATCACGTTGGTCAACCGGTAGTCGCCGTGGACGATGCCGACCCGCGACGTCGCCGGTAGCGCCTCGGCCAGGCTCCCGGCGACGCTGAGTTCGAGCTCCTGCTGGGTTGATCCGTCCGTCCCGGCCGGCTGGGAGGCCAGATACTGCTTGTGCCAGCGCGCCACCTGGCGCTGCAGGTAGCCCTGCGGCCGACCGAAGTCGCCCAGCCCGACCGCGCTCGGGTCCACCGAGTGCAGCGCGAGCAGGGTGTCCACCAGCAGCTCTCCGGTACGGCGGGCGGCCACCGGCTCGGAGATCAGCTCGGGACTGTCGAGCACGACCCCGTCCACGAAGGACATGACGTAGAAGGGCTGCCCGATCACCTCCGCGTCCGTGCACAGTGCGATCGCCTGCGGTACCGGGACGTCGGTGTGCCGGAGCGCGGAGATCACGGTGTATTCGCGCACCATGTCGTGAGCGGTGGGCAGCACGTGCCCGAGCGGAGGCCGTCGGATCGCCCACACCGACTCGCCGTCGGTGACACGGTAGGTGAGGTTGGACCGCCCCCCGGCGATCAGCGCGGCCCTCAGGGGGCCTTGACGCAGCCCGGGTCGCTCGCGGTCGAGCCAGCCGACCACGGCGCCCAGGGGCAGACCGGGCGGGTCGCCGGCCTTGCTGGAGTCGGAGGACACCCGGCCGAGGCTAGTGTCCGACCGACCGGTCGGTCAACGGCCCGTCCCGTTGAGGTTGCCCTCGTTGCCGGCAACAAGGGCAACCTCAACGCTGGACCCGCGCAACAAGGGCAACGTCAACGCTGGACCCGTGCAACAAGGGCAACCTCAACGCCGGAGGCGCGCAACGACGGCAACGTCAACGCGACAGAGCGAGCTGCATGGACGAGGTGACCTCTGCCTGCTGCGCCTCGGTCAACGGCTTGCCATCGGAATCGGTCACGTAGAAGGCGTCCACGACATTCGAGCCCAACGACGAGATCCGGGCCGACCGGATGTCCAGGCCCGCCGCCTCCAGAGCGGCGGTCACCCAGTGCAGCAGACCGATCCCGTCCCGCGTACGAACCTCGATGACCGTCGCGTCCGTCGCCTCGTCGTCGAACCACAGGATCCGGGGCGGCGGGCGATCGGCCGCCGACCGCTCGGGACCGTTCTCGTACACCGCCTCCTTGGCCCGCAACCGCTCGTCCAGGGCCAGCGTCCCGGCCAGCACCCGCCGCAGGTCGGCGCTGAGCAACGACTGGTCCGGGAACTCGCCGAAGCGTGGGCTCACCGTGAACCGGCTGATCGCCATCGCCGCCTCGGTCCGCACGTCCGCGGTGTGAACGTCCAGCGAGTGCAGGGCGAGCAGTCCCGAGGTCCGTGAGAGCAGCCCGGGAGCATCCGGCGCCACCACGACCACCTCCCCGCCGTCGACAAGGATCCGGGTCTGCCCCGAGGCGGCCAGGGCCGCGAGGTCGGCGGTGAGCGGTTCCGGGCCTGGCATCGGCTCCCCGCCGAGAACGGCGCGGGTCCGATTGACCAAACGCCGGACGAGCGAAGCCTTCCAATCGCTCCAGGCCGCGGGACCGGTCGCGGCGGCATCGGCGATGGTCAGCGCATGCAGCAGTTCCAGCAGGGCCGGGCCCCCGTGCGGGCCCGCGAGCGCGGCCAGCACGATGGCGATCGTGCTCGGATCGTCGAGATCACGCCTCGTCGCGGTGTCGGGCAACAGCAGGTGGTGACGGGTCAGGGCGGTGATGACCTCGACGTCCGCGGCCGAAAAACCCATCCGGGTCGCGATGGCGCGCGTCAGCACGGCACCGACAACCGAGTGATCCCCTGGGCGTCCCTTGCCGATGTCGTGCAGGAAGGCCCCGACGATCAGCAGGTCCGGACGAGCGACGTCAGCGGTCAACGAACTGGCCTGCACCGCCGTCTCGACCAGGTGTCGATCGACGGTGAAGCGGTGCACGGGATTGTGCTGCGCCCGGAATCTCACCGACTCCCACTCAGGCATCAGCCGCGACAGCAGACCGTACTGATCGAGCGCCTCCAGAGCCGGCACGGTGCGACGCCCGGCGCCCAGCAGGCCGACGAATTCGGTTCGCGCTGCGGCCGGCCACGGCTCGGGCATCGGTGAGGACTCGGTGGCCAGCCGGGCCAAGGCGTAACTGGAGATCGGCAGGTCATGCTCGGCCGCGGCCCGTGCCACCCGAAGCAGGAGGACCGGGTCGGCCCACGGATCCGCGTCGCGCGCCAGGACGACCTCGCCGTTCTGTGACACGACGTCGCGGGCCAACGGGGTACGCACGTGCGGGTCGGGCGCGGCGGATCCGGGACGCAGACGTCGCAACAACGAGCGTCCGGCCGGCGGATTCGCCGCAGTCACCCGCCGCCAGGACGCGTCGGTGGCGTAAGCGATCGTGCGCGCTGCCTCGTTGACCGAGCGCAGCACGGCATCGCCGTCGGCCAGAGCGAGGGCATGGGCGACTGATGCCCGGTCCTGACCCCGCAGCACGTCCGCACTTCGGCCTGACATTCGGTGCAGCTCGCCGCGCACGTCCAGCAGGACGGCGCTGGCACTCTGCACGGCCGGCGTCAGGTCCACTAGTTGGGCCGAGGCGAGCGCGCGCAGTCCCACCCAATCACGCAACCCGCCTCGGCAGTCCTTGAGGTCTGGCTCGAGCAGGAAGGACGCATCACCACGTGTCGCCCATCGACTGCGAGCCAGGTCCTGCAGTTCCGGCAATCGTCCCGGAGCCGTGCGGCGCCAGCGCGAGATCACCTGTTCGCGTAACAAGCCGGTCAGGGCTGGATCCCCGGCGATGTGGCGGGCGTCGAGCATGCCCAGCATCGCCTTGAGATCCTCGCCCGCGACCGAGACCGCTTCCTCAACGGTGCGGACCGAATGGTCCAGTCCGACCCCGGCATCCCAGATCGGGTACCAGAGTCCGTCGGCGATGCCGCCGATGTGAGCGACCTTGCCCGTATGGAGAAGGACGAGGTCCAGATCGCCGTACGGCGTGGGCTCCTTGCGGCCCAGCCCACCGACCGCGATGAGCGCGATGCCGTCCACGGCTGGGAACAACTCGCCCAGCCAGCGGTCGTACAGCCCGCTCAGCTCGACCCGCAGAGGTGGGCCGACCAGGTCGGTCCGGGCCAGAACTCCACTGAGTTCGGCCCGAACCGACCTGCGGGAATGCTCAGACGGCGTCTTCATCCCGTTCGCCAGTCCGGACGCGCACGACCGCGTCGACGTCGGTCACCCAGACCTTGCCGTCACCGATCTTGCCGGTGCGGGCGGCCTCGACGACGGCGTCCACGACCTTGGCCGCATCGACCGAACCGACCAGGACCTCGACCTTGACCTTGGGAACCAGATCGACGGTGTACTCAGCCCCGCGATAGACCTCTGTGTGGCCGCGCTGCCGACCGAAGCCGGACACCTCGCTGACGGTCAGACCCTGAATGCCCAGGTTTTCCAGGGCGATCTTGACCTCCTCCAGCTTGAACGGCTTGATGATCGCTGTCACCAGCTTCATGGCGGTCAGACTCCCTTTCCGGTGAGTTCAGAAGGCACGGTTCCTGCCGACGATCCGGGCACGTGGCTCAGACCGCCGGACAGAACCGTCGAGAAGGAGTATGCCGACTCCGCGTGCTCGGCCTCGTCCAGACCCATGGCTTCGGCCTCTTCGCTCACCCGGAAGATACCCATCGCCTTGAGGACAGTGCCGATGATGAAGGTGACGATGAAGGAGTAGGCGAGCACAGACCCGGCCGCGATCAGCTGAACCCAGAGCAGTTTCAGACCGCCCCCGTAGAACAAGCCGCGCTTGGACTCGACCCCTCCGGCGAGCGCACCGTGATCGAAACCGAAGAAGCCGATCAGGATGGTGCCGGTCAGACCACCGACGAGGTGAACACCGACCACGTCCAATGCGTCGTCGAATCCGAACCTGAACTTCAGGCCGACGGCGAGGGCGCAGAGGATGCCCGCGATCAGGCCGATCGCCATACCGCCCAGCGGCGATACGAAGGCACATGCCGGGGTGATCGCGACGAGACCGGCGACCGCGCCCGAGGCGGCGCCGACCGTGGTCGGCTTTCCGTCGCGGATCTGCTCGACGAGCAGCCAGCCCAGGGTGGCCGCACAGGTCGCGATCGTCGTGGTGGTGAAGGCAAGTCCGGCCGTCTGGTCGGCACCGCCCTCGGAACCGGCGTTGAAGCCGTACCAGCCGAACCACAGCAGCGAGGCACCCAGCAGCACGAACGGAACGTTGTGCGGCTTCATCGGATCCCGGCGCCAGCCCGCGCGCTTGCCGAGGACGAACACCAGGGCAAGGGCCGCGGCCCCGGCGTTGATGTGGACCGCGGTGCCGCCGGCGAAGTCCTCGGCCCGCAGCTTGTTCAGGATCCAGCCGGTGCCGAAGACCCAGTTGGCGACCGGGAAGTACACCAGGGTCACCCAGAGACCGACGAACAGCGTCCAGCCCCAGAACTTGACCCGGTCCGCGATCGCGCCGGAGATCAGGGCGGGAGTGATCATCGCGAACATCAGCTGGAACATCGCGAAGACGACCACGGGAACGCCGAGCCCGGCCGCGGCCGTGCCGTCAGGCAACTTCTCCCCGATCGCGTAGACCGGTCCGAAGGCCCAGATGCTGCCCAGCACGCCGGGCTTGCCCAGTCCGTAGAAGTTGCTCGAGGAACCGATCAGGCCGCTCCAGCGGGGGGCGCCGAAGGACCAGGAGAAGCCGTAGAACGTCCAGAGGACGCCCACTACCGCCAGGCAGATGAAGTTCATCATGAGCATGTTGAGGACGTTCTTCGCGCGGACCATGCCGCCGTAGAAGAACGCCAGACCGGGCGTCATCAGCAGAACCAGCGCCGCGGATGCGAGCATCCATGCGGTGTTTCCGGTGTCAACGGCGGCCGTTGCTGGATCGCCCGCAGCTAACAAGATGGCAGGTTGCACCCTTGCGTCTCCTTCGTTGGTGGGATGTCGAAGGCGGCGTTGCCTCGAAACGTAGGCAGAGAGTGTCCATTTCCTGTTTCCACTGACGGACCCTGAATGTTTCGGCGGCATTAACGATGCCGAGTGCGAGCAGGGTCACGCCTGTGTTGTCCGGATTAGCCATACTCGTCGGGCTCGACAGACAGCGGGCGGAACCGAGGGTGCGAGGCGGTTGCCGGCCGAACCGCCTGGACCGGTATCTCGCCGGGCTCGGCCGCCTCCTGCAGCACATGGTGTCGATGACACGGTGGTCCGACAGTCTTCCGCGGACGTCGGTCGCGGTCGGGGCGATGGTGGTCCTGGCGGGCTTGGACGTCCTCGGCGCGTTGCTGGCGCGCCGGTTCGCCCATTCCGGCTCGATGCTGGTATTCGCCGCCGGTGGCGGGTGTTTCCTCGTCCTGTTCTGGGTGTACGCCTCGAGCCTGCGCTACGCCGAGCTGATCCCGGTCACCTTCGGCTGGATAGCGGCGTTACAGGTCGGTCTGCTGATCGCCGAACGGGTTCGCAGCCACACGCCGGTGCCCACCGGTCATTGGGTGGCGGCGGCCGGCTTGATCGCACTGGAGGGCTACCTGCTGTTCTCCGACGCCGGGTGACGGCGCGCGCGAGGTGGCCGGGCGGTAGCGTCGGCGCATGGCCAGCCTCACTCGCGTCGAAGCCCTGGATCGAGCGTCGCTGCTCGCGGTCGAGAGCTATGACATCGACCTCGATCTGACCGAGAACACCGAGGAGTTCTCCTCACACACCACGATCCGCTTCGGCTGCACCTCCCCGGGCGCGCAGAGCTTTCTCGACGTCAAGGCCGATCGAATCGTGCGGGCCGAGCTCAACGGTCGCCGACTCGACCCGACCTCGGTCAGCGACGGGCGCCTGCAGCTGAGCGAACTCGCCGCCGACAACGAGCTCGTGGTCGAGGCACGGATGCGCTATTCCAGTGACGGGGAAGGCCTGCACCGGCACATCGACCCGGCCGACGGGCAGCGCTACCTCTACGCGATGTCCTTTCTCGACGCCGGCCCTCGGTGGTTCGCCTGTTTCGACCAGCCAGATCTGAAGGCCCGCTACCGCATCACCGTCGCCTGCCCCCAGCAGTGGATCGTGCTCGGTAACGGTGCGGCCACCAGCACGGCGCCCGGTCGGTGGCAGATCGCCGAGACCCAGCCGTTGTCGACGTATTTCGTCACTCTCGTCGCAGGTCCCTACACCTCCGTGACGGCCGAACACGACGGCATTCGCCTGGGCATGCACGCCCGCGCCTCGCTGGCCGACCAACTGCGGTCCGAGGCTCCGGAGATGCTGGCGCTGACCGGGAACGCCTTCGATCGGTATCACGACCTGTTCGCCATCCGGTACCCGTTCGGCGAGTACCACCAGGTGTTCTGTCCCGACTTCAACGCCGGCGCGATGGAGAACCCCGGCTGCGTGACCCTGCGCGACCAGTACGTCTTCCGATCGGCGGTGACCTCGGGTGAACGTGGCATCCGGGCCAACACGATCGTTCACGAGATGGCGCACATGTGGTTCGGCGACCTGGTCACGATGCGCTGGTGGGACGACCTGTGGCTCAACGAGTCCTTCGCCGAGTACATGGCCCACCGGATCTGTGCCGAGATCACCGACTACGGCGCCTGGACGGAATTCGGCAGCCGTCGCAAGGACTGGGGCTATGTCGCCGACCAGTCCCCCTCGACCCATCCGGTGGCGGGCAACGGCTCGGCCGACGCCGCATCGGCCCTCGCTGATTTCGACGGGATCTCCTACGCCAAGGGCGCGGCCGCGCTCAAGCAACTGGCCGCCCACCTGGGCGATGACGTGTTCTTCTCCGGCCTGCGCCAATACTTCGCCCGGCACGCTTATGGCAACGCCGAGTTCTCCGACCTCATCGATGCCTGGACCGCCGCCGGGGGCAAGGACGTGGCCGACTGGGCCAAACAGTGGCTCACCACGACGGGGCTGGACACGCTGACCGCGGCCGTGTCCACCGGTCGCGGGGCGGCCGGCGCTCCGGTGGCCACGCTGCGGGTGAGCCGGTCCTCCCCGGACGACAGCCGCCGGCCGCACACCGTCACAGCTGCCGGTTACGACCAGGACGGGCACCGCCGGTTCAGCGCCGCGATCACCGTGACCGCAGACTCGGCCGAGGTCTCGCTGACCGAGCCCGGGTTGGCCGACGCCGACCTCCGCGCAGGCCTGATCCTGGCCGACGCCGAGGACGACACCTGGGCCAAGATACGTTTCTCCGGCGGCTGGTCCCAGCTCACCGAGCTGCTTGCCCGGCTGGACGAACCGGTCGCCCGGGTCGTCGGTTACAACGCGGTGCGCGACGGTGTCCGAGACGCCGAGCTGAGTCCTGACCAGGCGCTGCACACGATGCTGGCGTGTGCCGAGATCGAGGATTCTGACCTCGTCCTCACCGACCTGTTCGGCTTCGCCGTCTCGCAGCTGGCAGGTCCCTTCCGTCCCGAGGCCGACCGGCCCCCGGCGCTCGCCCTGGTGGCCGAGACCGCACAACGGCTGCTGGATGGGTCGGTTCCCGGCGGTGACCGGCAGCTGGTGGCCGCCCGTGCCTTCGTCCGCTCCAGCCGGGACGCGGCGCTGCTAGCCGACTGGCTCGAGGGGCGGCATGTCCCGGACGGCCTGCGGGTCGACGCCGAGCTCCGCTGGCTGATCACCGCTCGGCTGGCCGCGCTGGGGCGCATCGGTGAGCACGAGATCTCAGCCGAGCTGGACCGCGACCGCAGCAGCGCCGGCCTGGCCCACGCCGCCCGCGCGCGCAGCAGCCGGCCCGATCCTGAGGCCAAGCGTTGGGCGTGGAACGCCCTGACCCGGCCGGGCGAGCTGTCGGCCTATGAGCTCTATGCCGTGGCGGAGGGCTTCTTCGAGCCGGGGCAGGCAGAGCTCACGCAGCCCTACGTCGAGCGGTTCTTCACCGAGATGCCCGACACCGTGAGCTTCCGGACCGGCTGGGCGCTGGCCCGGATCGTCCTGCTGGGATACCCCCGCCACGCTGCCACGCCCGCGACAGTGGAACTGGCCGGGACCGCGCTGGCGAGAGTCGATCTGGACCAGGGCGTGCGCCGTTGCCTCGTCGATGCGACCGACGAGCTGAGCCGGGCGCTGCGCGCGATCGAGCGATTCGGCTGAACAGCATCCGACCTTGCGCCGCCTCGCCACCCGATCTGGGCATGCAATAAGGTCACGCATGTGACTGAGATGAGTGTGCGCGGGATGACCGTCGCGATCCATGTGGGCGACCGCGAGGAAGCGCTGGCCTTCTACTGCGCCCTTATCGGCCGCGACCCGGACATGGGTCCGGATCCCGATTTCTACGAGTGGGAGATCTCGCCGGGCGCGTGGCTGCAGCTGTCGACCGGGCGTGAGCAGATCGCCCCGAGCTCGTTCCGGCTGCGACTCAAGGTCGACGACATCGAGGCGGCGCACGAGACGCTGGTGCAGCGAGGTTTCGAGCTGGGCCCGATCAAACAACTGCCTGGCCTGGTCACCTTCGCCAACCTCACCGACCCGTGGGGGAACCCGCTCGGGGTCTACCAGGACATGGGGCTGGCCCCGGGCGCGTGAGCCGTCCGGCAACGGGCCGATAACGTCGCGACAGCAGAGAATGACGGTGACCCCGAAACCGGGCACACTGGGGCAATGCTGACCCTGCGCCAACGCGTGATCACCTATCCGATCGTGGCGCTGGCGCTGGTAAGTGCCGGCGCCTGCCGTCAGACGTCCGGTCAGGCAAGAGCCGTCCCGACCGGCAGCGCGCTGACCGCGGCGAGCAGCGCGTCGGCAACCACTCACAGCGCCCAGGCTTCGCCGGGCCCCGCGGTGGCGACGAAGTACGCCGACTGGCCGACCTATCACGGTGACGGGGCACGCTCGGGCAGGTCCGCCGCGCCGGCGGTCACCCGCGCGCTCGTCAAACACTGGGCCGTCGGGCTGGACGGAGCCGTCTACGGCTCCCCCATCGTGGTCGCCGGCGGGATAGGCATCGTCGTCACCGAGAACAACAGCATGTACCGGATCGCCAACAACCGGGTGATCTGGAAACGAAACTTCGGCCCGCCGGTCGCCGGCTCCGCACTGCCCTGCGGCAACATCGACCCATCCGGGATCACCAGCACGCCTGCGTACGACCCGACGACGAAGACCGTGGTCGCAGTCGCCCTGCGCGGCAACCCGATCCGGCACATCGCCTACGGCGTCGACCCCGTCAGTGGCCGGCAGATCTGGTCCCGCAACGTCGACGTCCCCACCTCCGAGCCGGGAATCAGTCCCCAAGCCATGCAGCAGCGCGGTGCGCTGCTGGTCACCAACCGCCAGGTCTTCATCACCTACGGGGGCCTGGCCGGCGACTGCAGCAGCTACCGGGGCAGCCTCGTGGCGCTGAACCTCGACCACCCGACCACCGCGGCGCTGCGGCACTACACGATTCCCACGTCACGCGAGGCCGGCATCTGGGCCCCGCCCGGGGCGATCGTCGACCCGGACGGCGGCGTGCTCGTAGCAGCGGGTAACGGCGCGACAGCGGGCACCGGCGCCTACGACTACAGCGACTCGGTCCTGCGGATCAGCGTGGGCAGGCGACTGGATTCGTTCTCGCCGTCGACCTGGCGGACCGACAACCGAGACGATCTCGATCTCGGTTCGCAGGGACCGGCTCTGGTCGGCAAGTGGGTCTTCATCGCAGGCAAATCCGGGGTGGCCTACGTCCTGGACCGGGCCCATCTCGGCGGCATCGGCGGTCAGAAGGCATCGATGCAGCTGTGCCGCTCCTTCGGTGGCACCGCGGTCTCGGGCAACGTGGTCTACGTCCCGTGCACGGACGGCCTGCGGGCGGTCCGGATCAATGCCGACGGCACGATGACCGTGCTCTGGCACGCGGCCAGTTCCATCACCGGATCGCCGGTGATCGGCGGGGGCCGGATCTTCAGTCTCGACACCGGCGCGGGCGTGCTCCACCTGCTCGATCCGGCCACCGGGACCGACCGGGGTGCCTACGCCGTCGGTCCGGTGAACCGCTTCGCCACCCCGGCTCTCTACGGTCGGTTGGTCATCGTCGGCTGGCGCAACGGAGTCGCCGCCTACATGTGGTGAGGGCCTGCCGGGATGGTCGTGACGTCCAGCACGGTCAGCCGACCCGGTTGCGCGCGGTGACGAAGGCCGCGACGCAGGCGTCGACATCGGCGTCGCTGTGTGCGGCGGAGAGCTGGACCCGGATACGGGCTTTGCCCTGAGGCACCACGGGATAGCTGAACGCGATGACGTACACGCCCTCGGCCAACATCTGCTCGGCGATCCGACCGGCCAGGCTCGCATCGCCGAACATCACCGGAACGATCGGGTGCTCGCCCGGCAGCAGCTCGAAGCCCGCGTCCGTCATGGCCGCGCGGAAGCGTTCGGCGTTGCGCCGCAAGCTCACGCGTGCCTGGCCACTCATCTCCACCAGGCGCAGTGCCGCGAGCGTTCCCCCGACCACCGAGGGTGCGACCGTGTTGGAGAACAGGTAGGGACGCGAGCGCTGTCGCAGCAACTCGACGATCTCGCGATGCGAGCTGACGTATCCGCCCGAGGCGCCCCCCAAGGCCTTGCCGAAGGTTCCGGTGTAGATGTCGACCCGGTCACCGACGCCGGCCAGCTCAGGCGTCCCACGGCCGTGCTCGCCGACGAAACCGACGGCGTGGGAGTCATCGACCATCACCAAGGCGTCGTACTGCTCGGCCAGCGCACAGATGTCGGCCAGCGGCGCGAGGTAGCCGTCCATCGAGAAGACCCCGTCGGTGACCACCACCCGCCGTCGCGCCTGGGACGCCGCTCGCAGCTGCTCCTGCAGATCAGCCATGTCGCGGTTGCGATATCTGAACCGGCGCGCCTTGGACAGCCGGATGCCGTCGATGATCGAAGCGTGGTTGAGCTCGTCGGAGATGATGGCGTCCTCGGCGGAGAACAGCGTTTCGAACACTCCCCCGTTGGCATCGAAGCACGAGGAGTACAGGATCGTCGCTTCGGTCCCGAGGAAGCCGGACACAGCCGCCTCGAGCTCCAGGTGGGGGCTCTGGGTGCCACAGATGAACCGGACGCTGGCCAGGCCGAACCCCCAGTCGTCGATGGCCTTCTTGGCCGCGGCCTCGATGTCGGGATGGTCGGCCAGGCCCAGATAGTTGTTGGCACAGAAGTTGAGCACGGCCTGACCCTGGGCCCGGATGTGGGCCGACTGTGCTGAGGAGATCTCCCGTTCCCGCTTGAACAATCCGGCCGCTTCGATCTCGGCGAGGGTGTCGGTCAGCTCGGTACGCATCGCGGAATACATCGATCCTCCTCAGATCTCGGTCCAGTCGAGGACCACCTTGCCACCGCGGCCCGATCGAGCGGCCTCGAAAGCCTGCTCCCATTCGGAGGCGGCGTATCGGTCGGTGATCACGGACGAAACACGTTCGCGCAGGACGGGACCGGAGGCGAGCATCGCGCTCATGGCGTACCAGGTCTCGAACATCTCCCGCCCGTAGATGCCCTTGATGGTCAGCATGTGCGTGACGACCTTGGCCCAGTCGACGGTGATCTGCTGGCTCGGCAACCCGAGCATCGCGATACGGCCGCCGTGGTTCATGTTGGCGATCATGTCAGGCAGTGCGCTGGGGTGTCCCGACATCTCCAGGCCGATGTCGAAGCCTTCGCGCATGCCCAGGTCCCGCTGCGCCTGCGCGACTGTGGTGGCCGAGACGTCGACGGCCTGGTCGACGCCCAGCCGGCGGGCCAGTTCCAGCCGCGGACCGGAGACATCGGTGATCACGACGAAACGAGCACCGACGTGACGCGCCACCGCGGCCGCCATCAGGCCGATGGGACCGGCGCCGGTGATCAGCACGTCCTCACCGACCATCGGAAAGCTCAGGGCGGTGTGCACCGCGTTGCCGAACGGATCGAAGATCGCGCCCAGATCCGGGTCTAGGTCGTGGGGATGCACCCACACGTTGCTCTCCGGCAGGACCACGTACTCGGCGAAGGCGCCGTCGCGGTGCACGCCGACCGACAGGGTCCGGATGCACATCTGGCGTCGGCCCGCCCGGCAGTTGCGGCAGATGCCGCAGACGATGTGGCCCTCACCGGAGACCCGGTCACCGACGCGCACATCACGGACCGCGGGGCCGACCGCCACCACCTCGCCGAAGAACTCATGTCCGGGGATCAGCGGAGTACGGATCTCCGACTGAGCCCAGGCGTCCCAGGCCTGGATGTGCAGGTCCGTGCCGCACAGGCCGGTGCGCAGCACACGGATCGTGACCTCGTCCGGGCCGGCGACCGGTTCGGGCCGCTCGACGAGTTCGAAGCCGGGCTGCGGGCCGGGCTTGTACAGCGCCTTCATGGTGTGTCCTTTCGCGCCGTTGCGAAGCTGGACGATGGATTGACGGGAGCTGGTCGATCAGACGACGTCGCCGAGCAACGCGTCGACGAACTGTTCGGGGTCGAACGGGGCGAGATCGTCGACGCCCTCGCCCAGGCCGATGAGCTTGACGGGCACTCCGAGTTCACGCTGAACGCTGATCACGATGCCACCCTTGGCCGTTCCGTCGAGCTTGGTGAGGACGACACCGGTCACGTCGGCGACCTCGGTGAACACCCGCGCCTGAACGAGGCCGTTCTGACCGGTGGTCGCGTCCAGGACCAGCAACGTCTCGTTGATCGGTCCCTGCTTCTCCACCACTCGCTTGACCTTGCCCAGTTCGTCCATCAGACCGACCTTGGTGTGCAGGCGTCCGGCCGTGTCGATCAGCACCGTGTCCACGCCGGCGTCCCAGCCGGCCTTGACGGCCTCGAAGGCCACGCTGGCCGGGTCGCCGCCCTCGGGTCCGCGCACGGTGCTCGCACCGACCCGGGAGCCCCAGGTCGCGAGTTGGTCGGCGGCGGCAGCCCGGAACGTGTCGGCCGCGCCGAGCAGGACCGTGCGGCCGTCGGCGACCAGGACGCGGGCCAGCTTGCCGCAGGTCGTGGTCTTGCCGGTGCCGTTGACGCCGACGACGAGCACGACCGCCGGACCGTCGCCGGTGGAGATGGTGTGCAAGGTCCGATCCATCTGCGGTTGCAGGGCGGCGACGAGTTCCTCGCTGAGCAGCGCACGCAGCTCGCCCTGGGACCGGGTGCCCAGCACCTGGGTCCGAGTGCGCAGCCGCTCGACGATCTCGGTGGTCGAGCGGACACCGACGTCGGCGGTCAGCAGTGCCTCCTCGATCTCCTCCCACGCCTGATCGTCCAGGCGCTCGCGGGACAGGACCGTCAGCAGCCCGCGGCCGAGCGAGGTCTGGGAGCGGGCCAGCCGCGCCCGCAACCGCTGCATCCGGGTCGCCGTCGGCTCGGGGACGTCGAGCAGGGTGCTGGTTTCCTCCGCCGCGCCGGCTTGAACCTCGGCCGTACCGACCGGGGGCTCCGCGACGCGCTCCGGAGCAGGCGGGGCACCGAGCCAGGCGCCACTCGACGGCGCCACGGCGCCGGACGGAGGCGGCGGCGCGGCCTTCGTCACCTTCGTCACCGAGGTGCGGCTCGGCGGGGCAACCTGCGATCGCGAGCGGCGCCTCGGGACGACCAGGGCCGCCGCGAGGCCGCCCGCAACGACGAGCAGGGCAAGAACGATCAGCAGGATTTCGAGCATCCGGTCATCCTCTCAGCCGGGCGGGCGGCGGACGAAATCGGCGAGCACGGGTCCAGGGCGTCACGGCCGGGCCCGGCGCGGCTCGCTCAGGCGGTCTTCAAGGCGCCGCCGCCGGCCCACTGAGCCCAGGAAAGGTTCCAGTCCCCGTAGCCGTCGCCCAGCCTCATCTGCGGCCCGTTCGCGTTCGGGAACTTCACCACGTCGCCGATCTGCAGGTAGCCGTAGAGCTGTTTGGCCACCGCGGGAGCGAGGTTCGTGCAGCCGTTGGAGGTGGACCGGACGCCCAGATTGGCCACGTTCCACGGGGCCGAGTGCAAGTACTCACCGCCATAGGTCAGCCGCTGCGTCCACTGCACGTGAGGGTCGTAGTACCCGGGCCCGCGCATCGAGATGTCAGCGCCCTTCTCCATGATCACCTTGGTGCCTCGGGCGGTCGGTGTGTTCGCGGCGCCCAGGGACACCGGGAAGGTGCCGTAGACCTTGCCGTCGGACTCCACGGTCATCTTCAGCGTGGCCGAATTGACGGTCAGCATGTTGCGCCGGCCGGTCGCGATGGACAGCGTCAGGCTGTCGTCGAAGGCCAGTCCCTTGCCGGCGGACAGGCCCTTGACCGGCAGGTCGACAGTGATCGTCGAATGGGCCGGCCAGTAGTTCTCGAGCCGATAGTGGGCCTCCATGGCGGCCCCGGCGTGGGCCGTGGACTCGAAGTACCACCCGCCCTGCGCCGCCTTGCCGTTGACGGTCACCTTGGTCGCGGCGGCGAAAGCGTGCGCGTTGGTTGGCGCGCGATCGAAGAAGGCGATGATCGGCATCCCCACCCCGTAGCTGGCCCCGTCGCCCTCGAGCAGCGAGACGTGCACCTTCTTCACAGCCGCGGTCGGGCTCGGCGTAGGCGTCGGACTCGCGGAGGGGGACGCCGGAGCCGAGGACGAGGACGTGCCGCCTGTTGATGGCGCGGCCACCGCCGACTGACCGCTGCTGGCGATGGACTGTGGCGCCGGCGCCTGGGTACACGCGGTAAGCGTGACCATCACGGCGAGACCGGCGACGGTGAGAAGGGCGTTTCGTCGTAACACCGGCCCGAGGCTACCTGCTGGGTCTGTCACGACCGTTCACACGGCCCGCGCGCCGGATCAGTCGGGTATCGACTCGCTCGTGTCGTCCCGTAGCCGCTGACTGATCACCTGGGTGATCCCGTCCCCGCGCATGGTGACGCCGTAGAGGGCATCGGCGACTTCCATCGTCCGCTTCTGGTGCGTGATGATGATGAGCTGACTGCTCGCCTTGAGTTCGGCGATCAGACCGACGAGCCGGGTCAGGTTGACGTCGTCGAGCGCGGCCTCGACCTCGTCCATGACGTAGAAGGGACTTGGCCGGGCCCGGAAGATCGCCACCAGGAGCGCAACGGCGGTCAGCGACCTTTCGCCGCCGGAAAGCAGCGACAGTCGCTTGACCTTCTTGCCGGGCGGGCGCGCTTCGACGTCGATGCCGGTCAGCAGCATGTCGTCCGGATCGGTCAGCACGAGCCGTCCCTCCCCACCCGGGAACAGGGTCTTGAAGACGATCTCGAACTCACGCTCGACGTCGTGGTAGGCCGCGGTGAAGACTTCCAGGATTCGGTCGTCGACCTCCTTGACCACGGTCATCAGATCCCGACGGGTGTTCTTGAGGTCCTCGAGTTGGGTGGCCAGGAACTGGTGGCGTTCCTCCAGGGCCGCGAACTCCTCGAGGGCCAGCGGGTTCACCTTGCCCAACAGGGCGAGGTCGCGTTCGGCCCGCGCGGCCCGCTTCTCCTGGCTCGGCCGGTCGAAGGGTCCGGGCTGCGGAGCGACGACGTCCTCGCCGCGCTCGCGCGCCTGCAGGTACTCGGCCGATTCCTGGGCCGACGGCGGTACCGGTTGGTCCGGTCCGTAGTCGGCGATCAAGGCGTCCACCGCCACCCCGAACTCCTCCACGGCGCGTGCCTGGAGTTGTTCGATGCGCAGGCGCTGTTCGGCCCGCGCGACCTCGTCCTTGTGCACCGCGTCGGTCAGCCGGGTCAGCTCGGCGCCGAGTTCCCGCACCGAATGACGGGCGGTCGACAGCATTGCCTCCCGCTCGTGCCGGGACTGCTGTACCTGCTCACGCTCGGCGGCGGCGCGGGCCACCGCCTCGATGAGCAGGGCCGCCGCCGCGCCTGCTGCCTGTTCGACCGCGGCGGCCACCTTCGCGCCGTGCGCGCGACGGACTCGGGCCGCTTCCTGGCGCTGCCTGGCCTGTCGCTCGTTGTCGGCGGCGCGTTGCAGCTGTTCGGCGCGCCCGGCGAGCGCCCGAACGCGTTCCTCCTGGGTGCGGACCGACAGCCGGGCATCCATCTCGGCCTGCCGGGCCTGATGCACGAACTCGGCCCGCGCGTCACGTTCTTCGGCGGACGGCTCGGCCTCCGTCGGCTCGGACTCGGCCAGTCGCAGCCGTTCCTCCAGTTCGACCAGACCGGCCAGGTCGGCATCGCGCGCCTGCTCGGCGGCCGTGCGGGCCAGATCGAGCCGCTGCGCCTCGGCCAGGGCCGACCGTTCGGTCTGGGCCAGCTGAGCAAGCCGTTCGGCGACCGCGTTCAGCCTGGCGTCGGACTCGTTCAGCGCCTCCAGCGTGCGCTCGACCTCGGCCTTGGCCACGCCGGCCGCATCGGTGAGGGCTGACACCTCCTGCTGCAGCCGTCCGTGCTCGGCCAGTGCCGCGGTGGCCCGCTGCTCGGCCTCGTCGACCGCAGCCTGGATCTCCAGCGCGCTCGGCGAGCTGGCCGACCCACCGAAGGCCCAGTTCCGTCCCAGGACGTCCCCCGCGGCGGTGACCGCGCGAACGTCGGGGTGGGCGGCCACCAGCTCGGAGGCGGCGGTCAGATCGGCGACCACCGCCATCAGCTGCAAGGCCTCGTCCAGGGCCGGCCGCAGCTGGTGCGGTGCCGTGACCACGTCGAGAGCCCACCGTGCCGTCGCGGGCAGCGTCGGCCACCCCCGCCGGCGAGACTCCTCGGACGGCGCCTCGGACGGCGCGTCGGACGGCGCCTCGGACGCCTGCGCACCCGGGGCCGGAACGGACTCGCCGATGAGCAGACCGGCCCGGCCGCCGTCCTGCTCGCGCAGCAGTTCGAGCGCGGCGGCCGCGCTGCCCGCGGAGGTCACCGCGACCGCATCGGCGATGGCGCCCAAGGCGGCGGTCAGAGCGGCTTCGTAACCCGCTTCGACGCTCAGCAGGGCGGCCACCGAGCCGAGCATGCCCGGAAGTTCCGAACCCGCCGCGAGGAGAGCGCCCGCCCCGTCCTTACGGGTCAGGCCGAGGGCGAGAGCATCGCGTCGAGCCGTCCACGTCGAGACGTCGCGCTCCATGCTCCGCTCGGCCTCGCGCGCCGTGGCCAGCCGCTTCGCCACCTCGTCGTAGCGCTCGACGGCCTGCTCGTGACGTGAATCCAGATCCAGCTCACCCTCGTCGAGGGCACCGACCTCGCTCTGCGCGGCGCTCAGTTCCGCGCCGGCCCCCGACGCACGTTCGCGGGCCTGGGTGGCTCCGGCGGCGATGCGCGCAATTTCGTCGCCACCGGCTGAGGCTCGGGTCCGCAGGGCATTGACCTGCCCGGCGAGTTTGGCCAGTCCTTCGCGCCGGTCGGCCACAGCGCGGGCCGCGGCAACGATTGCCCTTTCCGCGTCGGCCAATTCCCGCTCGGCTTCCTGGCGGAGCGCGACCGCGTTCTGCAGGGTTTCCCGCCCGACCTCGAGTTCCTCGGTCAGTGCCTGCTCGGTCTGGCGGATCTGCCTCGCCTCCGCGAGCATCTCCTCCGGGTCGCGCCCACGACGTTCCTGCTCCGGGGACTCGGACAGATGCCGGGCCCGCTCGGCGGCGAGTGTCTGGGTCCCGCGGAAGCGTTCGGCCAATGCCGACAGGGTGAAGTAGACCTCCTGGGCGGTGGCCAATGCCGGCGCATCAGCCGCCAACGCCTGTTCGAGCTCGGTTTCACGTTCGGTGGCGACCGTCAACGCCTGCTCGACCTCGGCACGGCGAGACCGCACGGCCGTCTCATCAGCCACCTCCGCGGCCAGGGCCGCCCCGAAGCTCACCAGGTCATCAGCCAGCAACCGCAGCCGTGAATCGCGCAGTTCGGCCTGGACCCCGGCCGCACGCCGTGCGACTTCGGCCTGCTTGCCCAAGGGCTTGAGCTGACGGCGCAGCTCGCCGGTCAGGTCGGTGAGCCGGGTCAGGTTCGCCTGCATAGCGTCGAGCTTGCGCAGCGCCTTCTCTTTGCGCTTGCGGTGTTTCAGGACGCCGGCGGCCTCCTCGATGAACCCGCGGCGGTCTTCCGGGCGCGCCTGCAGCACCGAGTCGAGCTGACCCTGACCGACGATGACGTGCATCTCTCGGCCGATGCCGGAGTCCGACAGCAGCTCCTGGATGTCGAGCAGCCGGGCCCCTTCACCGTTGATCTCGTACTCGCTGGCCCCGTCCCGGAACATCCGGCGGGTGATCGACACCTCGGTGTACTCGATCGGGAGCGCGTTGTCGGCGTTGTCGATGGTCAGCGTGACCTCGGCCCGGCCGAGCGGTGGCCGGCCGGCCGTTCCGGCGAAGATGACGTCCTCCATCTTGCCGCCACGCAGGGCCTTGGCCCCCTGCTCGCCCAGCACCCAGGCGATGGCGTCGACGACGTTCGACTTTCCGGAGCCGTTGGGCCCGACCACGGCGGTGATACCGGGTTCGAAGCGAAGCGTGGTGGCCGAGGCGAAGGACTTGAAGCCCTTCAGCGTCAGGGACTTGAGATGCACGCACGCTCCGGATCGTTCGCGAGGACAGTACGGGACAGCACCACCAGCCGCTGTCCGGTGCTGCTCGGCCTCGAGGTTCGGCTGCGGCGGCGGGCACGCACCGGCAGGCGGCCGGACGAGCCGCGCAGGCCAATCTACCCCGGAGACCATCCGGACGAAGCGAGCTGCTGGTTAGCTATCGCGGGCCGGCGGGTGCGGGGCCGGCCGGCAACCCTGAGTCCGCGGAACGCGACCTCGGACGGGTTGGTCAGGCGAGCGCGGATTCGGAGACGGTGATTCGGTGCAGTTCATCGAGCAGCTCGGCCGAGGTGACCGAGGCGCGCAGCTCGGCCAGTTCGGCTTCGAGTTCCCGTACCCGGCTCTTGAGGCGGGCATTCTCGGCAAGGAGGTGACGATCCGGTCCGGTGGGGAGATAACCGAGCAGCGCCTTGGCCATGTCGCGACCTTTCACACTTCCGCCGAGCAAAGGTTGCTGTAGCGACCGAACCGGGTCAGGTTCTCAAGCACCACAAGCGACCGACGATGGCCGGCGGGGAAGGGTTGATTTTCTGTTCCCCCATGGTCCCACCAGGAAGGCACGAAAACAAATTCTCCGCTGGGAATCCGTGCCCCATTTACTGAGAGTAATTCTTGTTCGGGCCGCCGGCCGGGGTTGGTTGCGGCGAGCGACCACGAGTCGACGAGGTCGCCGCCGTCGCCGTGTCGTCACCGCTCGGCGAAGCCCGACAATCCCCCACGAGCCTCGGAGAACCGGTGAGTCAGCCGATCGACGCGCCCCGGTGTCCCTGACGAACCGAGTTGATCCAGCAGCGCCCGGCAGTCGGCGCGGCTCCCCTCGGCCACGACCTCGACCCTGCCGTCGGGCAGGTTCATCGCCCAGCCGGCCAGTCCGAGTTCGAGGGCCCGCGAACGGGTCCACCAGCGAAACCCGACACCTTGCACGAGTCCGTGTGCCCAGGCGGTCATCCGCACGTGGTCCGACGCGGCCTCGCCCGTCATCGGCCCGGCACTGGGGGCGATCCCGAGGGGCGGACCGCGGCCGCTGTGCGCGGCGCGGTCCGAGCCGCTGGCTGAGCCGCGGTCCGAGCCGCGCTCCGAGCCGCTGTGCCTACCGTCGACGAGCTGCGAGGCGGGCGCTGGCAACTGGGGCAGAAGTAGGACGATCGGTTCATCCAGCGCGCGCGCGCGATCGGACGTCCGCAGCGGCGGCAGGGCTCGTGCTCGCGTCCGTAGGCGTTCAGGGATCGATCGAAGTAGCCACTCTCGCCGTTGACGTTGACGTACAGGGCGTCGAAAGAGGTACCGCCGGCCCGCAGGGCCTCGCGGAACACGGCCCGAAGCTCGGCCAGCAGAGTGGCCAGCTGAGCCCGGCTGAGTCCGCCCGTCGGACGGTCGCCGTGCAGCCGAGCCCGCCAGAGCGCCTCGTCGGCGTAGATGTTTCCCACACCGCTGAGGCTCGACTGGTCGAGCAGCGCCCGCTTGATCGTGGTCGAGCGACGGCGGACACCGGTGATCCAGGCGGCGTCGTCGAAGTGCTCGTCCAACGGATCGCGGGCGATGTGAGCGATGCTCTGAGGGACCGTCGTCGGGCCGTCCTGGACGAGTTCGTCCAGGTGCACCCCGCCGAACGTGCGCTGGTCGATGAAGCGCAGCTCCGGACCGTCGTCGGCGAAACGGAACCGGGCCCGCAGATGCCCGCCGGCGGGCGCGTCCGCGGGCAGCAGCAGCAGCTGCCCGCTCATTCCCAGATGAGCGATCAGACAATCCGGGCCGTCGTCGAGGGTGAGCCAGAGGTACTTTCCTCGGCGATTGACCGACGAGATCGTCCGACCGGCCAGCCGGGAGGCCAGGTCGTCGGGGCCGGCCAGGTGCCGGCGCACCGCACGCGGATGCAGCGAGTCCACCGACCCGATGCGCCGTCCGGCGATCCAGCGCTGCAGGCCCGCCCGGACCGTGTCGACCTCGGGTAGCTCAGGCACCGGCGCCCTCGGCGTCGCCGGCGGGCTCCGATGCGGCGGGCTCCGATGCGGCGGGCGGCGGCGAATCAGGGATCGCCGGCTCCGTACCGGACAGATCCGTGCCATTGACCGTCAGGGCTTGCCAGGCCGCCTCGGCCGCCGACTGCTCAGCTTCCTTCTTGCTCCGGCCGTGGCGGATGGAGTACGTGACGCCATCCACGATGGCCGCGGCGGTGAAGGCCTTGGCGTGGTCGGGTCCGGTCGCGGTGATCTCGTAGTCGGGCACACCCAAGCCGCGCACGGCGGTCAGTTCCTGCAGGGACGTCTTCCAGTCCAGGGCGGCGCCATAGCCGGGGGCCGCCCGAAGCACCTCATCGAACAGGCGGTGAATGACATCGGCGGCCACGGCGATGCCGTGTTCGAGGTGGATGGCGCCGAGGATTGCTTCCAGGGTGTCGGCGAGGATCGAGGCCTTGTCCCGGCCGCCGGTGGCGTCCTCACCGCGTCCGAGCAGTACGTACTTGCCGATGCCGTCGGGGCCGATGCCGCGCGCTACGTCGGCCAGGGCGCGCATGTTCACCACCGAGGCGCGCAGTTTGGCCAGTTTTCCCTCGGCCAGGTCGGGGTGGTTGCGGTACAGAGTTTCGGTGATCACGACGCCGAGCACCGAATCGCCCAAGAATTCCAGGCGCTCGTTGTGCGGGACGTCGCCGTTTTCGTACGCGTACGAGCGGTGCGTCAGGGCGCGCCGAAAAAGCTCGGCGTCCATCTCGACGCCGAGCTCGGCGGCCAATGCCGCCGGATCCTCAGCTTTGGGCAGCTTGGAGGCAGCCACGTTCACGCACCTCACCCAGTGGGCTGAGCGGACTCGGGTTCAGACCGCGAGCCAATTCAGACCGCGAGGATCTGGCGCCCGTCGTACTGGCCACAGTTGCTGCACGCGGTGTGCGGCAGCTTGGGCTGTCCGCAGGCGCGGTTCGGGCAGGTGACCAGGGTCGGCGCAGTGGTCTTCCACTGCGAACGGCGCGACCGGGTGTTGGAACGCGAGGTCTTCCGCTTCGGGACGGCCACAGCGATAACTCCTTGTATCAGGGTTCGTGTCAGGAACTTCTCGGTGATCCGCGGCAACTGCCGTGGATCAGTCGGTGCTCTCGACCGAACCGAACCGCTCCGTGAGAGCTGCCCAGCGCGGGTCGATCTGGGTGTGTGAGTGGTCGGCCGGAAGATCGTCCAGCCGCTCGCCGCAGCCCGGGCACAGACCTTGACAGTCCGGACCGCACAGCGGGGTGAGCGGCAGGCTGAGCACCACCACGTCACGCACCACCGGCTCGAGGTCGAGATGATCGCCCTTGAGCCGTCCGACCTCTTCGTCGTCGGTGGTCACATCCGTCGCGCTGTTCGGGTAGGCGTACAGCTCGACGAAATCGACGTCCAACGGCTCGGTGAAATCGGACAGGCACCGCCCGCACTCACCGTGCAGCTCACCAGTGACCCGCCCTGTCGCCAGGACGCCTTCGGTCACCGATTCCAACCGCACGGACAGTTCGAGCGGCGTCCCTTCCGGAACACCGATCATGTCCAAGCCGAGAAGCGCAGGAGCACTCAGTTGCCGCACGTAGTCCTTGCGCAAACCGGGCCGGCGTCCGACTTCCCGGGTGTCCAGGACGAACGCACTACGCGTATTCACGGTGGGAACCTTCACTGCAGAAATGAGCTGAACTGTGCCTCTTGGCCAGAACATGGAATTGGCCGTCGTTCAGGTTACCTGAGCGCTGGGCCCGGCACGAAATCGTGGACGGCGCGCGGCGCCTCAGTCCTCGCCGGCCCGGCGGCGCAGCAGGGCCGCTCGGCCGTTCTCGGCCGTCCCGGCCATCCGGTGAAGCGTGTCGATCAGCTCGGACAGGGTCTGTTCGGCGTAGCGGGCGGCCTCCTCCCGCAGGCGTTCGGCCTCGGTGGTTGCCGACGCCCGCTGCTCGGCCAGCTCTGCTTCGGCCTCGGCGCGCAGCCGGCCGGCCGTTTCGGTGGCGACCTGGTGCACGGTGGCCGCGGCAACCAGCTGACCCTGCTCCTGCCGGGCCGCCTCCAGCAGTTCGTGGGCCTCGATCCGGGCGGCGCGCAGGTGCTCGTCAGCTTCGCTGCGGGCCTGGACGAGCGCCTCGTCCGCCTCGGTCCGGGCGCCGGCGAGGATGTCCTCGCGCTCGGCCACGATGCGGCGCGCCTCGATCATGTCGGTCGGCAAAACCTCCCGCAGGGCGTCGAGCAGGTCGAGCGTGCGTTCGCGCGGCAGCACGCAGGAGGACGACATCGGCAAGGTGCGGGCCGTCTCGACCAGCTCGGTCAGTTCGGTCAGGACCTCATCGGCCCGAGCGAGCGAATGATCGGTCATCGGCCGCACCCGCGGCCGCTGCCGGCGTCAGTTGCTGCCACCACCGCGGTTGTTCTCCTCGATCCGAGCCAGCAGGCGCTCGTGCACCAGCGCGGGCACCAGGCTGCCCACCTCACCACCATAGGTGGCGATCTCCTTGACCAGGCTCGACGCGAGGAAGCTGTACTCCGGATTGGTCGGCATGAACAGTGTGTCGATGCCCGCCAGGCCCCGGTTCATCTGAGCCATCTGGAGCTCGTAGTCGAAATCGCTCACCGCGCGCAGACCCTTGACGATGACCGGGATCTGGTTCGAGCGGCAGTAGTCGACCAGCAGCCCGTGGAAGGAGTCGACCCGGACGTTGCCGTACTTGCCGGTGCATTCGGTCAGCAGCGACAAGCGCTCCTCCACCGAGAACAGGCTCGACTTGGTCTTGTTGATCAGCACCGCCACCACGACCTCGTCGTACAGATCGGCGGCGCGGCCGATGATGTCGAGATGACCGTTCGTCACCGGATCGAAAGAGCCTGGGCAGACCGCTCGACGGATCTTCGGCACGGCCCCCGGCTTCTCGCCGCCGTCCTCTGCGATGCCCACCTCAGCGACCCCTTCGCGCATGGCTTCGATTCTGCTTCGCGGCGCGGCGTTGTCGGCGTGCGAAACCCCTACTCGCGGCGACCGTACCAAAGGCTGCCCTCGCCGTACCGCCTCTGCTTGATGGCCTTTATCTCACTCGGCCACTCAGGTTCCGGGTCTCTCGATGCCCGTTCGACGACCACCAGGCCGCCCGGGACCAGCCAACGGTCCTGCGCCAGACAGGCGAGCATCCGGGTCACCGCCGACTGTGCCAGCGTGTAGGGAGGGTCGGCGAACACCAGGTCGAACGGCTCGTCGGCCCCGAGCGCGGCCAGGTAGGTCTCGACCGTGCAGCGGTTCAGACGGGCCCCGGGTAGCGCCAGGGTCCGGATGTTGTCGGCCAGCACGCCGGCGGCCCGATGGTCGGACTCCACGAACACCGCCGCAGCGGCCCCGCGCGACAACGCCTCCAGGCCGACGGCCCCGGAGCCGGCGAACAGGTCGAGGACCCGCGCCCGGTCAAGGTCCAGCTCGGTGGCCAGCGTGTTGAACAGCGCCTCTCGGGCGCGATCGGATGTGGGCCGCGTTCCACGAGGCGGGACGGCGAGCCGGCGGCCGCGTGCCGAGCCGGAAACGATGCGCGTCACGCCGCCAGACGATAGCCGGATCAGGACTTCTGCAGGAACCGGGCCTGTTCCTCCTCGAATGCCGCCGCCAGCATTCGGGCCAGCTCCGGATGAGCGGTGAGTTCCGGGTCGTCCTCGACGATGGTGCGGGCCTGACTGCGCGCGTCGGCGATCAAGGCCTCGTCCCGAAGCAGCGACAGCAGCCGCAGCTGGGACGAGCGGCCTGACTGCGAGGCACCGAGGACGTCACCCTCACGTCGTTGCTCCAGGTCCAGGCGGGCGAGCTTGAACCCGTCGCGCTCGCCGGCAACGGCCAGCAGTCGCTGCACCGAGGGATGCGCGCTGGGCAATCTGGTCAACAACAGGCAGTGGTTGCGGTGGTTGGTGTCCTCGTATCGGCCACGGCCGATTCGTCCTCGCAGCTGGTGCAACTGGGAGACGCCGAACCGGTCGGAGTCCAGCACGACCATCACGGTCGCGTTCGGGACGTTCACGCCGACTTCGATGACCGTGGTCGCGATCATCACCTGCACCCGGCCGGCCACGAAGTCCGCCATGACCGCGGCCTTCTGCTCGGCGGGAAGCCGGCCGTGCATGATGCCCAGCCGCAGATCCGACAGTGGCCCGCGCGCAAGCTCCTCGGCGGTGGCCAGCACCGACGCGATGGGCCGGTCGTCACCGTCGGCACCGTCGTCACCGTCGTCATCCTCGGGCGGGGCAAGCTCTGCATCGGGCTCGAGCCCGGAATCGACATCGTCGCCGATGCGGGGGCAGACGATGTAGACCTGCCGGCCCTTGGCGACCTCTTCGTGGATCAGGGTCCAGACGCGCTCCAACCAGGCGGGACGCTCGTTGATCGGGACCACCGTCGTGCCGATCTCGCTCCGTCCCGCCGGCAACTGCTTGAGCTCGGAGACCTCCAGATCGCCGTAGACGGTGATGGCCACCGTCCGCGGTATCGGGGTGGCCGTCATCACGAGCATGTGAGGCGGGGCCGCGGACTTGGCCCGCAGCGCGTCACGCTGCTCGACCCCGAACCGGTGCTGCTCGTCCACGACGACCAACCCGAGATCGGCGAACTGCACGTGGTCCTCGATCAGCGCGTGCGTGCCGATGACGATGCCCGCCTCCCCCGACGCCGCCTCGAGCAGGGCCGAGCGGCGCGCAGCCGTGGCCATCGAGCCGGTGAGCAACGCGACCCGGGTGCCGTGGTCGGCTCCGCCGAGCTGGCCCCCCAGCGCGAGCGGGCCGAGTAGCTCGCGAATCGTCTCCGCGTGCTGGGCCGCAAGGACCTCGGTCGGCGCGAGCAGCACCGCTTGTCCGCCGGAATCGACCACCTGAAGCATCGCCCGCAGCGCCACGACCGTCTTGCCCGACCCGACCTCACCTTGCAGCAGCCGCTGCATCGGATGCTCGCCAGCCAGTTCGTCGGACACGACGTGCCCGATCTGCACCTGTTCATCGGTCAAGGTGAACGGCAGCCGTGCGTCGAAATCGGTCAACAGACCTCGGGCCTGCCGAGGTCGGGGGCGGGTGGGGTTCGACCGGGCCTCGCGACGTCGCTGGGCCAGGACCAACTGGACCCCGAAGGCCTCGTCGAAGGCAAGACGCCGACGGGCGTCCTTCGACTCCTCCACGGTGTTCGGCTGGTGGATGTGTCGCAACGCCCAGTCGTAACCGGCCAGCCCGGACGAGGCCAGCACCTCGAACGGGAGGGGGTCGGCTACCTCGTCCAGCGACATGAGCACGGTCTGCACGCTGCGCTGAACGGTCCACGTGCGCACCGAGGCAACGGCGGGATAGATCGGCAACAAGGTGTTGGCGAAGTCCTTCGCGTCGAGCGAGCCGAGCTCGAAGGCGCCCTCCTCGCGGGGGCCGTCCCCGACCGGGCCTGAATCGAGGGAGTTGCTATCGAGGACGTACTCGGGCGAGTTGAGTTGCAGCTTGTTGTTGAAGCGCGTCACCTTGCCCGCGAACAGTCCGACGCGTCCGACCAACAGCTCGCGCTCGCGAAAGCGCTGGTTGAAGAAGGTGAGGTAGAGCTCGCTGCGATCACGGCCGGAATCACGGCCGGACTCCAGGGTCACCTCGAGGATGTGCAGCTTTCGCCCAGGGATCGTGCGGCCGCGAACCGAGGCGATCCGCGCCTGGACGGTGACCTCGTCACCCACTTGGAGAGCGCGCAGATCCGTCAGCTCACCCCGGACGCTGTAGCGGCGCGGATAGTGCCGCAGCAGATCCCGCACGGTGACGAGGTCAAGCCCGCTGGCCAACACCCGCGCGGTCCGATCGCCGACGACATCTATCAGCGGCGTGTCGAGCGTGGCCATGACCTCACTGTGCCAGAGCGGTCCGACAGCGCTGTCACTCCACTCCGATGAGCAGCGGGAAGTGCGGCTGGCCGCCCGGCAGTGCGGTGATCTCCACCAACGGATGCTGAGTACGGACGTAGCGCTCGACGGTTTCGCAAGCGAGGGCGCCGGCCGGGTCGGCCCCGGCGAGCACCGTCACCAATTCCCCTCCGGCACTGATCAACCGGCCCACCAGGCTCACCCCGACCGTGCCGTAATCGGAACCGATCTCGACGACCTCGCCGTCGATGAGGCCCAGGACATCGCCGGCCTGGCAGCGCCCCGCGTAGGTGATGGACTCGCGAACAGCGACGGTGACCTCGGCGAATCGGGTGGCAGCCGCAGCCTCGGCCATCGCGATCACGTCGTCGGCGAAGCGCCGCCGCGGGTCGTGCACGGCCACCGCCGCCAGTCCTTGTACGGGCGACTTGGTGGGGACAACCGCTACCTCTATACCGTCGGCGCGCGCCCGCTCGGCGGCCAGGTCGGCCACGGCGCCCACGGCCGAGGCGTTGGGCAGGACGACAACCCGGGCCGCACCGGTGGACTGGATCGCCTCCAGTACCTCGGCCGTCGACGGGTTCTGCGTCGGGCCGCCGTCGACGACGTACACACCCTCCGCGTGGAAGACCTCCGCCAGGCCGGGGCCGGGGGCGACCGCGAGCACGGCCACCCCCGTGCGCTCAGCGGCCTGAGCGGACGCGGCCAGCTGGGCTGCGATCTGGTCGGCGAAGCGGACCACCGTGATCCGGTGCGGGCGGCCGGCCTCGATGCCCGCCTCGATCGCCGCCCCGACGTCGTTGACGTGGACGTGGACATTGAACACCCGGCCGGCGGAGCCTTCCGGGCTGCCGGCGCCGACCACGACGACGGAGTCGCCCAGTTCGACGAGCTGATCCTTCAGCCTTGTGGCGGCCGGATCGGACCCGTACAGCAGGTACTGCACCTCGTAGGCGTACTCGGGACTGCCTGCCTCGCGGTGAACCTCGCTCGAGCTGGGGTCCGCGACGTCCGGTCGGAGGCGGCGCGCGGGGCTGTCGGCACGGGTATCGCCCTCGGACGCGGCGGACGTCTCGTCGCGACTGCCGAGCACCACCCCGGCGAGTGCGTCCAAAAGGACGAGCAGCCCTTGCCCGCCGGCGTCGACCACACCTGCTTGAGCCAGCACGGGCAGCTGCTCAGGGGTACGGGCCAGCGCCTGGGCGGCGGCCTGCTGACAGCCGCGCACCGTGTCGGCCAGATCGCCCTCCGCTGTGGTAGCGCCCTGAGCGGCGGCGCGGATGACGGACAGGATGGTGCCCTCGACGGGATCGGCTACCGCGGCATCGGCGGCATCGGCCGCCGCGGTCAGGGCTCGACCCACGTCGGCGCCACCGATTTCGGCCGCAGCTGCGCCAAAGCTGTCGGCCATCGCCTGCAAGATCTGGGAAACGATGACCCCGGAGTTACCGCGGGCACCCATCACGGCGCCGCGAGCCATCGCGGCCAGCACGGACCCGGGGGTCGCCGAGCGATCGGTGTCGACCGCCGCCGCCGCGCTGTGCAGGGTCAGGCTGAGGTTGGTGCCGGTGTCGCCGTCCGGAATGGGGAAGACGTTGAGGTCGTCGATCTCGGCCTGCCGCGCGGTCATGGCCCGGTCAGCCGCGCTGCACCACCGCCGCACCGCCGAAGCGTCGAGCTGGGCGAGCATGCGGGGCGGCCTCCTTCAGGGTTGGGCGCCACCATACTGTGATGGCCGGTCCGGTGCCGGTTTTGATCGCGACCACGCCCCTGGCTACACTGGTGCGGTTGCCCGGGTGGCAGCGCTCAGCGCATGTCCCGTCCCGAGCACCAGCGCACGTGAACGAACACTCGAGAAGAATTTAGGAGGCCATTGTGGCCAGCCACTGCGACGTCTGCGGCAAGGGGCCCGGCTTCGGCATGTCCGTCTCGCACTCCCACCGGCGCACCCACCGTCGTTGGAACCCGAACGTGCAGACCGTCCGTGCGCTTGTTGCCCCGGGTACCCGTCGCCGCATCACCGTCTGCACCTCGTGCCTCAAGGCCGGCAAGGTCACCCGCGCCTAAGACCTGAATACCTGCCGACGAGGCCGGATCCCATCTGGGATCCGGCCTCGTCGTCGTTGCGGGGTCGGCGGATCAGCGAAAGTGCTCGTGGCCGCCGTCGGCGTAACGCAGCCCGTCGACACGGACTCCCTCGCCCTCGCTGACCATGCCGATAACGGTCCAGCCGGCGGGCGTGGCCGCGAAGGTGGGGAACGTCGCGACCAGACCGTAGTCGTCGCCGCCGCCAAGCACCCAGCTCATCGGATCGACGTTCAGTGCTGACGCGACATCGCGCAGCTTGGCCGGCGCGGCCAACGCGTCCGCCCGCAAGTCGATCCGCACGCCGCTACCGGCGGCGATGTGGCCGAGGTCGGCGATAAGACCATCGGAGATGTCGGTCATCGACGTGGCGCCGGCCTCGGCCGCGCGAATCCCTTCGGCGTAGGGCGGCTGGGGACGCCGGTGCGCGTTGACGACCTGCACCGGTGAGCGGAAGCCGCGCGAGAGCACAGCAAAACCCGCTGCTGCCCAGCCGAGCAGACCGGTGACGGCCACCACCTGGCCCGCCCGCGCACCGGACAGCGTGACCGGCGCTCGTCCCGCCAGGTCGCCCAGCGCCGTCACCGACAGCAGGATCTCCGCCGATGCCGAGATGTCACCGCCGACGACCTGAGCGCCCACCTCGGCACACTCCTCGGCGAAGCCGGCGACCAGCCCGTCCACCCAGCTGAGTTCGGTCTCCGCTGGCGCAGCCAGCCCGACCAGCAAGGACGTCGGCTGCGCACCCATGGCGGCGATGTCGGCGAAGTTGCGAGCCGCGGCCTTGTGGCCGATGTCGTTGGCCGTCGACCAGTCGCGGCGAAAATGCCGGTGTTCCAGCAGAAGGTCGGTCGAGGCGACCACTCGTCCGTCGGGCGCGCTGATCACGGCCGCGTCGTCGCCGGGGCCGAGCACCGTGGTCGGGCTCTCGATCCGGCTGAGGCCGGCGGTGATACGCCGGATCAGCCCGAACTCCCCCAGCTCGCCAATCGTCCTCGCCTCAGGAATGGTGACCCGCCTCCAGTACTCGTTGCCGCGGGCACGACCGAGGTCGTGGCCCGGCGTGACCTACACGACCAACCCAAGCATCTTCACATGCCGCCGTTACCGGTCTGCGCTAGGTTCTAGTAGCCCCGACGCCAATGACGACGAAAGGACGACCCGTGACCGAGGCTGTTTCGGCTTTTCCCTCGGACGGAAGCACCGTCCACGCCTACATCCTGATTCAGACCGAGGTCGGCAAGGCGGCTTCGGTCGCCGCCGAGATCTCCCAGCTGGCCGGCGTGACCCTCGCCGAGGATGTCACCGGTCCCTATGACGTCATCGTGCGGGCCCAGGCCAGCAATGTCGACGAGCTGGGGCGTCTGGTGGTGGCTCGGGTGCAGGGCGTCAACGGCATCACGCGGACGCTGACCTGCCCGGTCGTCCACCTGTAGCCTGCAGATGGCCTGCTAACCGCTGCAAGCCGACGCCGTCGGCGTACCGGCACTTCCGCTGCACTCCGCACGGCACCAACCGACCACCCCCGAGGAATTTCCCGTCATCGACGCCAGCCAGCGCCGCGCCGCCCTGATCGCCAGCGCGCTAGCCCTCCCCCTGACCGTCGTGCTCGCCTTCGTCTTCACCGCGGGCAAGGGCGGTAAACCAAGCACGCCAGGTCAGGCCGGCAATCCCGCGGCGGCGGTGACCGTTGCCGCACCCCCGAGCCCGAACGCCGCGACGGCAAAAGCCTGTCTGAGCGTCTTCGAGAAGCTTCCCGTTCAACTCGGCGGCCTCAACCCGCGAAAGACGGCGACCGATTCCTCCTACGTTGCGGCCTGGGGCAATCCCGCGATCGTGTTCCGGTGCGGTGTGAGCCGGCCGGCCGTGTTCGGCACGGGCCAGGCCGCCCAACTGATCGACGTCAACGGGATCATCTGGCAACCCGAACCGCAGAAGGATCAGGTCATCTTCACCGCCGTCGACCGGTCGGTGTACCTGGAGGTCACCGTTCCAAGCTCACAGACCCAGCCGCTGTCCGACCTGTCCACCGCCGTCGCGGCCCTGCCCCAACGCTGCACCGCCGCCGACGCATCCGGACGGCCCACCACTACGAAGCTGCCCATCTGCGGCGGCTGAGCCGCGGCGCAGCGGATCAGTTGCGCGCTCAGAGTTCGTCGGACAGGGCCGTCGCGATCAGGCGGTCAATCAGTTCGGCATAACCCACGCCGGTTTCCGCCCACATCTTCGGGTACATCGAGATCGGGGTGAATCCCGGCATTGTGTTGATCTCGTTGACGGTCAGCGTGCCGTCCTCGGTCAGGAAGAAGTCCACCCGCGCCAGTCCACGGCACTCCAGCGCGGTGAAAGCGGTCACGGCGGCGGCACGGACCCGAGCAAGGTCGGCGTCGGACAGCTGGGCCGGAATGTCGAAATCGGAAGCGTCATCGAGGTATTTGGCCTCGAAGCTGTACCAGTCGAAGTCGGCGTGCAGCCGGATCTCGGCCGGCAGGGACGCCGAAACCCGGCCGTCGGCGTCCTGCAGCACGCCGCATTCCAGTTCGCGCCCGATGACCGCAGCCTCGATCAGGACTTTGCTGTCGTGGCTGAAGGCCAGCTCGAGGGCATCGGGCAACTCGTCATAGGAGCGCACCTTCGATATTCCGACGCTCGAGCCGGCCCGGGCAGGTTTGACGAACAGCGGCAGTCCGAGGTCGGCGAGATCGGCCGCGCCGGGCCGCGGCTGCGAGCGGTGCAGCACCCGGTATCGGCCGACGTCCAACCCGGCCGCGGTCAGCACGGTCTTGGTGAACGCCTTGTCCATGCCCGCCGCGCTGGCCAGCACGCCCGATCCGACGTAGCGGATTCCCGCCATCTCCAGCATCCCCTGGATCGTGCCGTCCTCGCCAAAAGCCCCGTGCAGCAGGGGGAAAACGACATCGACGCCGTCGAGCGCCGCGAGCGCGGAGCCGGCCTGGAAGACGTCCGGACGGCCGGCGCGCAGCGATTGCGGTGCCTGATCGTCGGCCGCGGCCGAGACCGAGGGAAGCTGGCGGCCCGCGATGCGCAACGACGCCGGGTCGACGTGGGTGGCGATCCACCGCCCCTCGCGGGTGATGCCGATGGTGACGATGTCGTAGCGATCGGGATCCATGGCCGACAAGACGCTGCCTGCGCTGACCACCGAGATCGGGTGTTCGCTACTTCGGCCGCCGTACACGAGCGCGATTCGGATGCGGTCTGCCACGAACGCACACGCTAGCCGATGCTCATTCGCTCTTGATGGACCGACTCATCAACGCGCGGACGGCGGTCCGCGGGTCCGACTCACCGGCGCACACAGCCGAAACCTCACGAACGATCGGCACGTCCACGCCGTGTCGATCGGCCAGATCCAGAATCGAGCGGCACGACTTCACCCCTTCGGCGATCTGGCCGTGGGTGGCCTGCTGGGCCTGTTCGAGGGTCTCTCCGCGTCCGAGCCGATGGCCGAAGGTGCGGTTTCGCGACAGCGGGGACGCGCAGGTCGCGACGAGGTCGCCCAACCCGGCCAGGCCGGCGAACGTGAGCGGGTCGGCGCCCAGTGCGCTGCCCAGCCGGGCGGTCTCGGCCAGGCCCCGGGTGATCAGGGAGGCGACCGTGTTGTCACCGAAGCCCATGCCGACCGCCATGCCGCAGGCAAGTGCGATGACGTTCTTGACGGCGCCACCCAGTTCGGTGCCGATGACGTCGGTGTTCGTGTAGGGCCGGAAGTATCCCGTGCTGCAGGCCTGTTGAACCGACTCCGCGCGGGCCAGGTCGGTGCACGCGACGGTGGTCGCGGTGGGCTGCTGCATCGCGATCTCACGCGCGAGGTTCGGACCCGAAACGACCGCGACCCGCTCGGGAAGGGCCTTGGCGACCTGCGAGATGACCTCGCTCATCCGCATGACCGTGCCCAGCTCGATGCCTTTCATCAGGCTGACCAGACTCGCCTGCGGCGGCAACTGACCGGCCCAGCCGCCCAGGTTCTCGCGCAGTGTCTGCGACGGGATCGCGAAGACCACGAGGTCCGCGCCCGACATCGCTTCGGTCGGGTCGGTGGTCGCGCGCAGCGCACCGGGCAGCTCGATGCCTTCCAAGTAGTCAGGATTGCAGTGGCGCTGGTTCACCGCCTCGGCCAGTTCGGGGCGCCGGGCCCACAGGACCGTCTCCGTTCCGGCGTCGGTCAGCACCTTGGCGAAGGCCGTGCCCCAGTTGCCCGCTCCCAGAACGGCGGCCCTCATGCGCTCTCCCCTCGCGACTGCCGGTCCATGCCCTGCTCCGCCGAGCCCACCCACGGGGACGGGTAGGCAACGGCGGGCGGGTTCTGTCCCCTGATCACGGCCACCTGCGCGGTGACGGCGCCCATGATCTCGTCGGTCATCTCGTGCAGCAGCGCCGCGGTGGGTGGCCGTCCGCGATACCTGCTCAGGTCCAGCGGTGCCCCGACGGCCACGGTCACCGTCTTGCGGGGCAATGGCCGGAACCGGCGGGCGTAGAAGTCGAGGAACTCCTGGGATCCCCACTGGCCCACGGGGATCACCGGGACGTCCGGGGCCAGCAGAGCGAGCCGAGCGGTGCCGGACTTGGCCTGCATCGGCCAGAAATCCGGATCGCGGGTGACCGTCCCCTCGGGATAGATCAGGACGATCTCCCCGCGCTCCAACGCCTGGACCGCACCCTGCAGGGCCGCGGCCGCGTCCGCCGTCCCACGGTAGACCGGGATCTGGCCGGCGTTGGCCACCACTCGTCCGATGACCGGCACGTGGAAGATCGTGGACTTGGCCAGGAACCGAGGCAGCCGGCCGATGTCCCACAGCAGCCGGGCGATCACGAACGGGTCGGCGTAGGAGATGTGGTTGATGGCCAGGATCGCCGGTCCGCGCCGCGGGATCCGGTCGCTTCCGATCCATCGGCGACGCCACGCGAGGCTGATCAGCGGGTAGAACACGATGACGCAGAACCTCAGGTAGGGACCCGGCTTCTCCGACATGCGCTTGAACACCGTGCTCCTCCTGTCGGACGGCTCGGCCCCGCCCGTGGTGGCAGTCTGCCACCCCGATCGCCGCGGGCAGCAGTACCGCGACCGGTGGCCGGCTCGTGGTCGGTCAACGGCCAGCGCTGGGCCGTGGCAGCATCGTCGTTCGTGGCCTGGCGAATCCTGATCCCGGTACGCCCGCATGCCGTCGGCAAGACGCGACTGGAAGGCGTCACCCGCCCCGATCAGCACGAACGGCTGGTGCGAGCCATGCAGGCCGACACCATCGCCGCGGCGTTGGCGGCCCGGGCCGCGCAGCCGGGCATCATCGCCGGCGTCGTCGTGATCAGCACGTCGAGGGCGATCGAGGATCTGCCCGTCGGGATCGAGCTCTTCCCCGACCCCGGAACGGGCCTCAACGGCGCGCTCAGCGCCGCAGCGCAGCATTGGCGGCGGGCCGCTCCCGGCGATGGCCAACTCGCGATGGTGGCGGACCTGCCGTGCCTGAACAGCGTTTCGCTGTTGGCGGTGCTCGCCGAGGCCGCGCACAACGAACGCGGTTTCGTCGCCGACCGGCAGGCGACCGGCACCACGATGCTCACGGCCGGTGCCGGGGCCGGCCTAGAGCCAGAGTTCGGAACGAACTCGGCTGCGGCTCACCTGCGATCGGGGCACGTCCCCTTGCGTGCACCTGATGCCGCCCGCGCCGATGCGGACACCGAAGCGGACCTGCAGGCGTGCCTGCGCCTGGGCGTCGGACCGCACACCGCTGAGGTGCTCGCCCTGCTACACCCGTTCATCTGAGCGGGGCATGATGTCTGCCATGACCGACACCGCGACCGACACCGCCGACTCCGCGTCCGCCCCCGGACCCGACCGCAGCGCGCCGGCCGACGAGGTGGCGCTGCCGGACAACCGTTACGCCAACCGCGAGATGTCCTGGCTGGACTTCAACGCGCGCGTCCTGGCCCTGGCCGAGGACCGGCGGCAGCCGTTGCTGGAGCGGATGAAGTTCCTCTCCATCTTCGCCAGCAACCTCGACGAGTTCTACATGGTCCGGGTCGCCGGGCTCAAGCGCCGCCAGGAGATGGGTTTGGCGGTGCGCTCCAGTGACGGGCTGTCACCTCGCGAGCGGCTGGCCCTCGTCGCCGACCGCAGCAAGGAATTGTCGGTCCGTCACGCACGCTGCTTCCTCACCGACATCGAACCGGCCCTGGCGGCCGAAGGGATCAAGATCATTCGGTGGCGCGATCTGACCACTGCGCAGCAGAAGGAGCTGAGCGAATACTTCCACGCGAAGATCTTCCCCGTTCTGACCCCGCTGGCCGTGGACCCGGCTCACCCTTTTCCCTATATCTCGGGCCTGTCTCTGAACCTCGCGGTGCTCGTTCGCGACCCCGGATCGGACGTCGACCGTTTCGCCCGCATCAAGGTCCCCAACAACGTTCGCCGCTTCGTGGTCGTCACCCAGAGCGTCGACCTGTCGCAGTACCTGCCGATCGAGGACCTCATCGCGGCCCACCTGAGCGCTTTGTTCCCCGGCATGGAGGTCGTCGAGCACCACCTGTTCCGGGTTACCCGCAATACCGATTTCGAGGTGGACGAGGACCGCGACGAAGATCTGCTCCAGGCGCTGGAACGCGAACTGGTGCGGCGCCGGTTCGGGCCGCCGGTTCGGCTGGAGGTGGGCGAGGACATCGACTCGGCCGTGCTGGCCCTGCTGGTCAGTGAGATCGACGTCCAGCCCGAGGACGTTCTGCAGTTGCCCGGGCTGCTCGACCTGACCGCGCTGTGGCAGGTCTACGACGTCGACCGTCCGGCTCTCAAAGAGCGCCCGTTCGTGCCCGCGACCCATCCCCGCTTCGCCGAGGGCGAGACGCCCAAGTCGGTGTTCGCCACGCTGCGTGAGGGCGATGTGCTGGTTCACCACCCGTATGAGTCCTTTGCCACGAGTGTTCAACGGTTCATCGAGCAGGCAGCGGCCGACCCGAACGTGCTCGCGATCAAGCAGACCCTCTACCGAACCTCGGGCGACTCTCCCATCGTCGACGCCCTGGTCGATGCGGCCGAGGCGGGCAAGCAGGTCGTGGTGCTGGTCGAGATCAAGGCTCGCTTCGACGAACAGGCCAACATCAAGTGGGCCCGGGCGCTGGAGCGTGCGGGCTGCCACGTGGTGTACGGGCTGGTCGGCTTGAAGACGCACTGCAAGACCTCCCTGGTCGTCCGGCAGGAGGGCGGCTCGCTGCGCCGCTACGCCCACATCGGCACCGGCAACTACCACCCCAAGACGGCCCGTTTGTACGAGGACTTCGGCCTGTTCACCGCGGACGAGCGAATCTGTTCGGACCTGACCGATCTGTTCAACGTGCTCACCGGCTACTCCCGCCAGACCGATTACCGGACGCTGCTGGTGGCTCCGCACCGGCTGCGGTCCGGTCTGCTGGAACGGGTCGAGCGCGAGATCATCCACGCCAAGCAAGGCCGGCCCGCCCACATCCAGATCAAGACCAACCATCTCGTCGACGAGGCGCTCATCGACGCCCTGTACCGCGCCTCGGCTGCCGGAGTGAACGTCCAACTGATGGTTCGCACGTTCTGCACGATCAAGGCTCAGGTTCCCGGTCTCAGCGACAACATCTCCGTCCGTTCGATCCTCGGTCGCTTCCTGGAGCACTCGCGGGTCTTCTACTTCGCCAACGACGGCGACCCCGAGTACTGGATCGGCTCGGCGGACATGATGCACCGCAACCTCGATCGCCGCGTCGAGGTGCTGGCCCAGGTGACCGGCCCGAACACCGACCAGTTGCGCGAGACTCTCGACATGGCCTTCGCACCGGACACCGCATCCTGGGAATTGCAGGGTGACGGCCGCTGGATCCGCGCCGGCGGAAGCAAGGCGGTGGATTACCAGGAGGTTCTGCTTTCACAGCTGGCCTCACGCAGCGAGTGAGCGGCCCGTCACGACCGCCCGCGCAAACCGCGGCCGGTGGGGTGGTCTGGCGCGGCAACCCGGCTGATCCCCGGATCGCGCTCGTGCACCGCCCGCGTTACGACGACTGGACTCTGCCCAAGGGCAAGCTCCAGCGCGACGAACACCCGCTGGCCGCGGCGGTGCGCGAGGTGTACGAGGAGACCGGCGCCCTGGTCGCGACCGGGCGTCGCCTCACCCGAACCGAGTATTCGTTGCAGGATTCCTCGAAGCGGGTGACCTACTGGGCGATGCATTACGTCAGCGGCGAACACACACCGAGTCGCGAGGTGGATCGGCTGCTTTGGCTGCCGGTGGCCGAGGCGAACGACCTGTTGACCTACGCCCTCGACCGGACGGTGCTGGCCGATTTCGTCGCCGCGCCGTTGCACGCACGCACCGTGGTGTTGATGCGGCACGCCAAGGCGGGCAAGCGCTCGCAGTATTCCGGCGACGACCGGCAACGGCCCCTGGACAAGATCGGGCGACGTCAGGCTCGCGACGCGGTCGCGGTCTTGTCAGCGTTCGCGCCTCAGCGGATCCTGTCCGCTGACCGGGTCCGGTGCGAACAGACCGTCGAGCCGGTCGCGCACGCGCTGGGGCTGCTCGTCGACGCGGCGCCGGAATTCTCCGACGAGGCCTACCTGTCCGACCCCGATCCGGGTCTTCGGCGAGTTGCCGACCTGTCGCGCGCTAACACCGCGACCCTGATCTGCAGTCAGGGCGCGGCTATTCCCGCGCTGTTGTCCGACCTCGGCCTGGCCGATACCGATCCCCCCTGCCGCAAAGGATCGATCTGGGTGCTTTCCCTCGTCGACGACGCGCTCGTCTCGGCCGACTACTACCCGCACCCGGGCCGCTGATCAGCACCGATTCGTCCCCCTTGCCGACCCAGCGCAGCAGGCGACTCATCACGGCGCACACAGCACAAAGCCCCGCCGATGCACTCGGCGGGGCTCAGTGCTTGTGGTTCAGGCGAAACTAGCGCGCGGTCTTCTTCGCCGGCGCCTTCTTGGCGGGAGCCTTCTTGGCCGGAGCCTTGACGGCAACCTTCTTCGCGGGAGCCTTGGCGGCAACCTTCTTGGCGGGAGCCTTGGCGGCAACCTTCTTGGCCGGAGCCTTGGCGGCAACCTTGCGAGCCGGAGCCTTCGCGGCCGCCGCGGCCTTCTTGGCCGGAGCCTTGGCGGCAACCTTGCGAGCCGGAGCCTTCGCGGCCGGCGCGGCCTTCTTGGCCGGAGCCTTGGCGGCCGGAGCGGCCTTCTTGGCCGGTGCGGCCTTCTTGGCCGGGGCCTTGGCAATCTTCTTGGCGCCACTGATGATCGCCTTGAACTCCGCACCCGCGCGGAAGGCGGGAACCGAGGTCTTCTTCACGCGAACGCTGGCACCCGTTGCCGGGTTGCGAGCGATGCGCGCTGCGCGATCGCGCTTCTCGAAGGAGCCGAAACCGGTGAGCGCCAACTTCTCGCCCTTGACGACGACGGAGTAGATCTCGTCGAGCACTGCATCGAGCGCAGTGGCCGCTGACTTCTTGTCCGAGCCGAGGCGAGCAGCCAGCGCCTCAATGAACTGAGCCTTGTTCACGTGTCCTCCCAGGACGCTGGTCAGCCACCATGGCTGACCTTCAGGCGAACGGTAAAGGGAAAACGCCCGAGAAACAAACAAATCCGCTTGTGTCGCAAGGACTTTGTCCGCGATTTCGGCCTCGACCCAGTCCCTTCTCGCAGAATTGCCGGGCTCGGATGGGCCATGGGTGAAGCCACGAATTCACTCGGCCGAATGGGAAGACAACACACCCGCCGCATTCTCACCGGCGGGGCGAAGACCAATTCATCGATCACGAATAGCCTTATTAACTAGGCGTAAACGAACGTGCGGGCAGCCGATCGGGGCGCCGAACAGCGGCGTTGCGGGTTCGGCCGACGGCGCTGGTCCCAAGCTCCCGGAAGCGAGAAACCCACGCCCGGGACAGCTGGATCGGCAGGATCCGCTGACCCGGGGCGTGGGCCGAAAAAAAATTTTGCGACTTCAGCGTGTCGCGAGGCTCGGAAGCCACGGTTTACGCGTGGACTCGTAGCGATCGATGGCTTCGGGGTGCCGCAGTGTGAGCCCGATGTCGTCAAATCCCTCCATCAGCCGCCACCGCGTGTAGTCGTCGAGTTCGAAGTCATGGACCTCCCCATCCCAGCGGACTATCCGCTCGGTCAGGTCCACGGTGACCGTGACGCTCGGATCGTCGGAGATGTCATCGAGCAGCCGCTGCACGATCTTCTCCGGCAGCGTCACAGTCAGCAGCCCGGCCTTGAGCGAGTTCCCCCTGAAGATGTCGGCGAAGCGCGGCGAGATGACCACCCGGAAGCCGTAGTCCATCAGCGCCCACACCGCGTGCTCGCGCGAGGATCCGGTGCCGAAGTCAGGCCCGGCGACCAGGATGCTCGCGCCGGCAAAGCGATCCTGGTTCAGGACGAAGTCGGGCTCGTTGGCTCGCCAGGCTTGGAACAACGCGTCCTCGAAGCCTGTCCGGGTGACGCGTTTGAGGTAGACCGCCGGGATGATCTGGTCGGTGTCGACGTTGCTGCGCCGCAGTGGGACGGCCCGGCCGGTGTGCACGGTGAACTTCTCCATGTGCGTGAACTCCTTTCTGTGTGGGCGGTGGTCAGCCGAGATCGGCCGGGCTGGACAGGCGCCCGGTCACGGCGGTCGCGGCCGCGACCAGCGGAGACACCAGATGGGTACGTCCACCCTTGCCCTGACGGCCTTCGAAGTTGCGGTTGGACGTCGACGCGCTGCGCTCACCGGGAGCGAGCTGATCGGGATTCATCCCCAGGCACATCGAGCAGCCGGCTTGGCGCCATTCGGCCCCGGCGTCGGTGAAGACGGCGTCCAGGCCCTCAGCCTCGGCCTGCGCCTTGACCTTCATCGAGCCTGGTACGACGAGCATTCGGACGCTGTCGGCAACCCTTCGCCCCCGGATGACCTCGGCTGCCGCGCGCAGATCCTCGATTCGTCCGTTGGTGCAGGAGCCGACGAAGACGGTGTCCACGGCGATCTCGCGCAGCGGAGTGCCGGGGGTCAGACCCATGTAGGCCAGGGCTTTCTCGGCCGTGACCCGGTCGGACTCGTCGGCGAACGTCGCCGGGTCGGGCACCGTCGAGGACAGCGGAGCACCCTGCCCGGGGTTGGTTCCCCACGTGACGAACGGGGTGATCTCGGACGCATCGAGCGTCACTTCGGCGTCGAACTCGGCGTCGTCATCGGTACGAAGCGATCTCCAGTAGTCCAGCGCCGCATCCCAGTCGGCTCCTGTGGGCGCATGCGGGCGCCCCTGCAGGTACGCGAACGTGGTCTCGTCGGGGGCGATCATGCCGGCCCGCGCACCCCACTCGATACTCATGTTGCAGACCGTCATACGGCCTTCCATCGACATCTCCGCGAAGACGTTGCCGCGGTACTCGACCATGTAGCCCTGGCCGCCGCCCGTACCGGTCTTGGCGATGACGGCGAGGATGACGTCCTTGGGCGTGACCCCGTCGGGGAGTTTTCCGTTGACGGTGACCGCCATCGTCTTGGGTCGGTCCATCGGAAGGGTCTGCGTCGCCATGACGTGCTCGACCTGGCTGGTCCCGATTCCGAAGGCCAGCGCACCGAAGGCACCGTGCGTGGACGTGTGGGAGTCTCCGCAGACCATCGTCATTCCGGGCTGGGTGATACCGAGCTGCGGGCCGATGACGTGCACGATGCCCTGCTCGGCGTCGCCCATGGGGTAAAGCGTGACGCCGAATTCCTGGCAATTGCGGCGCAGTGTCTCGACCTGGGTGCGGCTGACCGGATCGGCGATGGGCTTGAAGATGTCGACCGTGGGGACGTTGTGGTCCTCGGTCGCCAGCGTGAGATCCGGTCGTCGCAGCGGACGGCCGGTCAAACGTAGGCCGTCGAACGCTTGGGGGCTGGTGACCTCGTGAATGAGGTGCATGTCGATGTAGAGCAGGTCCGGCTCGCCGGCGGCGCTGCGCACCAGATGGCTGTCCCACAACTTCTCGGCCAGGGTGTTGCCCACGGCGATCACTCTCCCTCCGCACGAGCATGGACCCGTGCCGCTTCACGTTTGCTTCTCAGTATCTGGGACTCTAGTATCGTCTTATGGGACAGCATAGCGGCATCGGCGTAATCGACAAGACCGTGGCAATCCTGCAGGCGGTCGCCGAAGCGCCGGCCGCCCTGTCCGATCTGGTCGAGCGCACCGACATTCCTCGCGCCACCGCGCACCGGCTCGCCGTCGCCCTGGAGGTGCACCGGCTGCTCACCCGCGACGCCGACGGGCGCTTCGTTCCCGGCCCGCGGCTCGGCGAGCTTGCCGCCCACGCCTCCGACCCGTTACTCGAGCATGCCGGCGAGATCCTGAGCTGGGTTCGCGACACCGCTGGTGAGAGCACCCAGCTGTACCGGCGCGACGGCCGCGAACGCGTCTGCATCGCCGCCGCCGAGCGGGCTACCGGTCTGCGCACCACCGTTCCCCTGGGGGCGCGATTGCCGTTGACCGCTGGGTCCGGCGCCCAGGTCCTGCTCGCCTGGGAGTCACCGGAAACGATCGCAACCCTGTTGCAGAACGCCGAGTTCACCGAGCGCACGCTGGGTGACGTGCGGCGGCGGGGTTGGGCCCAGTCCATCGGTCAACGGGAGGTCGGGGTCGCGTCGGTGTCGGCCCCGGTCTTCGGAGCCAACCGGCGGCTGGTGGCGGCCATCTCGGTCTCCGGGCCCATCGAGCGGCTTGGGCGCAGTCCCGGGCAACGTTTCGCGCCGATCCTGACCGCGGCGGCTCAACGCCTGCAAGCCGCGCTCAGCTAGCCGCCGCTTTCGGTGGCGCGGTGGGTCCGGCGACCAGGGCCAACCGCCTCGGCGTCACGCTCGATCGACGGTGCGGACATAGAAAAACGGCCCCCGGCTGAACCGGGGGCCGTCATGCGTGTAGCCCCGAAGGGATTCGAACCCTCGCTACCGCCGTGAGAGGGCGGCGTCCTAGGCCGCTAGACGACGGGGCCCTAGGTCTTGCGTGCAGTGACCGTACTTCTGCGCTGGGGTACCAGGACTCGAACCTAGACTAACTGAACCAGAATCAGTTGGGCTGCCAATTACCCCATACCCCACTACAACCCGTCCGGGATCGCCGACCGGGCCGAGCGGTAACTCTACCGGACGAATCCCCGCATCCCGAAATCGGCTTCGGCGTGGCGTCGTCCGCCCAGTTCTCGGCCAAGATCTGGCCCGTGCCCTCAGCCGGAGTCCTCGCCCGAGGTCGAGCCGGCGCCGGCCAGCGCCAGGGCACTCGCGATCCGGCTCACGCTGACGTCCTGGCCGAGCAGTTCCATGGACTCGAACAGGGGCGGCGACACCTGCCTACCCGTAATCGCGACCCGCAACGGACCGAAGGCGAGCCGGGGTTTGAGCTCCAGACGGTCCAGCAGCTCCGCTCGCAGCGCAGCCTCGATCGCCGGCGTTGTCCACTCGGGCAACGCCTGCAGGACCGGCAGTGAGGCGTTGAGCACCGCTCGCCCCGCATCGCCCAGGTTCTTGGCCACCGCCTTCTCCTCGCGCACGAACCCCTCCTCGGAGACGAACAGGAACGCGAGCATGTCCACGGCCTCACCCAGGGTCTGGATCCGTTCCTGCACCAGCGGCGCGGCACCGGCGACGAGCTCTCGCTGGCGGGGCGTCGGGTCGTCGGCGATGACGCCCTTCGCGCTCAGGAAGTCCAGCAAACGCTGCTGAAAATCTTCCGTCCCGAGCTGGCGGATGTGCGTGGCGTTGATCACCTCGCACTTTTTCGGGTCGAACCGGGCGGGATTCGCCTTGACGTTGCGGATGTCGAACGCGGCGACCAGCTCGGCGGGCGAGAATACGTCGTGGTCGTCGGCGATCGCCCAGCCGAGCAGAGCGAGATAGTTGACCAGGCCTTCGGGTACGTAGCCGGATTCGCGGTAGCCGAGCAGATTGGACTCCGGATCGCGCTTGGACAGCTTCTTGTTGCCTTCGCCCATCACGTAGGGCAGATGACCGAACTCGGGTATGAAATCGGTGACGCCCACATCGATCAGCGCCTCGTAAAGCGCGATCTGGCGCGGCGTCGAGGGCAGCAGATCCTCACCGCGCAACACATGGGTGATTCGCATCAGGGCGTCGTCGACCGGATTCACGAGGGTGTAGAGGAAGTCGCCGTTCTTGCGCACGACGACGAAGTCCGGGACCGTGCCTTTCGCGAAGCTCACCTCTCCGCGCACCAGGTCCGTCCAGGTGAGGTCATGCTCGGGCATCCGGAGCCGCAGCACCGGCTCGCGGCCCTCAGCACGCATCGCTGCGCGCTGCTCGTCGGACAGCGTCCGATCGAAGTTGTCGTAGCCGAGTTTGGGGTCACGTCCCGCGGCCCGGTGCCGGGCCTCGACCTCCTCCGGCGTGGAGAAGTCCTCGTACAGGTGGCCACCCTGCTGGAGCTTGGCCACGACCTCGGCATAGATGTCGCGCCGCTCGCTCTGCCGGTACGGGGCGTGGGGGCCGCCGATACCAGGGCCCTCGTCCCAGCTCATGCCCAGCCAGTGCAGGGAATCCACCAGCTGCACGTAGGACTGCTCGGAATCGCGCGCGGCGTCGGTGTCCTCGATTCGGAAGACGAACGTTCCGCCGGTGTGACGGGCGTAGGCCCAGTTGAACAGGGCGGTGCGGGCCATCCCAACGTGCGGATTGCCGGTCGGCGACGGGCAGAAACGGACGCGAACCGGACGGTCCACGGCGGCCTCGGCCGCAGGCTGGGCACTCATCACTTTCTCCGAACCTGATTGGTGAGCTCGCCGATCCCGTCGATGGAGATCGTCACCCGGTCTCCGTCGAGGATCGGTCCTACGCCGTCGGGAGTTCCGGTCAGGATGACGTCGCCGGGTACCAGGGTCATGACGTGGGACATGAAGGAGACGAGGGTGGCGATGTCGAAGACCATGTCGGCGGTCGTCCCGTCCTGACGGACCTGCCCGTTGACCAGGGCCCGCACGCGGACCGCCGACGGGTCGAAACGGGTCTCGATCCAGGGACCGATCGGGCAGAACGAGTCGTGGCCCTTCGCCCGGGTGAACTGACCGTCGTCGCGCTGCTGATCCCGAGCGGTCACGTCGTTGGCGCAGGTGTAGCCGAAAATGACCTCCGCAGCCTTCTCACGTGGGACGTCCTTGGCGACCCGGCCGATAACCAGGGCCAGTTCGGCCTCGTGCTCGACCCGGTCGGAGTCGACGGGAAGCCGGATCACATCGTTCGTCCCGATCACGGATGTCGACGGCTTGAGAAAGATCAGCGGACGCTCGGGGACCTCATTGCCCATTTCGGCCGCGTGCTTGGCGTAGTTGCGTCCGACGCCGATCACCTTGCTGGGCAGGATCGGCGCTAGGAGGCGAACGTCGGACAGGGCATAACGATCGCCGGTGAACTCGATCGGGCCCATCGGATGGTCCTTGATCGCGGCAAGGGTCAGCCCGTCCGGGCCGGCGTCGGCCGGACCCTCCACGACGCCCCAGGAGATACCGGCTTGAGAAACGAATCTGGCAATACGCACGTCGATGAGGCTACCGGTGCCCCGATGCGGTCCGGGGCGGCGGATACTGAGGCGGTGACCGACCTGCGTGCCGTACCGCCGTCCTCACGTCGGCGACTGGCCGGCGTGCTGGCGGCGCCGGCTCTGGGATTGTTGGTAGTCGGATCGTTGCCGCTGGTCAGCGGCCGCGGGGCACTTTTCACCGCCGTAGGCATCCTGGTACTTGCCGTGGCCGTGGTCCTGCTGGGCATCGTGATCGGGCTGTGGCGATCAGCTGTGCAGGATCTGGCGGCGCTGGAGGCCGCCCGGGACGAGGCGCGAGTGGATGCAGCGATTTCCGCCGCGGTGCCTGGTGGTGCTTGCGGGGGCTCGTGCGGTAGCTGCGGCGTGGATGACTGTGCCGTCAAAGCCCTCCCTCGCGCCTGACCCACTTCCTCGTCCTCCTCCTCCCCGGTCCCTCACACTCCAGGTCCCTCGCACGCCCGGCTTTCTTCGCGCGCCCCGGGTCCCTTTGCGCCGCCCGGGTTGTTGGCGCGAATGGGCAGTTCGGTCGCGAATGGGCACCCGTAGCTGCCCATTCGCTGCCGAACTGCCCAGTCGGGGAACATCGACGCTGAACATCGACGCGGAACATCGACGCGGGACACCATTCGCGGGGCACCGACGCGGGACACGGTTAGTGGAGTCGGTTGCTGACCGGTCGCTTGAGCCGAACCTGTGGCGCGCGGCGCTGAACCAGATGTCGCAGCTCGGGAGCAATCTGCTCCGGCCGCCCGAACACCTCAGCCGGACCGTAGTTCAGCAGCATCCAACCGGCCCGGCGCAGATCCGTGGCTCGGGTGATGTCCCTGCGCATCCGGCTCAGCTCGGCATGATCGCTACCTTGATATTCCAGGGCAACGCGAGCCTGTTCGCAGGACAGGTCTGGCTCGGCGAGCCACTCGCCGTCGGAGTTGCTGATGGGCGTGTTCACATCGAAACAGTCCAAGCCGCCCAGTCGGACGATTACCCGGAGGTGTGTCTCGGGACGCGATCGCGAACGTTGGTCCAACAGCGGAAGCGCCGCCGCGACTGTCCGGTTTCCCCGGCGCCCTCGCCACAGTCGCCGTTGCTCGTCCAACGCGTCGATGGTCACGCCCAGCCGCAGCGCACAGTCACCGGCAGCGACGAGATCGGCCAACCGCAGCACCGCACCCAGGGCCCACCAGGACCGGGCAAGCGTCGTTACGGGGAGTCCGTCGAGCACCGTCACATCAGCGCGGCGGATCTCATTTCTGTGCGTCCGCAACTCCGGGCGCCGAGACCGCGTCATGTGATCAGACGCTTTCCCCGTCGTCACGGTGGCGAATTCGGGTTGTACGACTGAGTCGGGAAGCCACAGACCGTGCAGGGCCGCCGCAGCCAGGCCAGAAACAACCGTCTCCGGAGGGTTGATCTCCAGCAGCTGGGCGCACCTGGCCCGGAGATCGAAGTCTGCCCGGTCGGTGTAGCAACCCCGAGCGAGGCGGACGCGCGGGTTGTCGGGCACGGGTCGGGATTGCACCCGCCCACCGTGCCCGCCCGCGAGGGAGCCGCGCCCACCGTTCGGCCAGTCTGTGGACGACCGAACTGACGGCTTCGAACAGAGTTCGAATATCCCTATCCGATAACCCGTCCCGGCGCCCCTTCCACCACCGCGAATGGGCGGTTCGGCAGCGAATGGGCGGTTACACCTGCCCATTCGGCGCTGAACTGCCCATTCGCGGAAAGAGACCGGCAGAGGAAAGAGACCGGCGGGGGAAAGAGACCGGCAGGGGAAGGGACGGACGGACCGGGCGGTCAGGCGCTCGGGGGCAGGAGGCCGAAGCGGACCGCGTCGGCCAGCGCGAGCCAGGAAGCCTCGATGATGTTGGGATGAACTCCGACGGTCGTCCAGTCCCCGGCCGCGTCGGCGGTCTCGATGAGCACCCGCGTCACCGCGTCGGTCCCGTGTTTTCCGGGCAGGATCCGAACCTTGAAGTCGGTCAGCTCGAACTCGGCCAGGCGCGGGTAGACGTCACCCAGCGCCTGCCGCAGCGCCCGGTCCAGCGCGTTGACCGGACCATTGCCCTCTGCGGTGGAAATGACTCGCCGGCCGTCGGCGTGCACCTTCACGGTCGCCTCGGTGACCACGGTGCCGTCCTCGCGACGGTCGACGATGGCTCGGTAGGACTCCAGCTCGAAGGGCGCCGAGAACGATCCGCCGGCCAACTCGTCGCGCACCAGCAGCTCGAAGGAGGCATCGGCAGCCTCGTAGGACCACCCGCCGGCCTCCCGCTCCTTCACCCGCTCCACCACCGAGGACACGACTTCGGGACGGCCGGTCACATCGACGCCCAACTCGGCCGACTTGAGCTCCACGGATGCTCGACCGGCCATCTCGGTGATCAGGATCTTCTGGCTGTTGCCGACCAGCTCCGGGCTCATGTGGTTGTAGAGCTCAGGTCCCATCTTGATCGCCGAGGCATGCAGGCCCGCCTTGTGGGCAAAGGCAGAACTACCCACATACGGTGCGTGCGTGTCCGGCGCGAGGTTGGCGATCTCGGCAATGGCATGGGCGACGCGCTGCGACTCACCGATCGTCCCGGCGGGCAGCACGTCCAGCCCCATCTTGAACACCAGGCCCCCGATCACGGAGAAGATATTGGCGTTGCCCGCGCGCTCGCCGTAACCGTTGGCCGTGCCCTGCACGTGGGTCACGCCGGCTGAGACCGCGGCGAGCGTGTTGGCCACGGCGCAGCCGGTGTCGTCCTGGGTGTGGATCCCCAATCGGATGCCGACTCGGGAGCGGACCTCGGCGACGATCTCGGCGATCCCCATCGGAAGCATTCCCCCGTTGGTGTCGCACAGAACGCCGACGTCGGCGCCCGCCTCCTGGGCCGCCTCCAGCACCCGCACCCCGTAATCACGATCGTGGGCGTAGCCGTCGAAGAAGTGCTCACAGTCGAGGAAGACTCGGCGTCCCTCCCCCACCAGGAACGACACGGTGTCGCTCACCATCGCCAGGTTCTCCTCCAGCGAGGTGCGCAGGGCGCGCTCGACGTGCCAGACGTCGGACTTGGCGACCAGGGTCACGACCGAGGCGCGGCTGTCGAGCAGGGCGCGCACCTGCGCGTCGACGGCGACGCCGACGCCGGCCTTGCGCGTCGAGCCGAACGCAACGAGGGTGGCGTGCTCGAGCTTGAGTTCGCCGTCGGCGGCGCGGGCGAAGAACTCGGTGTCCTTGGGCACGGCACCGGGCCACCCGCCCTCGATGAAGCCCACTCCGAGGGTGTCCAGCAGCCGGGCCACCGCCAGCTTGTCGCCGACGGAGTAGCTGATGCCTTCGCGTTGGGCGCCGTCGCGCAGAGTGGTGTCGAAAACGTGGAAATCGTCGGTGAGCACGGTCGTTTCCTTACTGCCGCGGCGGTGCAACGCTGCCGGTGACGGGGGCGAGCTGACTGAACGGGATGGACGGGATGAACTTGCTGGACAAAACAAAAGACCCCCCACGATGTGGGAGGTCTGCGCGTCGGAGAAATGCTCGGGCCGACGCGCTAACTGATAATGATGACGACAACGGAACGCACCTGGACAGTGTGGCATACCGGCGGGCCGGACGCACCCATGAGAATCGCCCGGCCCGACTGCGGCCGTTCAGCTCGATGCGGCCTTGGCCAGGCGTTCGCCGATCGCCATCGTAGGAGAAGGTCCGCTGCGACTCAGCAGATCCTCGCCGACCGCGCGCTCGATCCGCGCCGCTTCCTCGGTGAGGCCGAGGTGATCGAGCATCATCGCGACCGACAGCACCGCCGCGGTCGGGTCGGCCTTCTGCTGACCGGCGATGTCGGGGGCGCTGCCGTGTACCGGCTCGAACATCGACGGGGTGGTCCGCGAGGGGTTGACGTTTCCGCTGGCGGCCAGACCGATGCCGCCCGCGACGGCGCCGGCGAGGTCGGTGAGGATATCGCCGAACAGGTTGTCTGTGACGATCACGTCGTAGCGGCCCGGATCGGTGACCAGGTAGATCGTGGCCGCATCAACGTGGTTGTAGGCCAGCGTGACCTCGGGGTACTCCGCGGCCACCTCGTTGACGGTGCGGAACCAGAGGTCGCCGGCGTGGACCAGGACGTTGTTCTTGTGGACCAACGTCAGGTGCTTGCGCTTCCGCTTCATCGCACCGTCGAAGGCGGCCCGAACGACCCGCTCGACGCCGAAGGCAGTGTTCACGCTGACCTCGGTGGCGATCTCCTGCTTGGTGTTCTTGCGCAGGACGCCGCCGTTGCCGGCGTAGGGCCCTTCCGTGCCCTCGCGGTACACCACGAAGTCGATGGCCGGGTTCCCGGCGAGGGGGGTGGGCACGCCGGGAAAGAGCTTGGTGGGACGCAGATTGACGTAATGGTCCAGCTCGAAACGCAGCCGCAGCAACAGGCCACGTTCCAGGACACCTGACGGGACGGACGGATCGCCGATGGCGCCCAGCAGAATGGCGTCCTGGCCCCGCAGTTCGGCCAGCACGCTGTCGGGCAGCAGCTCGCCGGTGCGGTTGTAGAGCCGGGCACCGAGGTCGTAGCTGGTCTTGTCCACGCCGGGCACGACCGCGTCCAGGACGGTCAGGGCCGCTTCGGTGACTTCGACGCCGATTCCATCGCCAGGGATGACTGCAAGCTTCATGGGGCGAGGGTATCGCATGGCCTGGGCCGCCGTCCCAGCTGACGACCGTCGCGTCTCAACAGACGAGACGCGGGAAATTGAAGAACGGCCGGCCCCGAGCGCAGTCCGAGGCCGGCCGTTGACAGCCGGAGGTCAGCGGGCGGCAGTGCCCTCGACGTAGTCGCTGTCGTCGTTGTTGACCCAGCTCATCAAGCCGCGCAACTGACGTCCGGTCTCCTCGATCGGGTGCTGCTCGCCCTTGGCCCGCAGCGCCTTGAACTCCGGCGCTCCAGCGTCCTGATCGGCGATGAAGCGCTCGGCGAAGGCACCGGAGCGGATGTCGGCCAGGACGGCCTTCATGTTCTCCTTCACGTGCGCGTCGATCACCCGCGGACCGGAGACGTAGTCGCCGTACTCGGCCGTGTCTGAGACCGACCAGCGCTGCTTGGCGATGCCACCCTCGTACATCAGGTCGACGATGAGCTTGAGCTCGTGCAGGCATTCGAAGTACGCGATCTCGGGCTCGTAGCCGGCCTCGGTCAGCACCTCGAAGCCGTACATGACCAGCTGGGACGCGCCACCGCACAGGACCGCCTGCTCACCGAACAGGTCGGTTTCGGTTTCCTCGGTGAACGTGGTCTTGATCGCGCCGGCACGGGTGCCGCCGATGCCCCGGGCATAGGACAGCGCGAGCGCCTGGGCGTTTCCGGTCGCGTCCTGCTCGACGGCGATGAGCACCGGCACCCCCTTGCCGTCGACGAACTGGCGGCGGACCAGGTGACCCGGGCCCTTCGGAGCCACCATGGCGACGTCGACGTTGGCCGGCGGCTTGATGTAGCCGAAACGGATGTTGAAGCCGTGGCCGAAGAACAGCGCGTCGCCGTCGGCAAGGTTGGGCTCGACCGATTCGGCGTAGAGCTTGCGCTGCAGGTGATCCGGCGCCAGGATCATGATCAGGTCCGCCTCGGCGCTCGCCTCGGCGGGGGTGAGTACCCGCAGGCCGGCATCCTCGGCCTTCGCCCGGCTCTTGGAGCCCTCGGGCAGGCCGACGCGCACGTCGACACCCGAGTCCCGCAGGCTCAGCGCGTGTGCGTGCCCCTGGCTGCCGAATCCCAGCACGGCAACCTTGCGTCCCTGCACGATCGACAGGTCGGCGTCGTCGTCGTAAAACATCTCCACGGCCATCTGCTGGCGTTCCCTCTCATCGAGCCCGGCACCCTTGCGGTGCCGGGTATGTCGTTACCCGTGCTCTTGCGTCCCTGGTCCGTGACCGGTCGGTCGACCGCGGTCGGGGAACGTCGTTGTCAGGCGGAGCGCTCCACGCTGCGCAGCGCGGCCTGGGTCATCGATCGCGGCCCGCGCCCGAGGGCGACCATGCCCGACTGCACCATCTCGCGGATGCCGTACGGCTCGAGCATCTTCAGGGCCGCTTCGAGTTTGGCAGGCGGCCCGACGATCTCCAGCGTCAGGGCCTCCGGCCCCACGTCGATGACTTTGGCCTTGAACAGCTCGGCGGTCTCCACGACTCCCCGGCGGGTGTTCTCGTCGGCGCGGACCTTGACCAGCAACAGCTCGCGCTGCACCGCGTTGCCCGATTCGAGCTCGACGATCTTGAGCACGTTGATCAGTTTGTTGAGCTGCTTGGTCACCTGCTCCAACGCGTTGCCCTCGACGGCGACGACGATCGTGATCCGGGAGATTTCCGGGTGCTCGGTCGGCCCGACCGCGAGTGACTCGATGTTGAACCCACGCCGGGAGAACAGCCCCGAGACCCGGGCCAGGACGCCTGGCTTGTTCTCCACCAGGACGGACAAGGTATGCCGGCTCATGCTGAGATCGCTCCTTCTTCACGCCGGGCCGAGTCGGCGCCGTCGTGCACTCCGTTGATGATGATGTCGCTCAGCGCCTGGCAATGCAGGCGGGTCGTGTCGATCAGCGGGACGGTTGCGTCGCCGTCACTGATCAGCAGGGCGATCTCGGTACAGCCCAGCACGACGGCCTGAGCGCCCGAGTCGGCCAGCCGGCTCACGACCGCGAGGTAGTCGGCCTTCGACCCGGGATCGACGATGCCGTGCACGAGTTGCCCGTAGATCACCGAGTGCACCAGTTCACGATCGTCCTCGTCGGGCACGATCACCTCGACGCCGTAGCGTTGCAGCCGAGATCGGTAGAGATCACTGTTCATCGTGTACGCCGTGGCCAGCAGACCGACGCGCGTGTGACCGGCCGCGGCTGCGGCCTGCCCCACCAGGTCGATCAGATCCAGGAACGGCACCGACAACCCCGCCGTGATCTGATCTGCCACCAGATGCAGCGTGTTGGTCGCGAGCGCGATCAGCTCGACCCCGGACTGCTGCAGCGACAACGCGGCGTTGTGCAGGATCCTGCCCTGCGCGTCCCAGTCACCCGCGCGTTGCAGGCGCTCGATCTCGGCGAAGTCCGCCGACCAGATCGTCACCGGCGCACTGGCGTGGCCCCCGACCTCGGCGGACACGAATTGGTTCAGCAACCGGTAGTAGGACGTGGTGGATTCCCAGCTCATGCCGCCGAGCAGGCCGATCCGGGTCAGCTCACTCATCGCCGTGGCCCCACGGTCGCAGCGGGTCGGCTCGGCTCGCTCGGCCTATTCGGCGTCATCGAAGTTCGGCCGGACGTCGCGGGCAGCCAGGATCTGATCGTTGGACGTTCCGGCGGCCACCATCGGCCAGACCATCGCGTCCTTGCCGACGGTGAAGTCGACCACCACGGGCTGATCGTTGATCGACATCGCTTTCTCGATCACGGCGTCGACGTCGTCGCGGCTCTCGCACCGCAGCCCCACACAGCCCAGGGCATCGGCGAGCTTGACGAAATCCGGGATTCGCGGGCGCGCACCGGTCAGGCTCGCCGAGTCCGGGCGCGAATGGGTGCCCAGTTCGGTCTGGCTGTACCGCTGGTCGTAGAACAGGGTCTGCCACTGCCGGACCATGCCGAGGTTGCCGTTGTTGATCACCGCGACCTTGATGGGGATTCCCTCGATCGCGCACGTCGCCAGCTCCTGGTTGGTCATCTGGAAGCAGCCGTCACCGTCGATCGCCCACACCAGCTTGTCCGGCGCACCGACCTTGGCGCCCATGGCAGCGGGCACGGAATAACCCATCGTTCCCGCGCCGCCGGAGTTGAGCCACGTGTAGGGATTCTCGTAGGAGATGAACTGGGCCGCCCACATCTGATGCTGGCCGACACCGGAGGTGAAGATCGTTTCCGGACCGGCGATCTTGCCCAGGCGCTCGATCACGTACTGCGGTGCCAGGGCTCCGTCCGCCGGTTCCTCGTAGCCAAGCGGGTAGGTGCGCCGCCAGCCGTCGGCCTGGCGCCACCAGCCGGTGAGGTCATAGCGGTTGCCCGCGGCGTACTCGGCCTCGATGGCCGGGATCAGGTCGGTGATGACCTCGCGCGCGTCGCCGACGATCGGGACCTCCGCCGTCCGGTTCTTACCGATCTCGGCCGGGTCGATGTCGGCGTGGATGACCGTTGCGTGGGGGGCGAAGGAGTCGAGCCGGCCGGTGACGCGGTCGTCGAACCGGGTGCCGATGGCGATGAGCAGGTCGGCCTTCTGCAGTGCGGTGACCGCCGCGACCGTGCCGTGCATGCCGGGCATTCCCAAGTGCTGGCGGTGTGAATCGGGGAACGCCCCACGCGCCATCAGGGTCGTGACGACGGGGATCCCGGTCAGCTCGGCCAGGCGCTTCAGTTCGGACGTCGCGTGGGCCTTGAGCACCCCGCCGCCGATGTAGAGGACGGGCCGATGCGCGGCAGCCATGAGCTTGGCGGCTTCGCGGATCTGCTTGCCGTGCGGCTTGAGCACCGGCCGGTACCCCGGCAGATCGATGGTCGGCGGCCAGGAGAATGTCGTCTGAGCCTGCAGCACGTCCTTGGGAATGTCGACCAGAACGGGCCCGGGACGTCCGCTGATGGCCAGGTGGAAGGCCTCGGCGATCGTCTGCGGGATCTCTTCCGGATGCTGGACGAGGAAGTTGTGCTTGGTGATCGGCAGGGTGATGCCGGAGATGTCAGCCTCTTGGAACGCATCCGTGCCGATCATCGGATAGGGAACCTGGCCGGTGATGGCCACGATCGGCACCGAGTCGAGAAACGCGTCGGCGATCGGGGTGACAAGGTTGGTGGCTCCCGGGCCGGAGGTCGCCATGCACACCCCGACCTTGCCCGTGGCTTGGGCATATCCCTCTGCTGCGTGTCCTGCGCCCTGCTCGTGGCGGACGAGGATGTGGCGGACTCTTGTGGAGTCATACAGCGGGTCGTAGGCGGGCAGGATCGCTCCGCCCGGGATACCGAATACCACCTCGGCGCCCACCTCTTCGAGCGATCGAACCAGTGACTTGGCTCCGGTTGCTGCTTCAGGGGCCTGCTCAGTCATTGCCCTCGAACCTTTCTCGACGAGTGTGGGCTGTGGTGCGTGCGGAGTTCGCGATCGCTCGCCTGGTGTCAGAAGCCCCCAGCAGGGAAAATTCCAACAAAAAACCCCTCGTGCCTTGGCACGAAGGGTTGGCGCGACGTCTTGGTGAGAAAGACGACGCGCTAGTCGATGAGTACGAGACGCTGCACAGGTCAGACAGTACACCCTCGATTCCGCGCCATTCAACAAGCCGGGACAGTCATCTCAGTATGTGAGAGGACGCCTGCATAGGTTGCCGCCCGCGCGATGGGCCGCGCGATCCATAGAGTGCACCCATGACCAGTGGCCAACCCGCGAGCCCGGACCAGCCCAGCGGATCCGCCCCCACCGCCCCCACCGCCCCCACCGCCCCCACCGCCCCCACCGCCCACACCGCCCACACCGCCGATACCGCCGACACCGACGTTGTGGTGATCGGCGCCGGCATGGCCGGACTGTCCGCCGCGCTCGAGCTGCAGGAACGCGGTCTGGACGTCACGGTCATCGAGGCGGCCGGTCGGGTCGGCGGCCGCGTGCGGACCGACGTGGTCGACGGTTTCCGGCTCGATCGCGGGTTCCAGCTGATCAACCCGTCCTACCCTCGCCTGGTCGCCCTGAACCGGCGCGGCCTGCTGGACCTGGATCACCTCCAGCTGCAGTCCTTCCGCCCCGGGGTGCGCGTCGCGACCGGAGACGGGCATGTCGTGTTGAGTGACCCGCGGCGTGAACCGAGAGCATTGATCGGTGCGATTTCCGCCCCACTCGGCTCCCCGCTGGCAAAGCTGCGCCTGGCCGCGTGGGCCGCGCGGTGCGCGTACTTGCCGGTCGAGCGCCTGCTCGCCGACCCCGACCGCCCCTACCGGGAGGCCCTCGATGCCGCGGGCCTGTCCGGACCCCTGCGAGCGGGAGTGCTCGAGCCGTTTCTGGCCGGGGTGCTGGGCGAGGACGACGGCGAGAGTTCGGCCCACTTCGTGTCACTGCTCATTCGCTCCTTCGTCCGCGGTACCCCGGCGGTCCCGGCCTGGGGGATGCAGCAATTGCCCGACGCCCTGGCCCGCTCCCTGCATCCGGGCACCGTGTCGCTGTCCGAGGAGGTGGTCGCGATCGAGGGCAGTGCCGTCCGAACCGCTGCGCGGCTCGTCCGGGCCCGCGCGGTGGTAGTCGCCACCGACCCGGTGCGGGCCAGCGAGTTCACGGGCCTGCCGGTGGTCGCGATGCGCCCCCTGACCACGTACTGGTACGCCGCTGACGACTTCAGGATCAACCCGGCCTCCCGCTACCTGCACCTCGACGCTGACCGCCGCGGACCCGTGGTCAACGCGGCGGTGCTGTCGGCGGTCGCGCCGGCCTATTCCCCGGACGGTCGCGCATTGCTGGCCGCGACGACACTGGGGGCGATGGGGTCGGCCGAGGACGAACTTCGAGCGCGCGTCCATGCGGGCCGGATAGCAGGGGTTGATCCCGGCCGTTGGCAGCTCGTCCGGGCCGATGTGATCGATCGGGCGCTGCCCCGGTTTCCCGCTCCCTTGCAGCTGCGCCAAGCCGTTCAGCTTTCGGACTCACTGTTCGTCGCCGGCGATCACCGCGACACCGCCAGCCTGCAGGGCGCGTTGGCCTCCGGCGCCCGAGCAGCCGTTGCCGTGGCCGAGGTACTCGCGCGCCGCACCCCCCGCTGAGTCGCGGACCCGGACCCGCTCCACCCCATCATCTGATCGCAGAGAGCAACCATCTCCGTTATCGTCCCGTGATCACGAGAGGGTTGCGATCGCGCTGAGTAGTCGATATAGGCGGGTGAAAGATCGCTCTCATCCCTGGGTTACATCTGTGAGGCCCGTGCAAGGTGGCTCGAAGATTCGATGAATCATGGACGAACGGCTGTATAGAGCTCGGGTTCTGTCCAGCTTAGCCCGATTTAAACGGTTAACAGAGTGATCCCACTAGAACATTGGCCTTGGAATCGCCTGTCAGGACACGCTTCGATTGTTAAATTTACTGTACGTCACACTGTGTTTACAGGCAGTTATGGCAGTATCTCCCCCGTGCGAATCCGATCACTCTCCGCAATCATCCTGGCCGGCGCCGTGACCGTTACGGGCATCGCGTTGGCGGCCCCCGCGACGGCTGGCGTCGTACCGACTCGGGTTGCCCCCGCAGCGGTTCACCTGGCGGTGGCCCCGGCCAGCGCTGCCAAGGCAGTGCCGGCCGCGAAGAAGAAGGCCACCGTGTGCGGCACGGTCTTCAACGCGCTCAACGCCGCCCGCGCGGCCAGGCACCTGCCGGCCCTGCGTTGGAGTCCCGCGCTGCAGCTCAGTGCTCACAAGCACAACCAGACGATGGCGCGTACCAACACGCTGTCCCACCAGCTCAGCGGCGAGAAGAACCTGGGCAGCCGAGTCAGCGCCCAGGGCGTGCATTGGCAGTTCGTCGCCGAGAACATCGGCTGGACGTCCGCGCTCAACAGCAGCGGCGCCCTGTCCATCGAGAAGGCCATGCTCGGTGAGAAGGCGCCCAACGACGGGCACCGCAAGAACATCTTGTCTCGCACGGCCAAGTCGGTCGGCATCTCGGTCGTCATCGATGCCGCGCACCACAAGCTCTGGCTGACCGAGGATTTCGCCAAGTCCTGACCAGACAGCAACAAGAAGGCCCGCCCCGACACTGTCGGAGGCGGGCCTTCTTGTTGTCATCAGCTCTTGTTTCGTCAGCGCCGTGCATCCGCCCCCGAGCCGACGTCCACGGCCGGCGCACCGCCCGCACGACGGTAGGGGCGACGATCTCAGATGCAGACGGCTCCGACCGCGGCCGATTGAACGAGCTTGGTGTACTTGCCCAACACTCCGGTCGTGATCTTGGGAGCGATCGGCTCCCAGCCCGCCCGCCGGCGTTCGAGTTCCTCGCCCTCGACGTCGAGTTCGAGGGTGCGGTTGGCGACGTCCACCACGATGCGGTCACCGTCCTGGACGAAGGCGATCGGGCCGCCCACCGTGGCTTCCGGGGCCACGTGACCGATGCACAGTCCGGTGGTTCCGCCGGAGAAGCGGCCATCGGTCAGAAGCAGGACGTCCTTGCCGAGTCCGGCGCCCTTGATGGCCCCGGTGATGGCCAGCATCTCCCGCATCCCCGGACCACCCTTGGGACCCTCGTAGCGGATGACGACGACGTCACCGGCCTTCAAGCTGCCTTCGGCCACCGCGTCCATGGCCGCCTGTTCCCGGTCGAAGACGCGGGCCGTGCCGTCGAAGACCTCGGCATCGAAACCGGCGGTCTTGACCACGGCGCCTTCGGGGGCCAGCGAACCGTGCAGGATCGTCAGTCCCCCGGTGCGGTGGATGGGTCGGTCCATCGTGCGAATGACCTCGCCGTCCGGCTTGGGCGGCGCGACGCCGGCCAGATTCTCCGCGAGCGTCTTGCCGGTCACGGTGAGGGCGTCGCCGTGCAGTAGGCCCTCGTCGAGCAGGGCCTTCATGACCACCGGGATACCGCCGATCCGGTCGATGTCGGTCATCACGAATCGTCCGAACGGCTTCATGTCGGCCAGGTGCGGAACCTTGTCGCCGATCCGGTTGAAGTCGGCCAGTGTCAGGTTCACCCCGGCCTCCCGAGCGATGGCGAGCAGATGGAGCACCGCGTTGGTGGATCCGCCCAACGCCATCACCAGGGTGATGGCGTTCTCGAAGGCATCCATGGTCATGATCTGGCGGGCCGTGATCCCGGCGTCGATCAGGTGCACCACGGCCTCGCCGGAGCGTTCGGCATAGGCGTCGCGGCGTGCGTCGGGGGCCGGCGGCGCGGCTGAACCGGTCAGCGACATGCCCAGCGCCTCGGCGGCCGAGGCCATCGTGTTGGCGGTGTACATACCGCCGCAGGCCCCCTCGCCCGGACAGATGGCCTTCTCGATCTCGTCCAGTTCGGCACGCGTGATCTTGCCGGCCAGGCAGGCGCCGACGCCTTCGAAGGCGTCGATGATCGTCACGTCGTTGCCGTGCAGCCGGCCGGGAAGGGTCGATCCCGCGTACAGGAAGACCGCGGCGACGTCCAGGCGGGCAGCAGCCATGAGCATGCCGGGCAGCGACTTGTCGCACCCGGCGAGCAGGACGCCGCCGTCGAGGCGTTCGGCCCGGAACACGGTTTCCACCGAGTCGGCGATGATCTCGCGCGACACCAACGAGTAGTGCATGCCCTCATGCCCCATCGAGATGCCGTCCGAGACCGAGATCGTGCCGAACTCCATCGGGAAACCGTCGGCGCCGCGAACGCCGATCTTGGCCTTCTTGGCGAGCCGGTCGAGCGAGAGGTTGCACGGGGTGATCTCGTTCCACGACGAGGCGACCCCGACCTGCGGCTTTCGCCAGTCGTCGTCGCCCATCCCGACCGCGCGCAACATGCCCCGGGCGGCGGCGCGTTCGATGCCGTCGGTCACCGCATGCGAATGCGGTTTCCGGTGCGTACGCGGCTCGGTCTTGACCTCGGTGGACTGTGCAGGCTCGTGGTTCTCGGCGGCATTCTCGGTCACGGGGAAAGCCTACGTCGGCCACCGGCGGCCCCGACGTAGGCCTGACCGACAGCAGGCCGATCACGGTCACACCCGACGGGCCGGCGACCACGAACCCGACTGGTAACGCAGGTCTCATTCCGGCGGACCCTAGGCTGTCGGGCATGGACCAGGCCCCGAGGACCGTGATCAAGCATCCCCGTTCGGCCTACCTGATCGTGGCGTTCGTGGCTTTGTGCTGCACGGCGATCGTGCGCGGCCCGCTGCAAGCCGCGGTCTATCTCGTCCCGCTCGGAGCCGCGCTGTACCTGGCCCGCACCGCCACCATCGTCGACGCCGCCGGGCTGACCGCCCGCGCCGTCTTCGGGTCCGAGCTGGTCGCGTGGGAGTCGTTGCGAGGGCTCAATCTCACCGAGTCCGGCGCGGTCTACGCGGTCGAGCAAGGCGGCACGCAACTGCGTTTACCTTGCATTCGCAGCACCAAACTCGATCCGCTCGTCCGCGCCAGCGCCGGTCGAATTCCCGACCCGCGGGCGTGAGCAGGGTGAACGACCAGGGGCTCGGGTCAGTACTCGCCCGTGACCACATTCTCCAGCGGCTCACCGGCGTCGAAGCGACGGATCTGCTCGGCCACCAGGGCCGCGACGCGGTTGCCGAAGCCGAGCACCGAGCCGCCCACGTGCGGGGTGAGTAGCAGGTTCGGCGCGCTCCACAGCGGGTGCGAGGCCGGCAGCGGCTCCGGATCGGTGACGTCCACGGCAGCACGTAAGCGGCCGGACTCGAGCTCGGCCACCAGCGCGTCGGTGACGACGACCGGCCCCCGCGCAGCGTTGACGAGCAGGGCACCGTCGCGCATCCGGGCCAGGAAGGCGGCGTCGACCATGCCGACCGTCTGCGATGTCTTGGGGACGATCAGCACCACCACGTCCGCGCTCGGCAGCAGGTCGGCAAGCTCCTCCAGGCCTCGAACGTCGTCGCGCGCGGTCCGGGCCACGAGCACCGGATTGGCCTCGCACGCGCGCAGACGTCGCTCCAGCTGGCGCCCGACGTCTCCGGCGCCGACGATGAGCACGGACTTGCCGGCGAGCTCGTCGGTCACGGCGTAGTCCCAGCGACGCTCGTGCTGGGCGCGTTCGAACCGCGGGAATTCCCGCAACACGGACAAGATCGCGGTCAACGCCCACTCCGAGGTGGACGAGCCGTGCACCCCGCGCGCATCGCACAGCTGAACCGGCGGCCGAACCACCCCGATGAAGTTGTCCACGCCCGCACTCTGGGTCTGTACGACCTGCAGCTCCGGCATCGCCGCGACCGCGCGTGCAGCGGCCTCCGGGTTCGCGTGCAGGAAGGCCGGGACCCAGAACCGGACCTCGGCCAGGTCGCCGGAGGGCTCCTCCGCGTCCCAGAGCACCGTGCGCTCGCGCAGACCGAGGGACGGCGACACCGCGTCGATCCGGTCCAGCAGGGTCGAGGACGGCAGGCAGATCGAAATCACGACGACAAACCTAGTCGCCGCCCGGGCAGCGCACGCGGCGCGGGTGCGCTGTGCCGCCAGGGCTACTCGGCGCGGGTAGGCGCCGCCGCCGGCTCCGGGTCCAGCACGGGTTCACCGCTGGTACCGAGGTCGATGGGGCAGACTGGGGCGGTGCCGCTGATCCCGCCCGCCCGCCGCCCGGCGATGTCCGCGGCCGGTATCACCGCTACCGTCGTCGGCATCTGCCTCGCGTTGAGCGGTTGCGCAGGCGGCGGCGCCAATGCCGCGCCGACCTGGGTGCCCCAGCCGGACTTCCAGGCCAACGCCGAGCCCCAGCCCCAGGTGCCCGGCAACGCCCTGCCCGCGCCGTCACCCTCGTCGCCGTCGGGCACCGGCGTTCAGCCGTCGGCGCCGGCGACGGGCGGCCAGTCACCCGGTAACCCCTCGACCAGCCCGTCCTCCGCGGTCGATCCGGCCGTGGTCGCGACCAAGCTGAACCAGCCCACGGGCATCGCGGTCCTTCCCGACGGCACCGCACTGGTCGGTGAACGGACCACCGGCCGCATCCTGCGGGTCCAGCCTCAGGCCGGACAGCCCGTGACGCTCGTCCAGACGATCGCCGGCCTGAGCACCGTCGGCGGCGGCGGTCTGCTCGATCTGGCCCTGTCCCCCAGCTTCGCCGAGGACGGCCTGGTTTACGCCTATGTGACGACCGGCTCCGACAATCGGGTCCTGCACTTCAGCGTCGGCGGGACTCCGACACCGGTGCTGACCGGCATCCCCCGCGGAAGCACGCACAACGCCGGGCGGATCGCCTTCGACGCGACGGGCGCGCTGCTGATCGGGACGTCGGACGCCGGCCGGCCCGCGCTGGCCGCCGACCCCGCAAGCTTGGCCGGCAAGGTTCTGCGCACGACCGATCTCGGGCAGCCGGCGCCCAACAACCCGGACCCGAAATCACTCGTCTACGCCTCCGGCTTCAGCACCGTCGACGGACTGTGCGTCGACCACCAGAGCGGGATGCGCGCGGTCGTGAGTGCCGGCAACACCGACCGGGTGAACATCCTTCATGCAGGGACGAACTACCAGTCCGCGGCCGCGACGTCGCTGCCGCCCAAGTTCGCCGGCGCGGGCGGATGCGCGCTGGTCCAGGACCGGATCGTCGTGGCGACGTCGACCGGCATGTCGCTGGTGTCGGCGACACTGTCGGCCACTACCTCCGCCGCCGACTTCACCGCGACCCTCACGAAAAAGTACGGCCGCCTGCGCACCGTCATCGCCGGCGCGGACGGCGCCTTCTGGATCACCACCACCAACCGTGACGGTCTCGGCCGGCCGATCGCCACCGACGACCGCGTCATCCGTGTCTCGATCGCCGACGGGGGCGGCAGCTCCCCGGTATGAACGCAACGAGATGAGCGACGCCGGTCGGTTCACGCGCGCTCGATGATCCGGTAGCCCCGCTGCGGGTTCCAGGACTCGATGAGCAGGAACGAGGCCGTCGGATCGACCCGGACGTGCACCGCTTCGGTGACGTCGAGGACGAAGAAACCCGCGTCAGGGAACGGCGTGTCCCTGGGCGCTTCGGTGGCCACGAGTCGTCCGGCCAGCTTGGCCTCGCCCACCCACGCGGCGGGCTGACCTACCGGCGGTTCCAGCGTCGGTGAGTGAACCGCGACTCGCGGGTCCCGACGGACGTCGGCCAACTTCAGCGAGCCCGCCATCATTCCGACGGTTATACGACCCGGCTCGAAGCTCAGCTCGATGCCGCTTATGCGGGGTGAGCCGTCCTTGCGCAGGGTGGCGATGGTCTTGTTGGTGCCGGAGCCGAATCGCGCGCGAACGGCGGCAGCGAAGTCGGCACACTCGTGCTCTATCTGGTTCCACGAAGCCATGCCGACTATCTACCACGCCTCACCGACAGCCTATGGTCGCGATCCTGAACCAGACCGTGACCCGCGCCGAGGCACCCAACCCGTGGCCGGGCGCGCGGGCCGAGCACCGGCAGTTACTCCGCGACCCCGAGCTCGGCGAGCAGGATCGCCCGGACCGCGGCGGCGTCAGCCTGGCCCCGGGTGGCCTTCATGACCGCGCCCACCAGCGCACCGACGGCGGCCACCTTGCCGGCTCGCACCTTGTCGGCCACGTCCGGATTGGCAGCGATTGCCGCCCGCGCCGCGTCGGTCAAGGCCGAGGTGTCGGAGACGACGGCCAGTCCTCGGCTGGCGACGGCGGCGTCGACGTCCTCACCGGTTTCGAGTACCGCGTCGACGGCTTGACGAGCCAGCGCGGTGGACAGCGTGCCGGCCGCCACGAGCTCGATCACCCGCGCCACCTGCGCCGCGGTGATGGGCAGCGCGCTGGCCTCGGTGTCCGACGCGTTGGCCTGCTGGGCCAGATAGCCCATCCACCAGTTCCGCGCCTCCGCTGCCGGCGCCCCCGCAGCGACGGTGTCGGCGATCGCCGCGACGACTCCGGCGTTGGTCATCTGCGCCAGCTCGGCCTGGGTGAAGCCCAGCTCGGACTGCAGTCGGGCCCGGCGGGCGGCGGGCAGCTCCGGCAATGAGGCCTTGATCTCGGCGACCCAGTCGGCGGCGGGAGCGATCGGCACGAGGTCGGGCTCGGGGAAGTACCGGTAGTCGGTCGCCTCCTCCTTGCTTCGTCCCGAGCGGGTGTCGCCCGTGGTCTCCTGGAAGTGGCGCGTCTCCTGCTTGATCCGCTGCCCGGCGTCGAGCCGTTCGGCCTGCCGCAGCATCTCCGAGCGGACCGCGCGCTCGACACTGCGTAGCGAGTTCACGTTCTTGGTCTCGCTCCTGGTGCCCCACTCCGTCGAATCGACCGGCGAGAGCGAAGTGTTGACGTCACAGCGCAGACTTCCCTGCTCCATCCGCACATCGGACACGCCCAACGTGCGCAGGATGTCGCGCAGCTCGGTGACGTAGGCCTTGGCCACCTCGGGCGCCAGCGGCCCGGTTCCCTCAACGGGCTTGGTGACGATCTCGACCAGCGGGATCCCGGCCCGGTTGTAGTCGACGAGGGAGTACTCCGCGCCGTGGATACGCCCCGTTGCCCCACCTACGTGGGTGTTCTTGCCGGTGTCTTCCTCGAGATGGACACGCTCGATGCCCACCCGGTACGTCCGGCCCTCGACGTCGACGTCCAGGTAGCCCTCGAAGCAGAGCGGCTCGTCGTACTGCGATGTCTGGAAGTTCTTCGGCATGTCGGGATAGAAGTAGTTCTTGCGTGCGAACCGGCACCAGGACGCGATGGAACAGTTGAGCGCCAGGCCGATCTTGATCGTGTACTCGATCGCCTTGGCATTGGCCACCGGCAATGCGCCGGGAAGTCCCAGGCAGACCGCGCAGGTATGGGTGTTCGGCTCCGCGCCGAAGACGGTGGAGCAGCCGCAGAACATCTTCGATGCGGTACCGAGCTCGACGTGGGTCTCCAGCCCGATTACCGGGTTGTAGCGAGCGAGGACGTCTTCGTAGCGCAGCGCCATCAGGCCGCCCCTCCCAGAACCGGGATCTTCGACAGGATCGGCCCGTGGGCCGCGTTGTAGGCCGCCTCGAACGCGGCGCCGACCCGGTAACAGCGGTCGTCGGCCATCGCCGGCGCCATGATCTGCAATCCGACCGGCAGAGCCGGGCCGGTCTCGTCGGACAGCCCGCTGGGAACCGACATGGCGGGAATGCCGGCCAGCGAGGCGGGCAGGGTGCACAGGTCGTTGACGTACATCGCCATCGGGTCGGCGACCCGCTCACCGATGCCGAACGCGACGAACGGCGAGGTCGGCGAGACCAGCACATCAGCGGCGGTGAACGCGTCGGCGAAGTCGCGGGCGATCAGGGTGCGCACCTTCTGCGCCTGGCCGTAGTACGCGTCGTAGTAGCCCGAGGACAGGGCGTAGGTCCCGATCATGATGCGTCGCTTGACCTCCGGCCCGAAGCCGGCTTCGCGGGTCAGCGACATGACCTCCTCCAGGGAGCGGGTGCCGTCGTCGCCGACCCGCAGGCCGTAGCGCACCGAGTCGAACCGGGCGAGGTTGGAGGAGCACTCGCTCGGCGCGATGAGGTAGTAGGCCGCGAGGGCATAGTCGAAGTTGGGGCAGCTGACCTCGACGATCTCCGCACCGAGGGAGGCGAGGGTGTCGACCGCGGAGCGGAACGAGGCGAGCACGCCGTCCTGGTAGCCGCCGCCGGCACCGGTCAGCTCGCGCACCACACCGACCCGGACGCCGCTGAGGTCGCCCTGCGCACCGAGCCGGGCCGCGGAGACGACGTCGGGACCCGGGGTAGGGATCGAGGTCGAGTCACATTCGTCGTAGCCGGCGATCACCTCGTGCAGCAGGGCGGTGTCGAGGACCGTCCGGCCGAACGGACCGGCCTGGTCCAGGGACGAGGAGAACGCGATCAGTCCGAACCGGCTGACTGCGCCGTAGGTCGGCTTGTGGCCGACGATGCCGGTGACCGCGGCGGGCTGTCGGATCGATCCCCCCGTGTCGGTGCCGATCGACAGCGGTGCCTGCAAGGCCGCGACCGCGGCGGAGGAACCTCCGGAGGATCCGCCGGGCACGCGGGACAGATCCCAGGGGTTAGAGGTCGGGAAGTAGGCGGAGTTCTCGGTCGAGGAACCCATCGCGAACTCGTCCATGTTGGTCTTGCCGAGCATGACGATGCCGGCCTCGCGGACCTTGCGAGTGACGGTGGCGTCGTAGGGAGGCACCCAACCCTGCAAGATCTTCGACCCGGACGTCGTGGGCACGCCCTTGGTGACGACGACGTCCTTCATGGCCAGCGGAACGCCGGCCAGCGGACCGAGTGCCTCGCCCGCCTTTCGGCGTTCGTCGACGGCCTGCGCCGCCGCCAGCGCGCCCTCGGCGTCGACGTGCAGGAAGGCCTTGACTTGCCCGTCGGTCGCCGAGATCCGGTCCAGGTGCGCCTGAGCAACCTCGACGGCGCTGGCTGTGCCGTCCGCGATGGCGGCCGCGGTATCGGCCGCCGACAGTTCATGCAGGTTCATCCGGTCCTACTCCTCTTCGCCCAGGATCTGCGGGACCCGGAAGCGGTCGTCCTCGACCGCCGGCGCGCCGGCCAGTACATCCTCGCGAGGCAACGAGGGTCTGGTCACGTCCTGCCGGAACACATTCTCCAGCGGGACCGCGTGCGAGGTCGGTGGGATGTCGGCCGCCGCGACGTCGCCGATGCGCGCTACCGCGGACAGGATGACGTCGAGTTGGCCGGCGAAAAGGTCGAGTTCGTCATCGGTCACAGCCAGCCTGGCCAACTTCGCCAGGTGCGCGACCTCGTCTCGGGTCAGGGAAGGACGATCGTCAGACACAGGGTCTGAGTCTAGGGGTCTGCGCAGGCCGGGGTCGGCCACCGGGGGGTCCGGCTCGGCACCCCGGCAAGCGTGTCGGTGACACCGGGTAACAGCAGAGATACATCGGGTTGGGACAATCGCCCGGTGTCCTATCTGATCCGAGTCGTCCTGCCCGACCGCCCCGGCGCCCTGGGCGCGGTCGCGACCGCCCTGGGTCACGCCGGTGCGGACATCCTGTCCGTCGACATCGTTGAGCGCACCCCAGGGCACGCAACCGACGATCTGGTCGTCGAACTGCCCGTGGACAAGCTGGCCGACAGCCTGGTGACCGCCGCGTCCAGCGTCCCGGGGGTACGGGTTGAATCGATCAGGCCGTACGCGGGGACGATCGACCCGTTCCGTGAGCTGGAACTGCTGGAAAAGCTCGCGGTGAACCGGGACGACGCGGCCACGATCCTGGCCGACGGAGTCTGCCGGCTGTTCCGTTCCGGGTGGGCGTTGATCCTGCAGGCACCGGAAACCGACGGGCAGCCGGCGACGGTGTTGGCACGTAGTACAGCGGCGCCGGAAATCGAGAGCCTGCCCACCCCGTGGTGGCCCGCCTCCCCACCTCGACCGCTGGACGCCGAAGCGAGTTGGGCGCCGGGTGACTGGGCGAATCTGGGAACCGAGCTGGCGGTCGTCCCGCTCGGCAGCGACGCGATCCTGGTCGGAAGGCCGGCCCTGCGCTGGCTGGCGAGCGAGATCATCCGGATGTCCCACCTGGCCTCGATCGCGGCGACCGTCCTCAATCCCTGACCCGCACGCGCACGTCGCGGCCGGCGGGCGCGGGCGGGCGCGCCGGTCAGTCGCTGTCGTCGCCGAGGTCGTCTGAGCCGGCGCGGTCATCGGTGTCGGTTCCGATACGCGCGCGTTCGGCCGCCGCGTCCGGCCCGAGTTCGAGCAGCACCTTGAAACCGTCCTCGTCCAGGATGGGGATCTTCAGCTCGATGGCCTTGGTGAGCTTGCTGCCCGCGTTGTCGCCCACCACGACGAATGAGGTCTTCTTCGACACCGACCCGGAATTCTTCGCTCCCCGGCTCGTCAGGGCCTCGGCGGCGCTGTCCCGGCTGAAGTCGACCAGCGAGCCGGTCACGACGACCGACAGCCCGGCCAGCGGTTTGGGACCGTCGTCGGCAGTGCGTTCCTCTTCGAGCTGGACCCCCGCGCGCCGCCACTTCTCCACGATGTCGCGGTGCCAGTCAACGGCGAACCAGTCCCGGATGGCTTCGGCGATCGTCGCCCCGACGCCGTCGGTAGCGGCCAGTTGCTCGACGTCAGCTCGGGCGATCGCGTCGAGGGAGCCGAATTCACGCGCCAGGTCCTGGGCCGCGCGCGGACCGACGTGCCTGATCGACAACCCGACCAGGACGCGCCAGAGCGGTCGGGTCTTGGCCGTCTGGAGATTGTCGAGCAACTTGCGGGCATTCGCTGCCAGCTCGCCGTCCTTGCGGGTGAACAGCGCAACCTGTTTGAGCTGATCCTCGGTGATGGTGAACAGGTCGCCCTCGTCGGAGACGACCCCGGAGGCCAGCAGCGCCACCGCGGCTTCGTAGCCGAGGACCTCGATGTCGAAAGCCCCCCGCCCGGCGACGTGGAACAGGCGCTCTCGCAGCTGGGCGGGGCAGGAACGCTGATTGGGACACCGGATGTCGGCGTCGCCCTCCTTCTCGGGTTTGAGCTCGGTGCCGCAGGCCGGACACCGGGTGGGCATCTCGAACTCTCGCTGCGAGCCATCCCGCAATTCGACGACGGGGCCCAGGATCTCGGGGATGACATCGCCGGCCTTGCGCAGCACCACGGTGTCGCCGATGAGCACACCCTTACGCCTGACCTCGCTGGCGTTGTGCAGCGTGGCCATCTCCACGGTGGATCCGGCGACGAGGACCGGTGTCATCACTCCGAACGGGGTGACCCGGCCGGTGCGCCCGACGTTGACCCGAATGTCGAGCAGCTTGGTGTTGAGCTCCTCCGGCGGGTACTTGAACGCGATCGCCCATCGTGGAGCCCGGCTCGTCGAGCCGAGCTGGCGTTGTCTGGACAAGGCGTCCAGCTTCACCACGACACCGTCGATCTCGTGCTCGACGTCGTGGCGGTGCTCGCCGTAGTAGGCGATGAACTCCGTGACCGCGTCGAGGGAGTCCACGACCTTGGCCCGATCGGAAGTGGGCAACCCCCAGCCGTGCAGCAGCCGGTACCAGTCGGATTGGTTGTCCACGGCCGGCCCCCCGCTGACCAACCCGACGCCGTGTACGACCATCTGCAGTCTGCGCGCGGCGGTGATCCGCGGATCCTTCTGCCGCAGCGAGCCAGAGGCGGTGTTTCGAGGATTGGCGTAGGGAGCCTTGCCGGCCTCGACGAGGCTGGCGTTGAGTTCGGCGAAGCGTTCCAACGGGAAGTACACCTCGCCGCGGACCTCGAGGATCTCGGGGATGTCCTCGCCGCTGAGGTGATCCGGGATCCCGGCGATGGTGCGGACGTTGGCGGTGACGTCCTCACCGGTACGCCCGTCACCCCGCGTCGCGCCGCGTGTCAGCCTGCCGTTTTCGTAGACGAGGTCGATGGCCAGGCCGTCGACCTTCAACTCGCAGAGGTAGCGGACCGATTCCGCACCGACCTCCTTCTCCACCCGCTGCGCCCACTGGGTCAGCTCGTCGAGGGAAAACGCATTGTCCAGCGAGAGCATCCGCTCGAGGTGGTCGACGGCGGTGAACTGCGATGAGAAGTCGCCCGCGACCCGCTGGGTGGGTGAATCGGGCGTTCGCAGCTCGGGGTAGTCGTCCTCGATCGCCTGCAACGTGCGCAACTTGTGGTCATAGTCGGTGTCGGCGATCGTCGGAGCGTCGAGCACGTAGTAACGGTAGGAGGCATCGAGCAGTTGCTCGGACAGCTCGGCGTGGCGCTGTCTGACCTCGCTCGGCGCTTCGGAGGCGGCGTCTGTGCTCACACCGCACAAGTTACCGCGCAGCTACGACACGACTGGGCAGCGATGGGCGGTGACGGGGCTGCCGTCGATCTCGGCCACGGCACCGGAGGCGGTCCGGACGAACTCGTGGTTCGGCCGCTGTGGTGGGTGATCGGCCGTCACTCCTTCACCGCGCCCTCCGAGCTTCGCATGATGTAGCGCTGGAACACGAAGAACAGCAGGGCGACCGGGATGGTCATCAGCAGGGCGGCCGCAAGCTTGAGCGGGTACTGGTTCGTCTTGCCCAGGCCGCCGCTCACCAGGGTCGCCACCCCGGTGGTGAGGGTGTTCAGCGAAGGACTCGACCGCGAGACCACGAAGTGGCCCAGCTCGTTCCACGAACCCTGGAAGGACAGGATGGTGAGGGTGATCAGGGCCGGTCGGGCCATCGGCAACACGACCGACCAGAAGGTACGGAACGTGCCCGCCCCGTCGATGTGGGCGGCCTCCTCGATACTCACCGGCACCGATTCGAAGAACTGCCTCATGATGAAGACGCCGGCGGCATCGGTGATCAGCGGCACGATCATGCCCGTGTAGGTGTTGTAGATGCCGATCTGATTGAGCACCAGGAACTTGGGGATCAGCAGCACGACGCTCGGGACCGCCATCACGGCTACGATCGCGGCGAACAGCGCACTGCGACCGAAGAACCGCAGGCGCGCAAGGGCATATCCGGCCAACGAGTCGAAGAACACGCGCCCGATCGTGACCGAGATGGCCACGATCGCCGAGTTGGCGAACCACCGGCTGAAGTCCTGCTGGGCGAGCTGATGGAAGGCGTTGGTGGTCCAGGTCGTCGGGATCGGGTTCAACGGGTGGTTGCTGGCGTCCGGATCGGTCTTGAACGCCGTGCCGAGCTCGATCAGGAACGGGTAGATGTACAGCAGGGCCAGCAGGATCACTGCCGTGTACAGGCCGAATCTGGCCAGCGGACGGGACTGCCCCACCCGGTAGGGCCGCGGCGGGCGAGCCTGATCCTGCTGGGACTCGGGCGTGCGGGTTGTCGTGCTCACGCTGCTGCCTTTCCCTGGTGGCGCTTACGGGTCTGGCGTTCCTGCTCGCGCGCCCGGCGACGATCACGGATCTCGTCCCGGTCACGCAACACCCAGCGCTGGAACGCCGCGAACGCGATGATGATGAAGAACAGGATGAAGGAGATCGCCGCACCTTGTCCCCACTGCCGGTTGACGAAGGAGACCTGGTAGGACAGATAGGCAGGTGTGACGATCGACGGGTTGTTGTTGGCGATGATGTACTGCGCGTCGAACGTCTGCCAGGTGCTGATGAGACCGAGGGTCAGAACGAGGAAGAGCGTCGGCCTCAGCATCGGCAGCGTGACCTTCCAGAACCGCTGCCATCCGGTGGCACCGTCGACGATTGCGGCTTCCTCCACATCGGCCGAGACGTTCTGCAGCGCCGCCAGGAACATCAGCATGAAGGTGCCCGAGGTGGTCCAGACGGCCAGCACGATCAGCACGGTCATCGCCGCGCTCGGTCCGGCCAGCCACTCCCACCAGGACTGTCCGAGCAAGGCGTGATGGATGAGGAAACCGGGGGGATTGTGGACCCCGAGCTTGGCCAGGCCGATGTGGAACAGGCCGTCGGTCTGGTTGAGCCAGTCCGGTCCGGTGGCCCCGAACTTGGCCAGCAGCGCGTTGACCACCCCGCTGCCGCCGAACAGGAACAGGAACACGATGACGATCGCAACCGAGGACGTGACCGAGGGAAAGTAGAAGGCGGTACGGAAGAATCCTCGGCTGGCCAGACGACGTCGGTTGACGATCACCGCCAGCAGCAGCGACAGCGCGGTCTGGATCGGTACGACGAACAGAACGTAGTAGAAGTTGTTGCGAAGGCTTTCCATCATGCTCTGCCGGGACAAGCCGTCCTCGGAGAGCAGGAAGCGATAGTTCTTCAGGCCGACGAACTTGACCGATGAACCGAACGGGCTGCCGATGCCGGTCCAGTTACTGAAGCTGACCCACAGCGCCATCAGGATCGGTACCACCAGGAACAGCACGATCAGCACGATCACCGGGGCGGTGAAGAGCCAGCCGGCCGGCGCCTCTCGGCCGCGGATGCCCGGCCCGGAGGTCCGGCGGCGCTGCCGGCCGCTCGAGGCGGTGCTCAGCGAATCGGCTTGGCCCAAGGCCTGTTCGGTCGCGCTCACGGCAGGTCTCCTTCGTGGTGAACGGCAGCGGTGGCGGTTCCCGGCGGTCGAGGGAACCGCCACCGGCTGGTTTGCCCTGACGCGCCAAGGATGTGCGCGTCAGGACCTGGGGGGCCGATCAGCCGTTCTGTTGGATCACCGAGGTGATGTTCTTCTGGACCGCGGACAGGATGGTCTTGGGATCCGTGCTGGCCAGCTGCGCCAGCTTGGCGTCGAAGTCGGCGATCGCCTGCGAACCGCCGGCAAGAGCGAGATCCGGATGCGCATCGGCGGCCTGGGACAGGAAGGCCGTGTCGTTGGGGAACTTCGCCGTCCACTGGTCCTTGGCGGACTGACGCGAGGGCATCACACCGAAGGCATTGGCAAAGCTCATCTGCTGATCGGCCGAGGTCAGGAAGTCGACCAGCTTTACCGCGTTGGCCTGGTTCTTGCTCGCCGTGGGGATCGCCCAGCAGTTGGTGAAGGAGTTGGTCGCCTTGGTTCCGGTCGGTCCGGCCGGCAACTCGAAGACCTTGTACTTCACGCTCGGGTAGTCGCTCTTCATGGCGCCGTCGATCCAGTTTCCGACGACGGTCATGGCCGCCTTGTTCTTGCCGAACGCCTCGCCGTTCCAGCCGGCGCCGAGTGCGGACGGGTACTTCGCGACGCCATCGGTGAGCAGCTTCTTGACGTAGGTCAGCGCCTGGACGTTCTTGTCGTTGTCGAAGGTCGCCGACTTCTTGTCGTCGGAGATGAGGGTTCCGCCGTTCTGCAGCAGGAACTCATCGATACCGGAATGGGTCGGATCCAGCGTGAGACCGACCTGCCCGCCGGTGGTGAGCTTCTTGGCGACGGTGGCCAACTGGTCCCAGGTCTTGGGGACGTCGGCATCGGTCAGGCCGGCCTTGGTCCAGTCATCGGTGTTGACGACCAGGCCGAGCGTGGACCAGTCCTTGGGCGCGCAGTAGAACTTGTTGTTGTAGGTGAAGGACGATTTCAGCGCCGGGAAGAAGTCCCCCGGGTTGCTGACCTGGTCGCCGTAGGCGTACAGGGCGCCGGTCTTGGCGTAGTTCTGGAACGAGGACGTGTCCAGGTAGAAGACGTCCGGCGGAGTGTTGGCTGCCATCCCCTGACTCAGCTGCTGGGTCAGGTTCTGCGCGGGCGTGACCGTGACCTTCACACCGGTCTTGGTGGTGAAGGCGGCCGCGGCGGCCTTGACCGCGGCGGTCTCAGCGCTACCGGAGGATCCGATGAGCACGCTGATCGGTCCGGTGCCCGTGGTACCCGCGCTGTTGGAGCCGCTGGCGTTGTTACTTCCGGAGAAGCCCTTACTGCTACTGCATGCTGACAAGGCCAGCAACCCAGCAGCGGCGACGGTGGTCGCCAGGGTCAGTTTTCCGATCTTCATGATGTCCTTCCGGTGGTGGGTGATCGCGGCTGGACGCCGGGGGAAACGGGTAGGACCCTCATCCGCTACTCGCTCGTGAGGTGAGGCGAGGTTCGAGCAGGACAGGGTCGGGAGGGCCGTCGGCCGGGTCACTGAGCACGTCGGTGAGCATGCGCAGGCACGCCATCGCGGCCTCGTTGAGCGGTTGAGCCACGCTGGACAGACCGATCACCGCGGCGGTCGGCGTGTCGTCGAAGCCGACCACGGCCACGTCCCGGCCTGGTTGCAGCCGGCGAGCGGTCAGTTCGGTCCAGACCCCGAGCGCGAGGGTGTCAGAGACGCAGACGATCGCCGTCGGAGGTTCGTCGGCATCGAGCAGTTGCGCGCCGGCTGCCCGGCCCGCAGCGAGCTCGTTGACGACACTGAGCCGCCACCCGGTGATCGAGATTCCGGCTTGCGCGCAGGCGCGATCAAAACCGAACCGTCGATCGTCGCCGACCCCCGACCCGTCCGGCCAGCCCAGGAATGCCAGCCGCCGGTGGCCCCGCTCGATGAGGTCCATGGTGGCCGCGAACGTTCCGGCGGCACCGTCGACGTCGACCCAACCGTGGTGGGCATCGGCGCCCCAGGGACGTCCGAAGGTCACGAACACCGCGCCTCGTCCGGCCAGCCATTCGGTGCGGCGGTCGTTGCGATGAGTGCCGGTCAGGACGAAGGCGTCCACGTCGTGGTCGTCGAGCAGTTCGTCGTACAGCGCGATCTCGCGGTCATCGTCCTCGGCGGCGAACAGGAGCACTCGGTTGTCCTGAGCCTGTGCGTGCACGGTCAGCGAGTGCAGGAACTGGTCGAGCACGCTGCCGCCGATGGTGTCGGTGGGCGGCTGCAGCGGAACCGCGAGTAGATGGGAACGGCGCGTGCGCAGGGTTCGCGCGGCGCGGTGAGGCCGGTATCCGACCTGTGCGATGACCGCTCGGACGCGTTCGAGCGTGTCGGCGCGAACCAGGTGCGGGGAGTTCACCGCGTTGGAGACGGTCTGGCGCGAGACGGCGGCCATCCGCGCGACGCTTTCCAGCGTGGGGCGGGAGGAGTGCGTGTTCAGGTCCGGTCACCTCCTCACGGTCGTCGCCCTCGCCAACGTCGAGGAGCAGTCGGGCATCAGCGGTCGGGCAAGTGGTGCGGGTTGGGCAAATCGTGCGGGTCGGGCAAGACGGGTAGGTCGTGCGGCCAGCAAGCCAGCGAGCCAGCGACCCGCGGGCCGGTCATACGTTCGTTTCGCGGCTATTGCCGGAAGGTCACGCATTTGCTGGTTTGAACGATCAAATCGTTGCTAGAGTCACTCGTGCACCGCCGCCTGTCAAGCATTTTGCGCGAATTGGAACCATTACGAGTCCGGATATCGGGCGATACAGTCCGCAGTGCCGTATTCGGTAACTATGCCTAGCTGCGGCGTCGAGCTGTCGATCTGATTGGGATCCACCATGGCCGAACCTGTGCGACACCCGCTTCGTCAGCCGTGGCTGCACGAGCTCGTCACCGTCCTCGCCGCGCCTACGGTGGCGCTGTCGGAGGCTGACGGTCAGATCGAACGCGGTGGTGCTCAGGGCGTGGTGCACTCCGACGTGCGGGTGCTTTCCTGCGCGAGGATCACCGTGGCCGGCGAGCGCCCGATCGGCGTCGGCGCGGGTCTGGTCTCGGCGACGGAGCTGCGGGCCTCGGCCGTCGCACGGGCCCTGCCCGGGCCGACGCCCGACCCAGCAGTCCGCATCGACCGCATCCGGCGCATCCGCCCGGGCGTGATGAGCGAGACCCTGCACGTGACCGCTCACGACCGTGCGGTGTCGACGGTCCTCGTACTCGCGGTGGCTACCGACTTCGCCACCGTCGAGGACATCAAGTCCGGTCACCGAACCGCACTTGTCCCGTTCGCTTTGCCGGATAGGGGCGAACTGGATCAGGACGGCGGTCTGACCGCGGACGGTTCCGGAGCCCACGTTCGGATTCGCGGCCACCAGGCCCGGCACGTCCTGCACAGCGACGGATCGGCACAACTGGAATGGCCCGTCGAACTGCAGGCCGGCGAGTCGCTGAGCCTGAGCTGGGAACTGCACGCCGAGGTCGAGGCGACCGTGGTCCAGCCGGCGTCGACCGAGTTCTGGAACGGCGTGGAGGTCAGCGCCGCCGACTCGCGCTGGGCGCCGTGGGTCCAGCGCTCACTGGCCGATCTGCGCGCCCTGACCCTGACCCGGCCCGAGCAGCCCCGGGACGTCTTCCTCGCGGCCGGATCGCCGTGGTTCTTCACGTTGTTCGGACGCGATTCCCTCATCGCCGCGCGGCTGATGTTGCCGTTGGGCACCGAACTCGCCGCCGGTACGCTGCGCACGCTGGCCGCGCTGCAAGGCACCAAGGTCGACCCGGTCTCGGCCGAACAGCCCGGCAAGATCCCCCATGAACTGCGCGCTACGGCTACCGAACACGATGGCGTGTCCGGCTCGGCGACATCGATGTACCTCCCGCCGCTGTACTACGGAACCGTCGACGCCACGCCGCTGTGGATCTGCCTGCTCTATGACGCCTGGAAGTGGGGCATGCCCGAGGCCGAGGTGGCCGATCTCATCCCGTCGTTGCAGGCGGCCCTGGGATGGCTGGAATGCCATGCCGACCCTGACGGCGACGGATTCCTCGAATACCTCGACGAGTCCGGCCGGGGACTGTCCAATCAGGGATGGAAGGATTCCGGCGACTCGGTCCGCTTCGCCGACGGCCGGATCGCCCAGGGACCGGTCGCGCTCTGCGAGGTCCAGGGCTACGCCCACGAAGCCGCTCGGCACGGCGCGGAACTGCTCGCCGCCTTCGGCCAGGACGGGTCCGAGCACTGGCTGGCGTGGGCCGACGCTTTGCGTACCCGCTTTCGTGAACGGTTCTGGGTCTTCGACGGCCGGCGTCGCTACCCGGCACTTGCCCTCGACGGGGAGAAAAAAGCAGTCGACTCCCTGACCAGCAACATCGCGCACCTGCTGGGAACCGGCATCCTCGATCCGGACGAGTCGGCTGCGATCGCCGCGTTGCTGGTTTCGCCCGAGCTCAACAGTGGATTCGGCCTGCGGACCATGTCCAGCGATGCCGGTGGGTACTTCCCGCTGTCCTACCACTGCGGCTCGGTCTGGGCGCACGACACCGCCTTGGCGGTCCGCGGGCTGAGCCTTGAGGGTTTCGGCGAACAGGCGGCCACGCTCATGGACGGCTTGCTCGCCGCCGCCGAACGATTCGACTACCGCCTACCGGAGCTCTACAGCGGCGACGATCGAAGCCGGCACCCCCGCCCGGCCGCCTACCCCGCGGCGTGCCGACCTCAAGCCTGGGCCGCCGCCGCAGTCGGCGCGGGGATCGTGGCCCGGCTCGGACTGCGGCTGGCCGCCGACGGCTCGGGCCCCCAACTGCACCCGACCAGTGAGGAAGGGGCATTTGCAGTGCGGGGCATCCGGTTCGCCGGCCGCGAGCTCTCCGTGGTTATCGATGAGCTGGGCCACGCCACGATCGGATGAGCGGGCGGGCCGCGGCCCAGCGTCAGCTCCGGCTGGGCTCAGCCCCGTCCAGCAACGACCGGCCGACGTCGCGAAGGAGTTTGGTCGCGCGCCGGGCGTAGCCCGGGGACGCACCGGCGAGTCCGCAGGCTGGAGTGGGGACGACCGTGCCGGCCAGCAGGGCGTCGTCGAAGCCGAGTCGCCGCCACAGTCCGAACACGCGCTCGCGAGCCGCGGCGAAGGACAGCTCTGCATCAGAACTCGGGACCACCCCCAGCCACAGGGAGGTGCCGGCGTCGACGATTTCACCCACCGAATCCAGATTGGCCTTGTTCAACAGCGCGAAATCGATCGCGACCGCGTCGGCGCCGCTGCTGACGAGCAGATCGAAAGGCACGTCCGCGGCGCAGCAGTGCACCGTCCGGGACCCCGGCGACGCGCCGGCGAGCACCCGCTGCAGCGCCGGGCCCGCGACCGATCGCGAAATCGAGCGCACGGTCCCGTAGCCCGAGGGGGTCGGCACCGACCCGGACAACGCGGCCGGCAACGACGGTTCGTCCAGTTGCAGCACCAGAGCGGTGCCGGGCAGCCGCGAGGCCAGCTCGGCCAGGTGCAATCGGACTCCTTCGGCAAGTGACTCCGACAGGTCTCGGAACGCACCGTGGTCGGACAGAACCTTGTGCAGATTGGGCAGTTCCGCGTTGGCAGCGAGCGTCACCGGCCCGGTCACCTGGACCTTGAGGACGTCCAGGCCGGCACCGTGTTCGGTAATCGCGTCCAGATCCCGGTGCAGGAAGTCCCGGGCGCGCCGAAGGTCCTGACCGGCGGCGCCGGTGACCGTCCAACCATGGGGCTGCCATTCCATCGGCAACTCCACGAGCAGAGACGCGGTCCGGCCGATCATGTCGGCTCCGAGTCCGCGCGCGGGCAGCTCAGGCAGGTAGGCGAACTCGGGGACGGTGTCGAGCACGAACGAGACGGCCTCGACCACATCGCTTCCGGGCAGCGAGCCCAGTCCGGTGCTGACCCCCGGCGCCCACGGGAAGCGTCTTGCGGGCTCGCTCACGGCATCGCGTCAACGCGGCGGTCGACGGCCGCACCGTGCGTGAGGCGGATGGTGGCCGAACCGATCACGTCATCGCCGTCGTACATCACCAAGGCCTGGCCGGAAGCGACTCCGTGCTGGGGTTCGAGCAGATCGGCGATGATCTCGCCGTTGGCACCGAGGGTGATGCGGGCCGGCGACACCATCCCGTGCGCTCGCAGCTGCACTGAGCAGGTGAACGGCTCGGTGCGCTCGTCGAGGGTCCACACCGGTGATCCGCACTCGATCCGGTCGACCCGCAGGTCGGTTTTGGCACCGACTACCACGGTGTTCGTCTTGGGCTGAATGGACAACACGTACCGCGGCTGGCCGGACGGCGCCGGCACGGTCAGGTTGAGGCCCTTGCGCTGGCCGACGGTGAAACCGAAAGCGCCGTCGTGCGATCCGAGCACCGCCCCGTCGGAGTCCACGATCGCGCCGGGCTGCTCACCGAGTTTTCCGCGCAGGAATCCCTGAGTGTCGCCGTCGGCGATGAAGCAGATGTCATGGCTGTCGGGCTTGTCGGCAACCGACAGGCCACGGGCGGCGGCTTCGGCGCGCACCTGGTGCTTGGTCGACTCGCCGAGAGGGAAGACGGCGTGCGCGAGCTGTTCGGGCCGCAGCACGGCCAGGACGTAGGACTGGTCCTTGGCCGTGTCGACCGAGCGGGACAGCCGACCCGCGCTCAGCCGCGCGTGATGACCGGTCACCACCGCATCGAAGCCCAGTGCGAGGGCCCGGTCGAGCAGGGCGGCGAACTTGATCTTCTCGTTGCACCTCAGGCACGGGTTGGGCGTGTGGCCGGCCTGGTACTCCGCGACGAAGTCGTCGATGACGTCCTCGGCGAACCGATCGGCGAAATCCCATACGTAGAAGGGGATTTCCAGCACGTCGGCGGCGCGGCGGGCGTCGTGGGAGTCCTCCACCGAACAGCACCCACGCGATCCGGTGCGCAGCGTTTCGGGCTGACGCGACAACGCCAGGTGCACCCCGGTGACGTCCCAGCCCGCGTCGACGGCCCGCGCCGCTGCTACCGCGGAGTCCACTCCCCCGCTCATCGCGGCCAGAACCTTCATCACACCCGCCCCGTTGCCGGAACCCGGCGGTTGTCGGCCTCGTGGGTCGCGGCCGTCCCGGTCGCAGTCATACCGGTGGAAGCCATGCCGGTGGAGGCCATACCGGCACGACGGGCGCGCTCGGTCACCGGTCCGATGACGGCGAGCAACTCCTCGACGTCGGCCTCGGTGGAGGTGTGCCCGAGACTCAGGCGCAGCGAGCCGCGCGCGGTGGCCTCGTCGGCCCCCATTGCCAGCAGGACGTGCGAGGGCTGCGCCACACCGGCCGAGCACGCCGAGCCGGTAGAACATTCGATCCCGCGAGCATCGAGCAACATCAGCAGCGAGTCGCCTTCGCAGCCGGGGAAACTGAGGTGGGCGTTGCCGGGGAGACGGTTGACCGGGTCCCCGTTGAGCCCGACGCCCTCGACCGCGGCCTGGATCCCGTCGATCAGTCTCGAGCGCAGGGAGTTCAAACGCTGGGCGGTGTCCGCCCGGTGCGCCACCGCGATTTCGGCGGCCAGCGACAGGCCGAGGACACCCGGCGTGTCCAAGGTGCCGGATCGCACATCGCGCTCCTGACCACCGCCGTGCAGCAGAGGCACACAGCTGACGTCCCGTTTGAGCAGCAACGCCCCGCACCCGTAGGGCCCGCCGAGCTTGTGCCCGGTGACCGAGAGAGCGTCGACGCCGGAGTCGGCGAAGGACACCGGCAGCACGCTGACCGCCTGGACCGCGTCGGAGTGGAAGGGAATCCCGTGGCGATGCGCGATGTCGGCCAGTTCGCGGATCGGCTGAACGGTGCCGACCTCGTTGTTGGCCCACATCACGCTGACAAGGGCGACGGAGTCCGGGTCGCGATCGATCGCCTCCCGTAGCGTCTGCGGACGGACCGTTCCCACAGTGTCGACCGGCAGCAGTTCGACCTCGGCGCCCTCGTTGGCCGCCAGCCACAGTGCCGCGTCCAGGACGGCGTGATGTTCCACCGACGAGGCCAGAATCCGGCGGCGGCGCGGGTCGCTGTTGCGGCGGGCGAGGTAGATGCCCTTCACGGCCAGGTTGTCGGCCTCGGTACCGCCGGAGGTGAAGATGACTTCCGAGGGACGGGCCTGCAGGGCGGCGGCCAGGCGCTCACGAGATTCCTCGACGACCCGGCGACCCCGTCGACCCGAGGTATGCAGGGACGAGGGGTTGCCGGTGGTAGCCATCGCCTCGGCCATCGCGGCGATGACCTCGGGCAGCATGGGCGTTGTCGCCGCGTGATCCAGGTACACCATCACGGACAAGTTTACGGCGCGGAAACCGGTGGGCCCACCTCGACGGCTATCCCCGTCACGGCGGCGTCCCTGCGATCGTCGGAACTGCCCGGAAGCATTGCCGTCCGGTTCGGCGGACGCAACGCCGTCGTCCGGCCGATGGCGCTCAACCCGAGCACGGACATGACCACGAAGATCGCCCCCAGACCGTGGCCGTAGCTGATCCTGCCGTGGGCGGCCGCGGCGACCAGGGCCCCTCCGAAGGCCGTGCACAGGGCGCTGGCCGACGAGTCCGCCAACTGCAGGGAGGACGAGTCCGACCCGCGCTGGGCATCGGTGGTGAAGTCGAGCAGGGCCACCGACGCGCTGGTCAGCCCGAAGCCCGCCCCGAGCCCGGCGGTCGGCCAGGCCAGGAACGCGCCCCACCCCGGAGCGATCCGCAGTGCGACCAACGTCATGCCGGCACCGGCAACGGCGAACAGCAGCAGTCCGGCGCGCAGCAGCGCTGGACGCCAGCGGCTGTCCAGACGTCCCTGGATCTGCGAGCCCACCGCCCAGGTCACCGCGGTGAACATCAGCGGGAGGCCGGACATGGTGGCCGAGTAGTGGTGCTGGACCGTCAGCGTGAGCGGTACCACCGCCTCCATGCCGAAGAAGGTGCCCGCCAGGACCCCGCGGTAGCCCACCGCAGCCGGTACCCCGCGCGACAGTGTGAAGGTGCCACGCGGCAGCAGGCGCCGCAAACCGAGCACCATCGCCACCGCGCCGGCCACGCCCAGGGCCCAGCTCAGCGGCGTCTGGCTCTGTCCGAGGTTCGCGACACCCGCGATGCCGGCCGCCGCGAGGACCGCATACCCCAACCGGGCCGAGTCGGCCACCTGAGTCCGAGCCGGGTGGGCGCGGAGCTGGCGCAGCGAGGGCACCATCATGAGTCCGCCGAGGACGACGAAGGGCGCCAGTCCACCGAACACCCAGCGCCAGGACAGGTGCTGGGTGACCCAGCCGGCCACGATCGGGCCCACCAGCCCGGGCACAACCCAAGCGCTGGCGAGGGCGGCGAACATCCGGGGCCGCACCAGATCGTCGTACACCTCGCCGATGACCACGTACATCGCGGTGATGAGCAGGCCGGTGGACAGACCCTGGACGACCCGGGCCGCGACGAGTACCCACATCGCCCCGGCGGCTGAGGCCACCAGCAGACCGACCACGAACAGGCCGAGTCCGACGAGCAGGGGCGACCGTGGGCCGTTGCGGTCCGAGCGCATCCCGGACGCGACCATGCCGACCACGCTCGCGACCAGGAAGCCGGTGAACGACCATCCGTAGGCGGCCAGACCGTGCAGGCTCCGCGCGGCGGTCGGCAGCGCCGTCGCGACGGCCATCGCCTCGAAGGCGATGATCGTCATCAGGATGATGATGCCGAGGGTGGTCAGCCGTGCCTCGGGCGAGAGGATGGAGGGTGCCACCGGCTCCTCACGCGGACCTCCGCGCGGGGCCGAAGACCGCCGCGGAAGGAACCGCGTTAACAACCTGGACACAATCGAGCAGTCTATCCGCTCGTTATCTCACCACTAAACCAGTTCGGGACGCCGCCGCGCTCGGCCGGTGCGCGTGGATCAGCCCTTGCGCTTGGTGACTTCCTCCGCCAACTGAGGAGCCACGGCGAACAGGTCACCGACGACGCCGAAATCGGCCAGTTCGAAGATCGGCGCCTCTGGGTCCTTGTTCACCGCGACGATGGTCTTGGACGTCTGCATGCCCGCCCGGTGCTGGATGGCGCCGGAGATGCCGAGCGCGATGTAGAGCTGAGGAGCCACGGTCACGCCGGTCTGACCGACCTGCATGGTGTGCGGGACCCAGCCGGCGTCGGTGGCGGCTCGCGATGCGCCGACGGCGGCGCCGATCGAGTCGGCCACCTCTTCGACGATCTTGAAGTTCTCGGCCGAGCCGACGCCACGACCACCGGAGACGATGACCGAGGCATCCTGCAGCGAGGGACGCGAACCCTTGGCCTCCTCCACCCACTCGAGCACCTTCGCACCCTTGGCCACGTCGGAGATCGCGACGTCGACGGCGACCTCCTCGGCAGCTGCGGGCGAGGCGGCGGCCGACACCGAGTTGGCCCGCAGGCTGATCACCGGGATGCCCTTGGCGACGACCGAGGTGACCGTCACCGAGCCTCCGAATATGGACTGCTTCGCGCTGCCACCCTCACCGAGTTCGACCGCATCGGCCAGGAAACCGGAATCGAGCTTGAAGGCCGTCCGGGCGGCGATTTCCTTGTTCTCGGGGCTCGAGGACACCAGGATCGCGGCCGGACCAGCCTGAGCGGCGATCTGGGCGAGCAGCTCGGCCTTGGGGGCGACAAGGTAAGCGTCGACGTCCTCGCTCTCGGCGACATAGACCTTCGCGGCGCCGTATTCGGCCAGCGTGGCCTTAAGCGCGGCGGCCGTTCCGGGCGCACCGAGGACCACCGCGGACGGCTCACCGAGAGAGCGGGCCGCGGTCAGCAGTTCGAGGGTGGACTTCTTGACGGTGCCGTTCGCCGAGTCGACGAGGACCAGTACTTCAGCCATGAGATTTTCCCTTATCTGAAAAGTCTGTCTGGAGGTCGGGGGCAGGCCGGGCCTGCGGTGCGCGCTCGCGGCGCGAGTGGTGCTTCGCGGGCGGTGAGTCGCGCAGAGCTAGATGAGCTTCTTGCTCGCCAGGTACTCCGCGATCGCCGAGCCGCCGTTGCCCTCGTCCTTGACCACGGTGCCCGCAGCCCGCGGCGGGGCTTGTTCGAAGGACTGCACGGTCGTGGTGGAGGCAGCCAGGCCGACCTCGTCGGCACCGATGCCCAGATCCGACAGCGACAGCTGCTGAACCGGCTTGGACTTGGCTGCCATGATCCCCTTGAACGAGGGATAGCGCGGCTCGTTGATCTTCTCGACCACGCTGACGACGGCCGGTCCACTGGCCTGAACGCGGGCGAAGCCGGTCTCGGTGGCTCGCTCGATGGTGATGTCGGAACCGTCGACCGTCACCTTGCGGGCGCCGGAGAGCTGGGGTACGCCCAGCGCTTCGCTGAGCAGGGCCGGCACGACCGAGAGCCGGGAGTCGGTGGCCTCCGAGCCGGCGATGACCAGGTCGTACTCCAGGGTGCCCAGGGCCTTGGCCAGGACCTTGGCGGTGGTGATCGCGCAGGAGCCGTGCAACGCTTCATCGACGACGTGGACGCCCTTGTCCGCACCCATCGACAACGCCTTGCGGATCGACTCGGTGGCGCGGTCGGGACCCATCGTCAGGATGGTCACCTCGCCGCCGTGGGCTTCCTTGAGCAGCAGCCCCTCCTCGATGGCGTATTCGTCGATCTCGTTGATCACGGCGTCCACGCCGGCGCGGTCGAGGGTGTTGTCCGAAGGACTCAATCTGCGCTCGGCGTAGGTGTCGGGCACCTGCTTCATCAAGACGACGATGTTCATCCGGCTCTCGATCCTCACTGTTCGTCGGGCCCTGGTGTCCAGAGGCCGCATTCGTCACGCTGGACAATCGCGCGGTTGGCGCGCTAGTGCGATATTGCCGATGTTACCGGTGAGTAGCAATAGTCGCCCGGTACCCCTAGGGTGTTCCCAGTCACGATGAGAGGACGGCGAGGGTGAGCAACGGCGAACAGGGCTCGGTCCGGCGATGACGGCCCAGCCACTGGCGCTGACGGGCGAACGCACCGTCCCGGAGGTGCCGGCGGAGAACTACTGGTTTCGCCGGCACGAGGCCGCCTACCGGTATGTGCGCGCCGAGGTCACCGGTCCGGTGGTGCTGGAGGTCGGGGCCGGTGAGGGTTACGGCGCCGCCCAGCTCAGCCGGTCCGGTCAGCAGACCGTGGCCCTGGACTACGACCGCGCGGCGATCGGGCATCTGCACCGGCGCTACCCCCAGCTGCTCGCTGTGCAGGGCAACCTCGCCGCGCTGCCCGTCCGAACTGCCTCGACCGACACACTGGTCTGCCTGCAGGTGATCGAGCATGTCTGGGACCATCCCCAATTCGTGAGCGAATGTGCTCGCGTGTTGCGGCCAGGCGGCTCGCTGATCCTGTCCACACCCAACCGGTTGACCTTCTCCCCCGACCGCGCCCGGCCGAGGAATCCCTTTCACACTCACGAGTTCGTCGCCCACGAGCTGCGCGGACTGATCGAGCACGCCGGCCTGCAGGTTCTCCAGCTGGCCGGTCTCGTCGCGCGAGAGCGGTTGCGAGAGCTCGATGCCCGCTGGGGCGGCTCCCTCGCCGATGCTCAACTGGCGGTGGACCCGGGCCACTGGGACGCCGACCTTCGCAGCGACGTCGCCTCCGTCGCCACCGACGATTTCGAGTTCCACGATCCGGCCGCCGATGACTGCCTGGACCTGCTGCTGATCGCGCGCCGCCGGTGAGACGGCTGGGCAGTTTCTGCCTGGTCCTGCATACCCACCTGCCCTGGGTGGCTCACCACGGTAGCTGGCCGGTCGGCGAAGAGTGGCTGCACCAGGCCTTCACCGGATCATGGCGCCGGGTGGTCACGATGCTGGAATCGCTTGCCGAACAGGGCTATTCGCAAGTGGCGACGATCGGCATCACTCCGGTTCTGGCGGCGATGCTCGACGACCCCTACTGCCTGCGCGAGTTGCATTCCTGGGCCGGTCGTTGGCAACTGCGCGCCGAGGAACTGGCTCAACGACCCGGCTTCGACCGCTTGGCCACGCATGAGCGAGCCGCAGCGACGCAATGCCTGTCCGATCTGGAGGCACGCTGGCTGACCGGCGGGCTGTCGAGCGTGCTGCGTCCCTTGATCGCGGCCGGGACGATCGAGTTGCTGGGCGGCCCGGCGACCCATCCGTTCCAACCTCTGCTGAGCGAGCGGTTCGCTCAGGCCCAGCTGGGCACTGGCCTCGCCGACACCGCCCTGCGACTGGGACACCGACCCGCCGGGATCTGGGCGCCGGAATGTGGGTACGCCCCGGGGTTGGAGGCGCTCTACGCACAGGCCGGCGTTCAGCACTTCCTGGTCGACGGGCCGGCGCTGGACGGCCGGACGGGTCGGGGTGCCTTCGTGGGTGATTCCGACGTGGTCTGCTTCGCGCGGGACCGCGACCTGTCGTACCGGATCTGGTCGGCTCGCGACGGCTATCCCGCCGGAGCGGCCTACCGGGACTTCCACACCTTTGACCATGACAGCGGATTCCGGCCGGCTCGGGTCACCGGCCTGGAGGTCTCCGGGCCCGACAAGGCCCGCTGGGACCCCGCCGCCGCCGCCGCCGCGGCCGAGCGCGACGCACTGCGGTTCGTCCGCGCCGTCCAGCAGCGGTTGCAGGAACTGGCGAAGGACCCGCAGCAGGACGGCCACGAACCGCTCGTCGTCGCCGCCTTCGATACCGAACTGTTCGGCCACTGGTGGTACGAGGGTCCGGAGTTCCTCTCAGCCGTGTTGCGGTTGCTGCCCGAATCCGGCGTCGAACTTCGGACGCTGGCCGGCGCGCGCGACGCCGGACTGGTGAGTCGCCGGGTGCACCTGGCCCCGTCGTCCTGGGGAGCAGGTCAGGACTGGCGCGTCTGGGACAACGATGCTGTCGCCGATCTGCTCGAAACCTCATCCTCGGTGCAGAACAGATTGTTCGAGCTGCTGGACCGGCGGGGCGAACGGCCGAGCCGAGACCCGGTGCTGGACCAGCTGGCCCGGCAGGCGCTCCTGCTTTCCTCCAGCGACTGGGCGTTCATGATCACCCGCGACGCCGCGGCCGGCTATGCGCGCGAGCGGGCCGAGCGGCACGCCGATGACTTCTTCGGGCTGGCCGATCTCAGCGAACGTGCCGACGACAGGGCCGCGGTCGCCGAGGCGGCGCGGCAGCGCCAACGCGACGGGCTATTCGGCCGTCTCGACGCGCGCACGTTCTGAGGCGTCCTCGTCACGGTCCGAACCGGGCTCGCTCAGTCGATAGCCACCGGAGAACACCAGCGCGACGCCGATGGCGCCGAGCACGCTCGCCAGCACCGTGAGCAGACCGCTGTAGTCCCGCGCCGCGTCGTCGGCGTCATCGACGAACACTTGATCCAGCCCGTTGCACGCGATGTGGAAACGGCCGGAGTCCGCGGCCCGGAACGTGGCGAACAGGTGCAGATTGCGGGCGTCGTCCTTCGTGGACTCGATCGGCAACTGGTTCTGCGCACCGGAGGCGGCGCGGGCGACGCAGTTGAGGTCCAGACCGGTGCCCAGGACGCCCTCAGCGGTCAGAGTGCCCACCGATTGCGCCGCGGACAGCTGGTAGGTCTTGCCCGCGGTCAACCGGTAGGTGCCCTGCGGAGTAGCGCCCCGGTCGTAGGCATGCAGCTGTGCGTTGCTCATCAGCCGAGCCCCGGCAAGCAGGACCAGCGCCACGAGCAGCGCCACGATCCCGGCCACCAGGCGACGCGACGCAGCCGCCTTACTGGTCATGCTCGCTCCCGCCGAGAGGTGAACGCTGTCGCTGCCCGTCCGGGCGGACCTTACTGGAGTACGGCACGATCGTCTTCCATGCGGGTGCTGATCGTCTCCTGGGAGTACCCGCCGGTTGTGGTCGGCGGCTTGGGTCGTCATGTCGCGGCGCTGGCCCCCGCCCTGGCCGCTCGCGGCCACGAGGTCATCGTGCTGACCCGTGGCTCGGCGCCACGAACCCAGGACGAGACGATCGACGGCGTCCGGGTGATCCGGGCTGCCGCCGACGGTCTCGCGATCGACTTCGCCACCGAGTCCGTCCTGGCCTGGGCGCAGGCCTTCGAGCATTCCCTGAGCCGGGCCGGTCTGGCGCTGCTGGCCACGGGCTGGCGTCCTGAGCTGGTCCATGCCCACGACTGGCTCGTGGCTCAGACCGCGAGCACCTTGTCAGCCGTCGCGGGGGCGCGGCTGATCAGCACCCTGCACGCGACCGAGTTCGGCCGCCAGCAGGGGTGGCTGGGACAACCGCTGCAACTGGCCATTCACTCGCTGGAGGCGTGGCTCTACGCCCGGTCCGACGCCGTCGTCCTCTGCTCCCGCTTCGCGAGGGACCAGGCTCTGCAGATCTTCGGTCCGCACGATCGGGTGCGCGTGATCGGCAACGGGATCCACGCCGATTGGTGGGCCCGGCAGGACGCGGACGGACCCGCTCCCGCGGCCGGGCGCCGTCCCCTGATCGCCTTCGCCGGCCGCCTGGTGCATGAGAAGGGCCTGCAGGAATTGATCAAAGCCCTGCCCGCGCTGGCCCGGACGTACCCGGACATCGGATTGGCGGTGGCGGGGACGGGACCTCAGCTGGCCGCGCAGCAGGACCGCGCGCGGCGCTACGGAGTGAGCGAGCGCGTCGAGTGGCTCGGGCACGTGGACGACGTCAGGCTCAGGGACCTGTTCCACGCGGTGGACGCGGTGGTGGTCCCGTCGCTGTACGAACCGTTCGGGCTGGTCTGCCTGGAAGCTCAGGCCGCCGGCGCTCCGGTTGCCGTCGCCGCGGTGGGTGGCCTGGCCGAACTCGTGCAGGACGGCGTCAGCGGCCGGGTCTTCCGGCCGGAAAGCCCGGACGCCATCGCCGAAGCCGTCTCGCGGCTGCTGGGCGAAGCCGCCGTATCGGCCCGGATGGCGGGTCGTGCTCGGGAGGCCGCCCGGGCCGACTACAGCTGGAGCGAGGTCGCTGCGCGCACCGAGACGCTCTACCGGGAAACGCTGGTCTCCGGCCAGGGCTGACCGGCGAGGACGGCCTCGATGTGTCGGCGATGCGGCTCTGGATCCAGGCCCTGCGAGGACAGCCATTCGGCGGAGTAGTAGGTGTCGGCATAGCGCTCTCCGCCGTCACAGATGAGCGTCACGATGCTGCCTCGTTCGCCGCGCTCACGCATGCCCGCCGCAACGGCCAACGCCCCCACGAAGTTCGTTCCGGTGGATGCCCCGACCCGGCGCCCGAGCGGTGCTTGCAGGTAACGCATCGCCGCGATGGAAGCAGCGTCGGAAACGCCGATCATCCGGTCGACGACGTCGCCGATGAAGCTGGGTTCGACCCGGGGACGGCCGATTCCCTCGATGCGCGAACCGACTCCGGTCACGACCCGGTCGCTGTTGGCCTGCCAGCCGGGCATGAACGCCGAGTTCTCCACGTCGACCACGCACAGACGGGTGGCCAGGCGCCGGTATCGGATGTAGCGGCCGATGGTCGCCGATGTCCCGCCCGTGCCGGCGCCGACCACGACCCAGCTCGGCACCGGATGTGGTTCCAGGCGTAGCTGCGCCAGGATGGATTCGGCGATGTTGTTGTTCCCTCGCCAGTCGGTGGCGCGTTCGGCGTAGGTGAACTGGTCGATGTAGTGGCCACCGGATTCCTCGGCCAGCCGGGCCGCCTCGGCGTAGACCATCGTGGCATCGGACACGAGATGGCAGCGCCCGCCCTGGCGCTCGATCAGAGCGATCTTGTTCGCCGACGTCGTGCGCGGCATGACCGCGACGAAGGGCAGGTCGAGCAACCGCGCGAAGTAGGCCTCGCTGACCGCAGTGGAACCAGAGGAGGCCTCGATGACCGGCATGCCCTCCTTGAGCCAGCCGTTGGCCACGGCGTAAAGGAACAACGACCGGGCGAGCCGGTGCTTGAGCGAGCCGGTCGGGTGCGTCGATTCGTCCTTGAAATACAGGTCGATTCCCCAGTCCGTAGGCAATTCGAACCGGATCAGATGGGTGTCCGCGGAGCGGTTCGCGTCCGCCTCGACGCGCCGGATGGCCTCGTCTGACCAGGCCCTGGCGGACGGACTGGTCCGCTCGATGTCTCTCATCGGGTTCGGTCCTCCCCCACGGGGCCGGACGGTTCGACCGGCGGTCCGGTTGCCGGCGTAGGTGGTTCGGCGGCGAGTCTATCGGCCATGTCCGCAAGCGCGGCACGAGTGGTGTGCTTCTCGGCGTGCACGCTCCGGCGGTCCCCGATGACCCGGGCCGGCACCCCCGCCACGATGGAGAACTCAGGCACATCGCGGGAAACCACAGCGTTGGCCGCGACCACCGACCCCGGGCCGATCACCGTCCCCCTCAGCACGCTCACCTTGGTTCCCAGCCACACGTCGGCCCCGATGCCTACCGGCGCCTTGCTGATCCCCTGATCCTTGATCGGCCTGGTGATGTCGGAGAAAACGTGGTCGAAATCGACGATGTAGACCAGGTCGGCGATGATGCTGGCCGCGCCGATCTCGATATCCAGGTAACAGTTCACCACGTCGTTGCGGCCGAAGACCGCCTTGTCCCCCACCCGCAGCGTCCCCTCGTGACACCGCAGCGACGTCCCGTCGCCCAGGTGCACCCAGCGGCCGAGTACCAGCCGCCCGTAGCCCGGCCGAGCGTAGAGCTCCACATCGCGGCCGAGGAAGACGAACCCCTCGGTGACGACGTGGGGATTGGCCAGCTTGAAGCGCAGGAAGCGCCAGTACCGCAGCAGGTACCACGGCGTCCAGGCTCGGTGGCGAGCGATCCAGCGCACCGAGTCGGCCGTGATGAAACGCGCCCGGTGAGGATCGCGGGAACGAGCCCGCCAGGCCGAGACGATCAAGGTCGCAACAGCTCGTTCAGCTGAGCCGGGCGCTCGATCACCGCGGCCGCGCCCGCGTTGTGCAACTCCGTGGCGCTGCCGTAGCCCCAGAGCACGCCGACAGAGTGCAGCCCGTTGGCGGCCGCCCCCAGGACGTCGTGGCTGCGGTCACCGACCATCAGCACGGTGCCGGCGGGCGGATCGCCCATCCGGTTCAGCGCTTCAGCGATGACCAGTGCCTTGGAGTCGCGTGCTCCGTCCAGCGTGTCGCCGCACACGAAGTCGAAGTGCTCGGAAAATCCCAGATGTTCCACGATGGTGCCCGCGTGGATCTCGGGCTTGCTGGTCGCAACCGCGAGCCGCACGGACTGCGATCGCAAGGACTGCAGCAACGGCGCGACACCGTCGTAGGCGCGGGTCTGGAACATCCCGCCACCGACGACGTAGTGCTCGCGGTAGATCTCGATGGCCCGCTCGGTGCGGTCCGCTCCCACCAGGGGCGGCAGAGTGTGCCAGAACGGGGGGCCGAGCAGCGACCGGGCAACCGCTTCATCCGGCCAGGGCACCCCGAGTTCATCGAAGGCCTGGCGCAGGCAGCCGAGGATCCCCGGCGCGGAGTCGCTCAAGGTCCCGTCCAAGTCGAACAACACGGTGTCGAACAGCGCGGTGTCGAACGGCGCGGGGTCGAACGGCGCGGCGTCGAACGGCGCGGGGTCGATCACTCCGTACCCCCAGGCGTACGGGCAAGGGCGACCGGGGTACCGGACAGGCTCGGCGAGCCGGCCGGCGGCGACGGCTTCACCCCGGTGATCTCGACGTTGTAGAACAGACCGGCCGGTACGACCCGGCTGAGCAGTGTCGAATCGAGTGCATGCAGCCGCTTCCAGGTGCCGAAGGCGAACCTGGCCCAGCCGAAGCCGAGTCTGTCGCGTGGAACGGCCGCCTCGAAGGTGCGAACCGGCCAACCGAACCAGGCCGCGGTCAACTCGTCGGTCTTCGTCGACACCTCGATCGCTCCGGCCGAATGGGCCATCGCCCGCAACCGAGGCGGATCGAAGGTGTGCAGGTCCACCACCGCCTCCAGCGCCGCTGCCCTGGAGGAGGCGTCCAGCTCGGACTTCGGACGGGACCAGTCGTGTAGTGCCGGCAGACGGGTGGCGCGCGTCGTCGCCCACCAGGTCAGACGCGACAGTCGCCGGGCGACGAAGTCGCCGAATCGGGTCGGCTCGCCGGCGAAGACGAAGCGCCCTCCTGGCTTGAGTACCCGCACCACCTCCCGCAGCGCGAGCTCGACATCGGGAATGTGATGCAGGACGGCGTGCCCGACGACGAGGTCGAAGCTGTCGTCGGGATAGGGCAGCGATTCGGCGTCGGCGACGCGGCCGTCGATGTCGAAGCCGAGGCCGGCGCCGTTGCGTACCGCGACCTCCACCATGCCGGGACTCAGGTCGGTGACGTGGCCCTCCTCGAGCACGCCGGCCAGCTTGAGGTTGAGCAGGAAGAAGCCGGTTCCGCAGCCCAGTTCGAGCGCACGCGGGTAGGGCCAGTTCTCGACCCCGGCGACATGGCTGAAGCGATCGCGGGCGTAGTCGATGCAGCGCTGGTCGAAGCTGATGGACCATTTCTCGTCGTAGGTTGCGGCCTCCCAGTCGTGATAGAGGACGTTGGCCAGCTTGGAGTCCTTCCAGGCCGCTTCGACCTGTTCGGCGCTGGCGTGGGGGTTGGCCGCGCTTGTCGGTGCGGCAGGGGTGTCGGTCGGCATCGGCTCAGTTCCCGACGAAGTCGGCCTTGCCGGGCCCGTTGGCGATGAAGGAGGCGATCCCCCGCTGCTTGTCCTCCGTGGCGAAGATGCCGGCGAACAGGTGCGCCTCCAGCCGGAGGCCGTTGGCCAGATCGAGGTCCAGACCGTTGTCGATCGCAGCTTTGGCCGCGCGCAACGCCAGCGCGGGGCCGGCGGCGAACTTGCGCGCCATGGCCAGCGCGGTGGGGTAGACCTGGTCGGCCTCGACGACGGCGTCGACCAGACCTATGGCGAGTGCCTCCGCGGCGTCGACGAAACGCCCGGTATAGATGAGGTCCTTCGCCTTCGCCGGGCCGATCAGCCGAGGCAGGCGCTGGGTGCCGCCGGCGCCGGGAATCAGCCCCAACAGAATTTCCGGCTGACCCCACTTCGCGGTGTCGGCGCTGATCCGGAAGTCCGCCGTCAGGGCGAGCTCGCATCCGCCACCGAGGGCATAGCCGGTGACCGCGGCGATTACCGGCTTCGGGATCTGGGCGATCGCGTCCAGCGAGTCGGTCAGCGCAGCGCCCCGACGCTGCATGTCCTGGGCCGACATCACGTGAAATTCCTTCACGTCCGCGCCGGCCACGAAGACCTTCTCACCGCCGTAGAGCACCACGGCGCGGATGTCGTCGCGGGCCGTACATTCGGCTGCTGCCGCGCGAAGGCCGTCCTGCAGTTCGACGTTGAGGGCGTTGACCGGCGGCCGGTCGACCCTGATCGTCGCGACGGCTCCGTCGACCTCGCACCGCACGAGTTCGCTCACGCTGCTCTCCCTGCTGCTCGGCTGAAGACTGGGGTGATGCTCGGGGTGTTCGTTGGGGTGGTGGTCGGGGTGTTCGTTGGGGTGGTGGTCGGAGTGACCGCAGTGCCGGCGGCTGCGCTGTCCGCGGCAGCGAGCACCAGTGCCGAGCCTATTACCGACGAGATGGGCGGGTACGTCCAGCGCGGCCGGCCGGAGCTTGCCGGCGCCATCAGAGGACGCGCTCAGACCGCGCGCGCGAAGAATCGGCCCGCATCCCGCTCGATCCTGAGCGGCAGACCGAAGGTCTCGCTGAGGTGCTCCGAAGTCAGCACCGAGCTGGTCAGCCCCTGGGCGACGATGCGCCCGTCGCGCAACAGCATGGCGTGGGTGAAGCCAACCGGAATCTCCTCGACGTGGTGCGTGACCAGCACGATCGCCGGTGCGAGCGCGTCCGCGGCCAGGTGCGAGAGCCGGCGCAGCAGATCCTCCCGGCCGCCCAGATCCATGCCCGCCGCCGGCTCGTCCAGCAGCAGCAGTTCAGGGTCGGTCATCATCGCCCGTGCGATCTGCACGCGCTTGCGTTCGCCTTCGCTGAGAGTGCCGTAGGTCCGGTCGGCCATGCCGCCGACGCCGAAGCGTTCCAGCAGCGCCTTGGCCCGTCGCACATCGAGGCGGCCGTAGGCCTCCCGCCACCGGCCGAGCACCGAGTAGCCGGCCGACACGACCACGTCCGACACGAGCTCCGACCCGGGAATCCGCTGGGCGAGGGCCGCCGAGGACAGGCCGATCCGCGGGCGCAACTCGAACACGTCGACGGCGCCCAGACGCTCGCCGAAGATGGCCACGGTGCCCGTCGTGGGATGCAGATTCGCCGCCGCCAATTGCAGCATCGTGGTCTTGCCGGCCCCATTCGGACCCAGCACGACCCAGCGCTCGTCCTCCTCGACCGTCCAGTCGATCTGGTCGAGCAGCAGTTTCTCGCCGCGCCGCACCGTCACCTGCTCCAGCTGCAGGGTCGCATCGGGGTCCAGCGCGAATTCCGTCTCGGCCACCGGTCCATCCAACCCCATCGGGATAGCACAAGCGCAGACAGGGCCGCGATCCCGGCGCTGTCCCTCCGCGATCGGGTCTTCGTGAATGCCGATCGGCACGCCGGTCGGCACGCCGGACGGCGTTCGCGCGCGGGCGGACCGAGTGGCCGCGTAAGGTCGCCAGACGATGGAACCGACTCTCGACCTCTCCGAATCGCTGGCCCGACGACTCGGCACGCCGGCGGACAAGCTCGTAGCCTGGCCCGGCAAGCCCTTCCCACTCGGGGCGAGCTGGGACGGCGAAGGCACCAACTTCGCCGTCTGGTCACCGAAGGCGACCGGCGTCGAGGTGTGCCTGTTCGACCACGGTGGCGTGGAACGACGGGTCCGGCTCGCCGAACAGTCCTTCCACATCTGGCACGGCTACGTCCCGGGCGTCAACCCCGGCCAGCGCTACGGCTACCGCGTCGACGGCCCGAACAACCCGCGCAACGGCGACCTCTTCAACCCGGCGAAGCTGCTGATCGACCCGTACGCCAAGGCCATCGACGGCCATTTTCTCGACGCGCCCGCCTGCTACGCCGACAACAACCAGGACTCGGCGCCGTTCGTGCCACGCTCGGTGGTCGTGCTCGACGGCTTTCCGTGGGGCGGCGACCGGCGCCCGCACACGCCCTGGGACGACACGATCATCTACGAGCTTCACGTGCGGGGGTTCACGCAGACCCATCCGGACATTCCCGAGGAGTTGCGCGGCACCTACGCCGGCCTGGCCCATCCGGCGGCCATCTCCTACCTCAAGAACCTCGGGGTCACCGCCGTCGAGCTGATGCCGATCCATCACTTCCTCGACGAGCCGGCGTTGCAGCGCCGGGGGCTGAGGAACTACTGGGGCTACAACTCCATCGGCTTCTTCGCGCCGCACGCCGCCTACGCAACGCACACGGGCAGCCTCGGCGGCAACCAGGTCCGGGAGTTCAAGGCGATGGTCCGGGCGCTGCACGCGGCCGGCATCGAGGTGATCCTCGACGTCGTCTACAACCACACCGCCGAGGCCGAGCCGGACGGTCCCATGCTGTCCTTCCGCGGTCTGAGCAACCCCGACTACTACCGGCTCAACCCCGACGACCGGTCCCGCTACCTCGACTACACCGGCTGCGGCAACACCGTCGATGCCCGGATCCCGACGGTGCTGCAACTCATGATGGACTCGCTGCGGTACTGGGTCACCGAGATGCACGTCGACGGATTCCGTTTCGACCTGGCCTCCGCGCTGGCCCGGTCGCTGCACGACGTGGACAAGCTGTCCTCCTTCTTCGACACCATCCACCAGGACCCGGTGATCAGCCAGGTCAAACTGATCGCCGAGCCCTGGGACGTCGGCGACGGCGGGTACCAGGTCGGCGAGTTCCCGCCGTTGTGGACGGAATGGAACGGCAAGTACCGCGACACCGTGCGTGACTTCTGGGCCCACGGTGCCGGCGGTGTTCGCGACCTGGCTTACCGGCTGACCGGATCGTCGGACCTCTACGGCGACGACGGCCGCCTGCCCTTCGCCTCGATCAATTTCGTCACCGCCCACGACGGGTTCACCCTGCGGGACCTGGCCACCTACGAGCGAAAGCACAACGAGGCCAACGGCGAGAACAACCGCGACGGCACCGATGACAACCGCTCGGTCAACTTCGGCGTCGAGGGCGAGACGGCCGACTCCACGATCACGACGCTGCGCCTGCAACAGGTGCGCGCCGTGATGACGACGCTGGTGTTGTCCACCGGGGTGCCGATGATCACCGCGGGCGACGAACGCTGGCGAACCCAGGGCGGCAACAACAACGCCTACTGCCAGGACAACCCGACGTCCTGGATCGACTGGCGGGACCGAGACGAGGTCGCGGACCTGCAGACCCTGACGCGACGGCTGATCGAGCTGCGCAAACAGTCACCGGTGCTACGGCAGCGTGCCTTCTTCGAGGGCCATCCGGTCAACGGCGGCGACGGCTGCAAGGACCTGGCCTGGTTCCATCCCGCCGGCAAGGAGCTGGACGACGGAAACTGGTTCGACCGATCACTGCGCACGGTGGGCATGTACCTCGACGGGCGCGGACTGCGCCACCGTGGCCCGCGCGGCGAGCTGATCATCGACGATTCCTACCTGTTGCTGTTCCATTCCGGTGACGATGCAATCGACTTCACGGTGCCGGCCCTGCCGTGGGGCACGAGCTACGAGGTCGTGGTCGACACCACCGAGGTCGGCGGCCTGCCCGCCTCCGGCGAGGGATCGGATCTGGTCGACGGTGGCGACACGATCACGCTCGACGCCAGGTCAGTGCTCGTCTTCCGGGTGCACCGCAGCTGAGCCGGTAGAACGCGAATCCGGGAGCGAGGCCGCACCGGTTGACGGCGCGGCCTCGCTCCCGGATCAGGGACGCGTCAGTGGTGGGCGACGGCGATCAAGCCGGTCTCAGCCGGATTGGCCAGCAACGGATGCGTCGGCAGCGCCCGCACCGTGTAGCCGAAGGCACCCGCCTTGGACAGTGGAATCTCGCCGGTGAAGAACGCCACGTGATCGCGCTCGTCGGCGAACTCCAACGTGACGACGCTCGGCGAAGTGATGCGGTTGTCCGCGTCCACCGGACCGAAGACTGCCTGGACCTGGACGTCGGAGGACTTCAGGCCGGACACGGCGACCTCGGCCCGCAGCTGCAACGAGCCGCCCAGGGTCGGGTCACCCTCGACCTGGGAGTCGACGTGCCGGACCGCGACGTCCTTCCAGGCGCCGGCGACCCAGCTCTTCCAGGCGGCCAGATCCTTGGCGGAGGCGTAGTCGTCGGCGATCATCACCCGGCCTGATCGAGCGGCCGGGGCGTAGAGGTTGAAGATGTAGTCGCGGACCATGCGGGTGGCCAGCACCTTGGGGCCGAGTGACTTCAACGTGTAGCGCACCATCGACACCCACTGGGTGGGCACGCCCTTGTTGTTGCGGTCGTAGTAGCGCTGTGCGACCTGATGCTCGATGAGGTCGTAGAGCGCGGCGGCCTCGACGGCATCACGGTGCTTGTCGGTGGTGCCGGACAGCGAATCGTCGGCCGACGGGATCTCCCAGCCGTTCTTGCCGTCCTCGCACCACTCGTCCCACCAACCGTCCCTGATCGACAGGTTCAACCCGCCGTTCAGAGCGGCCTTCATGCCCGAGGTCCCACAGGCCTCCAACGGGCGCAACGGGTTGTTCAGCCAGACGTCGCTGCCCCAGTAGAGGTAGCGGGCCATCCCGATGTCGTAGTCGGGAAGGAAGGCGATCCGGTGCCGGACCTCGGGATCGTCGGCGAAGCGGACGAGCTGGGCGATGAGTTCCTTGCCACCGTCATCGGCCGGGTGCGACTTGCCGGCGACGACGATCTGGACCGGGCGCTCGGGGTCGGTCAGGATCTTCTTCAGCCGGCCCGGGTCGGACAACATCAGGGTGAGCCGCTTGTAGGACGGCACCCGGCGGGCGAAGCCGATGGTGAGCACGTCCGGGTCGAACATCGTCGAGGTCCAGGTCAGCTCGACCGGGGAGAACCCGCGCTCCATGCTGGAGATGCGGACCCGGCGCCGGATCTCGCCGACGAGCCGCTCGCGCAGCCCGCGCTTGATCGTCCACAGCTCGGAATCGGAGATCGAGTCGATGGCGTCCCAGCCACTGCCGGCGGCCAACGCGTCGGAGCCCGCGACCTTCTCGGCCAGGTCGAGGATCTCGCGGGCCATCCAGGTCGGAGCGTGGACACCGTTGGTGATCGAGGTGATCGGCACCTCGTCGGAGTCGAAGCCGGGCCACAGGTTGTTGAACATCGAGCGACTCACCCGGCCGTGCAGCCGGGCGACGCCGTTGGCGCGCTGACCGAGCCGCAGGCCCATGTGGGCCATGTTGAACTTGGTCGCGTCCTCCTCGGCGCCGAGGGTGAGGATCTGCTCGACGGGCACGCCCGGCACATCGGCCAGGTAAGCCTCGATGAGCGTGCGGTCGAACCGGTCGATACCGGCGGGCACGGGAGTGTGGGTGGTGAAGACGGTCCCGGCGCGAACGGCGGTGAGGGCCTCCTCGAAACCGAGCTTGGCCTCGCCGTCGGTGAGTTCGCTGATGCGCTCGATGCCGAGGAAGCCGGCATGGCCCTCGTTGGTGTGGAACACCTCCGGCGCGTCGTGGCCGGTGATGGCGCAGTAGGCGCGGATGGCGCGGACGCCGCCCACCCCGAGCAGCAGCTCCTGAAGCAGACGGTGCTCAGGGCCGCCGCCGTAGAGCCGGTCGGTGACGCCACGCGCCGCGGCGTCGTTCTCCTCGACGTCGGAGTCGAGCAGCAACAGCGGCACCCGGCCGACCGAGGCGATCCAGATCTGGGCGTGCAGCGCCCTGCCCTCGGGCAGGTCGAGCACGACACGGGCAAGGTTGCCCTCGGCGTCGCGCAGCGGGGTCAATGGCAAGCCCTGCGGGTCCAGCGAGGGATAGCGCTCCTGCTGCCAACCCTCGCGCGACAGGGACTGGGCGAAGTAACCGGCGCGGTAGAGCAGCCCCACCCCGATGATCGGTGCGCCCAGGTCGGAGGCGGCCTTGAGGTGATCGCCGGCCAGGATGCCGAGGCCGCCGGAGTACTGGGGCAGCACCTCGGTGATGCCGAATTCGGGCGAGAAGTAGGCGATGCTGGTGGGCAGTTGCTTGCCCTCGGCCTGCTGGTTCTGGTACCAGCGCGGCTGATCCAGGTAGTCCTTGAGGTCATCGGAGACGTCCGAGAGCCGGCGCAGGAACTTGCGGTCCTTGGCCAGGGCCGCCAGCCGGTCGGTGCTCACACCACCCAGGAGCCGGGCGGGATCACCGTTGCAGTCAGCCCACAGCTCCGGGTCGACCGATTCGAGCAGATCAAGGGAATCAGGGTGCCAGGACCAACGCAGGTTGGCCACAATCTCCCCCAGCGGGGCGAGCTGCTCCGGGAGAGCGGCACGAACAGTAAGTCGACGGAGAGCCTTCATACGGCAGATGTTAGCGGGTGGCGGTAGCGCTTACAGACATTCTGGCTACAGACTTGGAAGATTGATCAAAGCCGATACGGTGTGCGCATGGCCGGACGACTTGGACTCACCGCAATCCACCCCGTTATCAGCGCTGGCAACGATCTCGCTCCGCTGCCGTCCCGAGCGGCGGTCGGCGAACCCGTCACCATCGAGGCGACGGTGTTCCGAGAGGGGCACGACGCCGTCGCCGCCTCCGTGATCCTGCGCAACCCCAAGGGCAAGGCCGTGGCGGCCGGGGCCGAGCTGAACCGGATGCATCCGCTCGGCGGCGGGACCGACCGCTGGCGGACCGAGGTGATCGCGACCTCACCCGGAATGTGGACCTACCAGGTGGAAGCCTGGAGCGACCCGCTGGCCACCTGGTACCACGCCATCGAGGTCAAGGTCGATGCCGGACAGAACGCCGAGGAGCTGGCCAACGACCTCGAGCTCGGCGCGCGCCTGTTCGAGAAGGTCGCCGAGCTGGCCCGCACCAAGGCCGAGGCCAAGCTCGCCCACGCCGCCGTGAAGGATCTGCGCCGCGAGGACGTCGACGTGCCGCTGCGGATCACCCGGTCCCTGACCCGCGAGGTCCGTGACCTGGCCTACCGGTATCCGGTGCGCGAGCTGATCACGGCCGGCCCGAAGTACGAGATCTGGGTGGACCGCACCCGTGCCCTGTACGGCGCCTGGTACGAGTTCTTCCCCCGTTCGATCGGCGCGGAGCTGGCCGGCGACCCGCACGACCCGGCCCGGCCGGCGCGCCACGGCACCTTCGCCGACGCCACCAAGCATCTGGACTACGTCCGCGACATGGGCTTCGACGTGGTCTACCTGCCACCGATCCACCCGATCGGCAAGATCAACCGCAAGGGCCCGAACAACACTCTCAACGCCAAGCCCACCGACACCGGCTCGCCGTGGGCCATCGGGTCCGCCGAGGGCGGCCACGACGCGATCCACCCCGAACTGGGCGACGAGCGGGACTTCGCGGCCTTCGTGACCCGGGCGCGCGAACTCAACATGGAGGTGGCGCTCGACCTGGCCCTGCAGTGCGCGCCCGACCATCCCTGGGTGAGCTCGCACCCGGAGTGGTTCACGACCCTGCCCGACGGGACGATCGCCTACGCCGAGAACCCGCCGAAGAAGTACCAGGACATCTACCCGCTCAACTTCGACAACGACCCCAAGGGCCTGTACGCCGAGTCACTGCGCGTCACGATGCTCTGGGTCGAACGCGGGGTCCGGATCTTCCGCGTCGACAACCCGCACACCAAGCCGTTGGACTTCTGGCAATGGCTCATCGCGGCGGTCAAGAAGAAGTATCCGGACGTCCTCTTCCTCGCCGAGGCCTTCACCCGGCCGGCGATGATGCACGAATTGGCCAAGGTGGGCTTCACCCAGAGCTATACCTACTTCACGTGGCGCAACACCGCCTGGGAGCTGCAGCAGTACGGCGAGGAACTGGTGGCCGGGTCGGACTACATGCGCCCGAACTTCTTCCCGAACACCCCGGACATCCTGAACGAGTTCCTGCAGCATTCCGGCCGCCCGGGCTTCGCGATCAGGGCGGTGCTCGCGTCGATGATGTCTCCGACCTACGGCGTGTACTCGGGTTTCGAGCTCTTCGAAGGGACGGCCGTGCGCCCCGGTTCGGAGGAATACCTGGACTCGGAGAAGTACCAGCTCCGCCCGCGTGACTACTACGGCGCGATCGATCGGGGAGATTCGCTGGCGCCGATGCTGACCCGGCTCAACGAGATCCGGCGCGCGCACCCGTCCCTGCACCAACTGCGCAACCTGAGGTTCCACGCCAGCGAGAACGACGGCGTGATCATCTTCAGCAAGCGGGACGAGCGCAGCGGCGACACCATCCTGGTGGTCTGCTCGATGGATCCGCACAACGTCCGCGAAGGGTGGGTGCACCTGCGGCTCGACTGGCTCGGCGTCGACTGGTTCGCCGGTTTCACCGCCAGTGACCTGCTGTCCGGGGCGAACTATCAGTGGGGCGAGCACAACTTCGTCCGGCTCACCCCGGACCAGCCGGCGCACATCTTCGCGGTGCACCCGCTGAGCTGAGCCACCGCAAACCCTTCGACGACCCTCAGGTGGCCCGCTGTTCGGCGACCGAGTTCCCGCCGTCGACGACGAGGCATTGGCCGGTGACGTAGGCAGCGCCGGGTGAGGCCAACCAGGCGATCGCGGCGGCCACCTCCTCGGCGCGACCGCTTCGCCCGAGCGGCGTGTGCCGCCCGTCGGCCGACTCGGACTCGGTCTGTGACCCGGTGGCGATCCAGCCCGGGGCGACGGCGTTGACGGTGATGCCCTCACTGCCGTGGTCGACCGCCAGGGCCCGGGCGAAGCCGACGATGCCGGCCTTGGCGCTGGCGTAGGCCACGTCGGCCCGCATGGCCATGACCGGTCCGGTGACGCTGGACACCATGACGACGCGGCCGTAGCCGCGCCCGCGCATCACGGCCAACGCCGCCCGTGTCATGTGGAAGGCGGTATCCAGGTTGCGCCGCAGCGAGGACTGCCAGCTGACCACATCGGTCTCGAGCAGCGTGCCCGCCTGGAAGTCCGGCTCCGCGACCGAGATCATCCCCGCGTTGTTGACGAGGATGTCGAGCCGGTTCCACTGCCGCATGGCCGCCGCGACGGTGCGGGCCGCGGTGTCCGGATCGGTGAGGTCGCCGATGACCGCCTCGGCCTGCACGCCTTGCTCCCGCAGTTCGCCGGCACGCTGGTGCACCCGCTCGCTGGTTCCGCCGAGCACGACGGCGGCGCCGAGCTCACCGAGCAGAGCGGCGGTGGCGAACCCGATCCCGTCGGGGCTGCCGGCACCGGTCACGACGGCGACCTGTCCGGCCAGGTCGAATGCGGCAGGAATCATCAGCGCAGGATAGGGCAGAGCCAACCGGTTCTGCCTTCGGCGTGGTGCAATGAGTTATGCCCACCTGGTTGCTCTGGATCATCGCGGCCGGACTGCTCGCCGTGGCGGAGGCGTTCTCGCTGGATCTGGTGTTGATCATGCTCGCCGGTGCGGCGCTGGTCGGTGCCGGCGCCGACGCCGTAGGCGTCCCCGAGCCGCTACAGCTCGTCCTGGCCGTGATCGCCGGCGCGGTCCTGTTGCTCTTCGTGCGCCCCCTGGCCCGGCGGCACCTCACCCCCGGGGTGCACGCCACGAACGCCGACGCGCTGGTCGGCAAGGAGGCGGTCGTGCTGGCCCCGGTCACCTACACCTCGGGCCGGGTTCGCCTCAACGGAGGCGAGTGGTCGGCCCGCGCGGCCGAACGCGCCCAGAACTTCGCGCCGGGCACCACCGTGCAGGTGGTGGCCATCGAGGGTGCGACCGCGGTGGTCTGGTACGGCCCGCCCGACTGAGTTGGGGCCGGCCGCCCCGTTGGAAACCTCCCTGCCGACGTCTGAGAAAGGTCACCCATGCCCCCGATCCTCATTGCCGCTGTGGTGGTCGCCGTGGTCGCCGCCATCGTGCTGGTCCGAAGCGTGCGGATCATTCCGCAGGCCCGCGCCGGCGTGGTCGAGCGGCTCGGCCGCTACACCCGGACCCAAGGGGCCGGGGTCGCGGTGCTGGTCCCGTTCGTCGATCGGCTCCGGCCTCTGATCGATCTTCGCGAACAGGTGGTGAGTTTCCCGCCGCAGCCGGTCATCACCTCGGACAACCTCACCGTGGCCATCGACTCCGTCATCTACTTCCAGGTGACCGACCCGCGAGCGGCGACGTATGAGATCCAGAACTACATCCAGGCCGTCGAGCAGCTGACCATCACGACGCTGCGCAACGTCGTCGGTGCCCTCAACCTGGAACAGACCCTCACCAGCCGGGACAGCATCAACACCCAGCTGCGCGGAGTTCTCGACGAGGCGACCGGCCCGTGGGGCATCCGGGTTGCCCGCGTCGAGATCAAGGCGATCGAGCCGCCCGCCTCGATTCGCGATGCCATGGAGAAGCAGATGCGCGCCGACCGGGACAAACGCGCGATCATCCTGACGGCCGAGGGCCAGCGGGAATCGGCGATCAAGACGGCCGAAGGGCAGAAGGCGGCGCAGATCCTGTCGGCCGAGGGCCAGAAACAGGCCGCGATCCTGGCGGCCGAGGCCGACCGGCAGTCGCGGATCCTGCGCGCCGAGGGCGAGCGGGCCGCGCGGTACCTGTCCGCCCAGGGCCAGGCCAAGGCGATCGAGACCACGTTCGGCGCGATCCACGCGGCCCGGCCGGATCCGGCGCTGCTGGCCTACCAGTACCTGCAGACCCTGCCGCAGATCGCCCAGGGTGACGCCAACAAGATGTGGATCGTGCCGAGTGAGTTCTCCAAGGCGCTGGAGGGGTTGTCGCGCCTGTCCGGGGGCGAGGCCTCCGACAGCGGTCCCTCGTGGCTGTCGGCCGAGAGCACCGGCGGATCGTCCGGTGGCGGCTCCGGTGCCGGACACGCCGCCGACGCCGAGCAGGAGAAGATCGACACGACGGGCTGGTTCGACTCGAATCTCCCGCCGGCGGCAGAGCAACCCGAAGCCGCCAACTTCCGGGCCTCCGATTTCGATCCCGACAGCGAGCAGGCGCACGCGGGCATCCCCCCGGAGCCGCCGATGCCGTCGTTGCCCTCGATCCCGCCGATCCCGCCGATCCCGCCGCTGCCCTGAGGCAGCGTTCGCCGGCCGGCCGGTGCCGAAATCGACCGTGCGGTGCGAGCCGGGTTAAGCGCTGCCTGCCGCGGGCTGTGAGCGCTTCCGGTTCGTGGCAGAGTAGGCACGAGCAGTGAGGACGACAGGTGCGAGCGGCTACGAAGGCCGGCTCGCCTACGACCGAGCGGAGCAAGGAGCCGTCAGTGACCGAAGCCGTCCAGATCGATCGCGACCCCGAGTGGTTCAAGCGAGCGGTCTTCTACGAAGTCCTGGTGCGGGGGTTCGCCGATTCCAACGGCGACGGCACCGGTGACCTGCGCGGCCTGACCGACAAGCTCGATTATCTGCAATGGCTCGGCGTGGACTGCCTGTGGTTGCCGCCGTTCTTCACGTCGCCGCTGCGCGACGGCGGTTACGACGTATCCGACTACACCGGGGTGCTGCCGGAGTTCGGAACCATCGACGACTTCCAGCGGTTCCTCGACGCGGCCCACGATCGCGGTATCAGGGTGATCATCGACTTCGTCATGAACCACACCTCCGATGCCCATCCGTGGTTTCAGGCCAGTCGCACCGACCCGGACGGTCCGTACGGCGACTTCTACGTCTGGGCCGACGACGACACCCGCTACCCGGACGCGCGCGTCATCTTCGTCGACACCGAACCCTCGAACTGGACCTTCGACCCGATTCGCAAGCAGTACTTCTGGCATCGGTTCTTCTCCCACCAACCCGACCTGAACTTCGACAATCCCGCGGTCTGCGACGCGATCCTCGACGCGCTGCGGTTCTGGCTGGAAGTGGGCATCGACGGGTTCCGGCTGGATGCCGTTCCCTACCTCTTCGTCCGGGACGGCACCAACGGCGAGAACCTGCCCGAAACCCACGAGTTCCTGCGGCGCGTGCGCAAGGAGGTCGACGCCAACTACCCGGACCGCGTCCTGCTGTGCGAGGCCAACCAGTGGCCGGGCGACGTCGTCGAGTACTTCGGTGACTACTCCGTGGGTGGCGACGAGTGCCACATGGCCTTCCACTTCCCCGTGATGCCGCGCATCTTCATGGCCGTGCGGCGCGAGAACCGTTATCCGATCTCGGAGATCCTCGAGCAGACGCCGGCCATTCCCGAGTCCTGCCAGTGGGGCATCTTCCTGCGCAACCACGACGAGTTGACGCTGGAGATGGTGACCGACGAAGAGCGCGACTACATGTGGTCGGAGTACGCGCAGGATCCGCGCATGAAGGCCAACATCGGCATCCGCCGCCGCCTGGCCCCGCTGCTGGACAACGACCTCAACCGGATCGAGTTGTTCAACGCCCTGTTGCTGTCGCTGCCGGGCTCGCCGGTGCTGTACTACGGCGACGAGATCGGGATGGGCGACAACATCTGGCTCGGGGACCGCGACGGCGTGCGCACCCCGATGCAGTGGACCCCTGACCGCAACGCCGGTTTCTCGACCTGTGAGCCTGGACGGCTCTACCTGCCGGTCAACTCCGACTCGGTGTACGGCTACCAGGTCACCAACGTCGAGGCCCAGACGCGCAACACCTCCTCATTGCTGCACTGGACCCGGCGAATGATCGGTCTGCGCAAGGCCAATCCCGCGTTCGGCATGGGCACCTTCACCGACATCGGCGGGTCGAACCCCTCGGTGCTGTCCTTCGTCCGGGCCTTCGGCGACGACGTCGTGCTCTGCGTGAACAACCTGTCCCGGTTCCCGCAGGCCGTCGAGCTGGACCTGCGCCATTGGGAAGGTGCCGAGCCGATCGAGATGACCGGCGGCAGCCACTTTCCGGCGATCGGGGAACTGCCGTACCTGCTCACCGTCGCCGGGCACGGCTTCTACTGGCTGCGCATTCCACAGCACCAGCCCAAGGCCGGGACCGGGCTGCCGGCCGGTGGTTCCTTGTCGGCGGGCCTGACCGTCGAGCTACCGCCGGGCGAGCAGGCCGGAGACGAACACGGCCCGTCAGGGACGGAGCCCAGCGGCGAACTCGTCGCGGCTCCGGCAAGCCCGAGCACCGCTGTACCGATCGTTGCCGCGCCGTTGCCCGGCGACGGCGACAGGGAAGGAGATACCGGGTGAAAGTCGATCCGGCGGAGGTATCCCGAGTTCTCAGCGGCTGGCTCGGACAGCAGCGCTGGTATGCCGGTAAGTCCCGCGACGGGGTCATCGCCGCGCGCCTGCTGGCCGAACTGGCACCCGAGCCACCCTCGGTTCAGATCTGGATCGCGGACGTCACCTACTCCGACGGCCAGCTCGAGCACTACCAGGTGCCATTGGTCTTTCGCACCGAGACCGTCGACCACCTCGACCACGTGCTGGTCGGGACCGTGATCGACATCGACGACGATCGCCCCATCCATCTCTACGACGCCTTGCACGACAAGGAGGTCACCGGGGTGTGGCTAGCCCGGATGGCAGCCGGGGACACCGTCGACGGCGTGGTGTTCGACGCCCTGGACAACCCCGGCGAGATCCCGGTCGGCGAGACCAGCCTGGCGCTGACCGCCGAACAGTCCAACACCTCGCTCATCTTCGGTGACACGGCGATCATGAAGGCGTTTCGCCGGGTCGAGCCGGGCCTGAACCCGGATATCGAGATCCACGCCGAGCTGACCCGGCTCGGCGCGCGGCACATCGCCAAGCTGCTCGGGCACGTGACCGCCGAGGTGGACGGGCAGCCGTGGAGCCTGGCCATGCTGCAGGAGTTCATGACCACCGCGACCGACGGCTGGCAGTTTGCCACCGGCAGCGTTCGGGACCTCATGGCCGAGGGCGACCTGCACGCCGAGGAGGCCGGCGGCGACTTTGCCGGCGAGGCGCACCGACTGGGCGTGTCGGCCGCGGAGGTTCACGCCGACCTGGCGCGGGCTTTCGGGACCTCCGAGCTGGGCTCAGCCGAACTGGGCGAGCGCGCGGCCGTCATGAAGGGGCGTCTGGACGCGGCGCTGTCGGAGGTCCCCGCGCTGAGCACGGTCGCCGACGGACTGCGCCACGCCTACGACGATCTGGCCAACTACGACCGTCCCGTGCTGGCGCAGCGAGTGCACGGCGACCTGCATCTGGGACAGGTGCTGCGAACCGTCCACCGGTGGGTCTTCCTCGATTTCGAGGGCGAACCCGCCAAGAGCATCGGCGAACGCCGTCGCCAGGACTCCCCCATCCGCGACGTGGCGGGAATGCTGCGCAGTTTCGACTACGCCGCCCGGCACCAGCTGATCGACATCGGCGCGACGTCACAGTCGGAGTTTCGCGCGGCGGAGTGGGCCGACCGCAACCGGGCCGCCTTCTGCCAGGGCTACGCCGAGGGCGGCGGGCTTGATCCTGCGGAGGTCACCGTGCTGCTGCGCGCGTTCGAGGCGGACAAGGCCGTCTACGAACTGGTCTATGAAGCTCGCAACCGTCCCAACTGGCTACCGATTCCGCTGGCTTCCCTACAGCGGCTGGCCGCCGGCCGCAGCTGACGTACCGGGTTCCCGCGGTCGAACCTCCGGCCGTTTCCCTCGACGCTCTCCCTTCTGTGAGGACCGATACCGATGACCGTGCAAGCACCCGTGAGTCCCGACGAACTGGACCGTCTCGTCAACGGAAACCACGCCCAGCCGCACTCCGTGCTCGGTGCTCATCCGATCGAGCCGGGCCGCACCGCGATCCGCACCCTGCGGCCCGAGGCCTCCTCGGTCAGCGTGGTGATCGACGGCGCCCGTACGCCGTTGGAGCAGATCCATCCCGGCGGGGTGTTCGCCGGCGTGGTGGACTCCGACCCGGCCGACTACCGCCTGGAGGTGGGTTACGGCGAGCAGCGGTTCATCGTCGACGACCCGTACCGCTGGCTGCCCACGCTCGGCGAACTCGACCTGCATCTGGTCGGTGAGGGACGCCACGAAGAACTGTGGACCATCCTCGGCGCTCACGTGCGTAGCTACGACACTCCGTCCGGACCGGTGACGGGCACGTCCTTCGCGGTTTGGGCGCCCAATGCCGAAGGGATCCGCATCCAGGGCGACTTCGACTACTGGTCGGGACGGGCGTTCCCGATGCGCTCACTGGGTTCCTCCGGCGTGTGGGAACTGTTCGTGCCCGGCGTCGGTGACGGCACCCGCTACAAGTTCAACATCCTCGGCAAGGACGGCGTCTGGCGCGAGAAGGCCGACCCGATGGCCTTTGCGACCGAGGTGCCGCCGGCGACCGCATCCGTCGTCTTCACCGCCGACTACGAGTGGGACGATGCCGCCTGGCTCGCCCAACGGGCCGACACACCGTGGCACGCCTCGCCGATGTCGATCTACGAAGTGCACCTGGGTTCCTGGCGGCAGGGCCTGAGTTACCGCGAGCTGGCCGAGCACCTGGTCTCCTACGTGAAGGACACCGGCTTCACCCACGTGGAGTTGCTGCCCGTGGCCGAGCATCCCTTCGGCGGTTCCTGGGGATACCAGGTGTCCTCGTACTACGCCCCCACCAGCCGCTTCGGCAATCCGGACGAGTTCCGCTACCTGGTCGACAAGCTGCACCAGGCCGGCATCGGGGTGATCGTCGACTGGGTGCCCGCGCACTTCCCGAAGGACGCCTGGGCGCTGGCCCGCTTCGACGGAACGGCCCTGTACGAGCACGCCGACCCGCGCCGGGGCGAGCAGCCGGACTGGGGCACGTACGTCTTCGACTTCGGCCGCTCCGAGGTCCGCAACTTCCTCGTCGCCAACGCGCTCTTCTGGCTCGAGGAGTTCCACATCGACGGGCTGCGCGTCGATGCCGTTGCCTCGATGCTGTATCTGGACTACTCGCGCAAGGCCGGGGAATGGCTGCCGAACAAGTACGGCGGCCGGGAGAACCTCGAGGCCGTGGCTTTCCTTCAGGAGATGAATGCCACGGTGTACAAGCGCGTTCCCGGCGTCGTGACGATCGCGGAGGAGTCCACGTCCTGGCCCGGCGTCACCCGGCCGACGCATCTCGGCGGTCTCGGCTTCGGCTTCAAGTGGAACATGGGCTGGATGCACGACACCCTGGACTACATCGAGCGCGAACCGATCCACCGGCAGTTCCACCACCACCAGATGACGTTCGCGATGGTCTACGCGTATTCGGAGAACTACGTCCTGCCCTTCAGCCACGATGAGGTCGTGCACGGCAAGGGCTCGCTGTTGAACAAGATTCCCGGTGACCGCTGGCAGCAGATGGCGACCCTGCGGGCGCTGTACGCCTACATGTGGGCCCATCCCGGCAAGCAGTTGATCTTCCAGGGCTCGGAGTTCGCCCAGGGCGGGGAGTGGAGCGAGGCTCGCTCACTGGACTGGTGGCTGCTCGACGGCGCCGAGGATCACCAAGGCGTGCTGCGCCTGGTCACCGACCTAAACGCCGTCTACCGCCAGACCCGTGCCATCTGGTCGCAGGACGTCTCGCCGGAGGGATTCGCCTGGATCGATGCCAACGACGCCACCGGCAACGTGTTCTCCTTCCTGCGGTGGGGCGATGACGGCTCGGTGCTGGCCAACGTCGTGAACTTCTCCCCGGTGCCGCACGAGGACTATCGGCTCGGGTTGCCGCTGACCGGACGGTGGGAAGAGGTCCTCAACACCGACGCCGAGATCTATGGCGGCTCGGGCGTCGGCAATCTCGGCGCGGTCGTCGCCGACGGTTCGTCCTGGCACGGCCAGCCGACGTCAGCCACGGTCCGGGTTCCCCCGTTGGCGGGAATCTGGTTGCGGCACCCGGGGCACTGACGCCAGCAGGGGCTTGACCCGTCCGTAGATACCGGGTATGCATACCGAGTATCTACGGACGGGAGTTCGACATGTCGGTCAAACACGGCTTGCTGGCGCTGCTGGATCGAGGACCGCTGCACGGCTACCAGCTGCGGACCGAGTTCGAGGAATCCACCGGCTCGACCTGGCCCTTGAACATCGGCCAGGTCTACAGCACGCTGGCCCGGCTCGAGCGAGACGGCTTCATCGCCGAGGTGGACGGTCCCGCCTACGACGGCTCCACCCGCGACGGCCAGCGGTTGTACGCGATCACCGAGGCTGGACGCGTCGAACTCGGCCGCTGGTTCAGCACCCCGGTGTCTGCGGATCCGGCGCGCAGTGAGCTGGCGATCAAGCTCGCCCTCGCGGCCCGGACGCCCGGGGTCGACATCACGGCACTGGTCCAGATCCAACGAACGGCGACCGTCCGATCACTGCAGGATTACACCCGTGCCCGTGAGCGTGCCGGGGACGACCTGTCCTGGCAACTCGTCGCCGATCTGCTGATCTTCAACGCCGAGGCCGAGATCCGGTGGCTGGACCACTGCGAGACCCGGGTCGCGCGGGCCGCCGCGGCCGGTGCGCCGTCGGCTCCGCAGCCGAGCGGCGCGTCGGCCCGTCAGCCCAGCACCGCAACGGCGCAGCGGGCCGGACGGTCAGTGCGATGACCAGCGACCTGGCCCCGCGTGAACCGATGTCGGCCTCCGTCCCGGTACTGCTGCTGCGCTCGGTCGTGCGTACCCACGGCAGCGGCGAGCTCGCCGTGCATGCTCTGGAAGGCGTCGATCTGGAGGTGAACGCTGGTGAACTCGTCGCGATCATGGGGCCGTCGGGGTCGGGCAAGACAACCTTGCTCGGACTCGCCGGCGGCCTGGACTCCCCTACCAGCGGCGACGTGGCCGTGTGCGGGCAGAGCCTGACCACGCGCTCACCGAACCAACTCGCCGCCCTGCGGCGCCGGTCGATCGGTTACGTCTTCCAGCAACTCAATCTGATTCCGTCGCTCAGTGCCCTGGAGAACGTCATGCTCCCGAGGGAACTCGACGGCGTCGCGACCCGGCAGGCCCGCGCCGAAGGCCGGGCGGCGCTGGCCGAGGTCGGCCTGGGTGGCCAGGCCGACCGATTCCCGGACGAACTGTCCGGCGGCCAGCAGCAACGGGTGGCCATCGTGCGCGCGCTCATCGGTCAGCGGCGGCTGATCCTGGCTGACGAGCCCACCGGCGCGCTCGACTCCCAGACGGGTGAGGAAGTCCTGCGCCTGCTCCGGGCGCGCTGCGACGCCGGTGCCGCCGGCCTGCTGGTCACCCACGACGCGCGGCACGCGGGCTGGGCCGACCGGGTCATCTTCCTGCGGGACGGGCGGATCGTGGATCGCACCGAGCCGATCGCGTCGGCGGAATCCCTGCTGGAAGCGTCGGGTTCATGAGCGCGATCGCCCCGCCGGCACCGGGGGGATCTCACTCACCGGCGCCCGCGCCCGCCCGGCCGCCGCGGCGGCCGGGGGTGGCCGCTCGCCGCGCGCTGCTGCGGATGGGGTGGCGAACCGTGCGCCGCAACCGGCTGCGCAGCGTCCTGATCATCGTGCTGATCACGTTTCCCGTGACGGTCGTTGCCGCGGCCGACGTCTTCGCCCGCAGCAACCCGCTGAGTCCGCTGCAGGCGGTGGCCTCACGGATGGGCGATGCCGATGCGAAGGTGACGTTCACCGGCGCGCACGTCGAGCAGGACGTCCTCGGCGACTCCTACTCGGGTCGGCTGAACGAGGGCGAGACGCTCCGGACCATCGGCTCGGCCGGCGAGATTCGATCACTGTTGCCCACCGCGTCAGTGACGCAGGTGAACTCCACCGACGTTCTCGTCAACACCGCGGCCGGCGCGTTGCACGTGAGCATCGTCGAGCAGGATCTCGGCGACGCGGCCATCCGCCCGGCCCTGACCCGCACGTCCGGACGCTGGGCAACGGCAACCGGGCAGGCCGTCATCAGCGACAAGCTGGCCCGGGATGCCCATCTCGACATCGGAGCGACGATGTCACTGCGGGGGACGGTCGCCGGCGGCGGGGCGAACCAACTCACGGTCGTGGGGATCGTGCACGACGTGTACCAGGGCGCAGAGGACCAGGCGTGGGTCACGTCGGCCACGACGGCCCGGCTCGGCCTCGCCCTGGACCAGAGCACGGCACGGTGGTTGGTGACGAGCGCGGGCGGTGTGAGCTGGGCCGATGTACTGCGGCTGAACGAGGCCGGCTATCTGGTCAGTTCGCGGGCAGTCATCCTCAATCCCCCGCCGAAGTCCGCCGTTGCCTACTTCCAGCACCAGCGGACCTCGGCCTCAGCCCGCCTGGCGCTGACGATCTTCGTCGCCGTCGGCCTGGTGATCCTGCAGTTGGCCCTGCTCGCCGGACCGGCGTTCGCCGTCAGCGCGCGCCGTCGACAACGGGACATGGCGTTGCTCGCTGCCGTCGGTGGGACCCGGCGCCAACTCGCCCGTTCGATGCTGTCCGAGGGTCTGGTGCTGGGCGTGCTGGCCTCGTTGCTGGGAATCCTGCTCGGCATCGGGACCGCGGTCGTCCTGCGTGCCGAGCATGCGGGCGTACTCGGACCGCTACGGCTCCGGCCGCTGGAGCTGGCGGCGATCGCCCTGCTGGGTGTCGTCTCGGCGCTGGCGGGAGCCCTGCTACCGGCTCGTTGGGCGTCACGGGTCGACGTGGTCGCCGCGCTGGCCGGACGTCGCGGGGCAACGAAGGCCCCCTGGCGGTCGTCGGTACTGGGGGTGATTGCCGCCGGGCTCGGATTGATCCTGAGCATCATCGGCACCCGGCGACTTGACGCGCTGTGGATCCTGCCCGGAATCGCCCTGTGCGAGTTGGGGATTCTCGCTCTGACGCCCGGCCTGCTGAGCGTGGCGGCACTGGCCGGACCTCGGCTGCCGGTCTCGATCCGGATCGCCGTTCGCGACGCCTCACGCAACCGCACCGCGGCGGTACCCGCGCTCGCCGCGGTCCTGGCCGCGACGACCGCCGCAGTATCGATCGCCATCTTCGCGGCCAGCACGGCCGCTCGCGACCGGGCCATGTACACGCCCGCCCTCCCGCCTGGCGGAGTCCTCGTCCAGCTCGGCACCGATCTGCCCTTCAACGCAGGGTCCGCGGCGAGCACGGCGGCGACCGAGCAGACGCTGGCCTCAGCTCGCCGCGCGTTGGAGCAGTACCTGCCCACCAGCCAGAGCGCAACCATCAGTGCCGCCGGTTGCGGGCCGATGGCGCGCGCCGACACCTGCACTGCGGTGACCGTGTCGCGCCCGGCCGACCAGGCGTGCGGTGCCCAACCGGGCTCGTCGCTGCCCCCGGCGGCCGATGCCCGCCGCTGCGGTGGCGTCATCTATTCACGCCCGACGCTGCTCGACTCGAGCGTCGTCATCGATCCGGGCGACCTCTTCCTGCTGACCGGTGTGCATGACCCGGCCGCCGAGCGGGCGCTGGCCTCAGGGTCGGTCGTGGTTGCCTCGGCGCTGGATCAGCACGGCGGCCAGGCCAGCCTCGAACTGGACCAGGTCACGCCCGACGGGAAGATGAACCCGCTGCGGATGGTCACCCTCAACGCCACCGTGCTCAGGTCGGGGTTCAGCAGCGGTGTCGGCCTGTTCCTCACCCCGCAGACCGCGCTGCGGATCGGTCTACGTCCGACTCCACTGGCTGTGGTCGCCCACCTGACCCGGCCGGCCACCGCGACCGAGGAACAAGCGGTCACGGCAGCGCTGGCCGACCACCGGCTGAGCCCGCAGTTCGAACGCGGTTACTCCGACCAGCAGGGCTGGATAATCCTCATCGCACTGGGTGTGGCGGTCACCGTGGCCGCCGGGGCGACCGCGCTGGCCACGTCGCTGGCCATGGTGGACTCGCGGCCCGACCTGGCCACCCTGTGGGCCGTGGGCGCGCCGCTGTCGACGCGGCGCCGGCTGTCGATGGCGCGGGCCGCGGTCGTCGGGGTCATCGGTGCCCTGCTCGGCACACTGCTGGGCTTCGTCCCGCCCTGGATGGTCATCTGGGCCGAACGGGGCCAGGCGCACAAGGACTTCGGTGGCAGCGCGACAGTCGTGGATCCACACCCCTTCGCCGTGCCGTGGTGGCCCAATATCATCGGGACAGCGGTTCTCGTGCCGCTGGTGGCGGTGCTCATCGCGGCGCTGATGACACGGAGTCGGCCGGAATACCGACAGAGCACCCCTGGTTGAGCCGTATAGTTGCAGACGCAACGACCTAGGAGGCTTACAGAGATGGCTGCCATTACCGCCGACACGCTCGCACTGCCACGCGTGAAGGCGAGTTCCTTGGGGGACGTCGAGCGCCCGGTGCTGGCGATCTCGACCGCACCCGCCGGTCTGGAGGGCGAGGGCTTTCCCGTTCGCCGCGCGCTGGCCGGAGTTCGTTATGAGTACCTCGACCCGTTCATCATGATGGACCAGATGGGCGAGGTCGACTACCCCGCCGGGGAGCCCAAGGGCACCCACTGGCATCCGCACCGTGGCTTCGAGACGGTCACGTACCTGATCGAGGGCCAGTTCATCCACCAGGACACCCACGGCGGTGGCGGCGTGATCACCGAGGGCTCGACCCAGTGGATGACCGCAGGAGCCGGACTGCTGCACATCGAGACCCCGCCGGAGAAGCTCGTCGAGGCCGGCGGCCTTTTCCACGGTTTCCAGCTCTGGGTGAACCTGCCCGCGAAGGACAAGTTCCTTGCGCCGAAGTACCAGGGCATCGAGTCCGGCCAGATCACCCTGCTCGCCAGCCCCGACGGTGGCGCGCTGCTCCGGGTCATCGCCGGAGAGGTCGACGGCTACCGCGGCCCCGGCTCGACTCACACCCCGATCACCCTGATACACGCAACGATCCATCCCGGTCAGCAACTGTCGATGCCGTGGCAGGCCGAATACAACGCCCTGGCCTACGTCATGGCCGGCTCGGGTACGGTCGGCGAGGAACGGACAGCGATCCACGCCGGTCAACTGGCGGTCTTCGGCGCGGGTGACCGCGTCACGCTAACTGCGGATGAGAAGCAGGACAGCCGCACCCAGGCCCTCGAAGTCATCCTGCTGGGTGGCGAACCGATCCGCGAGCCGATGGTGCACTACGGACCGTTCGTGATGAACACCCGGGAGGAACTGCAGCAGACGATGCTGGACTACCAATCGGGAAAGCTGGGCGTCATCCCGCCGGACGCGATCATGCCCCACGTGCCACGCGGTCACTGACCCCGGCACGACGAGCGCGGCCCGAGCGCGGCGCCTCCCAGTGGAGGAAGCCGGTGCTCGGGCCGCGCTGTCGTTCGTGGCCGCAGTGTCCCCGCGACGGTCCCCACAACGGTCCTCAGAACGGTCCTCAGAACGGTCCTCAGAACAGTCCGCAGAACGGTCCTCAGAACGGTCCTCAGAACAGTGCGTTGGCCAGCTCCCGGCGCGCCGGAGCCACCCGAGGATCGTCGGGCCCGAGCAGTTCGAAGTACTCGACCAGCCGCTCGCGGATCGGCGACCGCTCGTCGCCCCGTAGCCGGCGGATCAGCCCGATGAGGCGGGCGAAAGCCGCCTCGATCTGGTTGTTCGCCAGCTCCGCGTCGGCGGCGGACAGCTGCAGGGCGGCGTCGTCGGGAGCCGCGTCGGCACGCGCCAGGACGTCCGGTGCAAGTTGGCTCAGACGCTTGAGCATGCCGACCTGCCGTAGCGCCAGCTGCGCCTCGGAGTTGGCGGGCTCCGCGGCGAGGATGGCGTTGTACCGCTCGGCGGCCAGGTCGAAATCGCCGTCGTCCAGGGCCTGTTCGGCTGCGCTGAACCTGGGGTCCTCCGGCGGTTGCGCCGGGCCGGCCGCGTCGGTCGCGCCAGCCGGGCTGCTCGGCTGGTCGGCCGGGCCGGGGCCCCCCGGCTCGAATTGGTCGCCATCGGCGGCGGCGACCGAACCGGACAGGCCGGCTTGGGCCGCGGCATCGAGCAACGCGACGATGAACTCGCGCAGCTGAGGCTCGGGCAGGCTGCCCTGGAATCCGGGCACGAGCTGACCACTGATCACCGCGAAGACGGTCGGGATCGCCTGCACCTGCAGCATCTGCGCCATCTGCGGATTGCCGTCGACATCGATCCGGGCAACGACGAAGCGCCCGCGGGCCTCGTTGGCCAGCTTGTCGAGCAGCGGCGACAGCTGTTGGGAAGCCTCCGACCGGGCACCGGCGAGGTCGAGCAGCACCGGAACCTGGAACGAGCGGTCGAGCACCTCGGCCTGGAAGTTGGCCTGGTCGACCGCGACCACGTATTGCCCCCCGGCCGGCGGCGGCGCCGAAGCAGCTCGCGCCGCCGCCTCCGAACGGGCCTTCACGGCGGCCAGATCGACCGCTCCGGTCATGGCGGCAGCCGTCGCCGGCGAGGGGGCAGCCGCCGCGCTACGCGGTCGGTCGGGGCTTACGGGAGGCATGACTCCATTTTCCTCATCAGCACTCGGGCCGACGCAACCGCCCCCCCTGGGCAGCGGCTCAGCGGACCGCTTCGGTGAGCGAGGCGACCTGCTCGTCGGTCAGGGTCAATTCGGCTGCGGCGACGTTGTCCTCGAGGTGGGAGACCTTCGAGGTGCCCGGGATCGGAAGCACGATCGGCGAGCGCGCCAGCAGCCAGGCGAGCGCCACCTGTGAGGGCGTCGCGCCGGTTGCCTTGACGATTTCGTCCACGGGGCCGCCTGGCTTGGCCAGGTCCCCAGCCGCAATCGGGAACCACGGGATGAAGCCGATTCCCTGCTCGGTCGCGTAGTCGAGCACCGCCTCGGACTGCCGGTTGGTCAGGTTGTACAAGTTCTGCACGGTGTCGATCCGGGCGAACTCGGAGGCGGCCTTGATTTCGTCCACGCCGACCTCGGACAGGCCGATCGCGCCGATCTTTCCCTCATCCTGAAGGTCCTTCAGCGTCCCGATCTGGTCGGACAACGGGACCTGAGGATCGATCCGGTGCAGCTGGAACAGCTCGATGCGATCGAGCTTGAGGCGCCGCAGCGACAACTCCGCCTGCTGACGCAGGTACTCCGGCCGGCCGATCGAGTGCCACTGGTCGGGACCGGTGCGGGCCAGCCCGGCCTTGGTGGCGACCAGGATCTGGTCGCCGTAGGGGGCCAGCGCCTCGGCGATGATCTCCTCGCTCACGGCGGGGCCGTAGGAGTCGGCGGTGTCGATGAAGTCGACACCCAGCTCGACCGCTCGGCGGACGACAGCGATCGCCTCGGTACGGTCTGCGGGCTCGCCCCAGATCCCCTGGCCGGTGATGCGCATGGCACCGAAGCCGAGCCGGTGGACGGGCTTGCCGTCAATGGTGAAAGTGCCGGATGAATGTGCGGGACGTACTGCGGTGTCGTTGGACACGTCACTCCTTCGATTGGACAGTCCTTACGGTTCGGACCAACACCGAGCACCGGTCGCTCGATTCCCCGATGCGGATATCGTTCGCCTATGGCGTATCCCCAGACTCGCACGGTCGAGGTCAGCGACGACTTCTTCCAGACCGCGGTACCCGACCCTTACCGCTGGTTGGAGGGGCCGTCGGAGGATCCGGAGATCCGCGATTGGGTCAGCCACCAGGCGCGGTACGCACGCGAGGCCCTCGACGCATTGCCCGGCCGCACCCAGATCGCGGCGCGGGTCGGCGAACTCGCCTCGTTGCCGGTCCAGACAGCGCCACGGTGCCGCGGCGACCGGTGGTTCCGGTTCGTCAACGACGGCACCGCCGAGCAGCTGAGCTACCACGTCAGCGACAACCCCGAGCAGATCGGTGTGCCGCTGATCGACCCCGACCAGATCGGCACCGGCTCGACCACTTCGATCGCCAGCGCTGTCCCCAGCCCGGACGGACGGCTGGTGGCATACACCTATTCCGAGGCAGGCAGCGACTGGCAGACCTGGCGGGTGCGCTCGGTCGAGACCGGGCAGGATCTGGCCGACGAGGTGCCGTGGGCGAAGTTCACCGCTGCCGAGTGGCTGCCCGACAGCTCCGGTTTTTTCTACGGATGCTTCCCGCGGCCGGATGAGTTCAGCCTGATCGAAGCCAACAGCGGCCACCGGATTCAGCTCCACCGTCTCGGCGTGGCCGAGGACCAGCTCGTCTTCGAGTTGCCCGACGAGCCGCAGGTGATCTTCTCAGCCGAGATCAGCCCGGACGATCAGTGGTTGGTGATCGCCGGCCAGCGCGGCACCGATCCCACGAACCGGCTGTGGATCTCCACCGTCGCAGAGCTGCACCCCCGGCCCTTGATCGAGCGGGACGATGCCGCGTGGCAACTGGTCGACAGTCTCGACGGCGAGCTCGTGCTGTTCACCGACCTGGACGCACCCCGGGGGCGGGTTGTCGCACTCGATCTGCAGTCGGGCGCGCTGCGCGAAATCGTCGCCGAGCAGGACGACATCCTCAGTGAGGCCTACGCGGCGGGTGGCCGACTGCTCCTGCACCGCTTGCGCGACGCCCACTCCGTACTCACGCTCCGCTCGCTCAGCGGCGATCAGCTCGATGAGATAAGGCTTCCTGGGCTCGGGTCCGTCCTGGAGGTCCAGGCGCGCCGGGCCTCGGGACTGCTGCACCTGACGTACACGTCCTTCGCCACCCCGCGGGTGGTGCTCCAGTACGACCTCGACGCCGGCGAGGAGCTACTGCTGTTCGACAGCCGGTCGCCCGTGCTGGCCGACATCGTCACCGAACAGGTCCGGTTCACCTCCGCCGACGGCACGTCGATCCCGATGTTCCTCGTGCACAAGACAGGGATGGCCGTCGGCCCACACCCGACGTTGCTCTACGGATACGGGGGATTCCGCATCCCGGTGGTGCCGGCGTTCAACGTATCCCGCGCGGCCTTCGTCGCGGCCGGCGGCGTCCTGGCGGTGCCGAGCCTGCGCGGTGGCGGCGAGTACGGCGTGCCCTGGCACGACGCCGGTCGCCTGCACAACAAGCAGAACGTCTTCGACGACGCGATCGCGGCGGCGGAATACCTGGTGGCGCAGGGCTGGACCAGCCCGGGGCAGCTGGCCGTCAACGGCGGGTCGAACGGCGGCCTGCTGGTGGGTGCCCTGATCACCCAGCGCCCCGACCTCTTCGCAGCCGCGGTCCCCGAGGTCGGAGTCCTCGACGTCCTGCGGTTCACCCACTTCACGATCGGCTGGGCATGGACGTCGGATTACGGCGATCCGGCCCGTTCGCGAGAGGAATTCCTCGACGCCTACGCGTATTCGCCCTACCACCGGATCACCGACGGCCTGGCCGTGCCCGACACGCTCGTGATGACCAGCGACCACGACGACCGGGTCGTGCCCGCCCACAGCTACAAGTTCGCGGCCCGATTGCAGGCGGCCGCCGACCCGGCCAGCGTGGTGTTGCTCCGCGTAGAACTCGACGGCGGACACGGCGCCGGACGAGCCAGGTCCGCGGTGATCGCGGAACGAACGGATGCGCTGGCCTTCATCAGTGACCGGGTCGGCCTGAGCTGGACCTGACCTCGACCTCAGCGAGAGCCGGCCGAAAGGGCGACCATCTCCGTCACCGCTCCGGTCAGGGTGGGGCGAGTTCGTCCGAGGCGATGGGCGCGGTGAGCCGACGGACCGGCGAGAGGCCGTCCACGGTTGAGCAGGTGCGCCCGGCGGTGATCTTCTGCGGGCTGAGGTAGACGCTCGACACCGTCACGTTGTCCCCCACGGTGAGCGCGGTCGGATCGGTCGGCAGGGACGGGTCGGCCAGCTGGAAGCGCAGCAGCTTCGCGAACTGGCAGTTCGAGGCCACCGACTCGATGCTGAACTCCACCGGCGGCGCCTTCTCGCCTCGATTGATGTTGTCCAGGCCACCCGCGCCGGTGGAGCCCTCGACGAGGTTGATGATTCCACCGGACTGGAGGTCACCGGTGGCGTTCTGCGCGTGGGTGTGCCCGGAGTCCAGCTGCCGGATCCGTCCGGGCAGCTTCGCCTTGAGCTCGTTCACCGCCGAAGGTTCGTGGCTGGCCATGATGTCGAGGTTCAAATCGTCGGGGATTCCGTTGACGGCCTGGTCCATCGCGGCGATCTCGAGCGGGTTGGTGACCTTGTCCTCACCAGAGCCGTAGGAACCTACCGCGCCGTAGACGCGGGGGTCCGGGACGGCCGCAATATTGAGGCCGAAGGCGTGAATCCGGGATCCGCTGACCACGTAGGAGCCGTCGTTCTGGCGCAGCTTGTCCCCCAGGACGAAGACGTTCGGAATCTGACTCATCACCCTTTGCACATCGGGTGAATCGTGATTACCGGCCATCCACAGCATGGGTGCCTTGGCCGCGACCGCTTTGATCGCGGAGCGGAACCCGGGGGTCAACTCACCGCTGGTGCCGAACTCGCTCTCGTCACCGGTGTTGACGATCAGCTTGACGTCGAAGTTGTCCACGTACTGCGCGACGAGCGGGTAGGTCGCGGCCAGGTGCATGTCCGAGATGAACATGATGTTGTAGGCGGTGTCGGGGGTCTTGGCCGCGTCGATGCGCTGCTGCAACGAGGCCTGGATGCCGACGACGGCCCCGAGCACGTCATAGGCCTTGTTCTGCTGGTTGTAGAAGTCCGACAGCTGGGAGGGGAAGAGTTGGACGGCACCCAACGTGCCGGTGAGCTTGGACTGTTTGGTCCAGTCGCGGTCGTAGCTGAGCACTCCGTAGCCCGACACGAGCAACACGACGATGCCGGCGGTCGCCGCCTGATGCACCCTGATCCGCAACTCGTTGTCGCGCCGAGGCAGGCGTCGCAGGTAGCGCTGGGCCATGTTCACCATCGCGGCAGCGAGCAGCCCGACGACGACGCCGGCCAGCAACAGGCCCGCCAGCCAGAGGCCGATGAACGGGATCTCGCTGTTCAGGTCGGCCTTCAGCGCGTCCACGAAGGCCGTGCTGTCGGGGTTGGCGGCCTTGCTCAGCCGCAGCAGGTCGACGTCGGTCGGTGAGATGTGCAGGCCGATCGGCAGCCCGTCCACGTGCGGGAACTCCCAGTTGCCGACCGAGGTGTCTGCGCTCAGCCCAGGGCGGGTGAACAGCGTGCCCCGAACCTGGAACGGGATACCGGCCGCCGTCCCCTTGTAGGGAAAGGCACGTAGTAGCGCGTTGGCGAAAACTACCGGCAGGGCGATCCGCAAGCTCCACCGGATCGCCAGGCGCAGGGCGAAGGCGCCGTAACGCCTGGCTCGCAGCAGCGTCTCGCCGATCCGGGAATTCATCCGCCCCAACGTACCCAGCGACGGTTACTCCACGAAATCGCCGGCGTCGGCGCGCAGCCGGCGCAAGGTCCCGAACAGCCGGTCCAGGTCGTCCTGATCGAGGCTTTGCAGGCCGAAGCGGTTGCGGTGCAGTTCCTGCGTGGCCGCGTCGGCCACCTCGCGGCCGGCTTCGGTGATGACCGCGAGAGTGCCGCGCCCGTCACGGGGATTCGGCTCCCGTTTGACGAAGCCGGAAGCCTCGAGCCGGTCGACGACGTTGGTCACGCTGGTGGCGTGGACCTGCAGGCGTTCGCCGATCTTGGACAGGGGCAGCGCCCCGGTCGAGGAGAAGGTCAACAGGACGAGCGCTTCGTAGCGGGAGAAGGTCAGGTTGAACGGTCTGAGCGCGGTGTCCAGCCCCGCGATCAGGATCTGCTGCGCCCGCATGATCGACGTGACGGCCCGCATGGCCGAGTACACCGGTTCGCCGGCGTCGGGATAGCACCGCTGCCAGGACTCGCCGGCGCGGGCGACGGGGTCGAAGGGCAGTGGCGCGGGCATGTGCGACAGCTTAGGACCACCGACACACAATCGAGACGAGGGCACGGAGCCCGTCGTATGGTGGCCGCATGACTGGCAACGGCGCCCCCGCATCGATCTCCCCGGCCGAGGCCTTGTCCCGGCTGGACCTGCTCGGCTTGGACGAACTCCTCGATTCCGACGATCGCCTCTTGCGGGACTCGATCCGCAAGTTCGCCGACGACCAGTTGCGGCCCAACATCGCCGAGTGGTTCGAGGCGGGCACGCTTCCGGCGCGCGATCTGGCCCTCGAGTTCGGCAAGCTCGGCATGCTCGGCATGCACCTGGACGGCTACGGCTGCCCCGGGGCCAAGCCGAGCCAGTATGCCCTGGCGTGCATCGAGGTCGAGGCGGTCGATTCAGGGCTGCGCTCGCTGGTGAGCGTTCAGGGATCGCTGGCGATGTACAGCATCTACGCCTACGGCAGCGAGGAGCAGAAGCAGCACTGGCTCCCGCGGATGGCCACGGGCGAGGCCATCGGCTGCTTCGGCCTGACCGAGTCCGACGCCGGCTCGGATCCCGGTTCGATGCGCACCCGTGCCCGCCGCGATGGCAACGGTGAGAACGCCGACTGGATCCTGCACGGATCGAAGATGTGGATCACCAACGGCTCGATCGCCGACGTGGCCGTCGTGTGGGCGCGGACCGAGGAAGGCATCAGCGGCTTTCTGGTCGAGCGCGGCACCCCTGGGTTCACCGCAACCGATGTTCACCACAAGATTTCACTGCGTGCCTCGATCACCTCGGAGCTGAGCTTCGACGAGGTCCGGCTACCGGCCAGCGCGCAACTGCCGCTGGCTCGTGGCCTGCGGGCTCCGCTCGGTGCCTTGACCGAGGCCCGGTTCGGCATCGTGAACGGCGCGGTGGGCGCGGCTCGCGATGCGCTGGCGAGCACGCTGGCCTACGCGAGCAGCCGGGTTCAGTTCGGCAAGCCGATCTCGTCCTTCCAGCTCACCCAGCGCAAGCTCGCCGAGCTCGCGGTAACGGTGCAGAACATGCAGCTGGTCGCCCGTCGGTTGTCGGAGTTGAAGGACGCCCACCGGATCGAGCCACATCAGATCAGCTACGGCAAGTTCAACAACGTGCGCGCGGCCCTGGAGGTGTGCCGAGAGGCACGTTCCATCCTCGGCGGCTCGGGCATCACCACCGAGTATCCGGTCCTGCGACACGCGGTGAACCTCGAGACCGTGTACACCTACGAAGGAACCCATGAGGTGCACACGCTGGTGCTCGGGGAGAAGCTGACCGGGATCTCGGCTTATCGCTGAGCCGGCATCACTGTTCGGTCACTGAACGAGCCTCCCGGCGAAAACGAGGCGGCAACCGCGGCCGGTAGGGTCGGCGCGTGGACTGGAACCTGCGCTCATGCTCGCGCCACGGGCACGTCACCTACGCCCCGGCCGAGCAGGCGCTACGCGCCAAGCTCCTGGCCACCACGCCGCTCGGTGAAGCCTGGCGGTGTCTGCGCTGCGGGGACTACATCCTTGGGTCGCCGCACGGACAGGGTCCGGCCGAGGACGCTCCGGTGCTCCTGCGAGGCAAGGCACTGCGGTCGGCCTTCATCCTGCGCTTCCTCGCCCTCGAACGCTTCGTTCGCGGCGGGTTCATCCTCGTGCTCGGTGTGGCGGTCCTTCAGTTCAAGTCCAGCCAGGTCAGCGTCCGCCAGCTGTTCGAGAAGGATCTGGCCGCGGCCAAACCCCTCTTCAACCAGCTCGGCTGGAACGCCACCGACTCCGGCCTGATCCATTCGATCGAGAAAGCCCTGAACGCCAAAGGCACAACCCTGAACCTGGTCGCTGCCTTCCTCATCTTCTACGGCGTCCTGCAGCTCATCGAGGGTGTCGGGCTGTGGAAGCTCAAGCGCTGGGGTGAGTACTTCGCGGTGGTGGCGACGTCGCTGTTCCTGCCGCTGGAGATCTACGAGTTGTCCGAGAAGGTGACCCTGCTTCGCGCCGCCGCCTTCGCGCTCAATGTCGCTGCGGTCGCGTACCTGCTGCTGTCCAAGCGACTGTTCGGCCTGCGTGGCGGACACCAAGCCTATGAGGCAGAACTGCACGAAGCGTCGTTGCTCGAGGTCGAGACTGCCTCGGCGACGCACTGAACCGCACCGCACCGCACCGCACCGCACCGCACCGCACCGCACCGCACCGAGCTGGCACCAAAGTAGCCACGAGTTGCCACGCTGCCTGCCGGGAACGGGGGAGCCGGCAAGACCGAGCGTGGCAACTCGTGGCGGTCACGTCCGACGAGCGGACGCGGACTGGAGGGAAGGCGCCTCAGCACCTGCCGTCGAGGTCGCAGATGAGGCCACTGACCTTCGGCGTTCCGAAGCCGGTGACGTAGTCCCAGCCCGGCGTGGTCGGATACAGACCGTTCGAGGCCGGCAGTCCGGTGGCCAGATCGGCAGAGTTCACATCGAAGAAGTCCCTTCCGTAGCTGGCTGCGCTGTTGCCGACCCGGTACAGGGCGTAGTTGGCGAAGCCGTTGCCCGCGCTCGTCGTGGCCGCCGACTGGACCCGGGTCCACATGCCCGCCCACAACGGCGAGGACAGCGACGTCCCACCACCTCCGCCTTCGGTGTACGTACCGGAGGAGACGATGTCGTAGCCGTTACCCGTCACGTCGCCGGACTGTGCGGACACGTCCGCGATTCCGCGGCAGGTCACCGAGGTATCGGTCACGCACGGAACTGTGTTGCCCGCGGTGCCTACCTGGTAGTCCGGCTCCGGCGTGAACAGCGTCGATCCGCCGCCGGAGAAGGCCCAGCCGTACTCGCGGCTGCGGTTGCCGCTGCTATCGGTGTAGAGCACGGTCCCGCCGACGGCGGTGACGTAGGGCAGCGAGGCGGGTGAGTTCGTCACCGGCACGGCCTGGTTGACGACGCCGTTGCCCGCGCCGATGACCGGGAACGCCACGATCGGGCAGGAGGATCCGGTGTCACCGGTCGAGACGAAGATGGTCTTGCCCTCGGCCGCGGCCTGCCTGGTGATCTGGTCCAGGGTCGCGTCGGAGTTGTTACCGAGACCGAAACCGACCGGAAGCGAAGCCAATCCCGGAGCGGTGAACACCTGCCCGACGATCGGGCTGACCACCGGCACCGTTTCGCACTCGCCGTAGCTGGCTGAGGCTTGCAGCGGGGAACTGGTGTCGTCGGTGTAGGTCGAGAAGACCCGCGCCACGTCGGCGTCGGACAGGTCCGATCCGAAGTAAAGGTCCAGGCCACTGACGTTGGGGGCCATGCCGGTCGAGGCCTGGGTGTCGATGTTCCACTCGATGTGCCCGGCGTCATCGGAGAAACCAGTGTCGCCACTCGGGTGCTTGACGGTGACCGGAACCTGCGGCAGCCCGAACTTCGACTCGAACGCCCGCAGATCGCTGATCACACCGTCGCTTTGGCCCTCACCGAAGATCGCGACCTTCTGACCCTGACCGGTGCTTGCCGATGGTTGGTCATAGACCTTCCAGAGATCCTGCGGGCTGGTGCCGCCTACGCAGTTCAGTACGGGCAGGCACGTTGCCTGGGCCGGCTTGTGCTGCGCCTTGGCGGGGATGGAGTAGCGCTGCAGGGTGTTGAGCCCGCTGATATTGGTGATGCCCAGGACCGCGGGCGTGACCGGCGCGCTGGTGTTGGCCAGAAACGCGGTGGCGCCGTAGCGGTAGTTGCGGAAGCTGGTGTGCAGCAGGCTGCTCAACTGGCCGGTCGTGGCGCGCACCGTGTAGATGTCACCCGCAGTCGAGGTTCGGGACACGGTCGCTCCCCCGGCGGTGAAGTAACCGGTGATTGCGCTGCGCTGCGCGGTCGGCACCCCGAAGCGCTGGGCGAACTGGGTCGGGCTGAGGAACTTGCGGTACTGGGCACTGGCGGGATCGTGGGCGGCGGAGATGAACGATTTCTCCCCCGCCGCATCCGGACGAGCCGCGGCGACGGTGAGCGTCAGCGGCGTGCCGGACGCGGTCGCACCCTGGTCGATTGCCCGGGCCAGGCCCGGCAGGACGTTCTGGGTCACGGTGTAGCCGGTCCCCGCGGCGCCGGCCGGTGACGGCAGAACGGCGACACTCAGGCCGGCGGCGAGCAGCAGTCCCGCGCTTGCGGCGGCGAACTTCAGGCAACGAACGGTCATGGCATCCCCGGTGAGGTAGGCCGCAGCGGCGGCATCCGTACGAGCGGTTCTGCCTTTGTCAACGACGGCGGTCCAACAGGGTTACTCGTGAGTAATACGTGAAATCATGACCGCTCGCGCGAACGGGCTGGCCGCCGCCTCGATTACATGATTACGCTCCAGCCGTGAGCGCTGAACAACCGAGCCTGTACGAGTGGGCGGGCGGCCACGAGCCGCTGTCCCGCATGATCAACGCCTTCTACGACCGTGTGGAGCAGGACGAACTGCTCGCCCCGTTCTTTCCGGGCGGCGTCCCCGTAAACCATCGCCGGCACGTGGGCGACTGGTGGGCGGAGGTCTTCGGCGGACCTGATCGGTACACCCGCGAGCACGGCGGTTACGAGAACATGCTTGCCCATCACCGCAATCTGGCCATCACGGCCGAGCAGCGGCTGCGGTTCGCGACCCTGATGAGCCTGGCCGCCGACGACGCCGCTCTGCCCGATGACCCGGAGTTTCGCGCCGCCTTGATCGGCTACCTCGAATGGGGCACGCGCATCGCGATGTCGAACTCTCAACCAGGCGCCGAGCCGACCGAGCACGCCCCCGTGCCGCACTGGGGATGGGGCGTCGCGCCGCCGTTTCGTCCCGGTGGCTAGTGCGCCTGAGGCCCGTCCCGTCCCGCTCGTGTCCCGGTCGATGACCCCGTGAGCCCGGTGGATCCGTCAGCGTGTTGATCCAGCGCTGAGACAAGCACGTCCGCCGCTGCGTGGGGCGAGAGCGCGCCTGCGCTGACCCGTTCGGCCAACGCGTTCACGGCGTGCGAGCCGGCGACCGCGGCGAACCGGCGGTGCACCTCGGCCAAGGCCAGAGCCTCGATCTCCGCCGCGGCCCCGCGGGTACGCCGGGCCCGAAGGCCGGAACGCGTCAGGCAGCGATGATGGGCTTCCAGCGCGGCCAGGACATCTCCGATCCCCTGTCCGGTTTCGGCGCAGGTCGAGACGACCGGCACCGTCCACCGCTCGAGCGATGCGGGCCCGTCCGATCGATCGTCCGAAGCCGCGCGATCGCCGCGGCCGGCGCCGTAGGACTGCAGCTGCCGCAGGTCCCGGCTCACGGCATCGGCGCCGGGACGATCAGCCTTGTTCACCACGAAGATGTCAGCGATCTCGAGGATGCCGGCCTTGGCAGCCTGGATGCCGTCCCCCATCCCCGGCGCCAGCATGACCACTGTTGTGTCGGCCAGGCGGACGACGTCGACCTCGGACTGGCCTACGCCGACCGTTTCGATCAGGACGACATCGAACCCGGCGGCGTCGAGCACGCGCAGTGCCTGCGGTACCGCCGCGCTCAAGCCCCCCAGGTGGCCCCGGGACGCCAACGACCGGACGAACACCCCGCTGTCGACGGCATGTTCCTGCATCCGCACCCGGTCGCCGAGCAGCGCACCGCCACTGAACGGGGACGAGGGGTCGATGGCCAGCACGCCGACCCGCAACCGCTGATCGCGCAGCGCCGAGACCAGCGCAGACGTCATGGTGGACTTGCCGACGCCGGGCGCGCCTGTCAGCCCGATCACCCGGGCCCGACCGGTGAACGGCGCCAACGCAGCCGCGATCTCGCGCAGCTGACCGGATTCGTTCTCGACCAGGCTGAGCAGCCGGGCCACCGCCCGCGGCACGCCCTGGCGAGCCTGATCGATCAGGGTGTCCAGATCATCGCGAGCAGAGGCGCGGGGCGGCTCACGCCTCATGCCGGTCCGGCCCCGTCCGCACATCACGATCGGAGCCCGGCGGCATGCGCGCGACCGGACGCCTAGGAGGCGGCCGGGACGCGAAGGATCAGAGCGTCGCCCTGGCCGCCGCCGCCGCACAGGGCCGCCGCTCCGATTCCGCCGCCTCGACGACGCAGTTCCAGGGCCAGGTGCAGGACGATGCGGGCGCCGGACATCCCGATCGGGTGCCCGACGGCCAACGCCCCGCCGTTGACGTTGACGATCTCGGGATCGATGCCGAGCTGCTTCGTCGAGGCCAGGCCGACCGCCGCGAATGCTTCGTTGATCTCGACCAGATCGAGGTCAGACACCGAGATGCCCTCCTTGGCCGCGGCCGCCGCGATCGCATTGGCCGGCTGCGACTGCAGCGTCGAGTCCGGTCCCGCGACGGAGGAATTCGCGCCGATCTCAGCGATCCAGTCCAGGCCCAGCTCCTCGGCCTTGCTCTTGCTCATCACGACCACTGCGGCGGCGCCGTCTGAGATCTGCGAGGCGTTGCCGGCGGTGATGGTGCCGTCCTTGCGAAACGCGGGGCGCAACTTGGCCAGAGTGTCGACCGAGGTGTCGGCGCGAACGCCCTCGTCGTAGCGGAACTCCAGCGCGTCGCCCTTGCGCTGGGGAATGCTCACCGAGATGACCTCGTCGTCGAACACCCCGTTCTTCCAGGCCAAAGCCGCCAGCTGGTGACTGCGCGCGGCGAAGGCGTCCTGCTCGGCGCGGGTGAACGCCTGCCGCTCGGTGTTGGCGTCTTCGGTCAGGGCACCCATCGGCTGGTCGGTGAACGCGTCGGACAGCCCGTCGTAGGCCATGTGGTCGGCCATGGTGACGTCGCCGTACTTGAATCCCTCGCGAGAGCCCAGCAACAGGTGCGGGGCCCGGGTCATGGACTCCTGACCGCCGGCCACGATGATGTCGTACTCCCCCAGCCGGATGAGCTGGTCGGCCAGCGTGATCGCGTTGATCCCCGACAGGCACAGCTTGTTCAGCGTGATGGCCGGGACGTCCATCGGAATCCCGCCTTCGACTGCCGCCTGTCGGGCCGGCCCCTGCCCGATCCCGGCCTGCAACACCTGGCCCATGATCACGTACTGGACCGATCGCGGGTCTACGCCCGTCTTCTCCAGCGCGCCACGGATCGCCAGTCCGCCCAGCGCAGGCGCGGTGAAGTCCTTGAGCGATCCCAGCAGGCGGCCCATCGGCGTACGGGCGCCGCCGACTATGACCGACGTGATTTCAGACATGCACCCACGATAACCGGGTGTCCGGCGCACGGTGAGAGCCAATCCCTATGAACCGTGCCACCCCGCGCTGCCGCATGCGTTTACGGCCCCGACGATGTGACCATGACGATTCTGCGGATCGACCACGTGGGTATCGCGGTAGCCGACCTCGACGAGGCAATCGCCTTCTACGCCGAGAACTTCGGCATCCACAGCGTGCACGAGGAGGTCAACACCGAGCAGGGCGTGCGGGAGGCGATGCTGGCCGTGGGCGACGGCAGCACCCGCATCCAACTGCTCGCCCCGCTCGATGACACGTCCACCATTGCCACGTTCCTCGATCGCAACGGAGCGGGCGTACAACAGCTGGCCTACACCGTCGACGACATCGAGGCGACGATGGCCGAGCTGTCGGGCAAGGGACTACGTCTGCTCTACGAGGCACCCCGGCGGGGCACGGCCGGCAGCCGGGTCAACTTCGTCCATCCCAAGGACGCCGGCGGCGTGCTGGTCGAGCTCGTGGAGCACGCCCCGGACCGCAGCGCCTGACGGCTCGCGCCCGGGTGTGGAGCGGGTCACCTCGTCCGGACGGCCAAGCTACTGATCAGTAACCTCGTCGCAACATCCGCTCGTCGCTCATGACCATCCGCGTTTCCGGCGGGACGCCGTGCCCGCGCCAGAGCCTGTAGAGGAGCCCGCCATCGTGGCCGATTTCGCCGACCAGATCCGCGCTGCCATCGCTTCGAACGAGCCCGCGGCCGTCGCCGCGGTAGGGGTGCCCGACCGCTATCAGGGCGTCGTCGTCCGCGCCGATGAGGTGGACATGTTCGCCGGCCTGGACACCAAGGACAAGGACCCGCGAAAGTCGCTGCACCTGCAACCGGTACCGACTCCCGAGATCGGCCCGGGTGAGGCCCTCATCGCGGTGATGGCCAGCGCGATCAACTACAACACGGTATGGACCTCGATCTTCGAACCGGTGTCGACCTTCAGTTTCCTGCAGCGCTACGGCAAGTCCTCCAGCCTGGCCCAGAAACACGATCGGCCTTATCACGTCGTGGGTTCGGACCTGTCCGGCGTGGTGCTGGCGGTCGGCCCGGGGGTCACCAGGTGGCGGGTCGGTGACCGGGTCGTGGCGCACTGCCTCTCGGTCGAACTGGAGGATCCGCAAGGACACGACGACACGATGATGGATCCGCAGCAGCGCATCTGGGGATTCGAGACGAACTTCGGCGGCCTGGCCGAACTGGCTCTGGTGAAGTCGAATCAGCTGATGCCCAAGCCCGAGCACCTGACGTGGGAGGAGGCGGCCTCCCCCGGCCTGGTGAACTCGACCGCATACCGCCAGCTGGTCAGCCACAACGGCGCCGGGATGAAGCAGGGCGACGTCGTGCTGATCTGGGGAGCATCCGGTGGCCTGGGGGGCTATGCGACCCAGTTCGCCCTCAACGGCGGCGCGATCCCGGTCTGTGTGGTGTCCTCGCCCGAGAAAGCGGAGCTGTGCCGCCGGATGGGAGCCGAACTCATCATCGACCGCAGCGCGGAGGGTTACCGCTTCTGGTCCGAGAACAACACCCAGGATCCGCGGGAGTGGAAGCGACTGGGCGCCAAGATCCGGGAACTGACCGGAGGCGAGGACCCGGACATCGTGTTCGAGCATCCGGGGCGCGAGACCTTCGGGGCTTCGGTCTACGTGGCCAAACGCGGCGGCACCATCGTGACGTGCGCCTCGACCTCGGGCTTCTGGCACGAGTACGACAATCGCTACCTCTGGATGAACCTCAAGCGAATCGTCGGTTCCCACTTCGCCAACTACAAGGAGTCATGGGAGGCGAACCGGCTCGTCGCGAAAGGCGCGATCCACCCGACCGTATCGAGGGTCTACCCGCTCGCCGAGACCGGTCAGGCGGCCTACGACGTCCATCGCAACCTGCATCAGGGCAAGGTCGGCGTGCTCTGCCTGGCCGCGTCCGAAGGGCTCGGAGTGCTCGACCACGAGTTCCGGGCCCGCCACCTGCAGGCAATCAATCGCTTCCGGGGCGCCTGATCCTCGCCGGGGTTCTGAATGAACCCTGATGAACACACCGGCAAGCACGCCTGATTTGGTCAGGCCTGCATGCGACCATTGAGGCATGGCAGCAGACAACAGCACCGAACTCCTGCCCCTGCTCGGCGACGACGTCCCACACTTCGACGTGGGGATGCGCGGCTACGACCGCCGCCAGGTAGACGAGTATGTCGCCCGCGCCGAGGCGGAGATCGCCGAGATCTCGGCCGCCCGCGAAGCGGCGTTGGCCACCAGTGCCGACCGGGCCGCCCAGCTGGCGAGCAACGCCGCGCACATCGAGTCGCTCAAGCGTGAGGCCGACAGCGCCGCCCGGGCCGCCAAGGCTGCTGAGCTCAACCCCACCAACGTCTCGGACCGCATTCGGGACATGCTGCAGCTGGCCAACGAGGAAGCGGCTCAGATCCGCCGCGCGGCCGAGGTCGAAGCCGAGCGGGTGCTGGGCGCCGCGCGTGCCGACGCCGAGCGAGTACGCGGCGAGGCTGCCGCCGAGCAGCAGCGGCTGACCGCCGCCGCGGCGCAGCGCTCGGCCGAGGCCGACCAGAAGCTGGCTCAGGCCAGGGCCCAGGCCAGGAGCGAGCTGGAGCGCGCGGCCACCCAGATCGCCTCCCGAGCAAGCGCCTTCGAGGCGGAGACGGCCGCCAGGCGCGAGGCCGCCGACGCCGAGCGGGCCGAGCTGGACCGCACGTCAGCGCGGGCGCGGGCCGATGCCGACCAGCTCTCGTCGCAGCGACGCGCGACCGCGGAGGAGGATTTCGAACTCACCCAGCGCGCCCGCCGGACGAAGGCCGAGGAGCAGGCCCAGGCCGACTATGAGGCGGCCGAGGCTCGCGCCGACGCGCTGATTGCCGCCGCGCAGGCCGAGGTCGACCGGCTCGACCACGAGCGGATCGGGATCCACACCCAGCTCAGCGCACTGCACGAGCGTCTCGCGGCCGTTGTCGCAGCCAGCGTGCCGCCTACGGCCGGAACGACCGCTTCGTGATCGAACCCGCCGGTCCGGGCGCGGTCTCGGCAGCGCGGGACAGCGCAGCCGCTCAGGAGAGCCCCGCGCCCGTGGGTGCTGGCGCAGCCGGCCCCCCGGGCTCGAGTACCGCAACAGGCTTGCCGGGACGCACCGACCCACTGGCCACCTACCGCCCGACCCGCGGCCGCCAGTTCGCGACCTACTCTCCGTTCCGGCTGGGCCTGACCGCGGCCATCGGTTTCGGGTTCGCCTACCTGCTGTTCCGCGCCCTGGAACAGGGCCAGCACACGCTGATCCTCATCGCTCTGTCGCTGTTCCTGGCCGCCGGTCTCGATCCCGCTGTCCGCAAGGTCGAGTCGTGGGGGCTCCCCCGGGGCCTGTCGGTCGCCGCCGTCTTCCTCACGGCCGTGCTGTTCCTGACCGGACTCGGTCTGGCCGTCGTTCCCCCGCTGGTCTCGCAGACGACCACGTTCGTCGACCAGCTGCCCCACTACGTCACTCAGCTGCAACACAATCAGCGGATCGCCGAGCTCGACCGCCGCTTCGGCCTCCTGACCTCGATCCAGAAGTACCTGCAGGACTCCAAGCTGATCCAGCAGTTGGCGACCAACCTGTTCTCGGTGGGATCGACGGTGGCCACCACCATCTTCGAAGTCTTCTCCCTCGGCGTGCTCACCCTGTATTTCCTGCTGTACCTGCGCGACATCACCGGTTTCGCCTACCGGTTGTCGCCGGCTTCCCGCCGGGCCCGGGTTCGCGGGATCGGCGACAAGATCGTGCTGCAGATCGGCCGGTACGTCATCGGCACGGCCGGGTTGGCGCTCTGTTCGGGGTTGGTGAGCCTGGTGTTCTTCTGGACCATCCGGGTCCCGTACCCGTTCGCGCTCGCCTTCATCGTCGCGGTGCTCGAGATCGCGCCGCTGGTCGGCCAGGTGCTGGCCACCGCCGTCGTGGCCACGGTCGTGTTTCTGGAGTCGACGGCCTCGGGTATCGCGACGGTCGTCTTCCTACTGGCCTGGTACACCGCGCAGCGCATCTGGCTCTACCCGAGGCTGCTGCACCGCGACGTCCGGATCAGTCCGGCCGCGGCGGTCGTCGGCGCGTTGGCGGGCTACACCCTGTTCGGCGTGATCGGCTTCCTCGTGTCGATCCCACTGGTCGCCGTGATCACCCTGATCCTGCGCGAGGTCGTCCTGCCACGTCAGGCCGCGCGCTGAGGGCCTGTCACCGGCCGTAGCGCGGAGCATTGCGCGAGCGCAGGACATCCGGACCGCGCGCGGCCCGCGCCGCCCAGCAGGCGCTGTGCCAGTGCCGGCGGTCCGCGGCATCGTCGTGGTGGGCCGGCCACGCCACGATGTGCGCGACGCCCGCCGCCAGAACCTGGTCACATCCCGGGCATCGATACGGGCCCGCTGATCCGGAGCCCGTGACTGCCCGCACCACGTACTGCTCACCCCGCCAGGACTCGGTGCGTTGGTCGAAGGCACTGGGACGGCCGCCGTCGGGGCCCGCGGCACCGTGCTGTCTGCCGGACTCCCGTGTCGACCGGGCGGAGGATCGAGCTGAGTGGTTCCGGCGCGGCACCCCACCAGGTTAGTCAGCCTCGAACCGGCCGGAGATCAGCCCAAGGCCTGCACGACGCGCGACGGGCTCGGGCGCCCCAGGCGTTCGGCCATCCAGACGCTGGTGCTGACCAGCTTGTCCAGGTCGACACCCGTCTGCACGCCCAGACCGTCGAGTTGCCAGAGGAGATCCTCGGTCGCCAGGTTGCCGGTCGCGCTCTCGGCGTACGGGCAGCCACCCAGGCCGCCGGCCGACGCGTCGACGATGTGCACACCGCATTGCAACGCGGCCAGCGTGTTGGCCAGCGCTTGGCCGTAGGTGTCGTGGAAGTGGACCGCCACCTGGTCGAGATCGATCCCGTCCCCGGACAGCATCGCCAGCAGGGCACGGACCTGCCCCGGTGTCGCGACCCCGATGGTGTCACCCACGCTGAGCTCGGTGCACCCCAGCGCCATCAGTTCCCCGGCAGCGTCGGCTACCTGCCGAAGTGGCACCCGGCCCTCCCACGGATCGCCGAAACACATCGACAGGTAAGCCCGCACGGCCAGTCCCTCCGCGCGAGCCCGGCTCACGACGGGCGCGAACATGGCCACGGACTCGCTCCGGGACCGGTTCAGGTTCTTGCGGGCGAAGGTCTCGGTAGCGCTGCCGAAGATCGCGATCTGCTCGACGCCGGCCGCCAGAGCACGGTCCAGACCGGTCGCGTTGGGAACCAGGACGGGGTATCGAACACCGGGACGCCGATCGAGTTTGGCCAGCAGCTCTTGGGCATCGGCCAGCTGCGGGACCCAGGCGGGGTGCACGAAGCTGGTGGCCTCGATCAGGGTGTGACCAGCGTCGGCCAGCCGATCGAGGAACTCCAGCTTCACCGCGAGGTCGACGACGCCGGACTCGTTCTGCAAGCCGTCGCGGGGACCGACCTCACAGATGGTCACCCGCTCGGGTAACCCGTCCCAGCCGATCTGATCAGGCAGTTGTCGTGCGGACATGACTCAAGCGTATTCGCGGAAGCCCTTGCCGGTCTTGCGCCCCAACCGGCCGGCCGTGACGAGATGCTCCAGCAACGGCGCGGGGGCGAAGCCCGGCTCGCGGAACTCCAGGTAGAGCACCCGCTGAATGGCCAGTGAGACGTCCAGGCCCACGACGTCCAGAAGCTCGAACGGGCCCATCGGGTAGCCGCAGCCGACCTTCATGGCCGAGTCGATGTCCTCACTGGTGGCGTAGTGCGCCTCCAGCATGCGCACCGCGTCGTTGAGGTACGGAAACAGCAAGGCGTTGACGATGAAACCGGCCCGGTCCCCGCACCGGACGGCGTGCTTGCCGATCCTTGCGGTCAACTGCAGCACGGTGGTCTCCACCTCGGCCTCGGTGGCCACCGTGCTGACGACCTCGACCAGCTTCATGACGGCTGCCGGGTTGAAGAAGTGCATTCCGATGACCTCGCCCGGACGGCTGGTGGCCGCGGCGCACTCGATGACCGGCAGCGAGGACGTCGTGGTGGCCAGAACGGCGCCGGGCTTGCACACCGCATCGAGCTCGGCAAACAGCAGCCGCTTCACCGACAGATCCTCGACCACGGCCTCGACGACCAGGTCGACCTGAGCGAGATCGGCGAGCTCGCTCGAACCGCTGATGTGGCTCAATGCCCCGTCGCGATCGGCAGGCGACATCTTGCCGCGCTCAACGGCTTTCGCAGTCGATCGCTCGACGGCGTTGCGGACCCTGGCCACCTTGTCCGCGCCCCGGGCGACGTAGTGCACGTCCAGACCCGCCTTGGCCAGCACCTCGACGATGCCGGTCGCCATGGTGCCAGAGCCGACCACCCCGACCGAGTCGACCGTTCGCCCGCCGGACAGCGGTTCGCTGCTCGGTGTCTGCGGATCGGCGATCACGACGGGCGAGTCGGCCTTCTCGTAGCTGTAGAAGCCGCGGCCCGTCTTACGGCCGAGCAGGCCCGCGGTGATCATCTGCTTGAAGATCGGGGTCGGTGCATGCAACCGGTCGCGCGATTGCTTGTACATCGTGTCGAGGATCTCGTACGCGGTGTCCAGACCGATCAGGTCGAGCAAGGCCAGTGGACCCATGGGCAACCCGCAACCGAGCTTCATCGACGCGTCGATGTCCTCGCGGCTGGCGTAGTGGGATTCGTACATTGCCGCGGCGTGGTTGAGATAGCCGAACAGCAGGGCGTTGGCGATGAACCCGGCCCGATCGCCGATGGTCACGTCCGTCTTGCCGAGCGCAGCGGCGAACGCTTCGATGTCGGCGACGACGTCGGGCTCGGTGACCACGCTGCGGACGATCTCGACGAGCTTCATCACCGGCGCGGGATTGAAGAAGTGCAGCCCGACGACCTTGCCCGGACGCCCCGTCGCGACGGCGATCTCGGTGACCGACAAGGACGAGGTGTTGGTGGCCAGGATCGTCTCGGGCGGACATATCTCGTCCAGCGCGGCGAAGATCGACCTTTTCAGATCGAGGTTTTCCGGCACGGCCTCGACGACGAGGTCGACATCAGCCATTGCCTTGAGTTCGGTGTTGAAGCTGACCCGATCGACCAGGGTGGCCGCATCCTGCTCGGTGAGCTTGCCGCGGGCCACGGCCCGACCGGTCGAGGTCTGCAGATGTCCCCGGCCGCGGGTGACGGCCTCCTCGTCGCGGTCGACGGCGACGACCTGAAGGCCTTGACGGGCGAACACCTCGACGATCCCGGCGCCCATGGTGCCGAGCCCGACCACACCGACTCGCTTGAACTCTCGCGTCATCGCCGAGATCACCCTTCCTGACCGGGACAGTTGCGTCACGCTCCGAGCTGACGGTAACCGGCCGACTCGAGGCACGCCGTTCGGTGGGGTACTAGTCACACGGTCTCAGCGGTGGCCCCACCGGGCTCGAACCAGTTGCCGTAACTGCCCGATAGCCTTCTCGCCGCGGGCAAAACTCGTGACCTTGAGCGGGATCGGGAAGCGCTCCCGCGTGACGGCTCGCGAACGCGCGAACTCCCGCAGCCCGTCCGGGCCGTGGATGCGCCCGAAGCCGGAGTCCTTGCTGCCACCCCACGGCAGGCCCGGAATCGAGGCGTAGGTCAGTACGGAGTTGATGCTCACCATGCCCGCGTCGAGCCGGTCTGCGACCTGTCTGCCCTGGCGCCGGCTGAAGACCGAAGCCCCGAGCCCGTAGGTCGTGGAGTTGGCCCGTCGTACGGCCTCGTCCAGATCGGCGACCTGGCTCACTACGACGGTGGGTCCGAACGTCTCCTCGGTGACCGCGATCGAATCGGCCGGCACGTCCACGAGCACCACCGGGTCCACGTACGGAGGGCGCACCGAGTTCGGGCCGCCGACCACCGCGCGCCCACCGTCAGCCAGGGCGGCATCGATGTGCCGAGCGATGACCTCGAGCTGGCCCGGCATCGTGATCGGGCCGTAGTCCGGGACATGATCGTGTGCGCCACCGCCACCGGCACCGGCACCGGCACCGGCACCGCCGGATCGGAGTTGACGAGCTCGCACGGCCACCCGTTCGACGAAGTCGGCGTAGACCGCTGCCTCGACGTAGACGCGCTCGACGCCTGCGCAGGTCTGACCACCGTTGGACATCGCACCCCAGAGCGCTTGGTCCACCGCGAGGTCGAGGTTCGCGTCGGCCGCCACGATCATCGGATCCTTGCCGCCACACTCCACCAGGCAGGGGGTGAGATGCTCGGCACAGGCCGCCATCACCAGCTTGCCGGTGCGGGCCGAACCGGTGAAGGCCAGCTTGTCGATGCCGGCCCGGCACAGCGCGGCCCCGGTCGCGCCGAGTCCGGTGACCAGGACGAACACCGCGCGATCCTCGACCAACGGCGCGAAGGAATCGACCAGCCACTGCCCGATCCCCGGGGTGTACTCGCTCGGCTTGAAGACCACCGCGTTGCCGGCCGCAAGGGCATAGGAGATCGAACCCATCGGCGTGTGCACCGGGTAGTTCCAGGGACCGATGACGCCGACGACCCCGAACGGCAGGTACTCCACGGTTGCTGCGTGGTTGGGGGCGAGGACGCCTGGATTGACACGGCGCTTGCCGAGAACCGTGCGCGCGTGCCGGGCGGCCCAGTCCAGGTGGGCGATCGCGATGCTGACCTCGATGACCGCGTCGGCCATCGTCTTGCCGTTCTCGAGGTGAATCAGGCGCGCCAGTTCGTCGGACCTGGCCACCAGTTCGGCACGCCACCGTCGGAGAATCGTTCGCCGCCCGGGCTCCCCCAGCGACTGCCACCAGACGGCCCCGTCCCTGGCCCGGGCCACGACGTCGTCGACCTCGGCCGAATCGGCGACGGCATATCGGCCCAGCGACGCGCCGGTGGCCGGGTTGACCGACTCGAAGGTGCCGTCCTCGCGACCGGCTGGCCGAGCCGGGGCGGTCGATTCGGGCGGGCTGGAAGGCGACGACACCGCAGTCATAGCCCGAGGTTACTGACGAGTAGCCCCGAAGGAAAGTGCCACCGTGCCGCGGCTCAGAACAGCCGGTCGGCGGAGTTGTCGAGGCCGCGCATGGCGTTGTAGTCCAGCACCAGGCACTCGATCCCCCGGTCCTGAGCCAGCGTTCGGGCCTGCGGCTTGATCTCCTGAGCGGCGAACACGCCGCGAACCGGGGCCAGGAGCGGATCCCGGTTGAGCAGTTCCAGGTAGCGGGTCAGCTGCTCGACACCGTCGATCTCGCCCCGACGCTTGATCTCCACGGCGACCGCCGACCCCGCCGGATCGCGGGCCAGGATGTCCACCGGGCCGATCGCGGTGGGGTACTCCCGGCGAACCAGGCGGTACCCGTCGCCCAGGGTCTCGATGTGTTCGGCCAGCAGTACCTGCAGGTGGGCTTCGACCCCGTCCTTGACCAGGCCCGGATCGATGCCGAGTTCGTGACTGGAATCGTGCAGCACGTCCTCGAGCGTGATCACCAGCTGCTCACCGGCCTTGTTGGTCACCGTCCACTGGCCATCGGCCTCGACCAGCCTGCACGGCGGCGACATCCAGTTGAGCGGCTTGTAGGAACCACCATCGGCGTGGACGAGGACGGACCCGTCGTTCTTGACCATCAGCAGCCGCGGCGCCATGGGCAGATGGGCGGTCAGTCGCCCGATGTAATCGACCGAGCAGCGAGCAATGACCAGACGCACTCCGGCAGCCTAGCCTTCAGCTCAGATCGTGCGCCTCGCGAATCGCGTCCACCACGCCGTGGAGAACCGTGCTCATCTGGAAGTCCTTGGGCGTGAAGACGCGGGCGACGCCTGCCGCACGCAACCGCTCGGCGTCGGAGTCCGGCACGATCCCGCCGACGATCACGGGTACGTCGTCCAGTCCGGCCTCGCGCAAGCCGGCGAGGACCTCGGGCACGACCGACAGGTGCGAGCCCGACAACACCGACAGTCCGATGACATCGACGTCCTCCTCGACCGCTGAGGCGACGATCTGCGCCGGGGTCAGCCGGATGCCCGAATAGACCACCTCGAACCCGGCGTCGCGGGCCCGGACCGCGATCTGCTCGGCGCCGTTCGAGTGCCCGTCCAGACCAGGCTTGCCGAGCAGGAACTTCAGCGGCGCGCCGAGTTCTGCTCCGGTCTGGGCCACTCGGCGGCGAAGGACGTCGAAGGCATCGTCGAACGAGCCGGCCGATGCCGACCCGACCCCGGTCGGCGCCCGGTACTCCCCGAACACCGAGCGCAGGGCGGTGGCCCACTCGCCGGTGGTGACTCCGGCGCGCGCGCAACGCAGCGTCGCCGTCATCAGGTTGTCCGCCGTAGCGGCAACCTTGATCAACTCGGCCAGCGCGGCGTCGGCCTCGATCTGATCACGCTCGGCCCGCCAGTGCGTGAGGGCCGTGACGGCCGCGGCCTCCACTCCCGGCTCGACCGTGAGGATGGCGGCGTCCAGGTCCGCGGTCAGCGGGTTCGCTTCGGTCTCCAGGAAACGGTTCACGCCGACGACCACGTCCTCCCCGGACTCCATCCGCCGACGCCGTTGGGCGAGCGAGCTGACCAGCGCCGACTTCAAGTATCCCGATTCCACCGCGGCGACGGCCCCACCGAGGTCGAGGATTCGGGCGATCTCCGCCCGCGCGCCGGAGGTCAGCTCGTCGACCTTGGCCTGCACGACCGGCGAGCCGGTGAACAGGTCGCCGTACTCGAGCAGGTCGGTTTCGAAGGCGAGCACCTGCTGCATGCGCAACGACCACTGCTGGTCCCACGGCCGGGGCAGTCCCAGCGCCTCGTTCCAGGCCGGCAGCTGCACCGCTCTGGCCCGGGCGTCGCGGGACAGGGTCACGGCCAGCATCTCGAGCAGGATCCGGGTGACGTTGTTCTCCGGCTGCGCCTCGGTCAGGCCGAGCGAGTTGACCTGCACGCCGTAGCGGAACCGGCGCTGCGTGGCGTCGCTCACCCCGTAACGCTCGGCGGTGATCTCATCCCACAACTGCACGAACGCCCGCATCTTGCACATTTCTTCGACGAAGCGAACCCCCGCATTCACGAAGAAGGAGATCCGGGCGACCACCTCGCCGAACCGATCGGGCGGCACCTGCCCGCTCTCGCGGACCGAGTCGAGCACCGCGATCGCCGTACACAGCGCGAACGCCAGCTCCTGCACGGGCGTGGCCCCCGCTTCCTGCAGGTGATAGCTGCAGATGTTGATCGGGTTCCACTTGGGCACCTCGGCGACGGTGTAGGCGATCATGTCCGTGATCAGCCGCAGCGACGGGGCGGGTGGGAAGACGTAGGTCCCTCGGGACAGGTACTCCTTCACGATGTCGTTCTGAGTGGTACCGGCGAGCCTGCCGCGGACCTCGGCGGGATCGAGGCCGGCGGCGTGCGCGTGTTCCTCCGCGACGACGAGATACAACGCGAGCAGCCACATCGCCGGGGCGTTGATCGTCATCGACGTGTTCATCTGCTCCAGCGGGATCCCTTCGAAGAGCGCCCGCAGATCACCGATATGCGCGATCGGGACGCCCACCTTGCCCACCTCCCCCCGCGCCAGTTCCGCGTCCGGGTCGTACCCGGTCTGGGTGGGCAGGTCGAAGGCGACGGACAGACCCGTCTGGCCCTTGGCCAGATTGCGCCGGTAGAGCGCGTTGGATTCGGCCGGACTGGAATGGCCGGCGTAGGTCCGCATCACCCAGGGTTTGTCCCGCTGCACGTCGGCCATGTTGCCGATGATGACACCAGCGCTACCCGTGGGTAGGCGGATGTGGTTCAGTTCGCAGCCGTCGGAGCCGGACCGTTTGCTCCGGCCGTACCGCTACGTCCGGCATCCCCAGGGGTGCCCGCCGTGGCTCTGGCATGATCGCGCCATGGGCCAGACGGACGGGACGGACGGGACGAGTGCGGTCGGCGCCGCCGACGAGCGGGAGAACCTCACCTGGGCGGCCTTCGGGGTGGCCAGCCGCGAACTCGCGGCCTCGATCGCCGAGGACGGTTTCCGTCCGGACCTCATTCTGGCCATCGCCCGCGGCGGCCTGTTCGCGGCGGGCGCGCTCGGCTACGCCCTCGACGTCAAGAACCTGCACGTGATGAACGTGGAGTTCTACACCGGCGTCGACTCGCGGCTGGAGATGCCCGTCGTCCTGCCCCCGGTCCCGCAGCCGGTGGACCTCTCCGGAGCCAGGGTCCTGATCGCCGACGATGTGGCCGACACCGGCGCCACGCTGCGGTTGGTGAAGGATTTCTGCGCCGACTACGTCGCGGACGTCCGGTGCGCGGTGGTGTACGAGAAGCCGCCTTCGACGGTCAAGTGCGAGTACGTCTGGAAGCGGACCGATCGCTGGATCAACTTCCCGTGGTCGGTCGAGCCGCCGGTTGTCACCGGCGCGCGCAGCAAGGATGCCTGAGACCGTGACCGGCGTGCCCATCCCGGCCTATCGTCGTTAGATGGGCTTCGACCTCTCGGTGCCGATCACCGCCTTCGTCGTGGCCGTCATGCTGGCCTTCGTCGTGCGGTGGGTGTTCAAGCCGTCCCGCCCTCGCACCGGCCGTCCGGCCCACGGCCCGGGGGCGGACCTGGGCATGCTGACTGCAGTGCTGGGATCAGCGGGTCGTTCGCAGGCACTGACGGTGAAGAACCGGCTCTCGGCCGGCGGTGTCCGCTGCACCGTCTCGCGTCTGGACGCCAACCACTATGACGTCCTGGTGTTCACCGCCGACGCCGACAAGGCGCGCCGGCTGCTCGAGGGCTGACGTCGCCGCTTCGACGGTCAGAAGATCTCCGACTCGACCCGGGTCACGTCGGCGCCGAGGGAGCGCATCTGCTCGTCGAAGCGGACGTACCCGCGATCGATGTGGTGGATCTCCGAGACCTCGGTGACGCCCTCGGCCACCAGACCGGCGAGCACCAGGCCCACCCCAGCCCGGATGTCGGTCGCGCGCACCGGGGCACCGGACAGTTCCGGCTTGCCCCGGACGACCGCGTGGTGGCCGTCGGTACGAACATCGGCCCCCATGCGCGCGATCTCGTCACAGAACATGAACCTCGCCTCGAACAGGTTCTCGGTGATCATCGCGGTGCCTTCGGCGATGGAGAGCAAGGCGATGGCCTGCGGCTGCAGGTCGGTGGCCAGGCCCGGATAGGGAAGGGTCACCACGTCGAAGCTTCGCGGCCGGTCCTGCGCTGCCACCCGGAACCCGTCGGCCAGCACCTCCACCGTGGCTCCGGCGTGGTGGAGCTTGTCCAGGGCGATCTCCAGATGAGCGGCGTTTCCGCCGCGAATAGTCACGTCCCCACGGGTCATCGCCGCCGCCACCGCCCAGGTGCCGGCCACGATCCGGTCGGCCACCGCGCGATGCGACGTCGGCTGCAGGCTGTCGACCCCGGTGATCTCCAGGGTCGAGGTCCCGACCCCGTCGATCTGCGCGCCCATCGACACCAGCATCTGGCACAGGTCGACGATCTCCGGTTCGCGGGCCGCGTTGTCGATGACCGTGGTCCCCTTGGCCAGAGTGGCCGTGGTGAGGATGTTCTCGGTCGCGCCGACGCTCGGGAAGTCGAGCCAGATCGTGGCGCCGCGCAGCTCGCCGGCTTCTGCGATCACGTACCCGTGCTCGACCCGAACCTCGGCGCCCATCTTCTCCAGGCCCATGAAGTGCATGTCGAGCGGGCGGGAGCCGATCGCGTCGCCGCCGGGCAGGGCGACCTGCGCACGACCGCACCGGGCCAGTAACGGTCCCAGCACGCAGATCGATCCTCGGATCTTGCGAACGAGTTCGTAGGGGGCCCGGTCGGAGGGAAGCTCCGGGACCCCGATGGCCACCACATCGGTCCCCGCGGCGTCGCGATGCTCGGAAACCTCACACCCCAGCCGCTCGAGCAGCTGGTTCATGATCGTCACGTCGGAGATCGCGGGCAGATTCGCGATGGTGGTCTGCCCTGGCGCCAGCAGCGCGGCCGCCATGAGTTTCAGGACACTGTTCTTGGCGCCGACGATGGGAACCTCACCCGACAACCGGGCACCGCCGACCACTCGAAATACCTGCACCCGGACAGCCTAGTCATCGGGTGGTGGGCCACTGGCTAGATTGGCGGGCATGGCCATCCACCTGACCCGGATCTACACCAAGACCGGCGACACCGGTACCACCGCGCTCGGCGACATGAGCCGGGTCGCCAAGACCGACATCAGGGTCAGTGCCTACGCCGACACCGACGAGACCAATGCCTGCTTGGGTGTGGCCGCCGCCCTGGGACAGTTACCGCCGCGCATCGCCGCGGTCATCGCCCAGCTCCAGAACGATCTGTTCGATGTCGGAGCGGACCTGTGCACCCCGATCGTGGCCGAGCCGAAGTATCCGCCGTTGCGGGTGGCGCAGGACTATGTCGACCGGCTGGAGGCCTGGTGCGATGAGTTCAACGCCGACCTCGAACCGCTGAGCTCGTTCATCCTGCCCGGCGGGACCGCCGGCGCCGCGCTGTTGCACGCGGCGCGCACGGTGGCCCGGCGAGCCGAGCGCAGTTGCTGGGCGTTGATCCAGAAGGATGAGGACCGGACGAACCCGTTGACGGCCACCTACCTCAACCGGCTCTCGGACCTGCTCTTCATTCTGGCGCGGGCGGCCAACCCGGGCGGGGATGTGCTCTGGCAGCCGGGCGGCGGCCGGAGCGGCTAGAAGCGCGGTGCCGCCGCTTCCAGCCACGACAGGAAGCCGGTACGCCCGTTGTCGGGGAATCCGAGACTGATCGTCTCCCCGCGGAAGCTGCACTCGACGATGGACAGGTTGGGCCGAAGCGCCATGTCCCGCTTGGCGTCCCAGGCTCGGTTCGACAGCACCCGGAGTTCCGTGCGGGGCAGCCGCTGAGCCGGTGCCGGTGAGAACGTCAGGGTCCGGTACCAGATGAACTCGTCGCCTGAGTAGCGGCCGACCCCGTTGGCCCAGCGCTCTTCCCCGCGCTTGAAGGCGACCGCAAGGCCACCGACGGAGGAGACCATCCGTCGCTGGTGGAGCACCACGAGTGACCAGGCGGCCAGCGCCAGGACGAACAGGAGGCACACGGCGACGAAGGCGAGAATCTCGACCGTCGTCACCGCGTGCCTCCGTGGCGATCAGGTTCGGGCCGTGACCCGAACGGCAAGTCCGCTATACCTGTTCCCCGGCCGCGCGGAGCCGGGACAGCGCCCGGTTCCGGGCGGCGACCGTGTCGTCGTCGCTGCCGGATCCAGCCCGTTCCAGTGCGGCCCGGGCTCGGGCGACGTCGATCTCGTCCGAGGATTCGGCGATCTCAGCCAGGACTGAGACGCCATCGTGCCGAACGGAGAGGAACCCGCCGTGGACGGCGATACGCTGCTCGACCCCGTCGGCCTGCTGGATCCGCACCAGCCAGCCAGGCTCGAGCGCGCCCAGCAGCGGGGCGTGTCCGGCCATGACGCCGATCTCGCCCTCGGGCGTCCGCGCGTACACCGCGGTCGCCTCACCCGACCAGATCGGGCGCTCGACCGAGACCAGCTCGACCTGCATCGTGTTGGGCATCGATCCCTCTTCCTGTCTCGACCTCTGGTTGAACGTCAGACCTCAAGCGGCGCAACCCTCGAAGGGCCACCGCGAAAACGTCAGGCGTTACGCAGCTCGTGAGCCTTCTTCTCGAGGTCCTCGAGGCCACCGCACATGAAGAACGCCTGTTCGGGGTAGGCGTCGAAATCGCCCGCGGCCAGTCTCTTGAACGCGTCGATGGTCTCTTCGACCGGTACGAACGATCCGGGGATGCCGGTGAACTGCTCGGCCACGAACGTGTTCTGCGACAGGAACCGCTCGATTCGCCGGGCGCGGCCGACCAGGATCTTGTCCTCTTCGGAGAGCTCGTCGATGCCGAGGATGGCGATGATGGACTGCAGCTCGTTGTAGCGCTGCAGGATCCGCTTGGTCTCCGACGCCACGTCGTAGTGGTCCTGGCCGATGTACTGCGCGTCCAGGATGCGGGAGGTGGAGTCCAGCGGGTCGACCGCCGGGTAGATCCCCTTCTCCGAGATCGGGCGCGAAAGCACGGTGGTCGCGTCCAGGTGCGCGAAGGCGGTGTGGGGCGCCGGGTCGGTGATGTCGTCGGCCGGGACGTAGATCGCCTGCATCGAGGTGATCGAGTGGCCGCGGGTCGAGGTGATCCGCTCCTGCAGCTGACCCATCTCATCGGCCAACGTGGGCTGGTAACCCACGGCGGACGGCATGCGGCCCAGCAGGGTCGACACCTCTGACCCGGCCTGGGTGAACCGGAAGATGTTGTCGATGAACAGGAGCACATCCTGGCCCTGGACGTCGCGGAAGTACTCCGCCATCGTCAGCGCCGACAGCGCGACCCGCAGCCGGGTGCCCGGCGGCTCGTCCATCTGGCCGAAGACCAGCGCCGTATCGGCGAGAACGTTCGACTCGGTCATCTCAGCGATCAGGTCGTTGCCCTCGCGGGTGCGCTCACCGACGCCGGCGAACACCGAGACGCCACCGAAGTTCTTGGCCACCCGGTAGATCATCTCCTGGATGAGCACCGTCTTGCCGACACCGGCGCCGCCGAACAGGCCGATCTTCCCGCCGGTCACATAAGGGGTGAGCAGGTCGATGACCTTGATGCCCGTCCACATCGGCTCGGTCTTGGACTCGAGCTGGTCGAAGGCCGGCGGGTCGCGGTGGATGCTCCAGCGCTCGGGGAACTCCAGCCCGATGCCTGCCTCGTCCAGCGGCTGACCCAGTGCGTTGAACACATGGCCCTTGGTGATGTCACCCACGGGCACCGAGATGGGGCCGCCGGTGTCGGTCACCTCGGCGCCGCGAACGACACCGTCGGTGGGCTGCAGTGCGATGGCCCGAACCATGTCGTCACCGATGTGCTGGGCCACCTCCAGCGTGAGCGTCTTGGACAGCTCGCCGAGCTCGACCTCCAGGGTCAGCGCGTTGAACAGGTCCGGGATGTTGTTGCGGCCGAACTCGACGTCGACCACGGGACCGGTCACCCGAACTACTCGACCTACGCCGGTACCGGAGGTGTCGGTCGAGGCGGCATCTTCGAACAGTGTCGTCATGTCAGTAGTCACTTCCTGCTGCGGCAAGAGCATCGGCGCCACCGACGATCTCGCTGATTTCCTGGGTGATCTCGGCCTGGCGAGCCTGGTTCGCCAGTCGTGTGTAGGTCTTGATCAGGTCCGACGCGTTGTCCGAGGCCGACTTCATCGCGCGGCGACGGGCGGCCGACTCCGAAGCGGCCGACTCCAGCAGCGCGGAGAAGATCCGGGCGCTGATGTAGCGGGGCAGCAAAGCCCCGAGCAGTTCCTCGGGCTCCGGCTCGAAGTCGTAGGACGGGCCCGGGGCGCCGTCCTTGACCGCGGACTCGTCGGCCTCAGCGGGGTTGTCCTGCGACAGTTTCACCGGAGCCACCAGGGCCGCGGTCGGGGTCTGGGTGACCATCGAGTCGAAACTGGTGTAGACGACGTAAAGCTCGTCGATGCCCGGCGCGTCGTGGTACTCACCGTCGCTGCCTGCCTCCAGGGCGCCGACGACCGCGGTGGTCGCCTCACGGGCGTCGATGAAGTTGGGCTGCTCGGAGAACCCGGTCCAGCTGTCGGCGACCGGCAGGTTGCGGAACCGGTAGTAGGCAACGCCCTTACGGCCGATGACGTACAGCACCGGCTCCTTGCCCGCCGCGCGAATTTCCTCCGACAACTCGTTGGCCCGCTTGATGGCGTTCGCGCTGTATCCACCGGCCAATCCGCGGTCGGAGGTCACGAGCACGATGCCGGAGCGGCGCGGGTTGTCCACGCCGGTCAGCAACCGGTTCTTCAGCGAGCTGTCCTTGCCCAGGGCAGCCAGCGCGCGGGTGAGCTCATCGGCGTAGGGCCGGGCCGCGTTGACCCGGTTCTGCGCCTTGACGATGCGCGAGGCGGCGATGAGCTCCATCGCCTTGGTGATCTTCTGGGTCGACTGGACAGATTTGATCTGCCGTCGGTAGACCCGAAGCTGGGCGCCCATCGGCTACTTCGCCGCCGCTTCAGCGGCCTGCTTGGCGCTGGCCTTCTCGGCGGTGAACTGCGACTTGACCTCGGCGGCCGCCTTCTCCAGCTCCGCGATGGTGTCGTCCTCCAGCTTGCCGGTGTTGACGATGGTGTCGAAGATGCCAGGGGCGTTGTGCGCGATGTAGTCGTGCAGCGCGGCCTCGTAGGGGCGCACGTCGGCGACCTCGAGATCGTCCAGGACGCCGGTCGTGCCGGCCCAGATCGAGACGACCTCCTTCTCCGGCGAGAACGGTGAGGCTGCCGGCTGCTTGAGCAGCTCCACGAGTCGGGAGCCGCGACGTAGCTGCTGCTGGCTGGCCTTGTCCAGGTCGGAGCCGAAGGCAGCGAAGGCCTCCAGTTCGCGGTACTGGGCCAGGTCGACCCGGAGACGGCCGGCTACCGACTTCAACGCCTTGGTCTGCGCCGAACCACCGACCCGCGACACCGAGATACCGACGTTGATGGCCGGCCGGACGCCTGCGTTGAACAGGTCCGTTTCCAGGAAGCACTGGCCGTCGGTGATCGAGATGACGTTGGTCGGGATGTAGGCCGAGACGTCGTTGCCCTTGGTCTCGATGATGGGCAGACCGGTCATCGAGCCGCCGCCGAGCTCGTCGGACAACTTGGCGCAACGCTCGAGCAGCCGCGAGTGCAAGTAGAAGACGTCGCCCGGGTAGGCCTCGCGGCCCGGCGGACGGCGCAGCAGCAGCGACACGGCGCGATAGGCCTCGGCCTGCTTGGACAGGTCGTCGAACACGATGAGGACGTGCTTGCCGGCGTACATCCAGTGCTGACCGATGGCCGAGCCGGTGTAGGGGGCCAGGTACTTGAAACCAGCCGAGTCGGAGGCGGGCGCCGCGACGATGGTGGTGTATTCCAGCGCGCCGGCTTCCTCCAGGGTCTTCTTCGCCGCGGCGATCGTCGAACCCTTCTGACCGATGGCGACGTAGATGCAGCGGACCTGCTGCTTCGGATCGCCGGTCTTCCAGTTGTTGCGCTGGTTGATGATGGCGTCGAGCGCGACGGTCGTCTTGCCGGTCTGGCGGTCCCCGATGATCAGCTGGCGCTGGCCGCGACCGATGGCGGTCATGGCGTCGATGGCCTTGATGCCGGTGAGCAGCGGCTCGCGGACCTCCTTGCGCTGGACCACGGTGGGGGCCTGCAGCTCCAGTGCGCGGCGGCCTTCTGATTCGATCTCGCCGAGGCCGTCGATGGGAACACCGAGAGGGTTGACGACGCGGCCGAGGAAGGCGTCGCCCACCGGGACCGACAGGATCTCGCCGGTGCGCTTGACCGGCTGTCCCTCCTCGATCTTGGAGGCGTCACCGAGGATGACGACACCGATGTCGCGGACGTCGAGGTTCAGCGCCAGGCCCAGGGTGCCGCCGTCGAACTCCAGGAGTTCGTTGGTCATGGCACTGGGCAGGCCTTCGACGTGGGCGATGCCGTCGCCGGTGTCGGCCACGACGCCGACCTCCTCGCGGGAGGCCTCCGGGGTGTAGGAGGACACGTAGCCCTCGAGCGCACTCCGGATCTCGTCGGCGGAGATGGTCAGCTCAGCCATGTCATGTTCCTCTGTCTCTTCTCGCGAACTGCGGTGGTCATATCGGTTCGTAGCTCCTCAGAGCCGCTACGAGCCGCCCTGCCTGTTGCTCATGCTGCCCGACGCGAGCGCCGGGCGTTGTCGTGTCGCCGTCAGTGCGACAGTGCGATCTTGGCCGCGGCCAGCCTGGAGGCGATGGTCCCGTCGATGACCTCGTCGCCCACACGCACGACCAGTCCCCCACGGATACCCGGGTCGATCGCGCTCCGCACGCTGATCGGGCGGCCGTAGAGCTCGCTGAGCACGGCGGTCAGCCGGCCCGTCTGAGCCTCGGTGAGTTCGGTCGCCGAGATGACCCGGGCGACCGAGCGCTGACGACGAGCCGCGCTGGCCTCGAGCAGATCATCGATGGCCAGCGCGATCGAACGCTTGCGCGCGCTGGTGACGGCGTGTTCGAGCAGTTCCAGCGTGATCGGCTGAACCTTGCTGCCGAGCACCGACCGAAGCAACTCGATCCGGCGCGCGGGTGGAGCGCCCTGCTCGTCCAGCGCCGCGGTGAGCTCGGGTGCACCGTCGAGGATGCGCTCGAAGCGGAAGAGTTCGTCCTCCACCGTGTCGAGCGTGCCCTGCTGCTCGGCCGAGGCCAGCAACGCTTCGTCGGCGAGGATCTCCAGGGCATCGGCTAGGTCCCAGGCCGAGGACCAGCGTTGTTCCACGACGGCCCCGGCAACCTCCAGAGTCGGCCCGCTCAGCCGTCCGGCCAACAGCGAACGCAACAGGTTGCCCCGGTTGGTCGCATCGGTGGACGGGTCGGCCAGAGTCCGGCGCAGGCGCGGCTGACCCACGAGCAGGTCAGCCGTGCCGTAGAGCTCCGAAGCCAGCGTGCTCGGCCCGGTGCCGTCCGTGCCAAGGCCGGACAGCACCCCGTTCAGCCGCTCGCGGGACTCCACGAGGGCCAGGCGGGACGCTGCGTGGATCATGCAGATCCCCCCGGGCTGGCGGCACCGTGACCGGCGGACTGCTGGGCCTCGATGTCGGCCAGGAAGGCGTCGACCGTGCTGCGCACCGTCGCGTCGTCACTCAGCTTCTGTCCGATGATCTTCTCCGACAATTCGACCGCCAGGGTGCCGATCTCACCGCGCAGTTCGCGGACCACCTGGCTGCGCTGGGCCGCCAGTTGTTCCTCGCCCCGGGCGACGATGCGCGCCGACTCCTCCTGCGCCTGCGTACGCAGATCCTCGACGATGCGCTGGGCCTCAGCCCGGGCACCCTCGCGGATCTGGGCCGCCTCCGAGCGCGCCTCGGCCAACTGGGCGTTGTACTGCTCCAGCAGGCGAGCCGCCTCGGCCTGGGCTTGTTCGGCCCGCTCGATGCCGCCCTCGATCGCGTCCCGCCGCTCGGCGAAGGACTTCTCGAAGGCGGGCACGACGAACTTGCGGACCAGCAGGTACAGCAGCACGAAGACGATGAGCACGAGCACGAACTCGGCCACGTTGAAGCCGAGCGGATTCGGCTCGGCGTCTGCGGCTAGAAAAATCGGTGTCATTGCAGAACCTCTAACGGTCGATGGACGTCAGGGCTGGATCAGCCGTTCTTGGCCTTGAGCACGAACGCGAGGGCGATACCGATGATGGCAAGGGCCTCGGTCAGGGCGAAGCCGAGGAACGCGATCGGCTGCAACCGGCTCTGCATCTCCGGCTGACGGGCCGTGCCGTTGATGTAAGCGGCGAACACCAGGCCGACACCGATACCGGGGCCGATCGCGGCGAGGCCGTAACCAACCATGTTGAGGGAGCCACCCATTGGGGTTTCCTTTCGTTGTCGGTCGTTGTGACCGTTCTCGTGGTGCGCGTGGTGCGCGTTGGGAAAGTCTTACTGCGGGACGGTCAGTGGTCTGCCGCCAGCGATCCACCGATGTAGGTCGCCGTCAGCAGGGTGAACACATAGGCCTGCAGCACCGCCACGATGACTTCGAGGAAGCCGATGGCGATACCGAGAAGGTAGGCGAGGATGCCCGCGGGTTTCAAAACGATCGAACCGGTCGCGTCGACGAGCAGCCACGCTCCGCCGGTCGAGAACAGCACGAGCAGCAGGTGCCCGGCGAACATGTTGGCGAACAGACGCAACGACAGGGTCATCGGGCGGACGAGAATGTTGGAGAAGAACTCCAGCGGAATGAGCAGGATCAGCATCACCTTCGGCACACCCGAGGGGACGGTCACGTGCTTGAGGTAGCCGAAGAAACCCTTGTCAGCCACACCGACGCCGTTGTAGATCACCCACACCAGCAGGGCCAGGCCGTAGGCGAAACTCGCCCGGGAGAAGGTGGAGAAAGTCAGGAACGGCACGATGCCGAACAGGTTGTTGAAGAGCACGAAGAAGAACAGCGAGACCAGGAGCGGGACGTACTTGCGGTACTGCTTGGCACCGATGATGTCCTGCGCGACGCCGTTGCGGATGAAGCTGTAGGCCAGCTCGCCCAGGTACTGACCCTTGGTGGGGACCAGGGCCTGGCGGCGGGAGGTCGCAGCGAGGAACCAGTAGGCCAGCACGGCGCCGAGCACGAGCAGCACGGAGGCTTTGGTCAGCAGGACGTTGTAGCCACCGTCGTTCCAGTGCTTGCCGGTGAAATCAGGCAGGAAGAACTCGAGCGGGCCCGGTGTGGTGTATGCCTTGCCTGCTAGGACCATGCCTGTGGCGCTCACGCAGTCTCTCCTCGGTCATCACTATCTGGCCGTACATCTGGGGCTGCATCGTCAGGGCGCGGCTCTGACGCGTCGGTGGTGCTGGTACCGCTTGGTGTGCTGTTGTGCGTGCTGGTCTTGCCGTTGTTGATGCGGTCGTGCGTGCTGCCGTGCGAACTGCCGGATGCTTCGGTTCCCCCGATGCGATAACGGGAAAAAACCAGATACATCCCGAGCCCCAAACCTGCCAGGATTCCGATGGGAATCCAGTAGTCGGCGTGGAGCCACACGCTGAGCCCCCACCCGATGACTCCGTAGAAGGCAACGCCGGCGACCATGTAGCCGAACGCCGCCCAGGGGTCACCACCCGGCGCGGAAGCATCGGGTTTGGATGGCTGGTTCATCTGCTCGAAATGCTAACAGGCTCTCAGGGACGCGCGGACCGCACCCTGGTACGGGCTACTTCCGTCCCGACCCACACGATGACCCCGGCGACCAGGCCGATGGCGATCGCCTGCGCGTCGACCACGCGAGGCGAGGAGACCAGCAGGATCACGGCCAACGCGATCGCGCTCATGACATAACTGAACATCGCCGCCACCATCGTCAGGTTGGGCAGATACCGCTCCGTGTAACGGATATTGAACCCGCTCACCTCGAAGAGCAAGACCGCGATGACTTCGCCGCCGAGAAAACTCAGCGCGGCGCGCGGACCGGCGGCGGCCAGGACGCCGAAGAGCAATCCTCCGACCGCCGCCGTCACCGCGAGCAACAGCCAGCGGGTTTTGACCGCACTCATCCTGATCCTTCCCGCGAGCCTGACACTGACCACACGCAGTCGCCGCCTGGTGTTCCCGCATCCTGCGCCAGGTTCACAGCCGGGCCGATCGAAGTCGTGGGATGGCGGTGACGAGCATGCCGGCCAGCAGCAGTAGGGCAACCACCGAGATCACCAGCCACGGCCCGTTGGTCAGTGCCATCGCCACCGCCCCGAAGGCCAGCACGGCCGACCAGAAGTACAGCAGCAGCACGGCGCGACGATGGCTGTGGCCGAGCTCCATCAGCCGATGGTGCAGGTGCTCCTTGTCGGGCGCGAACGGGGACTGCCCGCGCCTCAGGCGGCGCACCACCGCCAGCACCAGGTCGCCGAACGGCAACGCCAGCACCGCCAGCGGGAGCACCAGCGGCAGATACAACGGCAGCGCGCCGGCGCGACCCAGGGACTGGGGATCCACCTTCGTCACCGCCGTGGTGGCGGCGGCCGAGAGCATCAACCCGACGAGCATCGAGCCCGAATCGCCCATGAAGATCCGGGCGGGGGCGAAGTTGTGCAGCAGAAACCCCAGACACGCGCCGACCAATCCCGCGCTGATGAGGGTCGGTGCGGCCGCGATGTCGGTGTTGCCGGCCGCGGCCAGGTGATAGCTGTAGGCGAAGAAGGCCACGCCCTGAATGGCGGTGACGCCGGCGGCGAGTCCGTCCAGGCCGTCGATGAAGTTGATGGCGTTGATGGTCAGCACGGTCAGCAGGATGGTGAGCTCGACGCTGGCGTCGCGGTCGAGCACGATCCCGGTGTGGCCCCAGGGGACATAGACGGTCAGCAGCTGAATGCCACCGACGATCGACATCACCGCCGCGGCCAGGATCTGCCCGGCGAACTTCGTGAGGGAGTCCAGCTCGTAGCGGTCGTCCAGCACGCCGAGCAGGCAGACGATGAGCCCGCCCCACAGCACGCCGCTGATCTCCGTGCCGTTGGCGAAGGTGCCACGCAGGGTCGGCAGCGCATGAGCGATGACCATGGCGATCGCGAACCCGACCAGGATCGCGGTGCCTCCCAGGCGCGGAGTGTCACTGGCGTGCACGTCGCGATCGCGCGGCTTGGCCACCGCGCCCCAGCGGATCGCCAGTTGGCGGGCCAGCGGCGTGAACAAATACGCGCCGATCGCGGCCATGCAGCCCACCAGGGCGTATTCCAGTGACGGATGCACTGCGCCCTCGCTGCTCCTTCGTCCGGACGGTGAGGCCGCGCCCACATGGACGCCGGCCGGGATCGTCTGAGGTTAACCCTCGTGGCTGGGCCCGCGATGCAAGCCGGACTCAGCGGGTCTCGACGACGCCCACGACCTCGGTCAGCTGAGCCAGCGTCACGGCGCCCTCACGAACCAGGCGAGGCACGTCGCCCGTCAGATCGACGATCGTCGACGGCTTGCCGATCGGAACCGGCCCGCCGTCCAGGTAGACCGACACGGACTCGCCGAGCTGGTCGTAGGCCTGCTGGGCGGTGGTCGCGGGTGGCATCGACGTTCGGTTCGCACTGGACACGGCCATCGGCCCGGTGCGCTCCAGCAACTCCAGCGCCACCGGGTGCAGCGGCATCCGGATCCCGACGGTCCCCCGGGCGTCGCCGAGATCCCAGGCCAACGACGGCGCATGTTCGACGATCAGCGTCAGGCCGCCGGGCCAGAAGGCCTCGATCAGCGCGCGGGTCGGCGGCGTGACGTAGCTGACCAGGCCCTCGATGGTCTGCCAGGACCCGACCAGCACCGGGACCGGCATGTCCCGGCCGCGGCCCTTGGCGGCGAGCACCCCGGTGACCGCGGACGGGCTGAACGCATCGGCGCCGACGCCGTAGAGGGTGTCGGTCGGCAGGACGATGACCGAGCCCCCTTCGACGGCGCGGACGGCCGCCGCAATCGCATTGGACCGGTCAGTGGGATCGGTGCAGTCCAACATGTCGCTCAACGTCTGAACTCCCGGCTCGTCGCGCGAGTCGGCTGCCGGCTCGCTCGGGCGGACCCTGTCGTGCGTGGTCCCGTCCCGCCATCTTGCCCGGCCGCCGGGTCAGCCCGCGCGGCGGGCCGAGGTGAAACGGCCCCGACCGGCCAGATCCCGGTGGCCGGTCACGTCGTCCCAGGCACCCGCGCCGGTCAGCAGGTCGGCGACCGCGCTCGGATGGGACTCGTCGTGTTCGAAGGCGAACAACCCCCTCGGACGAAGCAACCGGGCCGCGGTCGCGAACAGCGCCGGCATCAGTGCGAGTCCATCAGGCCCGGCGAAGACGGCTTCGGGCGGGTCGAAGGCGATCTCGCGCCCGAGCTGGGAGGAGATTGTCCTGGGTACGTAGGGCGGATTGCTCACGACCACGTCCACCGCGCCGGTCAGCTCGGCCAGCAGCTCCGGCTCGTCGACGTCGGCCTCGATGATCTGGATGGGCCGATCGCCGGCCTCGGCACGGTCGGCAGCATTGCTTCGCAACCACCGCAGAGCTGCCGCGGACCGCTCGACGGCGATGACCCGCGGCGGGTTGAGCTCCTGTGCGATCGACAGCGCGAGCGCGCCGGAACCGGAGCACAGGTCGAGCACGATGTTCGCCTCGGCGAGCGCGTCCGCGGCGATCTCCACCAGCAGTTCGGTCTCCGGACGTGGGATGAACACGCCGGCCCCCACCCGCAACTGCAGGTGCCGGAACGGCGCGGTGCCGGTCAGGTGCTGTACCGGCACCCCACTGGCGCGTTCGGCGATGAGTTCCTGGAAGCGAACCCGGACCTCCTCCGTCACGGCCGAGGCACTGATCAGGCCGGTTCGGCCGAGACCGAGCAGATGGGCCAGCAGCAGTTCGGCATCGACCCGGGGCGAGGCGACCCGGGCCGCGCCCAGCGTTGCGGCACCGGTTCGGACCAACACGCTGGGTAGGCGGTCTCGTGCGTCAGCATCTGTCATTGCTCAGTCGGAGCCGGGCGAACCGGACCCGGCCAGCGCCGCATCCGTGTCGGCCTGGGTGAGCGCGTCGATGACGTCGTCCAGAGCGCCGTCGAGCACCTGGTCGAGGTTGTAGGCCTTGAAGTTGACCCGGTGGTCGGCGATTCGGTTCTCGGCGAAGTTGTAGGTACGAACGCGCTCGGAGCGGTCGACGGTGCGCACTTGGGACCGTCGGGCGTCGGATGCCGCCTGGGCAGCCTGCTCCTGGGCGTGGGCCAACAGCCTGGCCCGCAGTACCCGCAGCGCGGCTTCCCGATTCTGCAGTTGGCTTTTCTCGTTCTGCATGGCCACGACCGTCCCGGTGGGGATGTGGGTGATGCGCACGGCGGAGTCGGTGGTGTTCACGCTCTGCCCGCCCGGTCCCGATGAGCGGTAGACGTCGATGCGCAGGTCGCCGGGGTCGATCTCGATGTCGACGTCCTCGGCTTCGGGTAGCACGAGAACACCCGCGGCGGAGGTGTGGATTCGACCCTGCGATTCGGTGACCGGTACCCGCTGGACTCGGTGCACGCCACCCTCGTACTTGAGCCGCTGCCAGACTGCCTGTTCCGGCGTGCGACCGCGCACCGCGACCGTCACCGACTTGTGCCCGCCCAGGTCCGTCGCTTCGTCGTCGAGGACCTCGGTCGTCCACCCCTGGCGCTCGGCGTAACGCAGGTACATGCGCAGCAGATCGCCCGCGAACAACGCAGATTCATCGCCGCCCTCGCCGGCCTTGATCTCGAGGATCACGTCCTTGGGGTCGTTGGGATCCTTGGGGACGAGTAGCTCCCGCAGCTTGGATTCCAGCTCGGGGATTCGTTCGGCCAGCTCCTCGGCCTCGGCGGCGAACGCGGCGTCCTCGGAGGCCAACTCGCGAGCCGCCGCCTGGTCCGAGCGCACGGCTTCCAGTTCGCGGGCGGTCGCGACGATCGGCGCTAGCTGCGCGTAACGGCGTCCCAGCCGCCTGGCCGCGGCCTGGTCAGCGTGCACGGCTGGGTCGGCCAGCGCCTTCTCGGTCTCGGCGTATTCGTCGAGCAATTGCGTCAGGTTGGAGGAACCTTCGGCCATCTCGGTGCTCCGTTCGTCTTTCCGGCGGTATGGCTGGTGTTGGCGGCGGTCGCCTGCCGGAGGCGGCACCAACACCGGGCGAACAGACAACGGCGCCCGCCGGCGCCGCCCTCAGTGGGGCGGCAGCCGACGGGCGCCGTCGATGGAGCTAAGCGTTGGTGCGGGTGCGCTTGCCGTAGCGCTTCTCGAACTTGTCCACGCGACCGCCGACGTCCATGATCTTCTGCTTGCCGGTGTAGAACGGGTGGCAGGCGGAGCAGACCTCGGCGTGCATCTGGCCGGATTTGGCCGTGCTGCGGGTGGTGAACGAGTTCCCACACGAACAGGTCACTTCAGTGACCACGTATTCGGGGTGAATGGTGTCCTTCACGGTGGTTCCCTTCGGTGGCATCTCTCGATGCCGGTAAGTGGCCGCCGGGTCGTCCCCCACCCACCACGGATCGGTGGGACCGGAGTTCATGACGTGAACCGGAGCCGGGTTCGTCAACCAGACAGTGTGCCAGCTAACGGCACATCTGACCAAACGCCGGCCCAACGCCATCCATTCCCGCGGGTACCCCTGACGCGGGTGGTGGCCGGCAACGCGAAGCGGGGCCCGGCGCGCAAGCGCGGGACCCCGCTCGGAGGACGCAATGATCAGCCCTTGACCGACCCGGCGAGCAGACCGCGAACGAAGTAACGCTGCAAGCTCATGAACACGATCAACGGGATGATGATCGACAGGAACCCCGCTGCGGGTACTCGCTCCCCGCCGGCACCGGAGGTCGCTCCGATGAGGTTGCTGATCTTCACGGTGATCGGGCTGATGTTCGGGTTGCCACCACTCATGACCGAACCGACGAACAGGTCGTTCCAGACCCACAGGAACTGGAAGATCCCGAAGGCGGCCAGCACGGGCTTGAGCAACGGGAGCATGACCTGCCGGAAGATCTGGCCGTGGTTCGCGCCGTCGATCCTGGCCGCCTCCAGCAGGTCCTTGGGCACCTCGGACATGAAGTTGTGCATGAGGAACACGGCCAGCGGCAGCGCGAAGCAGGCGTGGGCGAGCCAGATCGCGCCCACCGTTCCGGACAGGCCCATCGACGGGATGATGGTCGTGCTTCCCAAGTGCCAGCCGCTCACGACGAACCGCAGCACCGGGACCGCAGCCACCTGCAACGGCACAACCTGCAGAGCGAAGATCCCGACGAAGATCCAGTCCCGACCAGGGAAATCGATCCACACCAACGCGTAGGCGGCCATCGCCGCGACTGCCATCGGGATGATGGCGGCCGGGATGACGATGGCCAGCGAGTTCGCCATGTAGGGCAACAAGGAACCAGTGCTGTCACCGTGCAGCCCGACCGTCAGCTGCCGGTAGAAGTCCAGCGTGAAATTGCCGGGGTGGGCGAACGCCGTCCACCACCCGCTGGTGTCCTGTGCGGTCTTCGGACGGAAGGACTGCACGAGCAGCCCGGCCGTCGGGATCGTCCACAGCAGGCCGATGACCAGGGCTACGAGCGAGGCCACGGGGTGGGTCAAACCCTTACGGACCCGACCCACCGCCGTGCTCGAACGCTCGGGGATCTCCGTCGCCGGCGCCCCTCCCTGCGGGTTGATGACCAGCTCGGTGTTCTTGATCTCGCTCATCGTCCCGCCCTCGCTCGAACCATCTGACGGACCTGGAAGGCCACGAACGGGATGACCAGCAGGAAGATGATCATCGCGATGGTGGACGAACGGTGGTCGCCGACGGTACCGCCTGCACCGATGGAGATCCCACCCTGCTTCCAGATAGTGAACATGCGGTTTGCCAGGGTGTCGCCGCCGTGCTGGTTGGCACCGAAAGCCTGCACCAGGTCGAAGATTTTCAGCGTCGCTACCGAGATGGTCACGAACACCACGATGATCGTGGGACGGATAGAGGGAACGACGACCTTGCGGAACGTTTGCCACGGAGATGCGCCGTCGATCTTGGACGCCTCGATGAGTTCCTGTGGAACACCCTTGATCGCGGCCGAGAGCAGCACGGTGCCGAACCCGGCCTGGATCCAGATCATGATCACGATCAGGAAGTACGTTGTGTGATTATTTTGCAGGAAGCCTAATGGGCCGAGGTTGAACCAGCCGAGCACCTTGTTGACCAGACCCTCGGCCCCGAGACCGGAGGGCTGGGCGTACATCAGGCCCCAGATGACCGCCGCGCCGACGAAGGAGATGGCGTTGGGCAGGAACACCAGCGCCTTGGCCAGTGACTCACCACGGATGCCGTCGATGACGACCGCGTAGGCGAGTCCGATGATCGTCGCCGCCGCGGGGGCGATGAGCACCCACTTGAGCGTGTTCCACAGTGCCTGCTGCGTCTGCTGATCGCTGAAGGCCCACTTGTAGTTGTCGAAACCGATCCACGACCCACCCTTGTCGAGCAGACAGCTGTGGCCGGGTCGAGGGAAACAGTTGGGACGTTTGCGTTCACCGCTGGTGAAGGACTGAACCGCGGTGGTGATGATGGGGCCCAGCAGACCGATGATGATCAGGACCGCGGCCGGGAGCAGGAAGATGAAGGCCTGGATCTTCTCCTGGCCCTTCTTGGGCGCCCGGTCGACGAGTAGAAGCAGAAGGCCGATGACGGCCAGGAACGCCGCAGCGACCACCAAGGCGAAGGCGATCTTGCCGGCCGCACTGGACGAATGCGCCCAGTCGTTCAACCAACCCAATGGAATCACGCCCTTTCAAGGACGATGTGGCCCCGATCACACCAGACCGATCGGGGGTGCCGCAAGGGGGTCATACGAAAAGCCACGGCGATCGGACGAACTGAGCTCAGCTCGTCCGACCGCCGCGGCTGGATGTAGCTAGATCAGGAGGCGGGCCAGGACTTCTCGATGTTGTCGAGAGTTGCCTTGTCGCTCTGACCCTGGATCCACTTCGTCATTTCCGACCAGAAGCTACCGGCGCCGACAGCGCTCGGCATGGCGTCGGATCCGTCGAAACGGAAGGTCGCCTTCGGGTCGGTGAGGATCCCAACCGAGAGCGCGTCCACCGGGTCGGTGAAGACGGTCTTGTCGACCTTCTGGTTGGCCGAAATCCATCCTGGGTGGATCTTGGCGCGCGAGGTTGCCCACTCGCCACTGGCGAGATAGAGCTGGACGGCCTCGACCTGGGCGGTGTCGGTGAAGGCACCGACGAACTCGCCACCGCCCTCGATCGGGTTACCGAAGTTGGTGTTCATCGGCGGCTCGTAGAAGGCGTAGATGTCGTCAGTGGACTTCGGGCCGATGGTGTAGCCCTTGTCCCAGTTGGCGCCGTAGAAGTTCGCCTGCTGGTGCAGCCAGCACTTCTGCTTCTCGATCGGCAGACCAGCCTTCGCGAACGCGGTGGTGGCGATGGACTGCACGTCACCGATACCGGCGTTGACGTACTTCGGGTTCTTCCAGATCTTGCCGACCGCGGCCAGGACGTCCTGAACCTTCTGGTCGTTGAACGGGATCTTGTGCTGAACCCACTGGTCGTAGACGTCGGGGCCATACATGCGCAGCATGACCTCTTCCATCCAGTCGGTGGCGGTCCACCCGGTAGCGGTACCCGATTCGATGCCCGCGCACCACGGCTTCTGACCGGTGGCGGCGATCTTGTCGGAGAGAGCGACCATCTCGTCCCACGTCTTCGGGATGGAGTACCCCGCCTTGGCGAACATCTTCGGCGAGTACCAGACGAGCGACTTCAGGTTCGCGCCCATCGGGGCACCGAAGAAGACGCCGTCGAACGAACCGTAGGAGATCCAGTCCTTGACCCAGTTGGCCTTGGCCTCGTCGGTCACCGCCTGGCTGGCGGGCTTCAGCTTGCCCGCGCTCGCGAAGGTCTGCAGCAGACCCGGCTGCGGGATGATCGCGATGTCCGGAGCGTTACCACCCTCGACCTTGGTCTTGATCGCAGTCTCGAACTCCTTGTCACCGGTGTACTGAATCGTGATACCGGTGCAGGTCTCGAACTGCTTCCACGATTGCTGGAGGTAACCACCCTCGGGGTCGGTGATCGAGGCGTACATCGTGACGGTTGCGCCGCTGTACTTTCCGTACTTTCCGTACGCCGCACAGTCACCGGTCATCGTCACGGGCTTGATCTTCGACGCCGGCTGCGCGCCCGAGTTGTCCGTCGAGCTGGACGATCCGCCCGTGCTCGGCGTGTTGTTCTTGCTCGAGCTACACCCAGCCGCCAGCAGCGTCACCGCCGTGGCCAGCGTGACGAGCGCGCTCGCCTTCTTGAACCGCATATGTATTGCTCCCTCCGATTGGTGGCGGTACGGCTGATACCGCTTACACCGCTAGGTACCTTCGCACGTCCCGGAGGAAATAGTGACTTGTCTCTCTGTTGAGATGCAGAACCGTTACACACTCATTACCGAACTTTGGCTGTCCCGTATCCCGGCACTGAGATCGCTCTCACGAGAGACGCGAAAAGCCGCCCGACATTGAGTCGGGCGGCCTCGCGTCGCCTTCGGCGAAATGCGCCGGAAACGTAACGTAGAACTCACAACATTTCAAGCGTTAAAGAATAGGACAGCCCGCTCGTCAGCTGGTCGTGCCGCGCTCCCCGCTCAGCGGTCGTCGCCGCCCGGAGCCGTCTTGGCGATCTGCATCAGGAACTCGATGTTCGTACGGCTCTTCTTCAGCCGGTCGAGCAGCAGGTCGATCCCCTGCTGAGGGTCGAGTGCGTGCAGGACGCGCCGGAGCTTGAGGACGACGTTGAGCTCGTCCGGCGCCATGAGGATCTCTTCCTTACGGGTACCCGAGGTGTCGACGTTGACGGCCGGGAACACTCGCTTGTCGGCGATCTTGCGATCCAGGATGAGTTCGGCGTTGCCCGTGCCCTTGAACTCCTCGAAGATGACCGTGTCCATCGTGGAGCCGGTCTCGACCAGCGCGGTGGCGATGATCGTCAGCGAGCCGCCGTTCTCGATGTTGCGGGCCGCGCCGAGGAACCGCTTGGGCGGGTACAGCGCGGTGGAGTCCACACCACCGGACAGGATGCGGCCGGAGGCCGGCGCCGCCAGGTTGTAGGCACGACCCAGGCGGGTGATCGAGTCGAGCAGCACGACGACGTCGTGGCCCATCTCGACCAGACGCTTGGCCCGCTCGATGGACAACTCCGCGATCATGGTGTGGTCCTGCGGGCGACGGTCGAAGGTGGAGGCGATGACCTCACCCTTCACCGAGCGCTGCATGTCGGTGACCTCTTCGGGACGCTCGTCCACCAGCACCACCATCAGGTGGCATTCCGGGTTGTTGACGGCGATCGCGTTGGCAATGGCCTGCAGCACCGAGGTCTTACCGGCCTTGGGTGGCGAGACGACCAGCGCGCGCTGGCCCTTGCCGATCGGCATGACCAGGTCGATGACCCGGGTGGTGAGGATGTTCGGCTCGGTCTCCAGCCGCAGACGGTCCTGCGGGTAGAGCGGCGTGAGCTTGGTGAACTCGACCCGGTTACGCGCCTTCTCCGGCTCGACACCGTTGACGGTATCCAGTCGGACGAGCGGGTTGAACTTCTCCTTGCGCTCACCCTCACGCGGTTGCTTGACGGCACCGGTGACGGCGTCACCGCGGCGCAGCTCGAAGCGGCGGATGTGGGAGTTCGCGACATAGACGTCGTCGGTGGAGGCGAAGTAACCGTTGGTGCGGATGAACCAGGTGTTCTTGTCCGAGACCTCGTCCAGGATGCCGGCGACCGGAATCAGGATGTCGTCATCGCTGACCGTCGGCTCGACTTCCTGGCGATTGCCACCAGCGGGGCCGCCGTCGAAGCGCTCGCGATTGCGGCCGCGCCGATCGCGGTAACGCCGACCACGCCGGCTGCCGCCGAACTCGTCGTCCTCGTCATCGCGACTGTCGTTGCGAACGTCGTTGCGGTCGTTGCGAACGTCGTTGCGATCGTTGCGGGCGTTGCCCTGGGACCGGTTGCGATCGTTCTGCTGACCACCCTGATTGCCAGAGTTGTTGCCGCTGTTCTGTCCGCGGTTTCGCTCGTTGCGCGACTGACCGTCGCGAGCTTCGCGGGGCTGGTTGTCCCGACCTTCACGGGCCTGGTTGTCCCGGCCCTCACGGGCCTGGTTGTCCCGGCCCTCACGGGCCTGACCGTCTCGGCCTTCGCGGGCCTGACCGTCACGGCCTTCGCGGGACTGGTTGTCGCGGGACTGACCTTCGCGGGACTGACCTTCGCGGGACTGGTTGTCGCGGGACTGGTTGTCGCGGCTTTCGCGGCCCTGAGCGTCGCGGCCGTCACGAGACTGGTTGTCGCGCGAGTCCCGCCGCGACGAGGACTCGGTGCCTGCCGAGGCGTTGCTCGCGCTCTCGCCGTTCGTCCGGTTCTGGCCGCTCTCTGCGCCGCCCTCTGCGCGCGCCGAGTCGGCCTGGGCCGAACGCGACCGGCGCGGTGCGTTACCGGCGTTACCGGCGTCGCCCGACGCGCTGGTGACCTCGCCGGCCTCACCGTCGAGGGTCGGCTGAGCCGGTCCGGCGGCCCGGGTTGCCGCGCGGCGGGTTCGGGTCTTGGGAGCCGAGGAGGACGTATCGCCGCCGTCGGTGTCGGCGTTCGTTTCGCGCTCCGGAGCCCGGCCGCTGGCGCGCTCAGGGGAACGGTCGGCGGTGTTCGCCGGTGCGCGGTCGGTTTTGCCCTTGGGGTGGCTGGCGCTTTCGATAGCAACGATCAGGTCACTCTTGCGCATCTTGCCGGTGGACAGGCCCATCGACGACGCGAGGGCCTGCAGCTCGGGAAGCAGCATGGTGGACAGCGAGCCGGAGCGGCGCTTGGCGCGAGCGGCCGAACTGTCATTGACGCCGGAATCGGCGCTGGACAGGACGTCGAGCTGGTCCTGGGTGTCTGTCACTGTGGTGTCGGATCCTTCCGAGGTGGTCGTGCGCCGGCACAGGCCAGGTGCACGCCGATGGAAATTCGGCGGGTATTCGCCGGGAGTGATCGGCAGGCCGATCAATCAGGTTTGCAGCCGGATGCGCCCGCGGCAGATGCGTTCCGTGAGGATGGAGTCGTCGAATCCGGCGAGTTCTTCGTCTCAGGGATCGAATCAGCAGGCTCATCGAGCTGCGTTCGTCGCGTGTACCCACCTACCGTGGTTCCGCGAGAATGGGCTAAGCGTAGACGCTTTGGCTTCACTCGCACAACATGGGTGGGGCGTGTCGTATTCCGCGTCTCCGGTTCGACGCCTCGACCGTGACCCACGGCCATCCGGCGCGACCGCCCTGACCGCGTCGACCGCGTCGTCGCGCCGTGGTCAGGACGCCGTGAGAGCAGCGCCTTCGCCGATGGCCAACGCCAAGGAGCGCCAGCCCTGCGGCGTGTACGCGCGCGCGGGCGTGACCTGATCCTGGTCACCTACGAGAGCCAGGACGGACGAGCCGGCGCCGGAGATGACGGCCGGGATACCGGCCCTCCGCAGCTCGGCCACCAAGGCCGAGCTCGCCGGCATGGCCGCCGCGCGGTAGGGCTGATGCAAACGGTCCTCGGTAGCGCTCATCAACAGCTCCGTCCGGCCTTGGGTCAGGGCCAGCGCCAGCAGCGCCGAGCGAGCGGCGTTGAACGCCGCGTCGGGGTGCGGAACCGACGGCGGCAGGGCGGCTCGGGCGGTGTGCGTGGACGAGCTCTCGGTTGCGATGAACAACACCGGGTGAACGCCCTTGGGCTCGGACCGGACCGCACGGCCCCGTCCGTCCGTCGTCCAGGCGATCGTGAATCCGCCGAGCAGGCACGCGGCGACGTTGTCCGGGTGACCCTCGAGCTCACTGGCCAGGGCCAGCACCTCGGCGTCGTCGAATTGCTCAGCGCCACCGCGCACCAGCGCCCGTGCCAACAACACCCCGGCGACGATCGCGGCGGCCGAGGAGCCCAGTCCGCGGCCGTGCGGGATCCGATTCTCGCTGGTCAGGCGCAGACCCGCGGGCTGTCCGCCGAGCCGGTCGAACGTCGAGCGCATCGACCGGATGATCAGGTGGCTTTCGTCCACCGGCACCGCATCGGCGCCCTCGCCCGCAGCCTCGATCTCCAGACCCCCGGGCACGAGTTCGGCGGTGACGGTATCGGTGAGATCCAGAGCCAGCCCGAAGGCATCGAAGCCCGGGCCCAGATTGGCGCTGGTGGCCGGTACCTCGACGGTGACCGGCCCGGTTCGAAACACCGGCGCCACGTCAGGCGAGCCCGAGCCGCGCTGCCGCTGCGCCGGCGTCGACCGGGACGGTCACCGGCGCCGGAGCGCCCGCGATCGCCCACTCGGGGTCCTTGAGGCCGTTACCGGTCACGGTGCAGACCACTCGTGAGCCGCTGGGCACCAGGCCGCCGGCCGCGGCCTTGAGCAGCCCCGCGACGCTGGCCGCCGACGCGGGCTCGACGAACACGGCCTCCTCCCGGGCCAGTAACCGGTAGGCCTCCAGGATCTGCTTGTCGGTGACCGAGTCGATGAGTCCGTGGGACTCGTCTCGCGCCTGCTCGGCCTGGGTCCAGGAGGCTGGATTTCCGATCCTGATCGCGGTCGCGATGGTCATGGGCTTGAGCACGGGCGCCCCGAGCACGATCGGTGCGGCACCGGCGGCCTGAAAGCCATACATAGCCGGGGTTTTCTCGACGACGCCATCGCGGGCGTACTCGGTGTAGCCCTTCCAATAGGCCGTGATGTTCCCGGCATTGCCGACCGGAATGCAGTGGATGTCCGGCGCCGCACCGAGAACGTCACAGATCTCGAAGGCGGCCGTCTTCTGACCCTCGATCCGGTCCGGGTTCACCGAGTTCACCAGAGCAACGGGATAGTCGACCGCGAGCTTGCGCGCCAATTCCAGGCAATCGTCGAAGTTTCCGTCCACCTGGAGCAGTTTCGCCCCGTGCACCAAGGCTTGCGCCATCTTTCCCAGCGCGATCTTGCCCTGCGGAACCAGCACCGCGCAGACCATGCCGGCGCGCACGGCATACGCGGCCGCCGAAGCCGAAGTGTTGCCCGTCGAGGCGCAGATGACTGCCTTGGCTCCGGATTCGGCCGCCTTCGAGATGGCCATCGTCATGCCGCGGTCCTTGAACGAACCGGTCGGATTGGCACCCTCGACCTTCAGATAGACCTCGGCGTCGAGTCGTTCGGACAGTCGGTTCGCCGGCACCAGCGGCGTACCACCCTCGTACAGAGTGATGACCGGGGTCGCCGCGGTCACCGGAAGCCGGTCGCGGTAGGCCTCGATCAGGCCCGGCCAGCCACTGCCCTGATATTGCCGTCCACTCATCGTCGTCCCGATTCCTGTGTGCGATTGGCCCGTCATTCGCTGGGCATTCCCTCGACGCGCATGACGCTGCCGGCCCGCCGGATGAACTCGTACTCCGACAACCGTTGCACGGTGCTGGCCAGCGCGGCATCGGGTGCGACGTGGGTGACGAGCACCAGCGTGGCCGCATCACCGCGACCCTCCTGACGAACGGTCTGAATGCTGACTCCGTTGTCGGCGAACGCACTCGCGACCGAGGCCAGTACGCCAGGGCGGTCGGCCACATCGAGGGAAACGTGGTAGCGAGTGGTGACCTCGCCCATCGGCTGGATCACCAGATCGGCGTAGGCACTCTCCCCCGCTCCCCGTGATCCGCTCACCCGATTCCGGGCGACGGCCACGAGATCGCCGAGCACCGCGCTGGCCGTCGGCTCGCCGCCGGCGCCGCGACCGTAGAACATCAGCGATCCGGCCGCCTCCGCCTCGACGAAGACCGCGTTGAAGGCATCGCCGACACCGGCCAGCGGATGGGAGGTCGGGATCATCGCCGGGTGCACGCGGACCGCCACGGCCGCCTCCCCGTCGGAAGACGTGCGTTCACAGATCGCGAGCAGCTTGACCGTGCATCCCATCGCGCTGGCGCTCGCCACGTCGGCTGCCGTGACCGCGCTGATTCCCTCGCGGTAGACGTCGGCGGCGGTCACCCGCGTGTGAAAGGCCAAACCGGCCAGGATCGCTGCCTTGGCGGCGGCATCGAAACCGTCGATGTCCGCGGTCGGGTCGGCCTCGGCGTAGCCCAAGGCAGTCGCTTCGGCCAGTGCCTCGGCGAAACCGGCGCCGGTGGAGGTCATCCGAGACAGGATGAAGTTCGTGGTCCCGTTGACAATGCCCATCACCCGGGTGATCCGGTCGCCGGCCAGGGATTCGCGCAGCGGTCGAAGCAGCGGTATCGCCCCGGCGACAGCGGCCTCGTAATACAGGTCGACCCCGTTGGCCGCCGCCGCCGCGTGCAGGGTGGCGCCGTCCTCGGCCAGCAGAGCCTTGTTCGCGCTCACCACGCTCTTGCCCGACTTCAGCGCAGCGAGCAGCAGGCTGCGGACCGGCTCGATCCCGCCGATGACCTCGACCACGAGATCGATGTCCTCGCGCGTCACGAGCGCTTCGGCATCGGTGGTCAGCAACTCCGCCGGCACGTCGGTATGCCGGTTGGGGCGGCGCACCGCGATACCGGCCAGCTCCAGCGGAACCCCGACCCGCGCCGCAAGTTCACCGGCCTGCTCGGTCATCAGCCGCGCCACCGCACTGCCGACCACTCCACAGCCCAGCAAGGCCACCTTCAGCGGCTTTCGCTTGTCCCCGGCATCGCCAACGCTGGCACTCATCGTGGGTCTCCTGCTCCGTTGTCGGCTTCGTTGTCGGGCGTACCGGCTTCGCTCCCGGCTGCAGTCGACGCCGGGGCAGACGAACCGGCCGAGCTCGGCTCGATCCAGCCGAGGTCGGTGGCGAGCACGTCGTCCAACGTCTCGCGCCGGACGATGAGCTGGGCCGCACCGTGGGCGACCGCCACGACCGGCGGACGCGGGACGCGGTTGTAGTTGCTGGCCATGGAGTGGCAGTACGCGCCGGTCGCCGCAACGGCCAACAGGTCGCCGGGTACCAGATCGCCCGGCAGCCAGCAGTCGCGCACGACGATATCGCCGCTCTCGCAGTGCTTGCCGACCACCCGGGACAGCACCGCATCAGCGGACGATCCACGGTTGGCCAGGGCCACGGTGTACTCGGCGTCGTAGAGCGCGGTACGGATGTTGTCACTCATACCGCCGTCGACCGAGACGTAGTGCCGGACCACGCCACCGTCCAGGGCAACCGGCTTCACGGTGCCGACCTCGTAGATCGTCAGCATCGCCGGGCCGATGATGGCGCGCCCCGGTTCGACCGACAAGCGCGGAGCGCTCAGCTCGGCCCGGCTACTTTCGGTTCCGATGATCTCCAGCAGGCGACGGGCGATGTCGGCCGGCTGTTGGGGCGAATCGGCGTCGGTGTAGGCGATCCCGAGCCCGCCGCCGAGGTCGATCTCGGGAAGCTCGATGCCGAACTTATCCCGAATCGTGGCCAGCAAGCCGAGCACCCGATGCGCCGCGACCTCGAAGCCTGCGGTGTCGAAGATCTGCGAACCGATGTGTGAGTGCAGTCCCATCAGTTCCAGGCTCGGTCGGTCGAGCACAGCGGACACCGCCGTCAGGGCGTCCCCGCTGGACAGCGAGAAGCCGAACTTCTGATCTTCGTGCGCGGTGGCGATGAACTCGTGCGTGTGCGCCTCGACGCCGACGGTGACCCTGATCATGACGCGCTGGCGTACACCGGCGCGCTCGGCGAGTTCGGCCAGCCGCTCGATCTCGACCAGGCTGTCGACCACCACCCGGCCTACGCCCGCCGTAACCGCGGCCTCCAGCTCGGCGACGGACTTGTTGTTGCCGTGCAGCGCGATCCGGTCGGGATGGACCCCGGCACGAAGCGCGATCGCGAGCTCCCCGCCGGTGCACACGTCGATGGCCAAGCCCTGCTCGGCGATGATCTTGGCGACCGCGGTGCACAGGAACGCCTTGCCGGCGTAGTAGACGTCGGCGTCGGCGAAGGCAGCGGCATACCCACGAGCACGCGCCCTCAGATCATCGGTGTCCAGCACGAAGGCCGGGGTGCCGAACCGTTCGGCCAGCTCGCTCGCGGTGATTCCGCCGACCACGAGCTGACCGTCCTCGTCACGGCCTGCCGTCCGCGGCCAGACCGCGGCGGACAGCTCGCCGGAGTAACCGGGGTTCGGTGCGTGCGGTACCGGCAACACGTCGGCATGCCGCGGTCCCGCCGGATGCGCGGAACGGCTCATTGACAGAGTCCTTGTCTGCTCGGCTGCGCCAGTGCACAGCCCTACAACGGTAGCGGTCGCTTACATCCGCTCGGGGGCCGATACGCCCAGCAGGGCCAGGCCGTTGGCCAGCACCGTCCGCGTCGCGACGTTGAGCCACAGCCGGGTGCGGTTGGTGTCGGTGATCTCCTCATCACCGCGCGGCATGATCCGGCACGCCTCGTACCAGCGGTGGAGCAGACCGGCGAGGTCCTCGACGTAGCGCGCGACCCGGTGCGGCTCGCGCAGTTCGGCGGCCTGGGCGACCACTCGCGGGAAGTCGGCCAGCGCGGTGAGCAGCGCGGTCTCGGTCTCGTCGGTGAGCAGTTGCGGGTGGAAGGAGTCCGCCGAGTCGACGGTCATGCCCACCTCCGCCGCGTTTCGGACCACACTGCAGGTTCGGGCGTGGGCGTACTGCACGTAGAACACCGGATTGTCCGAGGACTGCCGCGTGATCAGGTCGAGATCGAGGTTGAGCGGCGAGTCCGCCGGATACCGGCTCAGCGAGTACCGGACCGCGTCCACGCCTGCGGCTTCGACGAAATCGGTGAGGGTGACGATCTCGCCGGCGCGCTTGGACAGCCGGACCTCCTGGCCACCCCGCAGGATCTTGACGAGCTGGCCGATGAGGACCTGGATATGAGTCTGCGGATCGTCCCCGGCGCACGCGGCAATGGCCCGCAGCCGGTTGACGTAGCCGTGGTGGTCGGCGCCGAGCAGGTAGATGCACAGGTCGAATCCACGGTTGCGCTTGTCCAGGTAGTAGGCCGCGTCGGACGCGAAGTACGTCAGCGACCCGTCACTCTTGATCAGCACCCGGTCCTTGTCGTCGCCGAAGTCTGTGGTGCGCAACCACAGTGCGTCCTGGGCGGTGAACAGGTGACCCTGTGCCTTCAACGTGTCGAGCGCCCGCTCGACGGCGCCCGAGGTATGCAGTTCGCGCTCGGAGTACCAGACGTCGAACACCGTGCCGAAGCCCTCCAGCGTCTGGCGCTGCTCGGCCAGTTGGAGGGTGTAACCCTCCTCGCGGAAGGCCTCCTGCTGCTTGCCCTCGTCCAGTTCGAGAACCTCGGGGTGCTCGGCCACGATCGTGGCCGCCAGTTCGGGGATGTAGGCGCCGTGGTACCCGCCCTCGGGGATCGGCCGTCCGGTGGCCGCCGCCTGCAGGGACGCGCCGAAATGGTCCATCTGGACGCCCCGGTCGTTGACGTAGAACTCCCGGGTGACGTCCGCGCCGGCCGCGCTGAGCACTCGGCCGATCGCATCGCCGACGGCCGCCCACCGCGTGTGTCCCAAATGCAGGGGTCCGGTGGGGTTGGCCGAGATGAACTCCAGGTTGATGCTCTGGCCGGCCAATGTGTCCGTTCGGCCGAACTCCGCGCCGGCCAGGGCGATCGTCTGCGCGACCGCCCCCAGGGCCGCCGCCTCGACCGTGATGTTGAGGAAGCCGGGGCCCGCGACGTCCACCCGGGCCACCCCGGCCGCCAACCGCAACTGGGCGGCGATCGCCTCGGCGACCACCCGGGGCGGCTTGCCCGCCGGCTTGGCCAGCCGGAGCGCGATATTGGTCGCGTAGTCACCGTGCTCGGCGTTCTTGGGGCGGTCGACGACGACCTCGTCCGGAATCTCGGCCGTGAACTCGCCTTGCGCCACAGCGGCGGAGACGGCGTTCTGAATCGCGGAGGCGAGATCGGCTGGAGTCACAGGTCCATGTTAGAGGCGGACACCCGCTGGATTTGCACCGACGTAACACCCCTCCCGGGCCCGTCGAACCGAATCCGGGATCGCGCCGAGGACCTGCGTGGCGGCCAAGGACATCGGCAGGACTCAGGTCCGCCTTCTAGACTCGGGGCAGCCGCGCGGCCCCCTGCCGCGCCAGCCAGGAAAGCGACAGGATGACCAAGCCGAGCAAGTCGACGACCGGCGGGGCAAACAAGGCCCCCACCGACAAGGCCGATCCCGCCAGGACTCCGGGCCGCAAGAGCCAGCAGAGCGCGGCGGCGAGAAACACTCAGCCGACACCGGCCGCCAGGAAGGCCCAGTCGCGCAAGATCGTCAATCAGAGGCAGACGCCCTGGGGCCTGATCGCGACCACCGTCGTCATCGCGATCCTCGCGATCGGCATCGTGGGCTACGCCGTCACCCGTCCGAGCAAGGGCTCGACCAGTTCGACGAGCGGTGGCACCGCCGACAGCAGCGGCACGGTCAAGATCAGCGGGATCCAGCACTACGGCAACCTCGCCCGCAACCACGAGACGACGGCAGTTACCTACGCGCAGTCTCCCCCGGTGGGTGGCAACCACTCACCGATCTGGGCCGACTGCACGGGCACCGTCTACCCGAACGCGATCGCCAACGAGAACGCGGTGCACGACCTGGAGCACGGCGCGGTGTGGATCACCTACAAGCCGGGCCTGGATGCGGCCGACCTCGACGCGCTGAGCAAGAAGGTGGCCGGGCAGGACTACACGGTGCTCAGTCCGTACCCAGGTCTGAAGTCCAATATCTCCCTGCAGGCGTGGGGCTACCAGCTCTTCGTGGACAAGGCCTCCGATCCGCGGGTCGACCAGTTCATCAAGGCCCTGCGCCAGAGCGCCACGAACACCCCTGAACAAGGTGCCTCCTGCAGCAACCCCACCTTCAAGGCCAACCCGTCGACCCCGGGCCACCCGACCGAAAGCTGATTTTCCCGTGACCACCACCGCAGCCCCGATCGTCGACGACGCCGACGGAGCGGTCCCGCCTCCGGCAGGCCGGTCCTTACGAGTGGTGCTGCTCGCGGTGATCGTGGTCGCGGTGCTGGGCATCGCCGGAGCATCCGGCTATCTGATCGGCCACCGGGGTCAGGCCACGGGATCGAGCGGTGTCGCCCCGGGCGCCTCGTCGGTGGACGCCGGCTTCGCCTGGGATATGTCCGTTCACCATCGGCAGGCGATCATCATGGCCGGCTACACCCGCGACCACACCAGCGATCCAGGCATCAAGCTGCTGGCTTATGACATCGAAACCAGCCAGTACTTCCAGGTCGGCGAGATGCAGGGATGGATCGACGCCTGGCGCCTGCCGACGAACAGCCCGAATGCGCAGATGTCGTGGATGGCCGGCTCCACCCACATGAGCATGCAGTCGGACGGATCGATGCCGGGCATGGCGTCCCCGGCCGAGATGAACAAGCTGCAGACGCTCACGGGTAAGACCTTGGATACCTACTTCCTGCAGTTGATGCTGCGCCATCATCAGGGCGGTCTGCCGATGGCTCAGTGGGCAGCCGCACACGCCCAGACGGCCTATGTGCGGAACCTGGCCGGCAAGATGGCTGCCACGCAAAGCGGCGAGATCGTCCAGATGGAGCAGTTGCTCCGCGAATCGGGCGCCAGCCCGCTCGCCCCGCCGTCCTGAGCCAGCAATCTCGGCTGCTAAGCTGCTTCGGGCCAAGCGGCAGCCGTCGCGGCTGATCCGCTGTCCGAATTGGCCGCAAGGCCCCCGTAGCTCAGGGGATAGAGCACCGCCCTCCGGAGGCGGGAGCGCAGGTTCGAATCCTGCCGGGGGCACACATTCCAAGGCCGCGCAATCACCGCGCGCCAGCCTTTTCGGGCACCGAATCCCGATCCACCATTGCGGCCCGGACGAGAACGAGGCACGCCGACGAGCCGGCGACCGATCTCGATCACCTCCGAAGACCAGAGCCAGCCCACCGGTGCTGCGAATCGGTTCGGCGAATCCGGCGTGGTCGAGCCAGGTTTCACCGGCGCCGGGGCGGACCCGCGGTCAGCCGGGGCTGCCGATCGACCGTTGCGCGAGCAGGGCCATCCAGACCTCGGAGAACTCCGACGTGCGGGCCAGATCTCGGCCGGTTATCTCCCCGAACCGCCGAAGCCGATAGGCGAGGGTGTTCTGATGGATGCCCAGGGCTGCGGCGGTCGACTCCGCGTGCCGGTCACGCTCCATCCAGGTCCTGACCGTGGTCAGCAGATCCGCGGAATGCCCCTCGTCGTAGGCGATCGCCTTGCCGAGTACGCGCTCGACCAGGGCGTCCAGAGCCTGGACGTCCTCGGGCAGCCAACGTCCCGCCGAGTCGTTCTCGCCGTAGGTCAGGTGCGTCTTTCCGGCGTCACGGGCCCGGGCTACCGCCCAGCGCGCCTCGCGCCGGGGGATCTCCAGCGAGTCGCCGGTACGCAACGGTGCCGACGAGCCGACGAAGGCATCGGCCACCGCGTCGAACGCTCGCTGTGCGGCGAGACCTGCCGGGACGAGCACGAACAGTTCGTCCTGCTGGCGTAGCACCAGGTGCGCCAGGTCGGCCTCATCCAACCGCCTCAACAGCGACGCGTCGTCGGCGTCGCCGGCGCGACCCCGCAGGACGGCAAGCGTGAGCATCCCCCGCAACGGCAGGCCTAAACGCGAGAGGCGGCGCCGCGCGACGGGCGGTTCCAGAACCCCGCCGAGTAGTTCGGCGAGGGTCTCCGCGCCCTCCCGTCGCAGCGTCTCGCGCTCGTGGCGACGCATGGTCAGCTGCAGGGACGCGACGGTGGCGACGTGCTGGACGACAGCCAGACCACCCGGAGCGGCCCCGTGCCGCGCCTGCGCGAACAGATAACCGGCCACTCCACCGGGCGCCTGGATGGGCAACACGAACCCGCCGGGCACGGTAGGCGGCGCGGCGGGCGAGGCCGGGAGCAGGCCGAGCAGCCGTGCATCGGGCGTGCGCACGCCGGGAAGCAAGGGACGGCCCTGTTGGCTGCAGACGAACAACCGGTATCCCGACAGGCGCTCGAGCCGGGCGAAGATCTCGGCGACGTCGAGGTTCTCCTCCGTCAGCCAGCGCAGCGACCCGAAGACTTGTAGCTGCGCACCGAGGCGCTGGCCGACGCCGGGCTGCAGCGCCGCGGCCACCTCCTGGGCGATGGCGATGAACGGCACCGGCAGCGGCACGCGGAGCACCGGGATCCCACGCGAGTCCGCGGCGCGCAGGAACTCCCGACGCAGCGGCGGCACGTGCAACTCCTCCGACAGGGCGAGGGCGGACACGCCGGCATCGTCGAGTCGTTCCAGATAGGCGCGCTGGTCGGCGCCGTTGCGCGGTATCGCCAGTCCGGTCGTCATGATCATCTCCGCTCCGAGCAGCCACGGAGTCGGGTCCGCCAATTCACTGACATGAGCCCAGGACACCGATCGGTCGAGGCCGGATTCGCCTGCGATGACTGACAATTGCAGCGCCGGCGAACGCAGCAGGGTCTCGACTGTCAAGGCCTGTTCGGACGTCACCCCGTGCCTCCCGCGGGCCGAGCCACCATTGTGTGAATACCTAAAAGTACGTCAGATTTCGTGGTTTACCCAATTGTGATGGCCAGTCCGTCCGAGCACACTCGCTCCAACCGCACCACCCGACGACCGTCCCGCCGGAGGAGCACATGAGTACCCAGAGCACGCCGATCACATCCTCGCAGGAGCAATCCGGCGCGCCGATCAAGATCCGCGGCGCCATCGAGACCCGATCGATCGACTACGTCCCCGAGTCCGAACGCCACGGCAAGGTATGGCAGCAGGGGCCTTTCTGGTTTCTGGGCAACTTCCAGTTCTTCACCATCGCCATCGGGTTCCTCGGTCCGACCCTCGGTCTCAGCCTGGGATATTCGGTCCTGGCCGGCGCTCTGGGCATCGTGTTCGGCACGTTTTTCATGGCCTTCCACGCCACCCAGGGCGCCAAGCTCGGCCTGCCCCAGATGATCCAGTCCCGGGCGCAGTTCGGCTACCGCGGCGTCGTGGTCGTGCTGTTCGCCTCCCTGTTCACCTTCCTCGCCTTCAACGTTGTCGACGCGATCCTCGTCGACGACGGGCTGAACGGGATCTTCGGCTGGAACAAGACCGTGGTGGGGCTGGCGATCACCATCGTCGCGGCGATCCTGGCGATCTACGGCCACGACTGGTTACACGTCGTGTTCCGCGTGCTGTTCGTGGTCTCGCTGCCCTTCTACGTCATCCTGACGATTGGCATCATGACCGGACACGCCGGTGGCAGCGCCCCGCCACCCGCGGCCAACGGTGGGCTGACGCTCGTGGGATTCATGAGCATGTTCACCGCGGCGGCCGCCTACAACATCACCTATGCCCCCTACGTCTCGGACTACTCGCGTTACCTCCCGCGCAACACCCGATCGCTGCCGATCATCGCGGCGGTCTTCGGTGGGGCGGCCGCCTCGGCCATCTGGTTGATCGCGATCGGCGCGTGGCTGTCGTCGCGACTCGGCGCCGACGACGGCCTCGTCGCCCTGCGCGATGCCGGGAACAACATGGTCCACGGACTGGGCACCCTGCTGGCGATCCTGTCCGTGCTGGCCCTGGTCGCAACCATGGGGCTCAACGCCTACAGCGGCATGCTGTCCGCCGTGACCGGCGTGGACTCGGTCCGTCCCATCAAGCCCACCCGCAGGGCGCGGGTGATCACGATTGTCGTGCTGTCGGTGATCTGGGCGGTCATCGGAATCGGCTTCGGCGGCAACGTCCTCGACGCCTTGTCGACCGCGTTGATCTACATGCTGTACTTGCTGGTGCCTTGGACGGCGGTCAACCTGGTCGACTTCTTCGCCGTCCGGCGCGGTCACTACGCGATCACCGATCTGTTCACCCCGCACGGCATCTACGGCGCCTGGGGTTCGCGGGGCCTGATCAGCTACGCGGTCGGGCTGATCACGATGCTTCCGTTCGCGGTGCTCCCGGCCTACCCCAAGTACACCGGCTTCCTCGCCGCCAAGCTCGACGGCGTCGATTACTCCATCGCGGTAGGGCTGATCGTCTCCGGTGCGCTGTACTGGCTGCTCTGCCGGACGCTGGACCTGTCCGCCGAGGTACCGGCCATCGCTCGCAGCGAGCAGGAACTACGCCGCGAGGACGTGCCGACGGTGGAGCACGCGTGAGTGTCGACAGCGACGTCCGCGCGGCCGCCGCCGCGCTCGTCGACGCCTTCGGCGGACATCGCACCCAGGAGTATTTCGCCAGTTTCTCCGCCGACGCCACCTTCCTGTTCCACAACCAGCCTGGTCTGCTCACCAGCCGGGCGGAGTACGAGCGGCTCTGGCGGGAATGGGAATCCGAGGGATTCCGCGTCCTGGCGTGCCGATCCCTGGAACCGTCCGTACAGGTACTGGACGACGACCACGCAGTGTTCACCCACCGGGTGAGAACGTCGGTGGCAGGCTCGCCCGACGCCGAGCAGGCCGAGCAGGCCGAGCGGGAGACCATGGTTTTCCGACGCTCGGCAGAAGGACAATGGCTCGTAGTGCACGAACACCTCTCGATCGACCCGGAAAGCGAGTAGTGCAATGAACCCCGACGGGCAGCCCATCAGCCCCTCCCCCGCCAGGACGGTCCCGGTCGGCCCACCGGACGCAATGACCGTTCCTCGCTTCGCCGGCCCGGACACCTTCGCCCGGCTACCACGACTGTCGGACGTGGGACACGCCGATATCGCCGTACTGGGAGTGCCCTTCGACAGCGGCGTTTCCTACCGTCCCGGCGCGCGCTTCGGTCCCGGAGCGGTACGTGCCGGCTCGAAACTGTTACGGCCCTACCATCCCGGGCTGGACATCGAGCCGTGGAACGAGCTGCAGATCGCTGATGCCGGAGATGCGGCGGCCAATCCCTTCGATCTCCTCGAAGCGATCACTGCTATTGAGGCTTCGGCCGAGCGGACCTACGAGCACGCCGACCGGATCGTCACGATCGGTGGTGACCACACGATCGCCCTGCCGTTACTTCGCGCCGTCCACCGCCGGCACGGGCCGGTCGCCCTCGTCCACTTCGACGCCCATCTGGACACCTGGGACACCTATTTCGGCGCACCGTTCACGCACGGGACGCCGTTTCGCCGAGCGGCCGAGGAAGGCCTGCTCGCCATGGACCACGCCAGCCACGTCGGCACCCGGGGGCCTCTCTACTCCCGAAACGACCTGTCCGAGGACCGGGCGCTGGGATTCGCCACGGTGTCTACCGAGGACATCGCCCGTCGCGGGGTGGACGAGGCGCTCGACCGTATCCGCGAGCGGGTCGCCGGACTGCCGATCTATCTCAGCATCGATATCGACGTGCTCGATCCGTCCCATGCGCCCGGCACCGGAACGCCCGAGCCGGGCGGGCTGACGACCCGCGAGCTGCAGTTGATCCTGCGCGGCCTCGCGGATCTGCACGTCGTCGGCGCCGACGTGGTCGAAGTCGCTCCGGCCTACGACCACGCCGAACTGACCTCGTTGGCCGCAGCCAACGTCGTCTACGAATACCTCGGCATGTTCGCCTCGACCCAGAAGTAGCCGCCAGGGCACGAGCTCGGGCAAGGACCACCCTCCGCAGACGGCACGAGGCCCTTGGCGGTTCAGCCGCGGGCCTCGACGCGGCAGACGACGGCCTGGTCAGTCCCGTCCCGGGGTCAGCCGGGCGGTCGCGGTAGCGAGCCGTCGCGTCCCTGGCTCGATCACCCGGTCGTAGAGGCGAGCCAGTCGTAGCGACGGTTTCTCGACCAGGAACCAGCTCGCCGCGGCCCACGGCAGTACACCGGCCAGCGAGATCAATGCGAACAGCAGCGGGCCCACGTGGCGGTGCAGCCCCCAGGTCGCAAGGGTCTGCTGCACTGGGAAGCCATAGATGTAGACGCCGTAGGAGATGTCGTTGTCCGCACCGACCCGTTGACACCACTGGGGCAAGGCGTCACCCAGGTAAAGGAGCACGTAGGCCAGCAGCGGCGCCGCGATCGGGTAGAACTGCCCGAGCTTGGCGGCGACCAGCGCCACGACAGCCGCCGGCAAGGCGAACCGCCAGTCCAGCCGAGGCCGCACGGCCGCGATGAGGGCACCTGCCGCAAAGGGGCAGGCCAGTCTCACCAGGTTCGCCGCCAGCCCGTCACCGGAGGTGAGCTCCACACCGACGATGGACAGGAGCAGGAACACCGACGCAGTCAGCCTCATCCGCAACGCACTGACCGCGCCGATCAGGGCCAGGCCGATGATGAGATAGCAGGCGAATTCGTAGTACAGCGTCCACAGCGATCCGTTCCACACGCGCGGGAACGGCACATCGGACAGCGTGTGCCCGATGTGGTTGGTGTGCATCCTCAGGGTGGCGTTGTGCTCGAGATAGTTTCCGGCCGCGTTGAGACTCGTCGAGCCGTGCCCGTAGTGGACCACCACCGGCGCGAAGACGAGTCCCGTGACCGCGAGATTCACCCAGAATCCCGGGAGGATCCGAGCGGCCCGGCGCAGCAGGTACCGGTCGAGCCGATGGTGACGGCGGCTGATCGTGATCAGGTAGCCGGAGATGCCGAAGAAGCCGGCGACCGCCCACGCCCCGACGTTTGCGCCGGACAGGCTCACCGAACCCTTGTACCCACCTATCGGCCAGGTATGCCCGACGATCACGGTCGCCGCCAAGACCAGCCGAATCAGATTCAAACTGTTCCGTCTGGACATGCTTTGCTCAGCACTGGTTAACATTTCGCCCCCGAAGCTCCCAGCTATTCAACGCAGCTTTTCATGTGAGCAACGCCGCAGGTAAGCAGTTCTGACGCAAGTCACAGCAACATCGGTCTTTTCCGTTTTCGCGGGCGCGCCGGGCAGCACCGGGACGGTGCGAGCGACGATCCGCCGACACTCAACCGCCGGGCGCACGTCGAGGAAAGCCGGCGGGGCGTAACGTGGCATTTGCGCAGATCACCGAGAGGCGGTCCGCGTACGTCACCTCGGGCTCCAGCAGTGTGGGCAGTCGTGTCAACCACGTCACTCCGAGGTCGGCGGCCTCAACTACTTTCGTGAGCGCGAGGTGGCCGCACCGGCACAGCCTCGTACCTCACAGCTCCGACAGCGGTACCCGCGGATCGGCCAAGCGATCGACGTCGACCGATTTCCCCGACAGGATCAGGGCTTTGACGTCGTCGGTCACGTCCCACACGTTGACGTTCATACCGGCCCGGACACGGCCGTCGACCGTCCAGAACGCGATGAACTCTCCCGACTCGGCCGCTCCGCGAAGCACGATCCGGGGCGTTGCCTCGGGCTCCACGTAGCCCACGTACTCCATGCCCAGATCGAACTGATCGGTGAAGAAATACGGCAGGTCGGCGTAGACGGCGGGCTGGCCGAGCATCGTCGCAGCCGCCACGGCCGGTTGCTTGAGGGCGTTCGCCCAGTGCTCGACCCGGATTCGGCCACCGAGCACGGGATGTTCGGCTCGCGCCACGTCACCGGCGGCCGTGACGGCCGGATCCGAAGTGCGCAGCGCAGCGTCGGTCAGCACCCCTCGATCAACGGCCAGCCCACACTGTTGGGCCAGCTCGGTGTTGGGGACGGCTCCGACCGCGATCAGCACCGCGTCGGCATGAACAACAGTGTCATCGCCGAGGGCCAGGCCATACGGACGGCCGTCGCGGACGAGCACGGCGTCGACCTCAACGCCCAGCCGAAGCTCCACGCCGTGCCGGCGGTGCAGCTCGGCGAACAGCGCACCCATCTCTGCGCCGAGCACCGACAGCAGCGGCAGGGTCTGCGGTTCGACGACGGTGACCTGTACGCCGGCATCTCGGGCGGCGGCCGCGGCTTCCAACCCGATCCAGCCCGCTCCGACGATCGCCACACTCTGCACCTTCGCCAACGTGGCCTTGAGTCTTTCGCTATCCCCGATCGTGCGCAGGTAGTGCACTCCCTCGGCGTCCGCGCCTGGGAAGGCCGGGTGGCGTGGGCGGGAACCGGTCGCCAGCATGAGGCGGTCGTAGGCCAGGCTCTGGCCGTCCTCCAACTCCACGATGCCCAGTTCACGGTTGACCGCGCTGGCGCGTACACCGAGCCGGACGTCGACCCCATGCTCGTCGTACCAGGTGGGTTCGTGAACCCGGGAATCGTTGCGGGGCTTGCGGCCCATGAGGAATTCCTTCGACAGCGGTGGCCGCTCGTACGGGAACTCGTGCTCCTCGCCGACCAGGGTCAGCTGTCCCTCGAATCCGGCCTCGCGAACAGCCTGCGCCCCTTTGGCGCCCGCCAGCCCAGCCCCCACGATGACGATTCGCTCGATGCTCATGGCGTGGCTCCCTAGTCGACCAACGCCGCAAGCCCAGCGGCGGGCACAGTTTGCGATGCTGCCACGGCCCAGGCTAGCCAGAGCGACCCCGGAAGGCGATATCCGGTGGCGTGACTTCGTAGCATCGGTTCATGCCGATTCCCACGCAGCTACCGGCGTTCATCGTTGCCGCGGTCATCCTGATCGTGGTCCCGGGGCCCAGCGTGCTCTTCGTCGTCAGCCGTGCCTTGGAGCTGGGCCGCGGCGGCGCCCTCGTCACCGTCATCGGCAATGCCCTCGGCCAATTCGTACAGGTCGTCGCCGTCGCCCTCGGCGTCGGCGCCGTCGTCGAGCGGTCGATCACGATCTTCACCGTGATCAAGCTGGTCGGTGCGGCCTACCTCGTTGTCCTGGGCGTCCAGGCCCTGCGTCACCGGCGCGAACTCGGTTCGATACTCGCCCACGAGTTTCGGCCGCGCCCACGCCGCAGAATCTTTGCCGAAGGGTTCGCCGTCGGGGTGGCCAACCCCAAATCCATCGTGTTCTTCGCGGCTGTCCTTCCCCAGTTCGTCGACCGCGCTGCCGGTCGGGCGCCGATACAGATGCTGCTTCTGGGAATGGTCTTCCTGCTCATCGCGCTGGTCTCCGACGGCGCTTGGGGCCTTGCCGCCGGCACCGCCAGACACCACCTCGCACGGTCGCCGCGGCGCTTGGCCGGACTCGGCGGCACGGGCGGCGTGATCATGATCGGGATGGGTGCTCGACTTGCGCTCACCGGACGGCGCGACTGATTCCGCCTCCATCGCCGTCGAGTCGTGATCGGGTCTGAACAACGAGTCCCGCATACCCGGCGGCCCGGCCCAGCACGTCCTTCAGCATCGCCGGCGTGAGTCGGCCGGTGAACGTGTTCTGCTGGCTGACGTGGTACGAGCCGAACAGCCGGATCGAGCCGTTTCCGGCGGCGGAGGCGATCTCGTACTCGACCCCGTGGCCGAACGCCGGCCGGGGCCGTGGGACCAGCCACCCAGCGTCGGTCAACACCGGCAGCAATGCCTGCCAACCGAAGCGCCCGAGCACCACGATCGCGCGCAGGTCCGGTCGGAGCAGCTGAAGCTCACGGGTCAGCCATGCGGAACAGGTGTCGCGCTCGGCCGTCGACGGCTTGTTGTCAGGCGGCGCGCAGTGCACCGGCGCGGTCATCCGCACCCCGAACAGCCGCATGCCGTCCTGGGCCGAGTTCGATTCCGCCTGGCTGGACAGGCCGAGTTCGTGGAGTGCGGCGAAGAGCACGTCACCTGAGCGGTCACCGGTGAACATCCGTCCCGTCCGATTGGCACCGTGCGCCGCCGGCGCGAGGCCGACGATGGCCAGCCGGGCATCGGCGGGCCCGAAGCCGGGAACTGCTCGTCCCCAGTACTGCTGGTCGCGAAAGGCGGCGCGACGGGTCCGGGCGACCTCCTCCCGCCATTCGACCAGGCGGGGGCAAGCCCGGCAGTGGACCAGTGCAGCGTCGAGGTCGTCGAGGCGGTGGACGGAACCGGCCGCCTCGCTCATGCGTCCGAGCCCCGTGCGATGGTGGCACTGGCGCGCCGGACGGCGCGACTCGGACCGCCCGGAATGACCTCGGCCAGGAATCCGTATCGCTGTGCGAGATCGGCCGCCGAGCCTGACCCCGCCGCAGCCTGCAGTCCCACGGCGGCCAGCCAGTCGGCCAGGTCGCCCCAGCCCGGCGCCGCCAGGGACCCGCCGACCTGCTGAACGGACAGGGCCGCGCAGAGATTGGCGAACGCCATTCGCTGGCGCAGGCCCCACCCCCGCAGCGTGCCCAGGACGAACGAGGCCGCGAAGACATCGCCCGCCCCGGTGGCGTCGACCGCATTGACCGGGAGCGAGGGCACCCATTCCTCCTCGCCGGTGACCGAATCGATGCCGATGGACCCCTGACCGCCGCAGGTGACCACGACGACCGGAACGCTGTCGGCGAGCTGGGACAGGGCGGCGCGCGGATCGTCGGTGCGGGTGTAGGCCATCGCCTCGACGCTGTTGGGCAGGAAGGCGTGCAGATAGCGCAGCTGTTCCAGCACGGCCGGGGACCACACCTGGCTGGGGTCCCAGCCGACGTCGCCGAACAGCCGCATCCCCGCATCCGCGGCGGCAGCAACCCAGGGCTCGACGTCGTGGCCGAGGTGCACCACTCCGGCCCGGGCATCCGGAGGATCGGTGAGCAACGCGCCCACCTCGGCCGGCGCCGGATGGCTGTGCGTCACCATCGCTCGGTCCCTCTGCACGGCAAGGGAAACGGTCACCGGCGAATGCCACGCGGTGATCCGGCGTGAGAGCGACAGATCGACCCCTTCCTGGTCGGCCAGCGTTCGCCACAGGAAGTCGCCGTAGACGTCGTCGCCGAAAACCGCGGCCAGCCCGGTGCTCAGGCCGAGCCGGCTAGCCGCCACGGCGAGGTTCGCGATGCCACCCGGGCACGAGCCCATCCCAGGCGCAAGCAGCTCGGTGCCGTTGGAAGGCAGCGCCGGCAGACCGGTGAGGACGATGTCGAAGAACACCGTGCCCTGCATGACGACGTCGAACCGCGGACCGCGCACCCGGCCAGCCTATTCGCCGCCGGCGAGCGGCCCAGGGCGCCAGGTCAGTGCGGGCCGAGAATCCGGTCGACGGCGATCTCGATGACCACACGCTGCGGATTCGGTCGCGGCACGCGGTAACGCGCCGCATAACGCCGCTCCGCCTCGGCGACATCGGCGGGATCATCGAGCACCCGTGCTCGGCCCTCGAGGGTGTTCCAGCGTCGGCCGTCGACCTGGCAGACGGCAGCCCTGACCAGGCCACTCGCCGTCGAGACATTGCGCGCCTTGCGTGAAGCGGCGGAGCAGATGACGCGGGCGAGCAGGGTGTCGGGGTCGAAGGTGAGTCCCACTGGGACCACATGAGGCGAACCGTCCGGGCGCAGCGTGGTCAAGGTCGCGAGATGGCGTTCGCTGAAGAAAGCCAGGAAATCGGATGACAGCGATGCGGGCAATTCCGACGTGGTCACGGCGTCGCTCCAGGCTCGGGCTCCGGCGGGCGGCGGAGCAGCGGCGGCAGGTAGGCAGCCCCGCCCGATGGAGCGTACCGAGCGGCGATGTCGGCCGGATTCGACATGGCGCATGCCTTCAGCGACAGGCAACCGCAACCGATGCAGGACTGCAGGCCGTCCCGCAACGCCTCCAGAGCCGTGATCTGCTCGTCCAACCGGTGCCGCCAGTCGCGCGAGATCCGACCCCAGTCCGCCTTCGTCGGCGTGCGGCCGGCGGGGAGCTGGGCCAGTTCGACGCGAACCTCCTGCAGGCTCAACCCGACGTTGCGCGCGGCACGGATGAAGGCCAGCCGCCGAAGCACGCTGCGCTGGTAACGACGCTGACCCCCCGAGGTACGGGAGGCCTCGATGAGACCCTCCCGCTCGTAGTAGCGCAGCGCGGAAGCGGCGAATCCGGATCGGTGCGCGATCTCGGACACCGTGAGCACTTCCGAGGGCATGACCACGATGGTACTTGACTTGAAGCTGACTTCAACTTTAAAGATGCAGGGGTATTCATCGTCGATCACTGGAGGTTCGATGTCTGTCGCCGTCATCACGGGTGCCAGCTCAGGGCTCGGACGCGCTCTGGCCCGCCGGCTGGCCGAACAAGGCTGGCAGCTCGTGCTCGATGCCCGTAACCCGCAACCGCTCTACCGAACGGCCGATGAGCTCGCCGTGCACACCACCGTCACCGCCGTGGCCGGCGACGTGACCGAACCGCGGCATCGCCACGCCCTCGCGCAAGCGGCCGGGTCCTTCGGTGGCGTGGACCTGCTCGTCAACAACGCCAGCAGCCTCGGCCCGACTCCACTGGCCGGCATGACCGAGCTCGAACCGGCGACTTTCGAGCTGATCCTGCGAACGAATGTGGTGGCGCCGCTGGCGCTCATCCAGCTTCTGCGGCCGTGGTTGCGGGCCAGCGCGGTCGTCGTCAACATCTCCTCCGATGCCGCGATCGAGCACTACCCGAGCTGGGGCGGCTACGGCGCGTCGAAGTCAGCCCTCGATCACCTGAGCGCCACGCTGGCCACGGAGGACCCCCGGCACCGCTACTACGCCTTCGACCCGGGCGACATGCGGACGCCGATGCACCAAGCAGCCTTCCCGGGCGAAGACATCAGCGACCGTCCCTGGCCCTTGATCGTGGTGCCGGCGTTACTTTCGCTGTACCGCGACCGACCTGCCAGTGGCCGCTATCGAGCGGCTGACCTTCAGGTCCCGGCGGGCGCCCCCGCGCCGCAGCCGGACGCGACGGTGGGCGGACGGCGCGGATGACGGCGCTGGTACCGGTCGCGCGAACGCAGTTCCGGCTCCCGGACGAGCTGACCGCCACCGAGCCGGCCGAGGCTCGTGGTCTGGCGCGCGACGAGGTCCGGCTGATGGTGGCCCGTCCCAGCGGCATAACCCACCGCCGGTTCCGCGATCTGCCCGAGGCGCTGCGTCCTGGTGACCTCGTTGTCGTCAACACGTCCCAAACCGTCGCGGCCCAACTGGACGGGGTGGACGCGAGCAACGGGCCCGTCGTGGTGCATCTGGCCATCGAACTCGACGATGGCGACTGGGTGATCGAGCTTCGCACCGCCCCGGACGCTGCCCGGCCGGTCCTGCTGGCCGAGCCAGGACGGCGCGTGGTGCTCGACCGCCAGCTCGAGCTTGTTCTGGTCGCCCCCTATCCACGCGCGGACGGATCTCCGACCGGTTCCGGGAGTCGATTGTGGCGGGCGCGCGTTCAGGGCACCGGCAGCCTGAGCGGTCTGCTTGCCACCCGAGGCCGTCCGATCAGCTATGGCTACCTGAGCCGGCGATGGCCGTTGAGCGACTATCAAACGGTGTTCGGCAACGTTCCGGGCAGCGCTGAGATGCCCAGCGCGGGCAGACCCTTCACTGATCGACTGGTCACCAGGCTGCTGACGGCCGGCGTCGCGGTCGCGCCGATCCTGCTGCACACCGGGGTCTCCTCGCAGGAAGCGGGCGAGCCTCCGCAGGCCGAACGCTTCGAAGTGGGGCGGGCAACCGCGGAGCTGGCCAACCTCACCCGGGCCCGTGGGAACCGGGTCATCGCGGTAGGCACAACGGTGACCCGGGCCCTGGAATCAGCCACCGACGCCGGCGGCCGGGTCCACCCGGCGGCCGGGTGGACGGATCTCGTGATCGGCGGGCGCCGACCGGTCCGGCTGGTTTCGGGGTTGATCACCGGCTGGCACAACCCGGAGGCCTCGCACCTGCTCCTGGTCGAAGCGGTCGCCGGATCGGCGCTGGCGCAGCAGGCTTACGCGGCCGCGGTCTCGACGCGCTACCGATGGCATGAGTTCGGTGATTCCTGCATATTCCTGCCCTGACCGGACTGGCCCCAGAGGTCTAGACCAGCCGTCGGCGCCGGAACCGGGTCTGGGACCATTCGGTGATGTACATCGACAAGGCCGAGCAACCCGGACCGGCCGTGACGGCGATCGACCTCGGGGGAACCGCGATGAAGGGGTCGGTCTGGGACCGCGCGGGTCGGGAGCTGTTGCGCCGGGACCGGCCCACCCCGGTCGCCGCGGGAGTGCTCGCGATCGTCGCCGCGGTGGTGGACCTGCATCACGAACTCGTGTCCGCACTGCACGAACAGGACCCTGAACTCTCGGTGCAGGCGTTGGGGCTGATCTGCCCCGGTCTGGTCGATCCGCGAGGCGGAATCGCCCTGTACTCGGCGAACCTGGGGTGGCGGGACCTCCCCTTGCGCGAGCTGGTGTCCGCTGCACTGGCGATGCCGGTCTCACTCGACCACGACGTGCGCTCGGCCGGACGTGCGGAGGCAGAGTTCGGAGCCGCCCGGGGGGTGTCCGAGGCACTCTACGTCCAGATCGGGACGGGCATTGCTGCCACGCTGATCATCGGGGGCGAGGTCCTCGTGGGCAGCCGGGGACGAACGGGCGAGATCGGTCATGTGCCGGCCCGCCCCGACGGGGAGCCGTGTGCCTGCGGGCAACGCGGCTGCACCGAGACCTACGCGAGCGCGGCGGCAATCGCCCGCCGCTACCGCAGCCGCACCCGCGAACCGGCGGGCCTCGGTGTCGAGATCGATGCGGGGATCGACGCCGAAGTCGTCATCGCCCGGGCGGCCGCCGGCGACGACGCCGCCCGGCAGGTGTTCGACGAGGCGATCCAGGCCCTGGCGATCGCCCTCGCCGGCTACACGATGCTGGCCGATCCCGAACTGATCGTGCTCGGCGGTGGCCTGTCGCGCGCGGGTGCGTTGCTCATCGATCCGCTGGCAGCCGAGCTCACGGCCCGGCTGACCTGGCGGGAACCTCCCCGGATCACGATCGGGGCCTTCGCCGCCGACGCCGGACGGCGCGGCGCAGCTCAGGCCGCCCTCCGACTCCTGTCCCCGGCATGGCAGTGACCGCGGCGGCGGCACCGGTAGTCCTCACCGGCGCGCGCGTCGTCACCACGGACACCGTGCTCGACGACGGCTGGATCGCCTGTGACGACGGCAAGATCGCCGAGGTCGGAGCCGGTGCTCCCCCGATGTCCGCCACGATCCGCCAACTGAGCGGCGGCTGGCTCGTCCCGGGATTCGTCGATCTGCACTGTCACGGCGGGGCGGGTGCTTCCTTCGCGTCGGCCGATCCGGCCCAGGCCCGGACCGCGGCGGCCTTTCACACCCGGCACGGCACGACGACCATGCTCGCGTCGCTGGTCACGGCGGGCCCGGGCGAGCTGATCCGGCAGATCCAGGTACTCCGCGCGGTCGTCGAGGCCGGCGATACCGCGGTGGTGGGCATCCACCTCGAAGGACCGTTCCTGTCCGCGCACCGTTGCGGGGCCCACGATCGCCGCCTGCTGATCGATCCCGACGAGTCCTGGTTGCGGCGCTGGCACGAGGCCGCCGGCGGAGCGCTGCGGATGGTCACCATCGCACCGGAACTTTCCGGCGCGCTCGAGCTCATCGGCGTCATGACGGCACTGGGGACGGTCGCCGCGATCGGGCACACCGACGCCGACTACGACACCGCACTGGCCGGATTCCGAGCGGGGGCCAGCGTCGCCACGCACCTGTTCAACGGCATGTCCGGCGTGCACCACCGTCGTCCCGGACCGGTGCTGGCGGCACTGGAGTCCGCAGCGATCTGCGAGATCATCAACGACGGCGCTCACGTCCATCCGTCGATGGCCAGGCTGGTTCACCGCTGGAATCCACAGCTGCTGGCGCTCGTGACGGACGCGATCGAGGCGGCCGGGCAGGGCGACGGCAGCTATGAACTGGGCGGGCAGTCGGTCACCGTCACCGACGGCGTGCCCCGAATCTCGTCCCGGTCGAACGTCCCGAACGGTGACGGTGACGGTGACGGTGACGGTGACGGTGACGGTGACAATGCCGGTGACGGTCACGGTGACGGTCACGGCGGCTCCCTCGCCGGCAGCACGCTGACGCTCGACCAGGCACTGCGGCGCGCGATCACCGAGGTCGGCCTGTGCATGGTCGACGCGGTCCGCGCGGTCGCCACCACGCCGGCTCGCGCGCTCGGCCTGGAACATCGGCTCGGTCGCATCGCGCCCGGGCTAGCCGCAGATCTCGTCTGGCTCGATGAGGATCTGCGCGTCGGCGCCGTGCTGCGCGCGGGCCGTCAGGTGCACGGCGCTACCGTCGAGCTGTGACCGGTACCGACGACTTTCCCCCGCCCGATCTGGCTCATACCGTGATCGGGCTCGATTTCGACGGCACCCTGTCCGAGATCGTGCCCAATCCCGACGCGGCCCGCGCCGCCGACGGAACAGCACAGGCACTGGCGGTGCTCGCCGCGGCCGGGGCGCGAATCGCCATCGTGACCGGCCGCGACGCCGAAACCGTGCTCCGTCTCAGCGGATTGTCGGCGGTGCCCGGACTCGTGGTGTCCGGATTGCACGGCGCTCAGTGGTGGCGCGACGGACAACTGCGCAGCCGGGACGAACCGCCGGGCATCGCCCAGCTCCGGGCACAGTTGCCGCCGGTGCTCGAGCGTGCTGACCCTGGCGTCTGGCTCGAGGACAAAGGCCTTTCGCTCGTCGTGCACACCCGTCGCGCCGCCGATCCGGTCACCGAGCTGGATCGGCTGCGCCCGGAGGTGAGGACACTGGCCGAGGCGGCTGGTCTGCAGGTCGTCGACGGCAAGGGTGTGCTGGAGATCCGGATTCCGCAGCTGTCGAAGGCGGATGCGGTCGCCGAGCTGCTCACCCCCGACGTTCGCACTGCCGTCTTCGGTGGCGACGACATCGGCGATCTGCCGGCCTTCGAGCAGTTGCGCCGATGGGCACGGCAAACGGGCGGGCACGCCTACGCGGTCGCGGTCGGCGACGTCGCCGAGGTACGGGCCGCCGCCGACCGGTGCTTCGACGATCCGGCGGACCTGGTGCGCTGGCTGCGCCAGTTGGGTCAGCGCTGAGCCACACTCCGGCCGCGGGGCGAGCGCCGGGCCGGCCGTCGGCAAGGTCAACACTGGCAGCAGCCTGAGAACGCCTGCATCGTCACTCAGCCGTCCCGTCCGCCGGGTCTGTTTGGATGGCGCCATGACTGTCGCCTCCCAGCCGCCCGCATCCGGTCACGAGCTGGCGCCCGAAGGCCGAATCGTCATCGACAACCTCACCAAGGTGTTCGGCCAGCAGCGCGCGGTCGACCAGCTGAGCTTCACCGTCGAGCCGGGTTCGGTCACCGGCTTCCTCGGGCCGAACGGTGCGGGCAAGACCACGACCCTGAGGATGCTGCTCGGCCTGATCGCGCCGACATCAGGCGTGGCCACCATCAACGGCGTCAGCTATCACGAACTTCCGCTCCCGCTGCAGACGGTCGGCGCGGCGCTCGAGGCCTCCAGTTTTCATCCCGCGCACACCGGTCGGCAGCACCTGCAGATCTACGCCGCGGCGGCCGGCCTGCCCTCCCGGCGCGCGGACGAGGTCCTCGACATCGTCGGCCTCAGTGGCGCGGCGACGAAGAAGACCAAGGGTTACTCGATGGGGATGCGCCAGCGCCTGGGCTTGGCCGCGACTCTGCTGGGCGACCCGCGCGTGCTGATCCTCGACGAACCGGCCAACGGCCTGGACCCGGAGGGCATCCGGTGGCTGCGCGGCTTCTTCCGTCACCTGGCCAGCGAAGGCCGCACCGTGCTGGTGTCCAGCCATCAGCTGGCCGAGATCCAGGAAGTCGCCGACCGAGCCGTCATCCTCAACCGTGGCCGGCTCGTACGCGCCGGCACCCTCGCCGAGCTGTCGCGGGGTACGTCGACCGCGATCGTGCGGGGTCCCGACCTCGCTCCCCTGCAGCAGGCCCTGGCCGGCGCCGGGTTCACGGGGAGCACCGACCCGGACGGATCGATGCGGGTCCGCGCGGACGAGCTCACCCACATCGGGCACCTCGCCTTCATCAACAACGTCGAGCTGCACGAGCTGAGCCTGGAGGCTTTCGACTTGGAGAAGCTGTTCTTCACCCTCACCGAAGGTGCTCATCAGGGCCAGCAGTTCGACGGTGTCGACACGCGGGCCGCGGCATCCGGCGGCCAGCATCCCGGCGCATCGACGGGGGATCTCCGATGATCAACCTGCTCCGGTCCGAGGTCCTCAAGATCCGAAGCACCCAGGTCTGGATCTGGATGATGGTCCTGGTCGTGGCGATCACCGTCGCGGCGACGCTGGCGAGCGTGCTGTCGATCAGCGCCGATACGCCCACCGACGGCATCGACTACTTCGGCATCTGGACCAACTTCGGAGTGGCCGGGGTCGCGTTGCTGGTGCTCGGCATCCTGGGCCTGACGACCGAGTTCCGGCACAAGACGATCACGCCGACCCTGCTGGCCACTCCGAACCGCCTGCAGCTGCTACTCGGCAAGGCGCTGGGCTACGTCGTCTTCGCGATCCCCTACGGCGTGGTGTGCCTGCTGATCAACCTCATCACCGCCTGGATCTGCCTGCGGGCCAAGGGGCTGCCGGTGCAGTTCGGCGACGGTGCGGTGAGTGGCATGGTCCGCAGCCTGCTCGGGCTCGTCCTGCTGGCCTTCTTCGGTTTGGGGCTCGGTGCGCTCGTGCGTAACCAGGCGGCCGCCATGGTCGTGGGAATCCTCTACCTCAGCGTGCTGAACCTGCTCTTCGCAGGCATCCCGTGGATCCGGCGCGTCTACCTCTACGAACCCGCCGGCGCCCTGCGGGCGTTCACCTCGAGAGACCAGAACAACTACGACCTCAGCACTGACGTATTCCACGTCGTGCCATGGGCGGGCGGACTCATCCTGCTCGCCTGGTGTCTGGTGTTCCTCGGCCTCGGCTACCTGGTGAGTCTGAAGCGGGACATCAGCTGAGCGGGCGTTTAGTCCACGTTGTGAGCTAGGGCACCGAGATAATCCGCTGACAAGCGGCTCAGGTCACAGTGCTGAGCGGTGACCGCGCGTAGTCTTGTTAACCGGGTCGTGACTTGAGCTGTGAGAAAGATCTCCTCCCAGCCCTCCCGTCCGCGGCCCGAACTCGCAGGCAACGCTCTCTCCTCAAAGGTGGCCGAACGTCGTGACCGTGCAGTCCTCGACTGGTGAACCGTCCGTTTCCGAGCCCGACTTCGGCGCCAACGAATGGCTCGTCGAGGAGATGTACGAGCGCTATCTCGCGGACCCGAAGACCGTCGACGCCGCCTGGCACGACTTCTTCGCCGATTACCGACCGCCGGTCGGCGGCGCGAGCGGGTCCACCTCGAACGGCCGGGCGGCCGCAACGGCCGATCCCGAGGCTCAGGCTGCTGCGGTCACCGAGGCCGCCACAGTCTCCCCCGGCGCGGCAGCCAGTACGGCGGCCAGCAGTGCCGCCAGCACCGCCGCCGGTGCCGCCAGTGCCGCCAGCACCGCCAGTGCCGCCGATTCGTCCGGCCAGACCGGCGCACCGAACGCGGCCGGCAGCGCCGCCGCGGCCCCCTCCAACGGGACGAGCAAGTCCGCCGGCGCGCATGCCGCCCCGGCGGAAGCCACCCGGCCGTCCTGGACCACCCCGACCGTGGCGCCCGTGGCCGCGGACTCGGCCGGCAGCATCACGACATTGCGCGGTGCGCCGGCGCGAGTCGTGCAGAACATGCAGGCCTCGCTGGAGATCCCGACCGCGACCAGCGTGCGCGCCGTCCCGGCCAAGCTCATCGCCGACAATCGGATCGTCATCAACAACCACCTCCGTCGAGCTCGCGGCGGCAAGATCAGCTTCACCCACCTGATCGGCTACGCGGTGGTCAAGGCTCTGCGGACGCACCCCGAGATGAACAACTCCTTCGCGCTCACCGCTGAGGGCAAGCCGGCGATGGTGACCCCGGAGCACGTCAACTTCGGCCTCGCGATCGATCTTCCCGGCAAGGACGGTGCCCGTTCGCTGGTGGTCGCGAGCATCAAACAGGCCGAGACGATGGATTTCGCCGGTTTCTGGGGCGCCTACGAGGACATCATCCGCCGGGCGCGTGCGGGCAAGCTGACGGCCGACGACTTCGCCGGTTCGACCATCAGCCTGACCAACCCTGGCACCATCGGCACGAACCACTCGGTGCCGCGGCTGATGCAGGGCCAAGGCACGATCATCGGCGTCGGCGCGATGGAATACCCCGCGCAGTACAGCGGTATGAGCGAGGAATCGCTGACTGCCACGGCCATCAGCAAGATCATGACCCTGACGTCCACCTATGACCATCGCATCATCCAGGGCGCGCAGTCAGGGGAGTTCCTGCGACGCATCCACGAGCTGCTGCTCGGCGGGGACGACTTCTACTACGAGATCTTCCGGTCGCTGCGGATCCCCTACGAGCCGGTCGTGTGGCTGACCGACCGCGAGTTCACCCACGAGGGTCAGATCGACAAGGCCGCGCGGGTCGTCGAACTCATCAACGCCTACCGGTCCTCCGGTCACCTGATGGCCGACACCGACCCGCTGGAGTTCAAGATCCGGAACCACCCGGACCTGGACATCACCAAACACGGCCTGACCTTGTGGGATCTGGACCGCGAGTTCCCCGTCGGTGGCTTCGCCGGCCAGAAGCTGATGAAGCTGCGCGACATCCTCGGTGTGCTTCGTGACGCCTACTGCCGACGGGTCGGCGTCGAGTACATGCACATCATCGATCCGGAGGAACGCGCCTGGATCCAGCAGCACATCGAGATCAAGAACGACGCTCCGACCCGCGATGAACAGAAGCACATCCTGTCGCGGCTCAACGTGGCCGAGGCCTTCGAGACGTTCCTGCAGACCAAGTACGTGGGCCAGAAGCGGTTCAGCCTCGAAGGTGGCGAGACCGTCATCGCCCTGCTCGATGCTGTGCTGTCCGCCGCGGCCGAGCAGGAGCTGGACGAGGTCGTGATCGGCATGCCGCACCGCGGCCGGCTGAACGTGCTGGCCAACATCGTCGGCAAGCCCTACGCCAAGATCTTCAACGAGTTCGAGGGCAACATCGACCCGGGAACCGCGCAGGGTTCAGGCGATGTGAAATACCACCTCGGCGCACACGGGACGTACAACTCCCCCAGCGGTAAGCAGATCGACGTCGAGCTGACCGCCAATCCGTCCCATCTGGAAGCGGTCAACCCTGTGCTGGAAGGGATCGTCCGCGCCAAGCAGGACGAACTCGACAAGGGCGAGAGCGGCTTCACCGTCCTGCCGTTGCTGATGCACGGCGACGCGGCCTTTGCCGGTCAGGGCGTGGTGGCCGAGACGCTGAACCTCTCCCAGCTTCGCGGATATCGCACCGGTGGCACGGTGCACGTCGTCGTGAACAACCAGGTCGGCTTCACCACGTCACCGTCGGCATCCCGCTCCAGCCTGTACTGCACCGACATCGCGCGGATGATCTCGGCACCGATCTTCCACGTCAACGGCGACGACCCCGAGGCGTGCGTACGGGTCGCCCGAATGGCAGTGGACTACCGGCGGACGTTCAAGAAGGACGTCGTCATCGACATGGTCTGCTACCGGCGCCGCGGGCACAACGAGGCCGACAACCCCTCGTTCACGCAGCCGCTGATGTACGACATCATCGACAACAAGCGCAGCGTCCGAAAGCTGTACACCGAGGCGCTCATCGGCCGCGGCGACATCACCCTCGCCGACGCCGAGGAGGCGCTCAAGGACTTCCAGGCCCAGTTGGAAAAGGTGTTCCTCGAAACCCGGGGCGCGACCGGCCGGCCGACGCCCGAGCCTGTCATGGAATCGAGCAAGGCCCCCCGCGAGATCCAGACCGCCATCTCGGCCGAGCTGATCAAGACCATGGGTGAGCTGTACGCCAACCACCCGGAGGGCTTCACGATCCACCCGCGGCTCAAGCCTCAGATCGACCGACGGGTCGCGATGACGACCGGCGGCGACGTGGACTGGTCCACGGCCGAGTTGCTGGCGTTCGGGTCCCTGACGGTGGACGGGCATTCGGTCCGGCTCGCCGGGCAGGACTCGCGTCGCGGCACCTTCACGCAGCGGCACGCGGTCCTCATCGACCGGCACAACGGCGAGGAGTACACCCCGCTGCGCTACATCCCCAACCAGACCGCGCAGTTCCGCACCTACGACTCGCTGCTGAGTGAGTACGCGGCGATGGGCTTCGAGTACGGCTATTCAGTGGCCAACCCGAACGCGCTGGTCTGCTGGGAAGCGCAGTTCGGGGACTTCGCCGACGGGGCGCAGACCATCGTCGACGAGTTCATCGCCAGCGGTGAGGCCAAGTGGGGCCAGCGGTCCTCGGTGACCCTGTTGCTGCCGCACGGCTACGAAGGTCAGGGACCGGACCACTCCTCCGGCCGACCGGAACGGTTCCTGCAGTTGGCGGCCGAGAACAACATGAACATCGCGATGTGTTCGTCTCCGGCCAACTATTTCCACTTGTTGCGTCGCCAGGCCCTGACCGACGTCCGACGTCCGCTCATCGCCTTCACCCCCAAGTCATTGCTGCGCTTGAAGGCGGCCGTCAGCCAGCTCGAGGAGTTCACCTCCGGCACCTTCCGTCCGGTCATCGGCGACCCTGCCGTGGACCCCAGCGGGGTGAGCCGGGTCGTGCTGTCCAGCGGAAAGATCTATTACGACCTCGTGCACGCCCGGACCGAGGCCAAGCGCAGTGATGTCGCGCTGGTCCGGGTCGAGCAGCTGTACCCGCTCCCGGGCGAGGAGATCAGCGCCGAACTGGCCAAGTACCCCAATGCCCAGCTGATCTGGGCGCAGGAGGAGCCGGCCAACCAGGGCGGCTACCCGTTCATCGCGCTCAACCTGCCTGAGGTGCTCTCCGGGCACGGCGACAACCGGCCCATCTACCGGGCCTCGCGCAAGCCGTCGGCCTCGCCCGCTGTGGGTTCGGCCAGCATTCACGAGGCCCAGCAGCGCGAAGTCGTGGCCACGGCGCTCGGATAGCGAGCGAGGACCGCGCAACTCGCTGGGGCGGTCAACTAGGTTTGGGACATGCCGACACCTCTGCCTGACGACCGTCCGATCCGCTGGGGCCTCCTCGGGGCCGGCGGTATCGCCCACACGGTCGCCCGCGACATCGTCATGACCGACGGCAACGTCGTCGCCGCCGTCGCCGCTCGCAGCGCGCAACGAGCAAGCGCCTTCGCCTCCGAGTTCGCCGGCTGCCGGGCCTACGGTGACTACGAGCAACTCGTCAACGACGACGGCGTCGACGTGGTCTACGTCGCCACGACTCACCCGCACCATCGCGAACACGCACTCATGGCGATCGCTGCGGGCAAGCCGGTCCTCATCGAGAAGCCGGTCGCCCTGACCGCGGCTCACACGGCCGAGATCTTCGAGGCCGCAAAACAGGCCGATGTGTTCGCCATGGAAGCAATGTGGATGCGCACCAATCCCCTGATCCGCAAGGCCGAAGCGCTCGTCGACGCCGGAGCGATCGGAGACGTCCGGGGCGTGCGCGCCGAGTTCGGGCTCGGCCTGCGCTTCGACCCCGAACATCGGCTTTACGACCTGGCCAACGGCGGCGGTGCACTGCTCGATCTGGGCGTGTATCCGGTCACCTTCGGCTACCTGTTCCTCGGTCAACCGGAGTCGGTGGCGGTCACCGGCAGCCTTGCCGCTTCCGGCACGGACGAGACCGTCGCGATGCAGTGGCGTTGCGCCGACGGGTCGACCGCTCAGTTGTGGTGCTCGGCCCCGGTGAGCTCGCCCAATCGCGGAGCCATCTACGGCACCGAGGGCTGGATCCTGACCGAGGGTCAGGCGCACCGACCGACCGGCCTCATCGTCCACGGCCGCGACGGTGTCCATCACATCGACGATCCGATTGCCGGACAGGGGTCGGGCTACGGGCCGGAAATCGCCGAGGTAGGACGCTGTCTGCGAACGGGGCTCAGCGAGAGCCCGCTGATCCCGCACGCCGATACCATCGCGATCATGGGGCTGCTCGACCACGCCCGTGCCGAGCTCGGCGTGCGTTACCCGGGAGAGTAGATGTACTTCACCGATCGAGGCATCGAGGAACTGCAATCGCGCCGCGGCGAGGAGGAGGTGAGCCTCGACTGGCTGGCCCAGCGCCTGCAGACGTTCGTCGACCTCAATCCCGATTTCGAGATCGCGATCGAGCGGTTCGCGACGTGGCTGGCCCGAGCTGACGACGAACTCGACTAGAGCGCCATGCCCGAGGTCCTGTCGCGCTGGCCCGGTGTCCGCAGCCGGATCGACCAGCTCCGGGCGCGGTTGCGCCAGGTCGGGCTGCGGGAAAGCCTGTCCATCGAGCGGGAGGTCATCCGCCGGATCCTGAAGTCGACGCTGGCCGCTACCCTGTCGTGGCTGGCGGCTGAGGCGATCCACTCGCCCCGACCTGCTCTCGCGGCGCTGGCCGCGATCATCGTCCTGCAAATCACGGTCCGCTCGTCGTTGGCACGCAGCATCCAGCTCACCGTGGCGGTCACCGTCGGCCTCGGCGCATCGATAGCCCTGGGCCACCTCCTCGGCGTGAGCTGGTGGTCGATCGGGCTGGTCGTCCTGCTCGGCCTGATCGTTGGGGAACTGCTCCGGCTCGGACCGCTGTCGGGACAGGTGGCGATCTCGGCCATGCTCGCGATCTCGCTGGGCAACGGCTACGGCCTGCAGCGGACGATCGACACCGCGATCGGGGCGTTCATCGGGGTCCTGGTGAACGTGGTCATCAGCCCGGCCTCCTACGTCTCCGAGGCCGGTCGCACGATGCGCACGCTCGGCGAAGATCTCGGAGCCCTGCTATCGGACATGGGCAGCGGACTGCACCGCCAACCCGGGCAGGAGCACTATCGCCGCTGGCTGTCGCGGGCGCGCGACCTGTCAGCCGATTCCCGCAGCGCGATCGCCACCGTCAAACAGGGCGAGGAGAGCCTGCAGTTCAATCCCCGCGCGCGGCGCGAGCTCGATCAGCTGACTCGCCAGAGTGAGGCTCGTCGCGCGCTCGACCACGCGATCAACCAGACCCGTGGGATCGCCCGCAGTCTGCTCGATCTGCCGCCGGAGAGCACGGATGAGGATCTGGCGCGGGCGTTACCGGTGCTGGGTGATCTGTTGTCGGAGGCAGGCCGGGCGATGTCGGCGTTCGGCCGTCTGCAGCAGGATCCGTTGGCCGACGCCGATCGCGCTGAGCTGATCCGGATTCCATCCGAGGCACGCGAACTCTCGCAGCGGGCGGTCCGTGCCCTGGGTCGGGTGCCGACCGAACTGGACGACAGCGACTCCGAAGCCGGACGTTTGCTCATTTCGATCTTCGTCGATTCCGAGCGGCTCATCAGAGAGGTGGACATAACCTCCGGGGCTCATCGGAGTGCGATCGCCGAGGCAGATGCCGACCCGGTCACGCGTGGGCGGTCGGCGCAGGCCTAGCACCCTCGAACGAGCCGCCGGAGGGCCGACCGGCCGCTCGGTCGGGGGCTCGACCGGCCGCTGGGTCGGGGGCTCGACCGGTCGCTCGGTCGGCGGCTCGGTCGGCGGCTCGGTCGCCACGTCGCGCAAGCTCATTCAGCGGTGATCGCTGCCGGCGCTGAGGGCCAGCAGGGCCAGCGCGGCAAGGCAGACGATGAGAAGGATTGTTCCGGAGCCGGTCATCGTGATCATTGGTTCACCTCTGTCTCAACAGGTGCGGGTTTACCTACCCACCCATCATGCCCTCGAAATTTACACAAAGGCAAATTTGTACAGCGTAACGACGGTCACGGGCGATTGTGTCTACCAGGCGAACGTCGAGTGACCGTGCGTCCTACTGCGCTTCAGGACCTTGCAATGGCAGCACGCTCGCCGCAGCCGGCTCCACCCGCCGAACGCCGAACGCGCGGAGGAACAGCTGAGCGAGCGGGCCGATCAAGACCGCGAACAGCACCGTGCCGACTCCCACCGTGCCGCCGAGCGCCCATCCCGAGGCCAGCACCGTCAGCTCCAGCACCGTGCGGGTGAGCCGGATCGACAAGCCGAGCCTGGCCGACCATCCCGTCATCAGCCCGTCCCGGGGCCCAGGTCCCAGTCCGACCGAGATGTACATGCCCGTGGCCAGACCGCAGAGCAGGATTCCCCCGAGCAGCAAGGCGAATCGCGCGGCGAAGGCATCTGGAGCAGGCACCACGGCGATCGTCACATTCATGGCGAAGCCCACCATGAAGACATTGCTGACCGTTCCGAGGCCGGGGCGCTGGCGGATCGGAATCCAGGCCAGCAGCACCAGCGCACCGACGATGATGGACACGACGCCGATCGACAGATGCACGCGCGAGGCAACCCCCTGATGCAGGACGTCCCACGGGTCCAGTCCGAGATTGGCCTGCACCTGCAGGCCGCCCGACACGCCGTAGAGGGCCAGGCCGACGTAGAGCTGGATCAGTCGTCGCGACCAACGGAGCGCCGCACGGCGAGGCGGCACGTCGGCGCCGGGCTCTGCCGGAACCGGCAGCGGCTGCGGCACCGGGCTGGGCATGGGCGTCGGCACAGGCATGGGCACCGGCGTGGGCGTGGGAGGCGTCGACGTCACACCATCCATCATCCAGGCCACTGCCGGTCGTTGTACGAGTCCAATACGGCACTACTGGTCTGGATTCGGTGCAGTTTCGTCAGTAGGAGACTGCCGTTCCCGGGCCAATTGTGCCAAGCTGGCCCGGTGTTGAGCAACGCTCCGATCGGAACCCGCACCCTGCTGGGCCTGCTGCCAGATCTGTCCGAACAACCTGGCCCCCGCTACCGCGCGCTCAGCAACGCGCTGGCCGCTCTCTTGCTGGACGGGCGGGTGTCGCCAGGATCGCGGTTGCCCTCCGAGCGTGATCTGGCCCGCGAGCTCAAGCTGAGCCGGGCGACCACGACAGCAGCTTTCGACGCACTGGCGGCCGACGGGCTGCTCATTCGGCGGCAAGGGTCTGGCAGCTACCTGACCCTTCCCGCGGCGGCCCGGATGGCCGGACCCGGCTCCCGCATCGCGCGCCGCCCCGGGGACGCAGCCCTGGTAGATCTGTCCATCGCAAGCCTGCCAGCGATCGCCGGTGTGATGGGTCCGGCAATGGCAGCCGTGACCGAGGACGTCGCGCGCTACGCGACCCGTGACGGCTACTACCCCTACGGCATCCCGGAACTTCGGGAGGCGGTCGCCGAGCGCTACCGCCGGCGGGGCGTGGCCACCACGCCGGAGCAGATCCTGATAACCAACGGTGCGCAGCACGGTCTCGATCTCGTACTGCGCGTGGGGATCGGCCCCGGCGATCGGGTCGTCACCGAACTGCCGAGCTATCCCGGGGCGCTGGAATCGTTGCGGGCCCACGGCGCCCGCCACGTGCCCGTCCCGCTGTCGATGAGCATGACCGAAGGCCGCTGGGAGCTGCCCAGCTTCGCCGCGGCGCTGCGTCAGAGCTCGCCCCGGCTGGCCTATCTGATCCCCGACTTCCACAATCCGACCGGTGCGCTGGGCGACGGTGCGACCAGGGCCGAGATCGCCCATGCCGCCCGGCGCTCGGGGACACGGCTGATCGTCGACGAGTCCTTCGTCGACATCGACCTGCGCACCGAGGCCGAACGCGGCGACAGCGCACGTCCCATCGTCGCCATGGCCGAGTTGGACGAGTCCGTCATCAGTCTGGGCTCGCTGTCCAAGCCCATCTGGGGCGGCCTGCGGGTCGGTTGGATCCGCACCGATCCCGACACCGTGCAGCGGCTCGCCGCGGCGCGAGCGCGTAACGACATGGCGGGGCCCGTCATCGAACAGCTCATCGCACATCACCTGCTGGCCGACCTCGACGCGTCCCTCATGCAGCGGCGGGACAGCCTTCGACAGCAACGAGATTGCCTGCTCGCCTCGCTGGCCGAGCTGCTACCGGCCTGGCGTCCCAGCCGGGCGCTCGGCGGGCTGTCGATCTGGATCGAGCTCGATCACGCCGGCGCAACTCCGCTGTCACATCTGCTGGAGCATCGCGGGCTGCTGCTGAGTCCAGGTTCGAGATTCGCGGCGGACGGAACGTTGGAGCGCCAGCTTCGGCTGCCGTTCGCCCTGCCGCAAGACGTGCTCCGGCGTGCCGTGGAGACCATCGCCGAGGCTTGGGGTGAACTCGAACCCGGCCGCTTGCCGGGCGATGCCGGTTCGCTGGTCACCGCGTAAGCCCTCCGTCGCCACACCCGTTGACGTTGCCCTTGTTGCATCGCCACACCCGTTGACGTTGCCCTTGTTGCGTCGCCACACCCGTTGACGTTGCCCTTGTTGCGTCGCCACACCCGGCAACAAGGGCAACGTCAACGACAAGAACCCAGCAACAAGGGCAACGTCAACGACGGGACTCGAGCTAGACCCGTGCGACGCCGTCTCGACGCGCCTGCTCTGCGACCGCAACCCGGACCGCCGGCGTGACCCGCGGATCGAAGGGCGTGGGCACCACACAGTCCGGGCTGAGCTCGTCGGCGACCACCCCACCTATCGCATCCGCCGCAGCGAGCTTCATGCCCTCGGTGATCTCCCGGGCACCGGCGTCGAAGGCCCCGGCGAAAACCCCGGGGAACGCGAGCACATTGTTGATCTGGTTGGGGAAATCGCTGCGTCCGGTCGCCACGACCGCGGCATGGCGGTGAGCCACCTCCGGATGGATCTCCGGGGTCGGATTGGCCAGGGCGAAGACGATCGCGTTCGGCGCCATTTCGGCGACCGCGTCCTCGGCGACCACGCCAGAACTCACACCGATGAAGACATCCGCCTTGACCAGGGCGTCTTCGAGCGAACCCGCCAGACCGGCATGATTCGTCTCGGCCGCGAGTTCCTGCTTGACGGCGTTGAGGTCATCCCGACCCGGGTGCACGATGCCGCGTGAGTCAGCAACTGCGAGGTCACCGATGCCTGCAGCCAGCAGGATCTTCGCGCACGCCACTCCGGCCGCCCCCGCGCCGGAGACGACAACCCGCAACTCCGACAGCTGTCGCCCCGTGATGCGCGCGGCGTTGCGCAGCGCGGCCAGAACCACGATCGCCGTTCCGTGCTGGTCGTCGTGGAAGACCGGGATGGGCAGCAATTCCCGCAGCCGCCGCTCGATCTCGAAACAACGAGGAGCCGAGATGTCCTCCAGGTTGATGCCGCCGAAGGATGGAGCGATCCGGACGACCGTGTCGACGATTTCGTCGGTGTCCTTGGTCGCCAGCACGATCGGCACGGCGTTCACGCCGGCGAACTGCTCGAAGAGCGCGGCCTTACCCTCCATGACCGGCAGCGCGGCCGCGGGGCCGATATCACCGAGGCCGAGCACGGCGGTCCCGTCGCTGACCACCGCCACGAGCCGTGACCGCCAGGTATAGGTGCGAGCCAGCGACTCATCAGCCGCGATCGCCGCCGACACCTGCGCCACGCCGGGGGTGTAGGCCAGCGACAGGGAGGCACGATCGATGAGTGGCATGGAGCTGCGCACGCTGAGCTTGCCGCCGACATGGCAGGTGAAGACGGGGCTTTCGGGATCGAACGTCTGCGTCATTGCAGCACTCCGAGTCGGTCGAGGGGCTGAGAGGCGGGTACGGGGAGACGGGTACAAGGGGACGGCTACGAGGGACAGGTATGAGGGGCGACGACCGCGAGGCGGCGAGTTCGCAACCGCCGACACCGAGTCGGTCCTACGGCGGGTGGAACACCGTCTCGCGCGGGTTGAGCCCGACGTCGAAGGGTGGGTGTCGCACGAGGGTCATCGCCTGTGGGCGGATCGCTCGGCTACGACAACGGGGGTCGCCCGTGCGGGTCAGTGTGGCACGTTTCGACCAGCCTGAGCAGGCGCGACATCACACCGTGAGCAATGCCACCCGCGGCCGGCCAGGCTGATCAGAGGCCTTGCGGTGAATCACCGATCCGCTCGGGCCACCGGCAAGCGCGGGCTGCCCCCCGCCTCCGCCGCGTCCCTCCGTGCAGGGCGCGCCCGGCACTGCCTCGACGCGGCGAACCCGGCCAGAAGCACACCGCCACCGCATGCACCCGAGCGACGCCGAGTTCGTCCGAAGCACTGCCCGCGGCGGCGTTGTCGCTGCTCAGCCACCAACCTCCGTCCTGACTGCGTACGACGCGCTTGATCACCAACAACCCAGGGCGACGGGCGAACTCCGCGAGGACGACGTGGCCCGGCTGAGGACGGCGCCCATGTCGAACCAGCACGCGGTCGCCGTTCCAGAGCGTGGGCGTCATCGACTGCCCGCTGACCGTGATCAGCTGATAGGGCAGGACGAATCGCATGGCCCAATGCTGCCCGATCTCGTCGATGTGGGCGGGAGTAGGGTCGCGTTCGTGGCGGCCGCAAGAGGTGCCTGCCGCGCATAAACGTTCGGGACCCAGAAGGAGCTGTCATGCGCTTGCTGCGTAGCACGACCACTGCTTCGGCACACTGCGACCTGCCCTGCGGCGTGTACGACCCCGCCCAGGCTCGCATCGAGGCCGAGTCGGTCAAGGCCATCATGGAGAAGTACCAGGGCAACGAAGACCCGGTGTTCCGCACCCGTGCGCTGATCATCAAGGAGCAGCGCGCCGAGCTGGTCAAGCACCACCTGTGGGTGCTGTGGACCGATTACTTCAAGCCGCCGCACTTCGAGAAGTACCCGCAGCTTCACGAGCTGTTCAACAAGGCCACCAAGGCCGCCGGCGCTGCTGGTGGAAAGGGTTCCGTAGACCCGGCCGAGGGCCAGGCCCTGCTGGACCTCATCGCCCAGATCGACACCATCTTCTGGGAGACCAAGAAGGCCGCCTAGGCCTCTGCACCCCCAAAAACGGGCTTCATGGCGGTTGGACCGCCAGCAGTTCACAGCGAGTCCGCGAGCCCTCGAGGGCCGCATCCGAGATCGACCGGATGCGGCCCTCGTCGCATGCACGCGTGCCGTCCGGGTTCGCCCCCAGCGATCTTCTGAATCCGGCATGACGGACAACTCTGGACAATTCACAAATCGGCTCTAGCCTGGAGGCACCGTCAGCACCCGACGAGGGCTGGGTGCGCCGATCTCAAGGAGACCGATGAAACGACTGCGAATCCTCGCGCTACCCGTAGCTGCCGCACTGAGCGTGGTGGGCTTCCTCGCGCCGGGTGCTGCCTCGGGTGCCGCGCCTGACCCGGCAGGAGCTGCCGCCCCACACGTCACCCAAGGCGCTCGCCACGCCGCACGGACCTGCGCCGCCGCCGCGACCAAGGGCTACGCCGCGTGCAACGCTCTGGTGCGGGTGGACGCGAACGGCAGGCCCGCGGCCCAGTCCGCCCCGGCGGGCCTCAACCCGGCCGACATCCGGTCGGCCTACGCCCTGACCGCGGCGAACAGTGGCGGCCGGACCGTGGCCATCGTCGACGCGTACAACGATCCGACCGCGGAGTCCGACCTGGGGGTGTACCGGTCCACCTTCGGACTGAGTGCCTGTACGACGGCAAACGGCTGCTTCCGGAAGGTGAGTCAATCGGGTGGCAGCAAGCTCCCCCGGACCGACGCGGGCTGGGCGACCGAGATCAGCCTTGATCTGGACATGGTCTCGGCGACGTGTCCGGACTGCAAGATCCTGCTCGTCGAGGCCACGACACCGTCCTTTACCAATCTCGCGGCCGCGGTGAATTACGCCGCTGGCCGAGCGGGTGTAGTGGCCATCAGCAACAGCTACGGCGGTAGTGACAGCTCGCCACTGTCTGCCTACAACCATCCCGGCATCGCAATCACCGCCTCGACCGGTGACGCCGGCTACGGCATCGAGTCGCCGGCCTCCTTCGACTCCGTCGTGGCCGTCGGCGGAACCAGCCTGACCCGCGCCGGCGGTACCGTACGAGGTTGGTCCGAAGCAGCGTGGAGTGGCGCCGGCAGCGGTTGCTCGAGCCTCAACGCGAAACCGAGCTGGCAGAGCGCGGCAACCCAATGCTCGGGCAAGGCCAACGCCGACGTCTCCGCGGTGGCCGACCCGGCGACCGGCGTCTCGGTGTACGACAGCACGCCGTACCAGGGTTCCTCGGGCTGGGCGGTGTACGGCGGCACCAGCGCCGCGTCGCCCATCGTGGCATCGGTGTATGCGCTCTCGGGCAACACCAGCGGCTACCCCGCGTCCTACACGTGGTCGCAAGCCGGCTCGCTGAACGACGTGACCACGGGCTCCAACGGAAGCTGCCCGACCAGAGTGTGGTGCACGGCAGGCACGGGCTGGGACGGTCCGACCGGGCTGGGAACGCCGAAGGGCACCAGCGCCTTCTGATCCGACGCTGAAACCACGACCGTGGGTGCGGCTCGGGGCCGTAGTGGCCCGTGAGTGGCCCGCGCCGCACCCACGGTCGGTGGCGTACGAACGCTCAGCGGACCGTGTGCCGATCGCCGAGCAACCCCGGCAAGGTCATCGCCATGATGCGCAGGTCGAGCAGGAACGACTGACGCGCGATGTAATCGATGTCCAGAGCCACCCGGCGCTGCACCTCGACCGCGTCGTTCAGCGGACCGCGGGAACCTTTCACCGCCGCCCACCCGGTCATGCCGGGCTTGATCCGGTGCCGGTGGGCGTACTCGGCAACGAGCCGGGCGGACTCGACCTCGCCGGTCTTCATCCCGATAGCGTGCGGACGGGGGCCGACCAGCGACATCTCGCCGCGCAGCACGTTGACCAGTTGGGGCAGTTCGTCCAGGCTCGTTCGGCGCAGCAGCCGGCCGACGCGGGTGACCCGTTCATCGTTGGCGCTCACCTGGCGTTCAGCGCGGGCATCGGTGGTCTCGGTCCGCATCGACCGGAACTTCCAGACGAGAATCTCCTCGTTGTTGAACCCGTGCCGGCGCTGCCGGAAGAACACCGGACCGGGTGAGTCCAGCTTGACGAGCAGCGCGATCATCGCCAGCACCGGGCTGATGAGCACCAGGACGGGCACCGCGATCGCAAGATCCTGGAGACGTTTGGCGAACGACTTGCGATCCAGGCCGACCGATGTGTGCAGTTCGGCCAGCGGCGAGTCCTCGAGTTCGGACAACGCGGCCGAACGGCCGTAGGACTCGTCCAGGGCCAGGAACAGGGTGACCTGGTTCGGCAGCGGCGCCAGCCGTGCCGAGATCTCCCGCACGCGTGAGGTGGCCGACGGCTCCACCGCGATCACGATCCGGTCCACGAACGGCAGGACACGGTGGCTGAGCAAGGCGGACACATCGCCGAGGACCGGCACCCCGTGCACGGCGGCCGGAGATCTTTCCCGCCGATCGTCGAAAACGCCGAGGACGTTGACGTGCCGCCGCTCAAGCGCTTCGGTGATCAGGCGCTCGGCGTGGTCGGTCGCGCCCACGATGACCAGGTTCGGCAGCAGCCAGCCCGCGTCGCGCCAGGTACGGACCCGCAACCACCAACCCACGTGCAGGATCGTGACGGCCAGGCCACTGGCCAGGATCCACCACCAGCACTGGGCCAGCTCCTGCCCGTGGCCGACGACGGCCTCGACCAGCAGGGCGGACCCTCCGGCGATCGCCAGCGCACCGATGAGCACGACGAGATGGACCGTCATCGTCTCGCTGCGGCAGAAGCGGTACAGCGACAATGTTCGAAGGGCGCGTGCCAGGATGAGCACGCCGACCAGCAGCGGCACGATCTGGCGCAGCGGCATGGACAGGACGGCGTCCGGCGAGTGCAAGGCAGCGACCACGACGGTGACGAGGGCCAGAACGGTGAGGTCGACGGTACGGAAGACGTGCGAGCTCAACCGCTTGCTCTGATTGGCCCGAACGCTCACCAGCCGTCGGGGACGCATCGGCCCGCGGCGATAGGCGCGCTGGTCGTCAGCCGTAGCGAGCTCGCCCAAGATCATCATCGCAAAGGTCCAGATCGGTCGGGATCGCGCCCACCTGAGTTTTCGACAGCGCGAGCTTGCCCGGCTAGGTCACAGCCGCCCCGGAACTGTATCCGCACCGGGCGCTGTTAGGGTCCTTTAGTGCCGGATTCCGCAGCAGAAGCCGCAACGTCCCCGACGAATTCCGCGCCCAGCAGCACCGATTCACCGGTGTTGATCCTGGTTCGGCACGGCGAGACCGAGTGGAGCAAGAGCGGCCAGCACACCGGTCGCACCGACATTCCCCTCACCCCGGCCGGGGAGGCACAGGCCCGAGCCGCCGGCTCCGTTCTCCAGCACCTTCTGGACGGCCGTGCCCCCGTCCTGGTCATCTCCTCGCCACGCCGACGGGCGCTACGCACCGCAGAGCTCGCCGGGTTCCCCGCGCAGCGGATCACCGAAGACGTCGCCGAGTGGGACTACGGCGACTTCGAGGGTCTGACCACCCCGCAGATCCAGCACGAGCGGCCCGGTTGGTCGATCTGGCAGGGCCCGGTCCCCGGTGGCGAGGACGCCGCCGCGGTGACGGCTCGACTGGACCGCGTTCTCGCCTCGGTCAGCTCACTGCGCAGCGAGGGACCCGTGGTGGTGTTCTCCCACGGGCACGCCTCGCGGTGTCTGGCGGCACGCTGGCTCGGAGAGCCGGTGACGGATGGTCGGCAATACTGGCTCGGCACCGGCGCGGTGTCCAGCCTGGGCTATGAACACGGACGGCCCGTCATCCTGCACTGGAACATTCCCCGCTGACCGACGCCGCTGACCGACGCCGCTGACCGACGCCGCTGATCGACGCCGCTGACCGCCCTGCCTCCGATCGTCCGCCTCTGATCGCGCGAGCCTTGTACGGTTCGTAGAGGTTGAGAGGGAGGCCGACGTGAGCGAGCCCGAGATCGCGACGCCAGAGGTGGGCGCGTCCGACACCGTCGCCCTGACGGTGCCGGCAGATTCCGCCTACGTATCTGTGCTTCGTACGGTCACCGCCTCGCTGGCGGCCCGGCGAGACTTCACCATCGAGGAGATCGACGATCTCCGGATCGCCGTCGACGAGGCGAGCGCGCTGCTGTTGCCGCACGCCGGGCCGGGTGCCCAGTTGAATGCCGCCTTCACCGGGGGCGCCGACTCGCTGCAGGTCGAGGTGAGCCTGTCGCCGGGGCCGGACGAGGACGTCCCGACCGAGGACGGCGCGATCGACGAGACCAGCTTCGCGTGGATGGTGCTGGCCGCGCTTGCCGACGAGGTGCGCACCGATCGCTCTTCCGAGGCGCTGTCGCTCACCCTGGTCAAGGCCCGCGGCGCTCGCGGCTGATGAGCGAGCGGAGCCGCCCCGACCGGGACCGGACCCGTCAGCTGTTCGCCGATCTGAACAGCCTCGATGAGGCCAGTCCCGAGTACCGAGCCGTTCGCGACGAACTGGTCGCGGCCCACATGCCTCTGGTGCGCTACCTGGCCCGCCGCTTCGCCGGCCGGGGCGAACCGTCCGACGACCTTCTCCAGATCGGCACGATCGGCCTGCTGCAGGCCATCGACCGCTTCGAGCCGGGACGGGGCCTGGAATTCTCGACCTTTGCCACGCCCAACATCGCCGGGGAGATCAAACGGCATTTCCGTGACCGGGGCTGGATGGTCAAGGTCCCGCGTCGGCTGCAGGAACTACAGGCCGAACTGACCACGGGCATCGGCGAGCTGTCCCAACGACTTGGCCGATCCCCCACCGTCGCCGAACTGGCAGCTCACCTGCATGTCTCGCAGGAAGAGGTGATCGAGGCCACCGAGTCCGCGCGGGCCTATTCGGCCGTACCGATCGATGTTCCCAGCGCGGCGACCGGGATGAGCATCGCCGATTCCCTGATGGAGCCGGATACGGCGCTGGGCAAGGTCGAGCTGCGGCACGCGCTGCGGCCGGTACTGGCCGAACTACCCCCGCGGGAGCGTCAGGCGCTGGTCCTGCGCTTCGTGGAGAACCGCACCCAGAGCGAGATCGCCAAGGTACTCGGAGTGTCTCAGGTCCACGTGTCGAGGCTCCTCGCCAAGACTCTGGGCCAGTTGCGCGAAAAGCTTCCGGACGTGCACTGGGACGCCTGAGGGTAGGGACCGGATGCGCTCCGGGTGGCGATAGGCCGGGTGGTTCAGAGTTCGCGGTCCAGCGCTCGGCGACCGGACGGGCTCATCAACAGCCCGATCTCGACAACGGCCGCGAGCAACATCGGCAGGGCGATCCCCAGCCGTCCGGCCTGGAAGCCGAGGTCGAAGGACACGGGAAGCGACAGCAGGTTGAGCAGCAGGACCGGCGTGCGAGCACTCGGGCTGAGCTTGGCGATGCCACGTGCGCCGAAGTACAGCACCGCGGCGCCGAACAGCATGAACGCCAGCACCGTGAACGCGGCCCAGAGCTGTGTACTCGTCCGGGTGAAGATCAACACGAGGTAGAGCGCGGCGCCGGCAACGAGGGCGACCGCCTCGACCATTGCGACCAACACGGCCCAACGCAGGGCCTCGGGCACGCCGGAGCCGGGCCGTTGAACGCCGTGCGGCGGGTCGGTGACGGACACGACGAACACCCTAGGCCACGCCGCACAGGCCGTGTGGACGGCCGTTGCGACTCGTCTGCGACCAGCTGGGTTCAGCTGCTGGACACAGTAGAGTCGGCTCTCGTGCGAGTTCTCGTCATCTCCAATCCACAGGCGACCGCCACCACCGCTCGGCAACGCGATGTGCTCGTGCACGCGCTGTCGGCCGACGCCAAGCTCGAGGTCGAGGAGACCGCCAATCGCGGGCACGCCGCCGCCCTGGCTTGCCGCGCCATGCGCGACGGAGTGGACGTGGTGATTGCCCTGGGCGGCGACGGCACCGTCAACGAGGTTGTCAACGGCCTGCTCACCGACGGCGTGCACGACGGCGTGCCGGCGCTGGGCATCGTCCCGGCCGGTTCGACCAACGTCTTCGCCCGGGCACTCGGCATGCCCAATGATCCGGTCGAGGCCACCAGTGAGCTCATCGCTGCGCTGCAACAGGGCCGCACCCGCACGATCAGCCTCGGCCAGGCCGATGAGCGCTGGTTCGTGTTCGCGGCCGGATTCGGCCTGGACGCGGCCGTGGTCAGCGGAGTCGAGGAACACCGGCGCCGGGGCAAGAAGTCCACCCACGCGCTCTACCTGCGCACCACGATCAAGAGCTTTTTCGCCGAGTCGCGGCATCGGCCCGCGATCCAGTTGGAGCTGCCTGGCGGAGGGCTCGACTCCGGCCTGTACCTGGCCATCGTCACCAACTGCACACCGTGGACCTTCCTCGGCAACCATCCGATGTCGCCGACGCCCCGCGCGTCCTTCGATGCCGGGCTCGACGTCTACGCACGTACCCGGATGGGACTGCCGAGCATCGCCTTCGGAGCGACCCGGATGGCGCGCGGCACCACGAAGGAACGTGAGTTCGGCGCTCGAACGTGGCATGACCTGGACGGCTTCATCCTCAGAGCGTCCCGCCCGATGCCGTTTCAGGTCGACGGCGACGCCCTGGGCGAGCGCGAGGTCGTGCACCTGCGGGGCGTTCGCAAAGCCTTGCGCGTCTTCGTCTGATCAGCTCCGATAGCTGGCTCGCTGCCTGGTTGTGAGGCCCGCTCAGCTGTGGGTGGAATGTGCGTTCGGCGAACACCGTGCACAAGGCGTCGACAAAATTCTTCCAGTGCCAAATCGCCCACAAAGGCCCGCTACCGGTTATATTTGGGGTGATTGACCTGTGGATAGGCCAATAATGCTGGGCCGCACGACCGATTTAACGCGATAGGCCTTGCCCCGTAGCGCAGGGTAAGCAAGTCTGTACGCGCGGACAGAGGCGGGTGAGAACGCACCCGGTCGAAGGTGCGTCACACCGGTGTGATCGAACCGTCAAGTAATCCGAAGTCCTTGCCGTCCGCGGCAGCTCGTGAAAGAATTCACAAGCGCTGCGGGTTGCGCAACCACGTTCGGTACGACTTCCACCCGCAGTTCCCAAGCCACGTTAGGAGAACTCCCCCATGGACTGGCGTCACCGCGCGGTATGCCGCGACGAGGACCCGGAACTGTTCTTTCCGATCGGTAACACCGGTCCGGCATTGATGCAGATCGAGGAGGCAAAGGCGGTTTGCCGCCGATGCCCCGTGATGTCCGAGTGCCTCGCGTGGGCACTGGAAAGTGGCCAGGACGCAGGCGTCTGGGGCGGTCTGAGCGAAGACGAGCGACGCGCTCTCAAGCGCCGCAACGCCCGGGCCCGCGCCCGCATGGCCTGATCGCAGCCCGCTGCGATCGACGGTTCCACCAACTCAACACGATTGAATCGCCGGCTCAGGCCAGCGAACCGCGGTCCTTGCGACTGAGCGGAATGCGTACGGTGGCCGAGGTACCTCCTCGGCCATCGTCGCGTCCGGTCAGTTCAAGGACCGCGTCCAGTTCGGCGTCGACCAGCGTGCGCACGATCTGAAGTCCCAGGCGGTCGGTGCTGCCGATCGAGAATCCGTCCGGTAACCCGACGCCGTCGTCGGTGACCGTGACCAGCAGCGTTCCGCGCGAGCGCCGGCCGCTCACCTCCACCGAGCCGGAGCGGTCGCCGGCGAAACCGTGCTCGACGGCGTTGCCGACGAGCTCGGTCAGGACCATGACCAGCGGAGTCGCCAGCTCGGCGGGCAACTCGCCGAAACTGCCGATCCGGCGCACCAGCACCCGTCCGACCGCGCCCGTGACGTCGACCAGCATGTCCAGCAATCGGTCGACCACCTCGTCGAAGTCCACCGCCTCGTCGATCGCCGAGGAAAGGGTCTCGTGCACCAACGCAATCGATGACACCCGGCGCATCGACTCCTCCAGGGCGGTCCGGGCCTCGGGATTGGCCAGTCGGCGCGATTGCAGGCGCAGCAGCGCGGCGACGGTCTGCAGGTTGTTCTTCACCCGGTGATGGATCTCGCGGATCGTCGCGTCCTTGCTCATGATCTGCCGGTCCCGGCGACGTAGTTCGGTCACGTCCTGCAACAACACCAGCGCGCCGAGGGACTGCCCGCGCGGGTGCAGTGGAATCGCGCGGAACTGCACGATCGCGCCGCCTCCGTCGACCTCCCGGCTGAACGGGTGGCCACCCGCCAGCGCCTGGATCAGCATCTCCTCCAGGTCGGCCGCGTCGAACGGGTCGCGCGCCAGCTCCGCGACCGCCGAGGCCAGCGGTGAGCCGAGCAGGTTGCCGGTGAAGCCCAGGCGCCGGAAGGCAGAGGAGGCGTTCGGGCTGGCGTAGAGCACGGCGCCGCGATCATCGACACGCACCATGCCGTCGCCGACCCGTGGACCCGCTGCCTCTTCCCGGTCGGTGGCGGGCCCCGGAAACGCGCCGGCGGCGACCATCGAGGCCAGGTCGGCCGCGCTCTGCAGGTAGGCCAGTTCCAGCTGGCTGGGACTGCGGACACTGGTCAGGTTCGAGTCGCGGCCCAGCACGGCGACGGCCGCACCGTTGAACAGAATCGGGATGGCCTCCCGGCGGATCGGCGTATCGCCTTCCCAGTCCGGGTCCGACTCCCGGAAGATGCGCGACTCGGTCATCGCCACCCGCAGCGCCGAGGCCTTCTGGCCCGACAGCCGCTGGCCGACCCAATCGTGCAGGTAGGCGGTCGGGCCGGTGGTCGGACGGCACTGCGCCGCGCAGAGGAACTCGGTTCCGCCGTCGTCGGCCTGCTCGTTCATCGGAACCCAGAGCAACAGATCGGCGAAGGAGAGGTCCGACAGCAGCTGCCATTCGGCGACCAGTCGCTGCAGGTGCGCAGTCTGCTCGGCGTCGAGCGTCGTGTGGGCGGCCAGAAGATCCGACAGAGCAGACATGGTGCCGCCCAGCGTCCCACAGGCCCGTCAGCGACGTCCCAGCCGGGCTCGTAGACCGCCGGCGGCAGCTGAGCGGCGGCTCACCGCTCGGACACGGTCTTCGGGCCGCCTCGCTCGTCGGCCCGCGTCGCACTACCAGGTCTCGGTGACCTTGCTCAGACCCCGAGGCGCGTCCGGGTCACCGCCACGCTGAAGCGCAAGGTGCAGGGCGAGCTGTTGCAGGGGCAGGATCTCCAGCAGGGGGTGCAGATCCTCGCTGACCCCGGCGGTCTGCACCGGCAGGACGATCGCCGGCTGACCATCCCCGGGCTGTTCGCCCACCACGACCAGGTCGGCTCGACGCTCGCGCATCCGTTCGATCACCGCAGCCATCGCCGCACCCCCTCGTCCGGGAGTCTTCACCGCGATGACGGGCAGATCCGCGTCGATCATGGCCATCGGTCCGTGCAGCAGGTCGGCTCCGGAAAAAGCCTGTGCGGACAGGTAGGACGTCTCCATGAGCTTCAGGGCCGCCTCCCGTGCGGTTGGGTACGAGTAGCCCCTGGCGGTCGTGACCAGCCGGTCGGCGAAGCGGTACCTGGCCGCCGCGGCGCGCACCGCCGGCTCGCCGGCGAGGGTGAGATCAGCCGCGTCGGCCAAGCCCGCGCGAGCCCGGGTCAGCGCCGTGCGGCCCTCGGCGTCGGGAACAGCGAGAAGCAGGTACAGCGCGAGCAGCTCCGCGGTGTAGGTCTTGGTCGCGGCCACCGCGCGTTCGACACCGGCGCGGACGTCGACGGAGAATTCGGCGGCCTGGCCCAGGGCCGAGCTCGGGTTGTTGGTCACCGCCACCGTGATCGCGCCGCAGGCACGCGCGGTCGTCATGGAGTCCAGCAGATCGGGCGAGCCACCCGACTGGCTGACCGCGACGAACAGCACGTCGCGCAGCTGGGGCCGGCTGCCGTAGACCGTCAACGACGAGGGCGAGGCCAGCCCGGCGGGCAACCCCCGCTGGACCTCGACGAGGTACTTGGCGTAGAGCGCCGCGTGATCGGAGGTGCCCCGCGCGGCCAACAGCACGAACCGGGGGGCGCGAGCCGCGATCGCGGCCGCCACGTCGGCGATCTCGCCCGCTCCGTCATCCAGCAGTCGACGCCACGCCGCAGGTTGCTCGGCAACCTCCGCCGACATCAGGCGTCCGGGCGCGAGCGCCCCAGCCGCATCGGAATGCCCGTACGCCGCGGTCTCGGCGGTTTCGCTCACTGGTAAGCACCTGTCTCGATAGGATCGCCCGCTCAGAGGCCCGCCGGGCTGCCGGACCGATCTCGGCCACACGGACAGTCAACCACACGCGCGACCAATGGTATAGACCAATACCCCGAGGAGGTGCAATGATGGGCGCCCACGACGAAGGAGATACTGATCGGATGGTTGCTGACGCGCCCCGCGAGCCCAAGTATTACCTGGTCAAGCGGCACCTCCTCGATCTGATCGCCGAGCTGGCCCCCGGCAGCCCGGTTCCGACCGAACGCGAGCTGTCCGAACTCGTCACGACCTCTCGCACCACGGTCCGGCAGGCGTTGTCCGAGCTGGTCACGGAGGGGCGTCTGGTGCGCCGGCAGGGCTCGGGCACCTACGTGGCCGAGCCGAAGCTGGCCTGGCCGCTGCAGATGTCCAGCTTCACCCAGCAAGCCGCCTCGTCCGGCCTGAAGGTCGAGACACGGTTGGTCGCGGCCGAGCGCGTGCGGGCCAGCACCGAGATCGCCGAACGCCTCGGGCTCAAGGTAGGCGCACCGGTCCATCGCATCGAGCGCCTGCGCGAGGTCAACGGCTCGCCGATGGCGCTGGAACAGTCGCACCTGTCCGCGAAGCGCTTTCCGGGTCTCGTGCGCGCCCTGCGGCAAACCGGATCGCTTTATCAGGTGCTGTCCACCCAGTACGACGTCTCGATCGCCCACGCGACCCAGACCATCGAAACGGCGCCCGCCGCGGTACGCGAGGCCGAACTGCTCGAGACGGACACGGGATCTCCGATGTTGATCCTGACGCGGCACAGCGTCGCCGCCGACGGTGAGCCGGTCGAGTGGGTCGTCAGCTGGTACCGGGGCGATCGCTATACCTTCGTCGCCTCACTGAACCTCTGAGCCGACGGCCACCCGCCAGCCGCGCTCACCGCACGCCGTTTCCCGCCCGCGCCGCCGCGTTCACGAATGCGGACACAAGCCATAGTGCCGAACAAACATGATCATCACGCGCGTGGGTTTACATTTCGTCCGTTTGGCTAACGAGGAGGCCGCCGCATGTCCGCACGGACACCGCACCGCCTGCCGACCGGAGTCGCCGTCACAGCCGGCGTGCTGTTGGTGATCCCGATCCTGGCGCTGCTCATCGTCCCCATCTACGCCCGCACCGGGCCGACGCTGTGGGGATTCCCCTTCTTCTACTGGTACCAGTTCATGTGGGTGTTCCTGGCCGCGGCCTTCACCTACACCGCGTACGTGATCATCGATCGCGCTCGGCGAGGCCAGAAATGACCTCTGCCGCCGGTACCAAGGTCGATGGGGTGGCCCTGGCCGTCCTGTTGTTCTTCTTCGTCATCGTCACGGCCGGGGGTTTTCTCGCCGCCAAGTGGCGTCGTCCGGAATCCATGCACTCCTTGGACGAATGGGGGTTGGGCGGCCGCGGGTTCGGGACGATCGTCACCTGGTTCCTGCTCGGCGGCGACCTCTACACCGCCTACACGTTCGTTGCCGTCCCTGCGGCGATGTTCGCCACCGGCGCCGTCAGCGGGTTCTTCGCCGTCCCGTACACCATCGTGGTCTATCCGCTCATCTTCGTCTTCATGCCGCGGCTGTGGTCGGTGGCGCATCGGCGCGGCTACGTCACGCCGGCCGATTTCGTCCGCGGACGCTACGACTCCCGCGGCCTCGCACTGGCCGTGGCGGTGACCGGCCTGCTCGCCACGATGCCGTACATCGCTCTGCAGCTCGTGGGCATTCAGGCCGTGCTCGACACTCTGGGCCTCGGCGGGACCGGCAACTGGTTCGTCAAGGACCTGCCGTTGTTCATCGCGTTCGCGGTCCTGGCCGCGTACACCTACTCATCCGGGCTGCGTGCGCCGGCGTTGATCGCCTTCGTGAAGGACACGCTCATCTACCTGGTGATCGTGGTGGCCATCATCTACGTCGGGGTCAAGATCGGCTTCGGCACCATGTTCGACGCGGCCGAGAAGAAGATGACCACGAAGTCGCCCAAGACCGGATTGGCCACCGGAGTGTTCGTCCCCAACTCCAACAATTACTGGGCGTACTCCTCGCTCGCCTTCGGCTCGGCGCTGGCGCTGTTCATGTACCCGCATTCGATGACCGCGGTGCTGTCGGGTAAATCTCGCAACGTCATCCGGCGCAACGCCGCCATCCTGCCGGTGTATTCGTTGATGCTCGGCTTGCTGGCTCTGCTGGGCTTCGCCGCGATCGCGGCCAAGACGAGCGTCGTCGGCGCTGACGGAAAGCCCAATGCTCAGTTGGCCGTTCCGCACTTCTTCGCCGACTCGTTCCCTAGCTGGTTCGCCGGTATCGCCTTTGCGGCCATCGCCATCGGCGCCCTGGTCCCGGCGGCGATCATGTCGATCGCGGCGGCCAACCTCTTCACCCGCAACATCTACCGCGAGTTCCTCAAGCCGGACGCGACCCCGCACCAGGAAGCAGCGGTTTCCAAGGTCGTGTCGCTGGTGGTCAAGTTCGGCGCACTGGTGTTCGTCCTCAGCCTCGACAAGCAGAACGCCATCAACTTCCAGTTGCTCGGCGGAGTCTGGATCTTGCAGACGATCGTGGCGATCGTCGCCGGCCTCTACACGCGCTGGCTGCACCGGTGGGCGCTGTTGGCGGGCTGGGCAGCCGGAATGCTCTACGGGACCCTGGCCGCCTACCACCAGAAGTCCGCCGCGACCGCCCACTTCGGCGGCTCGCTGGCAACGTTCCCGTGGACGCACACCAAGGTCTACATCGGGTTCTCAGCCCTGCTGATCAATGTGGTGGTCGCGGTCGTGCTCACGGTGCTCATGCGGGCGGTGAAGGCCCCGTCCGGCACCGACGCCACCGAACCGGAGGACTACTACAGCGATCCCGAGTCGGAGCAGATCTCGGGCGCTGACGGCGACGCTGTATCCAGCTCCGAGCGGACGCACCCCACCTGAGCAAGCTCGTAAGAACGTCAAACAGTCGATGGCCGGTGCTCAGCCGCGCGGTGCGGTCAGTCGGCCCGGTACTCCACGTGAGTTGTCTCGATGACGACCTGGGTCAACCTGAGCCGGATGCTCGCTTTGAGGCTGTCGGGCGCCACGTCCCCGCCGCAACAGCGCGCCACCAACGACTTCACGTCCTGCTCGAGGCCGAACTGGCGGAGACACGGCGCGCAGTCGTCCAAGTGAGCTCGGATGCGGCCCTGCAGCTCGGGGTCGCTCTCGTCGTCCAGATACAGGTAGACATCGGCGAGCACATCGTCGCAGTCGATCCCACCCGGCCCGAAGCCCATCATGACTTGTCTCCTTCTGACGCGCCGGACTTCACCAGTCCGCGATCCTTGGCGTAGTCGGCCAACAAGACCTGCAGCTGCTTACGCCCACGGTGCAGTCGCGACATCACGGTGCCGATCGGCGTTTCCATGATGTCGGCGATCTCCTTGTACGCAAAGCCCTCGACGTCGGCCAGGTACACGGCCAACCTGAAGTCTTCCGGAAGTGATTGCAGCGCGTCCTTCACGTCGGAATCGGGCAGGTGATCCAGCGCCTCCATCTCGGCCGACTTCAAGCCGGACGAGGTGTGCGAACCCGCGGCCGCGAGCTGCCAGTCCTCGATGTTCTCCGAGCTGGACTTCTGCGGCTCACGCTGCTTCTTGCGATAGGTGTTGATGAAGCTGTTCGTCAGGATGCGGTACAGCCACGCCTTGAGGTTCGTGCCCTCCTGGAACTGGTGGAAGGCGGCGAAGGCCTTGACGAAGGTCTCCTGCACGAGGTCCTCGGCGTCGGCGGGATTCCGCGTCATTCGCATGGCGGCGGCATAAAGCTGGTCGAGGAAGGGCAGCGCGTCACGCTCGAACCGAGCGCGGCGCTCCTCGACGGTCTCTTCGGGCACAGAGCTTCCCTTCTGCTTCCAGGCGCCGACGACATCGACATGTTCGACGTGGCGCTGCTGCGAGCTTACGGGGAGCGTGTGTGGGCGGCCATCGGTCAGCCCAGTGTGACCGTCGGTGAGCATGAACGGCCGGTAACTCACCGGTTCACGTTCGGGCTTCAGCATGGTCGCGACAGTCATCGGGGCAGAACTTTCCAGGCGCGGGGTTATTGACATCGTGGTCATCAACACCACAAATCGAGGTCGCATTCCCCGCTCCGCCGCAGGCCACCGGCCAGGCCACTCAGGCGACGGCGGTGCCAACGGGCACGCTCACACCAGCAGTCGTCCGCCACGCGGCAGGTCGGGCGCCTCGTCGAACTGCTCGAAGCCGCCGTCGCCGCCCGCGCACTGGGGGCACCAGGGCTGCAACCGACGGTGGGTCGCGTGAGAGGAGATCAGGTAAATCATGCTGGCCTGCACGAGCGCCCAGCCATATCGGCCGTCGGGCACGAGCAGCAACGCGTTCGAGCCGAACAGCACGATGAGGTATGCGCCCATCAGCTTGGGCTGGGTAGAGGCGTGGGCCACGGCGAACCTGCGGCGGTACCGCTCGCCCTGCTCGGCGGCGTTCAAGGGAATCGCACTGGCGCAGGACTCGCACAGCCGGCGGTTGTGGGATCGGAAGAGCACGAAGGTGATCAGGACGAAGGCGACCAGCGCCAGCGTTGCGATGAGATCGACCATTGTCGGCGCTGCGGTGCGGAAGCCCAGCGCGATCGTGAGCGCTACGGACAGTTCGAGCAGGCGTGATGAGTGATGCGCCCACTTGTGCACGAGCCACGACAGCCCTGACGGCTGTTCCCAGACATGCGAAAAAGCAAAAGCCTCGGCCATGATTGTCGTTCCCCCGTTGAGCGCCGCTGCATGGGCAACCGGATACACGATTCCGGTGCTTCATCCGAGCATGGACTGCTCTGCGCATCCTGGCAAGATCAACGGCATGAGTAAGGGCACACCGGCCACTTTGGCCTTGCAAAATAAGGGAATTGCTCACTCTCTGCATCCGTATGAGCACGATGCGCGATCGGGGTCGTACGGCGACGAAGCGGCGGCTTTGTTGGGCGTCGACCCGCACCAGATCTTCAAGACTCTCATCGCCTCGGTCGACGGTGCGCTGGTCTGCGCGGTGGTTCCGGTCGCGGGCAAGCTGAGCCTCAAGGCGCTTGCCGCGGCCGTCGAGGGCAAGAAAGCCGAGATGGCCGACCCGGGCAAGGCCCAGCGCGCCACCGGGTACGTCCTCGGCGGGATCAGCCCACTCGGACACCGGACCAAGCTGCGCGTCGTGCTCGATTCCAGCGCCCTGACGTTCTCGACCGTCTTCGTCTCCGCGGGACGGCGGGGCCTGCAGGTCGAGCTGTCCCCCGCCGACCTCGCCCAACTGACCGGCGCCATCATCGCCGACATCGCCACGATCTGAGGGCGGCCGAGCCGAGGGCCGCACCCCGGCCCCACCCCGGCCGCGTCGACGGCCCGTTTCCGGATGGGTGGACTGCCCCGGCTGGGCGTGGCGGTCACGCCGAGAGGTACTCGGCCACCAGCCGACCCACCTCGTCAGCGGCGCGCTTGAGCCCGTGGTCCCCCGAGACGATGCGCACCGTCCGTCCCGCGGCCTGTGGTGGCAGCCCGAACGGGTCCCGGTCGCCCTGAACGACGAGGACCGGCACCGGCACCGCATCGAGTTCGGACAGCCGCGAACGCTCCGGCTTGCCCGGCGGATGAACGGGGAACGCGATCGCCACCACCGAGTGCGGTGAGCCCGGGGCCGCCCCGGTCGCCGCGCACCGGCAGGCCACTCGCGCGCCGGAGGAGCGGCCCCCGAAGCTGAACTCCAGCGCGCTCAGTCCCCGTCGGCGGCCCAGGGCGCGCGCCACCGCGAACCACGCGTCGTCCAGAACGGGCGCGGTCGGCGGCGCTTTCCTGCCCGCGACCCGGTACGGCTGGGTCACTCGGGCGACGCTGATCCCGGCCGCCAGGCAGTGCTCGCGAACCGCGAGCAGGTCGGGCGAGTCGACCGACCCCCCGGCACCGTGGCCGATCAGCAGCAACCGCTGCCCACCGGGGACGCGGTCGAGATCCACCCAGGCGAGCCCGCTGGACGTCTCGATCTCGATCCGGCGGGACGGCATCAGAACAGCTCGAGCGACTGAGCTCGCTCAAGGGATGGGGCTGACTCGAGAGATTGGGCCGGCTCGGCGACGGGCTCGAGCAGTTCCGGACCGTTGTTCTTCACGCTGTTGACCAGATCCGCGACCGGGCGCAGCTCGAGTCCCTCGCCACCGGCTTCGTCCCAGCCCGCGAGCAGGTCGAGCGGACCGTCCGCGGCCGGGTCCAGCCAGCGATCCCAGTCCCGCGGATCGAGCACCAAGGGCATCCGTTCATGAATGCCGGCGAGTTCACCCTGGGAGGCCACCGTGATGATCGTGGCCGACACCAGCCAGTCCCCGGGCTCGGCGTCGGCGCCTGTTCGCGGTCGCCAGAACTCGTACAACCCGGCCAGCGCGATGGATCGGCCGTCCGGTGAGGTCATGTAGTAGGCCTGCTTGGACGGGGCACCGGCACGATCGGTCGTCTTGCGCCATTCGTACCAGCCGTCGGTCGGGATCAGGCAGCGCCGCTTGGCGAACGCGCGGCTGAAGGCCGACTTGGTGGGGACGGTCTCGGCGCGCGCGTTGAACATCCGGTTGCCCGACGAGACGTCCTTGGCCCACGAGGGGACCAAGCCCCAGTGCACCGCCCGCAGTTGCCGGACCGCTGTCCGCGGGGCGACGACTCCGCCGGTCCTGCCCGCGGTCTTGGCATCGGCGATCTCGCCGGCCTGGGAGTCGATCCCGATCGATTGTTCACGCGGGAACCGGGTCACGACGGCGCGAACGGTGGTGGTCGGGGCCACGTTGTAGTCAGGTTCGAACAGCGTGCCGTCGGTCTCGTCGACGGCGTCGAACTCGTCGAGCAGGTCCGAACTGGATTTGCTGGATACGTACCGGCCGCACATAGGAATGGACGCTACCGGCAGACTATGACCATGACACCCTCCGGCGACCTCGGCTGGACTGCTCCCAGCGCGAGCGGCCCCTTGGCGGCAACGGTCGCACTGCCGGGATCGAAGTCATTGACCAATCGGGTGCTGGTGCTCGCTGCCCTCAGCGTGACGCCCACGCTCGTGACCGCCCCGCTGCGCGCCCGGGACACCACGCTCATGTGCGGTGCGTTGCGCAGCCTCGGCGTGCGGATCGACGACGAGGGAGCTGACTGGCGGGTGCACCCCGGCCGGTTCAGCGCCGGTCCGGTCGACTGCGGGCTCGCAGGCACCGTCATGCGATTCGTTCCGCCGCTGGCCGGCTTCGCCGACGGGGACAGCTGCTTCGACGGTGACCCGCACGCCCGCACCCGTCCGATGCGGACCCTGCTCGACGGGTTGCGCCAGGCCGGGCTGTCCATCTCCGACGACGGCACCGGTGGTCTGCCCTTCACCGTCCACGGCAACGGATCGATCGGTGGCGGCCGCGTCGAGCTGGATGCCTCGGCGTCGAGCCAGTTCGTCTCCGCCCTGCTCCTGGCGGGTGCTCGGTTCGACAAAGGGCTCGAGATTCACCACGTCGGGGCGAGCCTGCCCTCGCTGCCCCACATCGAGATGTCGCTGGCGTGCCTCGCCGAGGCCGGTGTCGAGGTCGACGCGAGCCAGCCCAACCGCTGGGTCGTCGTGCCGGGCGCCATCGACCTGCCGGACACCGTCATCGAACCGGATCTGTCCAACGCCGCGCCGTTCCTGGCCGCCGCGCTGGTGTGCGGCGGGTCGGTGACGGTGCCGCACTGGCCCGCGACGACCACCCAGCCCGGTGATCTGCTGCGTGAGCTGTTCACCCACCTGGGCGCCGAGGTGCGGCTCGCGCCGGACGGGCTCACCGTGACCGGTCCCGGTCTGGCCGGGTTACGCCCGCTGGTGGCCGATCTGCACGAGGCCAGCGAGCTGACCCCGGTCATCGCCGCGATCTGCGCCCTGGCCCCGGGCCGCTCGAGGCTGTCCGGAGTGGCCCACATCCGCGGACACGAAACCGATCGGCTTGCGGCGCTGCGTACCGAGCTTGCCGCCGCCGGATCCGACGTCAGCGAAACCGAGGACGGACTCGTCATCGGCCCGGCCCCGTTGCACCCAGCCGTCTTCCGGGCCTACGCCGATCATCGGATGGCCCAGGCCGGCGCGGTGCTCGGCCTGGCCGTCCCCGGCGTCGTCGTCGATGACATCGCCTCGACCACGAAGACCCTCGCCGACTTTCCGGGCTTGTGGCAATCGCTGCTCGCGCAGCGAGAAACCCCCGCAGGATAAGGGGATTCTGCACTCTCATGGCCCGCCGGGACACGCGACGAATGGACGAGGACGATGTGCGCAACCGTCCTTCGGGCCGCAGCAGTCGACCACGGACCAAGCAACGGCCGGCCCATGTGGACGCCGCCGCCGGAATGGTCGTCTCGGTCGATCGCGGACGTTACGGGGTGCTGCTCAACGATCCGCCGCTGCAGCTGATCACCATGCGCGCCCGTGAACTCGGACGTACTGCCATCGCAGTCGGGGACCGGGTGGAGGTGGTCGGCGACCTGACCGGCGCCCCGGACACCCTGTCGCGGATCGTGCGCGTCTCGGAGCGGGAAACCGTGCTGCGGCGGACCGCCGATGACAACGACCCCTACGAGCGGGTCATCGTCGCCAACGCCGACCAACTGCTCATCGTCACGGCGCTGGCCGACCCGCCACCGCGCTACGGCCTGATCGATCGTGCCGTGGTGGCCGCCCTGACCGCCAACATCGAGCCGATCCTGTTGCTGACGAAAAACGATCTGGCTTCGCCGGAGGAGGTGTTGAAGAACTACTCCGCACTCGACGTCCCGACCCTGACCACGAGCAAGGGCGGCGACCTGGGCGAGGTTCGGGCCGTTCTCGACGGCAAGATCACCGTGTTCGTCGGTCACTCCGGGGTAGGCAAGTCCACCCTGGTCAACGCGTTGGTGCCCGGAGCCGGCCGTTCGACCGGCGTGGTCAGCGGAATCGGAAAGGGGCGCCATACCTCTACCTCGGTCGTGGCCCTGCAGCTGCCCGCGCCACTGACCGGCTGGGTCATCGACACCCCCGGGGTGCGCTCCTTCGGACTGGCGCACGTCACCGCGCAGGATGTGTTGTGGGCCTTTCCAGATCTCGAGGACGGCGCTGTGCAGTGTCCCGGATCATGCGAACACCTCACGGCCGCCGACGGGTGCAAGCTCGACGACTGGATCGCCTCGGGCCATTCGACCCCGGCTCGACTGGAGGCCTTTCGCCGGTTGTTGGTCTCCCGAAGCGATCTCGGCGAGCCGTGACCGGCCCGAGGCGACACGGGCGAGCCTGATCGGTCCGACGGCGCTCAGCGGGCCAGAAACGAGCCCAGTACGTCGATAGCCTCGTCGATCTCAGCAGTCTCGCCGGCGAAGGACAGCCGGGCGAAGTGGCCGCCGCTGGTGGTGTCGAAGTCGAGCCCGGGCGCGAGCGCGACCCCGGTCTCCCGCAACACCCGACGCACCCAGCTCAGTGAGTCGTCGGTGTAGGCGCTCACGTCGGCGTAGACGTAGAACGCACCGTCGGCCGGAGCGAAATCGGGAAGCCCGATCCGCGGCAGAGCGGCCAGCAGCTTGTCGCGGTTGACCGCGTACCGGGCGACGTTCTGATCGAGTTCGGGGTAGGCCTGGAAGGCCGCCACGGCGGCCAGCTGGGACAGCGCCGGCGGACAGATGGAGTAGTTGCCGACGATGCGATCGACGGCATCGAGCAGTTCCTCCGGCACCAGAAGCCAGCCCAACCGCCAGCCGGTCATCGAGAAATACTTCGAGAACGAGTTCACCACCACGCTGGAGCGGCCGTACTGCCAGGCGGTAGGTGCCGCGCCGACGTAGCTGATTCCGTGATAAAGCTCGTCGGAGATGAGGCGGACCTGGCGTCGCTCGCACCATTCGACGATGCGTCGCAGTTCCGCGTCCGGGATCATCGCGCCTGTCGGATTGGCCGGCGAGGCGAGGATGAGCCCGTCCGGACAGGGATCGAGGGCGTCGAGGATGTCCACGGTGGGCAGGTAATCCTGCTCGGGGCCGCAGTCGAACTCCTGCACGACACAGCCCAGGCTGGCCAGGATGTTCCGGTACGCGGGGTAGCCCGGACGGGCCATCGCCACGACGTCGCCGGCGTCGAAGCAGGCCAGGAACGCGGCCAGGAAGCCGCCCGAGGAGCCGGTGGTGACGACGACGTTGTCCGGGCTGACGGCAACGCCGTACCAACGCTCGGTATGGCTCGCGATCGCCGCCCGGAGAGCGGGAATGCCCAGAGCCGCGGTGTAGCCGATCTTGTCGGTTACCAGGGCCGCGGCAGCGGCGGCCTGAACCGCGCTCGGCGCGCCGGTCGACGGTTGTCCGGCGGCAAGGTTGTAAACCGGCAGCCCGGCGGACCGGCGAGCCTCGGCCGCCCCGAAGATCTCCATCACGTAGAACGGCGCCACCTGCGAGCGGCGCGAGGCCGGACGGGTCACAACAGCCCCCCGCAACGCCAGTACTGCCCGCCGTCACGGACGTAGCTGCGGCTCAGTTTCTGCAGGACGGGATCGGCGATCTCCTCGATGCCCTCCGTGGCGGCGAGAAAGCGCGCACCTCGCCGTCCGGTCTGCAGTTGGTTCACCCGGCGACGATAACCTCTGCGGCGTGAGTGCCGATACCGGATTGACCCCGACCGCGGACGACCTTGCCATCGCGCTGGAGCTGGCGGACCTGGCTGACGGGATCACTACGTCGCGCTACCGCGCCGCGGACCTGGTGGTGACGAGCAAGCCTGACCTCAGCCCGGTCAGCGACGCCGATCAAGCGGTCGAACGCGCTATCGGTGACCGGCTCGCGGAGGCCCGCCCCGATGACGCCTTCTTCGGAGAGGAGTTCGGGGCGCAGGGGCACAGCCGCAGGACCTGGGTGGTCGACCCGATCGACGGGACGAAGAACTACGTGCGGGGCGTGCCGGTGTGGGCAACCCTCATCGCACTGCTCATCGACGACGAACCCGTCCTCGGTGTCGTGTCCGCGCCGGCGCTGGGGCAACGGTGGTGGGCCCGTCGCGGGCAGGGCGCCTACGCCCACTCGGCGGGCCAGCAACCACGCCGTATCCGGGTGTCCGAGGTCGGAGATCTGGTCGACGCGAGCTTGTCCTACGCCTCCATCGACGGGTGGCAGGCCCATGACCGGGTGGAGGAGATGATCGCTCTGACCCGGCGGGTGTGGCGATCGCGCGCCTACGGTGACTTCTGGTCCTACATGCTGGTGGCCGAGGGCGCGGTCGATGTCGCGGCCGAACCCGAACTGTCCTTGTGGGACATGGCGGCGCTCGCCCCCATCGTTACCGAGGCGGGCGGGTCGTTCACCGGCCTCGACGGCGTTCCCGGAGTCCAGCAGGGCCACGCCGCTGCCTCCAACGGCCGGTTACACGCGGCCTTGCTCGACGCCGTCGGCATACCCGTTCGGCCTCAGCCGGCCAGTTCTTCGGCCAGCTGAGCGTTCGGCAGCTCCAGCAGCGCGGCGCCGTCGATCCGGATCTTGGACGCGCGGCGGCCGCTGCCCACCACGACCGGCCCGGCGTCCGCGACCTGGGACGCCACGAGGATCGGCCAATCGGCGGGCAACCCGATCGGCGTGATGCCGCCGTACTCCATCCCGGTGAGGCGGACCGCATCAGACATCGGGGCGAAGGAGGCCTTGCGCACGTCGAGCAGACGACGTGCTACTCCGTTGATGTCCGCGCGGGTCGTGGCGAGGATGACACACGCGGCATACCGGACCACGCCCTCGCGCTTTCCGGTGATCACGACGCAGTTGGCCGAGCAGGCAGGTTCGACGCCGTAGTTGCGGCAGAACTCGGCGGTATCCGCCAGCGCGGGATCGATGGGCGCGACCTCCACCAGCGACGACGACCAGGTGCCGAGCAGTTGCGAGACGGTCGGCCCCAACAAGTCGGGCGCGTCGTCGACCGGACGCCAAGACAACGACGAACGTGGTTGTACATCGGTCATCCCACGTACTCTGCCAGAACCCGATGAGGGCTGTCAGCGACGACCGCCGCCGACGGACTCCAGCGGGCACGACCACACACGACCACGAACGACCGCATGATCGGCCCGTGACAGGACCGGTTGGCGGCCACCCCGACGCGTCAGGATGGCCGCCACTGGCGCCGGCTATTCCGAAGCTTGAGCGGGCGGCGACATCACGTAGAAGGCGGCGCCCTCAGGGTCTGAGACCAGCGACATCCGACCGTAGGGGGTGTCCGATGGCGGCAGAAGCACCGAGCCCGAGCGCTTGACGATGTCGTCGACGGTGCTGTCGACATCGGGAACCTGGAAGTAGACCGCCCAGCCCACCGGCACCGGACTCTGGCCGTCGGTCTGTCCGATACCGCCGAGAGCGTCGCCCATCTCGGCGCTGCCGTCGCGGTTGAACGAGGCGTAGGTGAAGTCCGGGCCGCTCATGTCCGTGAAGCCGAAGCCGAACACCGCACTGTAAAAGGCCTTTGCCTTCTCAAAGTCCGGACTCATGTGTTCTTCCCAGACGAGCGCGCCGTCTTCGTTGGCCCGCTGAATTCCCGAGTGGGTGCCCGCCTGCCAGATACCGAACACGGCACCCAACGGGTCGACGGCGATCGCCATACGGCCCAGGTCCATGACGTCCATCGGTTCGGCGAGCAGCGTGCCACCGTTGGCCGTGATCGAAGCGGCGGCGGCGTCGGCATCGGTGACGGCGAAGTACATGGTCCACGTGGTGGGCTGTGCCGGGTCCATCTTGGGTGTCAGGCCGGCGACCAGCCGTCCCTCGATCGAGGCATTGGTGTAACCGCCGAACTCCTCACGCCCGGGCGGGATGTCCCAACCGAAGATTTCCTCGTAGAAAAGCTTGGCGGTCCCGATGTCGTTGGCGGCGACGTCCACCCAGCATGGGGTTCCCGCCGGCCACGCCGTGTCTCGAGTAACCATCTCAACCTCCACTGTTCGATCTCTGATCTCAGCGCTGGTTTGCGCTCTGCAGCGCAGGTTGCCACCTCCCTCTGACACGTGCCACGGCTTTGGCGGAATTCACTCGGAGTTCATTCCTCGGCACAGCCCGCGCGGACTTTTCGCCGAGCCCGTCCGTCGGATCACCCCGATGGACTGGACATCGTTGCCGGCAAGCTTCGGTGGAGTGTTCCCGTGCCCGGTCCGGTGAGTAGCCTGCACCGAAAGGGTGTTCGGACCGAGTGGAGGAAGCGCCGTGGCGACACACAAGCCGACGCAGGCGGAACAGCAGGAACTGTCACGAAAGCGTGACGAGCTGCGCGATCGCTATCTCCTGCCCGTGTCGCAGCGGCCGAGCAGCAGCGCTCGCGGTATCCACCACGCGGCGCTCATCTGCCGCGACGTCGCCGCGACGATCGAGTTCTACCAGGGATTGTTGGGCTTTCCGCTGGTCGAGCTCGTGGAGAACCGTGACTATCCGGGTTCGTCCCACTTCTTCTTCGATCTCGGCAACTCGACCCTGCTCGGCTTCTTCGACTTTCCAGGGCTCGGGCTGGCCCCTGGGGTGGAGGCGCTGGGCACCGTGCAGCACATCGCCATCTCCATCGCACCCGAGGAGCACGCCCGTCTGCGGGCCAAGCTGGACGAATCCGGCATCAGTTACGGCGGCCCCGACAAGGGAATCGAGGAATCGCTGTACTTCCGGGACCCCGACGGCATCCAGATCGAACTGCTTTCGGACCCTTTGATGTACTTCGACGGCCAGTGGCTGGATGGCCGATGACGGCGTCTGCCGCCACTTCCTGCCCGAAGCTCGGCTTCGGGCTTCCCGTCTCCGGTTCCTGGGCGCGCCGTGACAACCTCGCCGAGATCGCTCGACTTGCCGAGGAGGCCGGCTACGCATCGCTGTGGACCTTCCAGCGACTTCTCTATCCCGAGCGCGACCCGATGGGGCCGATGTATCGCTCGGTTGCCGATCCGCTGACGACCCTGGCCTTTGTCGCGGCCCTGACAAGCCGCGCGCGGCTGGGCGTCGCCATCGTCAACGCACCTTTCTACTCACCGGTCATGCTGGCCAAACAACTCGCCACCATCGATGAGCTGTCCGAGGGACGGCTGGACGCGGGCCTGGGCCTGGGGTGGGTGGCCGACGAGTTCGTGGCCAGCGGCGTCCCGATGCAACGGCGTGGCGCGCGCCTGGACGAGTTCCTCGAGTGCCTCAAAGCGGTCTGGACGACCGACGTGGTCGAATTCGAGGGGGAGTTCTACCGGATACCGCGCTCATACATCGATCCGAAGCCGGTGCAACGGCCGCATCCGCCGATCCTGCTGGGTGGAGATGCCGAAGCGGCGCTGCGTCGGGTCGGCCGGGTGGCCGACGGATGGATCACCCGCAGCAGGCACGATCTGCGCCGGATCCCGGAAGATCTCCGCATCATCCGGGACGCCGCATCCCAGGCCGGCCGCGATCCCGACGCGATCCGGGTGATCGTGCGCGGCGTCCTGCGCCTGAGCGAGACGCGCTCCGACGACAACGAGGGCCGACCCCAGCTCACCGGAACGGCGCGGCAGATCATGGACGATCTCGAACTGCTCGGCGCGCAGGGGGTCGACGAGGTCTTCATCGATCTCAACTTCGTGCCCGAGATCGGTGACCCGTCAGCGGAGGCGGACTCAGCCATGAACCGAGCCGTCCACGTACTCGAAACCTTCGCTCCAGCTCGCTGAAATCTGCTCGGAACGTCCCGGGTGTCTGCTGTCCTGTAGGCGGGCTGAGAACGAGGCGGGGGTTGTCGTACCCCTTGGCCAGTATTCGCACCGGAGTTGTACGTCCGGTGTTGCACAACAGGGAGCGACAAGAGATGCAGACAATCGCGAGGTTCGCCGTCCGCCGTCGATGGTGGGTGGTCGGGGCATGGGTGTTGTTCATCGTGGCCATGCAGGCGTTACTAGCCGGCCTCGGCGGCGCCACCTACAAGGACGACTTCAAACTTCCGCACACCGAGACCGAGACAGTTGCCAGGCTCCTGACCTCCGCGGGCTTGGACGCCCAGAACGGCGCCAGCGGCACGATGGTCCTGCACGCCTTGGGCGGCAGCGCCGTCACCGATCACCAGCAGCAGGTCCTGCCCGCTCTGACCGCCCTGTGCGGCAACGGTAAGGGGCTGGCGTCGGTCTCCTCCCCCTACGGTCTCATCACCTGCACCAACGGCAAGGGCGCCCTCAGCGCCGACCCGGCAGCGGCCGGCCGTGCCGCGAGCCTGGTCAGCCAGGACAAATCGATCGGCATCGTCGACCTCAACTGGGCCGCGTCGCAGCCCAGCATCAGCGACATGACCGACACGATCGTTCAACTGAAATCTCTCCGATCGAGCTCTCTGCAGGTCGAGTTCACCGGTGCGGCGTTCAACGGCCTCAAGATCGACGACAACAGCGGGCCCACGGTGAACCCAGAGATGATCGGCTTCCTCGCCGCCCTCGTAATCCTGGCGCTGGTCTTTCGCACGGTCGGCGCCACCGTCCTGCCGCTGGCCAGCGCGATCGCCGCGATGGGCAGCGGGCTGGCCCTGATCGGGCTGCTGTCGCACGCGATGTCGGTCGCCACTTTCGCCAACAGCCTCGCGCTGTTGATGATTCTGGGTGTCGGGGTCGACTACGCCCTGTTCATCGTCACGCGACATCGACGAAACCTGCTGCGCGGTATGCCCGTCGAAGAATCGATCGTCAACGCCATCAACACCTCCGGTCGAGCGGTGCTGTTCGCCGGTACGACGGTCTGCATCGCCCTGCTCGGGCTCTGGGCCCTGCAGGTGTCGTTCCTATACGGGGTCTCGCTGGGCACTGCCATCGGCGTCGCCCTGACCATGCTGGCCTCGCTGACCTTACTTCCGGCCCTGCTGGCCGCCCTCGGTTTGAAGGTGCTGCCACGTAAACAACGCCGTGCGGTGCGCGCCGGCGAGTTCGACATGTCAGAGCACCACGGTTTCTGGTATCGATGGGCGCGCTACATCCAGCGATTCCGCATCCCTGCCGGCATCGTCGCCGCCGGGGTCCTGGTCCTGCTCGCAATCCCGTTCTTCTCGATGCAGTTGGGAAGCTCCGATCAGGGTTCTGATCCGAAGGCCACCACGACCCGCAAGGGATACGACCTCATCGCCCAGGGCTTCGGCAAGGGCTACAACTCGAACCTCACCCTGGTCATCAACGGCCCGGGAGCGACCGATCAGGCTTTCCTCTCCCAGGTCGGTTCGACCTTGAAAACCGTGCCGAACGTCGCACCGGCCTCGGTGCAACCCGTTCCGACCGGTAAGAACATCGCCCTGATCGCCTTCAAGACGACAACCTCGCCCCAGGACGTCAAGACCACCCAGGTGGTCAAGACCCTGCGTTCCACCGTGCTGCCTCCGCTGTACCGGGGCACGGCCAACCACGTCTACGTCTACGGCCAGACCGCCATCTTCGTGGACTTCACGAAGGTGCTGTCGGCGAAGATGCCACTGTTCTTCATCGCGGTCATCGGCCTGTCGTTCCTGCTGCTACTGGTGGCTTTCCGCAGCCTGGTGGTCCCGCTGACCGCCGCGGTGATGAACCTGCTCGCGGCCGGAGCGTCCTTCGGGATCGTGGTGGCCGTCTTCCAATGGGGCTGGCTGGCCGAACCACTCGGGATCGGAGGCGGTGGGCCGATCTTCCCGTTCATCCCGGTGATGTTCTTCGCGATCCTGTTCGGATTGTCCATGGACTATCAGGTCTTCCTCGTCAGTCGCATGCATGAGGAATGGCTGCACTCGCAGGACAACAAGCGGGCCATCACCGTCGGACAGGGTGAGACCGGCGGCATCATCACCGCTGCCGCGATCATCATGATCGCCGTGTTCGGCGGCTTCATCATCGACGACAACCGCATCGTGAAGCTGCTCGGAATCGGCCTGGCCTCAGCCGTCTTCCTGGACGCGTTCGTCGTTCGCACCGTGCTCGTGCCCTCCATCATGCACGTGATCGGCAAGGCGAACTGGTTCTATCCGTCCTGGCTGGACAAGGTCACTCCGCGGGTATCCATCGAAGCAGCCGACGATGCCACGGTTGCCAGTGACGAGCCCGGCTCCGAGCCCAACCGGGAATACGCACCCGTCTGATATCCGGCGCTGGGCGCGGCGCGGTCACACCAGTGACTTCGCCGCGTCCAGGATGGTGGCTTCGTCCAGCAGCACGTGGTAGGCCGCTTCGCCCAGCGGTATGAAGGAATCCTCGCTCGTCACCCGGCGGATGCGGCCTTCGAATCCGGCATCGACCAAGGCCGTCACGACCCCCTCGGACACCCCTCCGGAGCGCCGGCCCTCATCGACGACGAGCACCCGCCCGGTCGCGGCGGCCTCGGCCACGATGTCACCAATCGGCAACGGCGCCAACCAGCGCAGATCCAGCACCCGTGCGGAGACGCCTTGCCGAGCAAGCTCGTTCGCCACCCGCAGACTCATCGGCACCCCGTTGCCGTAGGTGATGATCGTGAGCGAGTCCGCTGCTGTCCTGCCCCAGATCCGGGCGCGGCCGATCGGAATGTGGGACGCACTCCAGTTCGTCGGAGCGGCGTAGTCGGCGAGCCAGAGCCCGTCGCCGTCGGAGTACAGATCCCGTCGGTGATACAAGGCAATCGGCTCGAGATACACCGACACGGCGCCGTCGGTGGCGGCTGCGGCCAGCAGTGTCCGGAGCAGGGCCGGCGCATCCGAGGGATGCGACGGGCACGCCACGAGCACCCCGGGTAGATCCCTCAGTACCGCGACCGAGTTGTCGTTGTGGAAATGGCCACCGAACCCCTTCTGGTAAGCGAGGCCGGGAATGCGTACCACCATCGGGTTGCGATACTGCCGATCGGAGAAGAAGCGCAGGGTGGCGGCCTCCCCGCGCAGCTGGTCCTCGGCGTTGTGCAGGTAGGCCAGGTACTGGATCTCCGGAATCGGCAGCATGCCCGCTAGGCCCGCGCCGAGACCGGTCCCGAGGATCGCTTGCTCGTCGAGCAACGTGTCCCACACGCGCGCGGCACCGAAGGCCTTTCGCAGTCCCCTGGTCAGCCCATAGACGCCGCCCTTGACCGCCACGTCCTCACCGAACACGACCGCGGCCGGCCGCCGGAACAGCTCGTCGTGCAGCGCCCGGTTGATCGACTGGGCCAAGGTCAGCGGGCCTTCGTCCTCAGGTCGGCGTCCGGCGAATACCTCAGAACGCAGCTGGCCACCGTGGTCCTCCCCCACCCGCGGAAGGACCTCGGCGCGGACCGATTCCTCGTCCGGCAAGGCCAACGGCGCCATCACCTCCGAGGCGCTCGCCAGTTGTGGCCGGCCCAGCAACTGTTCGGCAAGCTCCAGCGCCCGTGCTCGTACCGCCTCGTACTCGGCCAGCAACTCCATGCCATCGGCTGCCCCCGCGGCGGCGAGCAAGCGTGCCGTGGCCACCAGCGGGTCCCGTTCGTAGTCCGCGGCGATCTCGCCGGGCTTGCGGTAGGCCACCTCGGCATCGGATCCCGCATGCCCCAGAAAACGGACCATCTTCAGGTGCAGGAAAGCCGGTTTGCGCGAGGCCCGGACGAACTCGGCCGCCTGACGCGTCGCATCGAAGACGTCGGCCAGATCCGTGCCGTCTGCGGCGAGGTAGCGCAAACCCGGCCGCGCCGAGAATCGCTGGGCGATCCAGCCGGCCGGGGTACGGGTGGAGATGCCGAAACCGTTGTCCTCACAGACCATCAACAGCGGCATGCCGATGCCCTGGTACACCGTGTTCGAGGAGGTGTTGAACGCACCGACCAGGGTGGAGTGGTTGACCGAAGCGTCGCCGAAACTGCTCACGACGAGGGCGTCGGCCGGCCACTCGGACGGCACCCCAAGCCGACGAACCCGATCGAGCGAGAACGCCAGTCCGACCGCGCGCGGCAGGTGGGATGCGATTGTCGACGTCTGGGGAATGATCGACAACTCGCGCCGGCCGAAGACCTTGTGCCGACCGCCGGAAATGGGCTCGTCGGTAGCCGCGGCCACGCCCCGCAAGATGTCAGCCAGCGGGTCGATCCCGCCGTGAAGGTGCGCCCGCGCACAGTAGAAACCGCCGGAACGGTAGTGCAGCAGGGCCGGATCGTCGATCCGCAGCGCCTGTGCGACGGCGGCATTGCCCTCGTGTCCCGACGAGCCGATCGTGTAGTAACCCCGCCCCCTGCTTTGCAGGTACTTGGCGGCGAGGTCGGCGTGCCGGGACTCGCACTGCGACCGGAACAGCGACAGCGCTTGTGAAACGGTCAGATCCGACCCGGCGCGAACGGGCGCCTCAGGAGCCCGCGCGGGCCCGCGGGACAGCCCGGCCACGGCGTTTCGGAAGTGCTCGTCCAGCGGGTGACGGTCATCAGACACCCCGCCAATTTAGCCCGCCCCCTGACCGGGCGGACGCGCGCGACGCGCGCGAAGCGCGGCGCGCTAACTCAGGCTTCGTGCTCGCTTGCATCGCCGGCCCACAACGTGTGGAACGAGCCGGGCTTGTCGACCCGCTGGTAGGTGTGGGCACCGAAGTTGTCTCGCAACCCCTGGATGAGCGCGGCCGGCAGGCGCTTGCGCCGAAGGCCGTCGAAGTAGGCCAGCGAGGACGAGAACGCCGGGGTGGGGATACCCGCTTGCGCCGCCGCGGCGACGATGCGCCGCCAGCTGTCGACCCCGTCGCTGACCGCCTCGGCGAAGTAGGGAGCGACCAGCAGGCTCTCCAGCTCCGGCTTGTCGGCGTAAGCCTCGACGATCCGGTTGAGGAACCGGGCGCGGATGATGCAGCCGCCGCGCCAGATGGTGGCCATCGCCCCACGGTCGACGTCCCACCCGAATTCGTCGCTACCGGCCTTGATGTGATCGAAACCCTGCGCGTAGGCGACAACCTTCGAGGCGTACAGCGCCTTGCGGACGTCGTCGATGAACTGCTGCCGGTCTTTGACGAAACCCTCGTCGGCCGGCTGATCGAAGGTGGCGGCCGCGGCCTTGCGCTGCTCGGCGTGCCCGGACAGCGACCGGGCGAACGTCGCCTCCGCGATGCCCGTGATCGGAACCCCGAGGTCCAGTGCGCTCTGCACCGTCCACCGGCCCGTGCCCTTCTGTTCGGCCTGGTCCAGCACCACGTCGAGGAACGGCTCACCCGTCTCGGCGTCGATGTGGGCCAACACGTCGGCGGTGATCTCGATCAGGAAGGACTCCAGGTCACCGGAGTTCCATTCCTTGAAGATCTCGGCGATCTCGGCCGGGGACACCCCAAGGCCGCTGCGCAACAAGTCATAGGCCTCGGCGATGAGCTGCATGTCCGCGTACTCGATGCCGTTGTGCACCATCTTGACGAAATGCCCGGCGCCATCGGGTCCGACGTGCACGCAGCACGGCGTGCCGTCGACCTGAGCGGCGATCGACTCGAAGATGGGACCCAGCTTCTGGTAGGACTCGGCCGAGCCGCCGGGCATGATCGAGGGACCGTTGAGGGCACCTTCCTCGCCGCCGGAGACCCCACTGCCCACAAAGTGCAGGCCCTTGTCCTTCAGCTCCTTCTCGCGGCGACGGGTATCGGCGTAGTGGGCATTGCCGCAGTCGATGACGATGTCGCCCTCTTCAAGTAGCGGGACAAGCTCGTCGATCACGTCATCGGTCGGTTGGCCGGCCTTGACCATGATGATGATCGCTCGCGGGCGCTCCAAGGAGGCCACGAAGTCCTGCAGTCCCTCGCTCGGGACGAAAGTCCCCTCATCGCCGTGATCGGCGACGAGGCTTTCGGTACGGCTGTGGGTGCGGTTGTGAAGGGCAACCCGAAAACCGTGACGGGCCAGGTTGCGGGCGAGGTTGCGGCCCATCACGGCCAGGCCGGTCACGCCGATCTGCGCGGTACCGACGACTGATTCCTGCGACATCGACCTGCTCCTTGCTCTCATACGGGCGGGTGGGAAAGCCTTGGCTGCGATAGCGACTCAGGACGTCGGGCCGAACCGTTCGACTCGAACCTGGGACTGCGGATAGCCCAGGCGCACCAGCACCTGGCTGATCGCCTCGGCGAAGACGGCTGAGCCGCAGACGTAGACAGTCTCGACTCCCTTGATCAGGGGCGACAAGTCCTCAGCGCCCAGCCGATGATCGAGCGTACCGGGCACCGCTGAGCGTTCCCGAGTCAGTGCGACGGTGGCGTGGCCGGCGATGAACTCGTCCAGATAAGGCAGTTCTGCGCGGCTGCGACCGGACACCGCAATCCGGAACCGGTCCTGCAACCCGGCACCGCGGGCGTGCCTGGCCATCGCCGCGATCGGCACGACGCCGCTGCCCCCGCCGATCCCCAACGCCGTGGTCGATCCGTCCCAGACGAACCAGCCACCGATCGGACCGCGTACCTCGAGGTCGTCGCCAGGCCGCACGACGTCGTAGAGGTAGCCCGAGACCTCCCCGTCGACCAGCCGTTCAACGCACAGCTCGACCGTTTCAGCTTGCGGCGCCGAGGCGATCGAGTAGGAGCGCGATGCGGTGTAGCCGTCGTCGGCGGTGAGGCGAACCACGTAGTGCTGCCCGGGCAGGTGCTCCGCCCGATCGGGGACATCGAGCATCAGGGAGATGAGCCGGGTCGAGAGCTTACGGACGCCGACCACGGTGGCCCGCTGCCACGCGGTCGGACGAACTCCCGCTGAGAGCAGGTCATCGACGCGAGGATCGACCGTGCGGAAACTCGGCGCCGGGTCAGTCACCTTGATACCGCTGTTCCGTCCAGGGGTCTCCGCGGTCGTGGTAGCCGTTGCGTTCCCAGAATCCGGGCTCGTCGTGGTCGAGCACGGTGAACCTGGTTACCCACTTGGCACTCTTCCAGAAGTACAGGTGGGGAACCAGCAACCGGATCGGGCCGCCGTGTTCGGCCGACAGCGGCTTGCCTTCGTGCTCCCACGCCAGCCAGGCCTTGCCGCCCATCACATCGGCCAACGGCAGATTGGTGGTGTAGCCGGTGGTCGACGTGGCCAGGATGAAGGCCGCCGACGGTCCCGGTTCCACCTGCTCCCACAGGGCATCCAGGCTCAGACCGGTGAAGTTGGTACCCAGCTTCGACCAGGTCGTCACGCAGTGGATGTCGCCTTCGTACTTCGAGCTGGGCAGTGCCTGCAGCTCCGGCCAGCTCCAGGTCTTGGCCGCGCTGACCAGGCCGTCGATGGTGAAACTCCACCGGTCCAGCGTGAAGCGGGGGGTCACCTCGGCGGTCAGCACCGGCCAGTCGCCGCCGACGTCGTACTGGCCCGGGGGCAGTCGTTCGTCCCGTGGCCGCCGGGCCCGACCTCCGAAGCCTCGAGACGTGAACGTCATGGCTGACCCCTTCTGGGCTCCGCGATACCGACACCGCGAACCCTACCCAGTGCACAGGGCCCGTCTCCAGTACCGAGACGGGCCCTGCTTCGGTCTTCATCGCCTTCAGGGGCCGGCTGGTGGCCGGTGTCGCCTCCGGCCGCTGGCCGCTGGCCGCTGGTCAGGCTGCAGCGTGCTGTGAGCCCCGCGCGCTGGCAGTCCCGGACTCGGCCAGCGCGTACGCGAGGATCTCAGCGACGTCCTTGACCGGACGAACGTCGATCGCCGCCAATACATCGGCAGGCACGTCGTCGAGATCCGGCTCGTTGCGAGCCGGGATGAACACCGTGGTCAAGCCGGCCCGCTGCGCGGCCAGCAACTTCTGCTTGACCCCGCCGATGGGTAGCACGCGCCCGTTCAGTGTCACCTCTCCGGTCATACCGACCTCAGAACGCACCGGCCGTCCGGTCGCCATCGACGTCAGCGCGGTCACCATCGTCACGCCGGCGGACGGTCCGTCCTTCGGGACAGCCCCGGCCGGCACGTGCACGTGAATCGAGCGGTCCAGCGCTTCGGCGTCCACGCCCAACTCACCGGCATGTGACCGGACGTAGGACAACGCGATCTGGGCCGATTCCTTCATGACCTCGCCGAGCTGGCCGGTCAGGGTCAGGCCGGCCGCGCCCTGGGTCGCGCTCGCTTCGATGAACAGCACGTCGCCGCCGAGACCGGTCACAGCCAGACCCGTGGCCACCCCGGGAACCTCGGTGCGCTCGGGTGATTCCGGCGTGAACCGGGCTCGTCCGAGGTAGGTCCGGACGTCGCCGGCGTCGATGGTGCGGCGCTCGGCCTGCTCGTCGGTCGCCATTCGGGTGGCTACCTTGCGCAGGGCTTTCGCCAGCAACCGCTCCAGCTGCCGGACGCCGGCCTCGCGGGTGTAGTTGGCGACGATCTCCCGGAGCGCGGCATCGGTCAACTCGAGCTCGCCGGCATCCAGAGCGGCCCGCTCCAACTGCCGGGGCAGCAGGTATTCACGGGCGATCGCCACCTTGTCGTCCTCGGTGTAGCCGTCGATCGAGATCAGTTCCATCCGATCCAGCAGGGCCGCGGGAATCGACTCGATCACGTTCGCGGTGGCCAGGAACAGGACGTCTGACAGGTCCAGGTCCAGGTCCAGGTAGTGATCGCGGAAGGTGTGGTTCTGCGCCGGGTCCAGCACTTCGAGCAACGCCGCGGCAGGATCACCGCGATAGTCGGCGCCGACCTTGTCGATCTCGTCCAGCAGCACGACCGGGTTCATGGAACCTGCCTCACCGATGGCTCGCACGATCCGACCGGGTAGCGCGCCGACGTAGGTGCGACGGTGACCACGAATCTCCGCCTCGTCCCGGACACCGCCGAGAGCGACCCGGACGAACGTGCGCCCCAGCGCCCGGGCCACGGATTCCCCGAGGCTGGTCTTGCCCACGCCGGGCGGCCCGACGAGCGCCATCACCGCACCGGACCCGCGACCGCCGACGACCTCGAGGCCGCGTTCGGCCCGGCGGCTGCGCACCGCCAGGTACTCCACGATCCGGTCCTTGACGTCGGTCAGGCCGTGGTGGTCTGCGTCGAGCACCGCGCGCGCCGACGTCACGTCGGTCGCGTCGGTGGTTCGCACCGCCCAGGGCAGTTCGAGGACGGTGTCCAGCCAGGTCCTGATCCAGCCCGCTTCGGGACCCTGGTCGCTGGCTCGCTCCAGCCGTCCGACCTCGCGCAGGGCCGCCTCGCGAACGTTGGCGGGTAGTTCCGCCGCTTCAACCCGGCCGCGGTAGTCCTGGGCGCCGTCGGGCTCGTCCTCGCCCAGCTCCTTGCGGATGGCCGCCAGTTGCTGGCGCAGGAGGAATTCGCGTTGGTTCTTCTCCATGCCCTCGCGGACGTCGTCGCTGATCTTCTCCGACACCTCGAGTTCGGCCAGGTGGTCCTTCGTCCAGCTGATGAGGGCCGTGAGCCGAGCCTCGATCTCCGGGGTCTCGAGCAACTGGCGTTTCTGCTCAGCGGTCAGGTAGCTGGCGTAGCCGGCCATGTCGGCCAGGGTCCCCGGGTCGGTCACCCGCTGCACGGTGTCGATGACCTGCCAGGCGTCGCGCTTCTGCAGGCTGGCGATGACGAGCGACTTGTACTCGGCCGCCAGCTCCTTCTCGTGCTCGGTCGCGGCGTGAGCCTCGACCGGCTCCGCCTCGACCCACAGGGCCGCGCCGGGACCCGTCACGCCGACTCCGATCCTGGCTCGCTGGCCCGCTCGCAGCACCGCAGCGGGGGCGCCACCGGCCAACCGGCCGACCTGCTGAATCGTGGCGATCACGCCGTAGGCGGCGTAGCGGTCTTCCAGCCGCGGCGCCAGCAGCAGAGTGTCCTCGCTGCTCGTACGCGCGGCGTCCACCGCCGCCTGAGCGGCCTCGTCGAGCTCGATCGGGACCACCATTCCCGGCAGTACCACCAGGTCCGTCACTGACAGGACGGGCAAACGCTGTATGTCGGCCATCGGCCATCTCCTCACACTTGAGTCTTGTTCACTCAAGTACAGGCGAGGGGCGGATGTTCCCAGCAACGCGCCGTTATCGTTCGCTGTGAGCGAATGGGCGGTGCGTAGCAGGCACGGCCCAGTCTCCGCGGCCCGGGCAGCTGCCCCACTCCAAGCTTCACTCCAGGCCGGAGAACGGTAACCCGGGGCCCGGATGACGGATCGATTCGGCGGCCACGGCGTTCGCGGCCGCGACGGCCTGCTTCGCGCCCCTGCCCGCAGCAAGTTCGGCCAGGAACACACCGGCGTGTACGTCGCCGGCACCAGTCGTGTCCTTCACTCCGTCCGGCGGGACCCAATCCCCGGCGACCAACTCAGCAGGCGTGCCCGGCAGTCGAAGCCAGCACCCCCGCTCCCCATCGCGCACCAGGATGCCGACTCGGCCCGTCCCCGCGGACAGGCGCTCGGCCGCCACGGCGAGATCAGCGCACCCGGTCGCCAGCCGCGCTTCGCGCGCATTGCAGCTGTACCAGTCGACGCGTGGCAGGACCCGGTCGAGGACGCCGGCACCAGCGTCGCCGACCCACGGACCAGGGTCCAGCAACACAACCGTCTCGTCCGGGATCGTCGCCAGCCAGCCCGCGAGTGCCAACCCGTTGACCGGGTGAGCGAGTCCGTAGCCGGTCAACGCGACCAGGTCGGTGGGACCGACCGCCAGACCCTGCAGATGCTCGGCTTCCAGAAGAGCCTCCGCCCCGGTCGTGGTCACGAATGCTCGTTGCCCGTCCGGTTCGACCAGGCAGATGACCACGCCGTTGTCCTGTCCGGCAACCGGCTCGCCCCAGAGCACGATCCCCTCGCGACGCAGACGGCTCCGGATCAGCTCGGCCAGTGGTCCGGTCCCGGTCCGGCCGGCGTAGCAGACGCCCATCCCCCGGCGTGCCGCCGCGACCATCGTGCTCACGCCGCCGCCGGGTACCCAGCTCGCTGCCCGAGCGCGTACGTCCTCCCCCGGATCAGGCAGCCGAGGTACCGCGAGCACCAGATCGACGACCGCGTTGCCCAGGTACACCAACCGGCCGTTCGGCGCGATGCGTGATGGAGGCACCGTCAGCCGATGACCAGCCGCAGGGCGTAAAGCCCGTCGGCCAGCGAATCCAGCTCCAAGGTGTTCACCGCGGCCACGGTTTCGCGAGCCGAGGCCGGAAACGCCGATGCGCCCAGACACGCCCCGCCGATCGCACCGACAATCGCCGCGATGGTGTCGGTGTCTCCACCGATTCCGGCTGCGAGCCGGCAGGCCCGCCACGGGTCGTCCGGGCACATCGCGAGGATCCCGAACGCGGCAGGCACCGACTCGTTGGCTGCCAATCCGGTGCCGAGCATGGTGTAGAGCTCATCGAGGGCGTCACCACCGCGGCCCGCACAGGTCGACACCGCCCACAGGATCCGCTCGGAGACCGAGCCGCCTGCGACCCACCGACCGCGCCGGCTTCCCAGATCAGCCGCTTCGATGGCCACCTCGATGGCCTCGTCGACAGCCCCGCCGGCCACCCCGACGCTGACCGCGGCGGCCACGGCGGACGCGGCGGCCAACGCCGGCGAGGTGTTGTGCGTCAACTCGCTGGTCTGCACCACGACATCGACGAGCGCCTTGAGGTCATCGGCGGAGGCGGCCAGGCCGACCGGGGTGATTCTCATGGCCGCGCCGTTGGTCGTGCCGGCCGCACCCGCCTCACCGGCGGGGGTACCGGCCCGTAGCTCCGCGATCGCCCGGCGGGTCGATGGACCCAGCAGGTCGAGCGAGCCGCGGGCGATCATGCCCTGTTCCCACGAGATCAGTGCTGAGGCGAAGGCGGCCTGGTCGATCCGCCCGCGCCCTTCGATGAGCGAATAGCCCAGCAGCACGGCCTGTTCGGTGTCGTCGGTCACCGAGCCCGCCACCCGGCCCGGGGCGATCGGCTGATCGGACGGGGAGGCGAGGAACCCGGCGATCGGCCCGAAGCGGCCGTTGATGTCCTCGCGCGCCATCGACTGGGTCGGCATTCCCAGCGCGTCGCCGATGGCCAGACCCCACAGGGCCATCCGCGCGCGTTCGTTGCTCAACCCCCAAGCACCTCCGCAGTCGTGACGATCTCTACCAATGGAGCGTAGAGGGCCATCGCCTCGACCGCTCGCCGGTGGTCGTTTTCGCTCATTCCCGCGCACGCGTCCGCAGCCACCATCAGGTGCGCTCCGGCGTCGGCAGCAGCGAGCACCGTCGAGAGCACGCAACAGTCGGTGGACACCCCGGCTACCACGATGTCCGCCGCTCCGCCGAGCAGGCGCTGGAGCTGCGGACCCCACTTACCGAAGGTGGGCGCGTCCAGAACCGGTGCCGACCCCACGGCCAGTTCCGGCACGATCGTCCACAGCTGCGCGTCCGGCGGCCGCAGCGCGAAGGACCATTGCCGGTAGTAGGGCACCCAGGAGCCCCACGGTTCGGCCGGAGCAACGAAGCGGGTGTAGACCGTCCGTCCGGCGAAGGCATCGGTCAGTTCGCGAACACGAGGCAGCACCGCGGCAAAGCCGGGCGTCGACCACGGGCTGGCCGGATCGGCGAATACCTGCTGCATGTCGATCACCAGCAGGGCGCGGCTCACCGGGTTGATCCCGCCGACGCCTCCTGGCTCGGGATGCGCCGCACAGCCACCGCGACGCCGACGATCAGGCCGATCAGCAGGGCCACCAGGACACCGATGCCGGCGAAGGCCCAGTCACCCTGCTTGCCGCCGAGCCCGAACCGAAGCAGATAGCCCTGCCAGTTCAGCCAGCCGGCGGCGGTGTTGGTCACCAGCCCCCACCCGATTGCCGTGCCCGCCACCACGGCGATGATCGGTACCCATTGGATGTCGCCGTAACGGCCGCGCGGGTCGAACAGAGCCGACTCGTCGTAGTCGCGGCGGCGCAGCGCGACGTCGGCCAGCATGACGCCGCACCACGCCGCCACCGGCACGCCGAGCGTGATCAGAAAGCCCTGGAACTGAAAGACGAAGTTGTCGGTGAAGAAGACCACGTAGATACTTCCGGCGACCATGATGACGCCGTCGACGGCGGCCGCCAGATAGCGGGGAATCCGCAGTCCTGCGGTCAGCAGCGCGAGACCGGATGAGTAGATGTCCAGGACCGCACCGCCGATCAGGCCGAGGACGGCAACGACCGCGAACGGCACGAGGAACCAGGTCGGCAGGATCGTGGTCAGGGCGCCGATCGGGTCGGAGCCGATCGCCGTGGACAGGTCGGTGGACGACCCGGCCAGCAACAGGCCGAAGAGGATTAGCACGACCGGCCCGATCGCCGCACCGAGCGTGGTCCAACCGAACACGCCGCGGGCCGAGGAGCGCCGGGGCAGGTAGCGCGAATAGTCCGCCGCGGCGTTGACCCAGCCCAATCCGAATCCGGTCATGACGAACACGAGCGCTCCGATGAAGTGCTGGGCCGAGCCCGTGGGCACCGACGAAACCGTGTGCCAGTGGATGTGATGGGCCACCAGGACCATGTACACGACCGTCAGCACACCGGTGACGACGGTGATCACGGCCTGGATTCTCATGACCGCATCGAAACCGGCCACGCCGGCGGCAACGGTGATCGCTGCGACGACCAGCAGCGCGACGATCTTGGTCGCCGTACCGTGGCTCCAGCCCAGCCGGCCGAATACCGTGGCCGTCCCGAGGGTGGCCAGCACGACCAGGACCGTCTCCCAACCGACCGTGAGTACCCATGACAACACCGACGGCAGGCGGTTGCCCCGGACACCGAAGGCGGCACGGGAAAGCACCATCGTCGGCGCGGAACCCCGGCGTCCGGCAAGCGCGATGACGCCGCAGAGCGCGAACGAGGCGACGATGCCGATCACCCCGACGAGAGCGGCCTGCCAGAAGGACACCCCGAAGCCGAGCACGAACGCGCCGTAGCTGACGCCGAGGACCGAGATGTTCGAAGCGAACCACGGCCAGAACAGCTCGCGCGGACGACCCTTGCGTTCGGACTCGGCGATGACGTTGATCCCGTTTAGCTCGACCCCGGCGGGCACGGCCGCTGCGAACGGTCCCGAGCCGGGACGGTCCTGGTCATGACTTTCCCGCACCGTACTCATGGCGTCCCCCTCAGCAAGTCACCGGTTACGGTGAAACCTGCTGTGAGTGTGGACTATGCCCGCGCTCCGGAGAACTGTGGGTAGATCGCCTCGATGGGCGCCGACAACGCCTGCTTGATCGTCCGGGAGGTCTCGTCGGCGAGGATTTCCAGCTCGCCGGCCTCGACAGCGTCCAGGGCGAACTCGGCGATCACGGCCGGGTGCGATTTGGGCGCATCGATTCGGGCGGTCATGTCGGTGTCCATGTAGCCGACGTGCAGCGCGGAAACCTGGGTTCCCTGGGCGGCAAGCTCCTGGCGGACGGCGTTGGTCAACGCCCACTCGGCCGACTTGGCCGCACTGTAGGCCGACGTGGTGGGCAGCACGGCCCACGACAGCGCCGAGAGCACGTTCACGATCGCGCCGCCACCGTTGGCGTCGAGGATCGGCGCGAAGGCTCGGATGACCGTCAGCGTTCCGTAGTAGTGGGTATCCATCTCCAGGCGTACCTGGCTCAGATCACCGGTGACGACGAGGCTTCCGGTCGAACTGCCGGCGTTGTTGATCAGCAGGTCCACGTCGGTGGCGACGGCGGCTGCCTGCGCGACCGTGTCGGGATCGGTGACGTCCATGCGCAGCGGGATCACCCGTACCCCGTCGATGTTGTCCACGGTGACACTGTCGGGATTACGGGCACCGGCGTAGATCCTGCTGACGCCGCGACGCTGCAGGGCCCGGACGAATTCCCGTCCGAGGCCGCGGTTCGCTCCGGTCACCAGGGCTACGGATCCGTTGAACGTCATCGATCTCTCCTCGAAATGTGTGCTGAAAGGAAATGGTGGCTGAGAGGCACTGGGCAATCGGCTCAGACGGCCGGCGGTGCGGCCGGCTCGGTACGACGCTACCCGGCTGAGTTGGATATTCAAACTCGGGTGAGCACTGGTGCGTCCGGGACTATGGACCGGTGCCCGCTCCCAGTGACGACCTCGGTCATCCGTTGTCCCACCCATCCCAGGGCCGACAGGTCCGGCGCGTGGTGAGCCTGGTGCCGTCACTGACCGAGGCGATCGCCTCGACCGCCCCGGAGGTACTGGTCGGCGCCACTGACTGGTGCACCCAGCCAGCGGGCCTGGACGTCACGCGCATCCGCGGCACCAAGAACCCGGACCTGGCGCGCATCGCCGGCCTGCGCCCCGATCTGGTGATCGCCAACCAGGAAGAGAATCGCGAACTGGATGTGCGCCGGATGCGCGCCCAGGGTCTGGACGTGTGGGTCACGGCCATCGAGTCCATCGACGAGGCCATGGCCTCCCTCGCCCGCCTGTTCACGATTGCCCTGCAGCGACCGGAGCCGACCTGGCTGCCGGAAGCCCGGGCCGAGTGGCGTGGGCCGGACACCGATCCGTGGGTCCGGGTCGCGGTCCCGATCTGGCGAGATCCGTGGATGGTCGTCGGCCCGCGCACATTCACGTCGTCCTTGCTGACCCGGCTCGGCGCCCGCAACGTGTTCGATCAGGAGACGGACCCCGCGGAAGCGTCCTCCGGACGAGGTTCGGCCCGCTACCCCCAGGTCGAACACTCCGCGGTGCGGGCCGGCGGGGCGGAGGTGGTGCTCCTGCCGGACGAGCCCTATCCGTTCAGCGCGAGCGATGGCCCCGAAGCCTTTGCGGGGCTGCCCGCCGCCCTCATCGACGGCCGCTGCCTGACCTGGTACGGACCGTCCCTGCTCGGCGCGCGCGAGCGGATCGTCGACATCCTCGCACGTGCCCTCGCACACTAGATTTCGCGGAAATTACTAGGACGTCCTATTATCAACTGGGACGTCCTAGTACTTTCGTGTCCCCGTCCCGGTTCAGGAGTTCTGCATGACCCACCTGCACACGCCCGCCCACCCGGTTCGCGTACTGACCGCGGCCGCCCTCTTCGACGGCCATGACGCCGCGATCAACATCATGCGGCGGATCCTGCAGGCGCAGGGCGCCGAGGTCATCCACCTGGGGCACAACCGCTCGGTGGACGAGATCGTCACGGCCGCCATCCAGGAAGACGTGCAGGCGGTGGCGATCAGTTCCTATCAGGGTGGTCACGTCGAATACTTCCGTTACCTGGTCGACCGGCTGCGCGAGCGCGGAGCCGGCGACATCGCCGTCTTCGGCGGCGGTGGCGGAACGATCGTCGCCGAGGAGATCGAACTGCTCCACGCCGCGGGTGTCTCGCGAATCTTCTCGCCCGGGGACGGTCAACGGCTCGGGCTTGCGGCCATGGTCAACACCATCATCGAGACCGGCGACCACCCGCTGCCCGCGGCCGAACCCGACCTTGTCGCCAGGATCCGCACCGGCGACGGCGGCGCGCTCGCACGAGCTATTTCCCTCATCGAGGCCGGCCGGTTGCCCGAGGACCAGGTGAGTGAACTGCGCGCGGCGCAGCATCCCAGCGTCGTACTCGGCATCACCGGCACGGGCGGTTCCGGCAAGTCCTCGATGACCGACGAGTTCATCCGGCGGCTGCGGGCCGACCAACAGGACAAGATCCGCACCGCCGTCCTGGCCATCGATCCGAGCCGGCGCAAGGGCGGCGGTGCGCTGCTCGGTGACCGGATCCGGATGAACGCCCTCGGCGAGGATTCCCACACAGACCGCGTCTACTTCCGCTCGATGTCCACCAGGGGCAGCGAAGTGCCGGTTCCGTCCTGCTTGCCGGACGCCATCGCCGCGTGCCGGACGGCCGGCTACGACCTCGTCGTGATTGAGACTCCCGGTATCGGACAGGGGGATTCGTCGATCGTCGCGCACTGCGACCTGTCGCTCTACGTGATGACCGCGGAGTTCGGAGCGGCCTCCCAGCTGGAGAAGATCGACATGCTCGACTTCGCCGACGCGGTCGCCATCAACAAGTACGAGCGGCGTGGATCAGAGGACGCGCGGCGTGACGTCGCGCGCCAGTTGGTGCGAAACCGCGAAGCCTTCGGCCAGTCGTGGCAGGACATGCCGGTCTTCGGCACCAGCGCGGCCAGCTTCGACGACGACGGTATGACCGCCCTGTACTTCCACCTGCGCGACGAGCTGTCTCGACGTGGGCTGGCGACCGCGGAAGGCACCCTCAGTCCGGTGACGGGCAAAGTGTCCACCGGTCTCACCGTCCCCGTCCCGGCGAGCCGGGTGCGCTACCTGGCCGAGATCGCCGACACCGTCCGCCGCTACCACACCACCACGAACACCGAGGTCGAACTGGCCCGCGACCGGGCGGCACTCATGCGGGCCGAATCCCTGGTCCGCGAAAGCGATTCCGCCCCCGAGGCCGGTCTTCACCAGCTGATCGCACAAGCGGACGCGCGCCTGCGCGAGGACTCGCGCCGAATGCTGAGCGAATGGCCCTCCCTGGCCGAGCGCTATTGCGGGGAGGAACTCATCGTCCCGATCCGCGACCGCGAATCACGAACGCCGCTGCGTCGCACCACCCTGTCCGGAAACAGCATTCCGCGGGTCGCCCTACCGCGCTACGGCGAGGACGGATCGCTGCTGCGGTTCCTGCGCGAGGAGAACCTGCCCGGATATTTCCCCTACACGGCAGGCGTTTTCCCGTTCAAGCGGGACGGCGAGGACCCGGCCCGGATGTTCGCCGGCGAGGGGGACGCCTTCCGAACGAATCGGCGCTTCCATCTGCTGTCCGAAGGGCAGCCGGCCAACCGCTTGTCCACCGCCTTCGATTCGGTGACCCTCTACGGCCGCGACCCGGACGAACGTCCCGACATCTACGGCAAGGTCGGCACGTCCGGTGTTTCCATCGCGACCCTGGAGGACATGAAGGCGCTGTACGCAGGCTTCGACCTGTGTGACCCGAGCACCTCGGTGTCGATGACCATCAACGGGCCGGCGCCGACCATCCTGGCCTTCTTTCTGAACGCGGCGATCGACCAGCAGCGCGAACGCTTCGCCGAGGACCAGGGGCGGCCGCCGTCGCCCGAGGAGGACGCGGCGCTACGAGCGCGCACCCTCTCGACGGTGCGCGGCACCGTTCAGGCCGACATCCTCAAGGAGGATCAGGGGCAGAACACCTGCATCTTCTCCACCGACTTCTCACTGCGCATGATGGGTGATATCGCCGAGTACTTCGTGGCCAACCAGGTGCGCAACTTCTATTCGGTGTCCATCTCGGGCTATCACATCGCCGAAGCCGGGGCGAACCCGATCAGCCAGCTGGCCTTCACGCTGGCCAACGGTTTCACCTACGTCGAGTCCTACCTGGCCCGCGGGATGAACATCGATGACTTCGCCCCGAACCTGTCGTTCTTCTTCTCCAACGGCATGGACGCCGAGTACACGGTCCTGGGGCGGGTCGCGCGCCGGATCTGGGCGATTGCGATGCGCGAGCGGTACGGAGCCGGCGAACGGTCCCAAAAGCTGAAGTACCACGTTCAGACCTCCGGACGATCACTGCACGCCCAGGAGATGGCGTTCAACGACATCCGCACGACGCTGCAGGCTCTCAACGCGTTGTACGACAACTGCAACAGCCTGCACACCAACGCCTACGACGAGGCGGTGACGACGCCGTCGGCCGAATCGGTGCGACGCGCGCTGGCCATCCAGCTGGTGATCAACCGCGAATGGGGGCTGTCGCAGAACGAGAACCCACTGCAGGGATCGTTCATCGTCGAGGAGCTGACCGAGTTGGTCGAACAGGCCGTGCTCACGGAGTTCGATCGCCTCACCGAGCGTGGCGGAGTGCTCGGCGCCATGGAGACGGGTTATCAGCGAGGCCGGATCCAGGACGAATCGATGCTCTACGAACACCGAAAGCACGACGGCAGCCTGCCGATCGTCGGCGTCAACACCTTCCTCAACCCGGCGGCCGACCAGCAGTCGGCCGCCGTGGAACTGGCCCGCGGCACCGATGTGGAAAAGCAGTCCCAGTTGCGCCGGCTGGCCGATTTCCACACCGCTCACCGCGACGTGGCCCAAGACGCGCTGGCCCGCCTACGCGAGGCCGCGGCGCGGCACGAGAACCTGTTCGTGGAGTTGATGGCGGCGGCCCGGGTGTGTTCGCTGCAGCAGATCACCGAGGCCTTCTTCGAAGTTGGTGGGCAGTACCGGCGCAACGTCTGAGCTCAGCTTCGGGGCGGACCGGCCGATCAGAACGGTGATGTGCTGGGCCGAGTCGTTAAATCCCCCACGACTCGGACAGCCGTCAGACTTTCGCCGATGAAGGACCGCGCATGACGACCGAGCTGCTCGCCCCCGCCGAGGACCTGCTGATGCAATTGGGGCGGGCGGTTGCCGACGTGCGGGCGGCCAATCCAGAACTCGACCTGTACGGCATCGTCGATGCCGGCCAGCAGTGGCGGCTGCCTCGGGGACAGAAGGTTTTCCGCGCCCTGGAACAATTCGCCCAACTTGCCGGCGCCGAACCGCTGCCCGCGGTACCGGGTGCCGCTGACGGCAACCAGCGGGCGCGTTTCGTAGCCGAGCTGGAGAACTTGCTGGCCGCCTGAAGCCGGTGCGGCCCCGCTGGGTCCGCAAACTGCCTCGCATTGTCAGTGGGCCGTCCTAGGATCGGGACGAGCGATCCGAGCGGTGGGAGTCACCCGCCTCACGTGTCGTTCGCCGCCGCACCACCTGGGGGACACCGTGAGCCAACTCGAGACCGCCGCACCGACCAGCACCGCACCGGGTGGCACTGCACCAGCCGGCACTGCACCAGCCGGCGTCGCACCAGCCGGCACCGCACCCGGGATCAGCCCGCGGGCGTCGCAGACGGCCCACCGTTACGACACGGCCGACCTCGAATCGCACCGACGGGAGCTGACCGGCTACTGCTACCGCATGCTCGGGTCCGGCTTCGAGGCCGACGACGCGGTCCAGGACACGATGGTTCGTGCCTGGCGGTCGCTGGATCGCTTCGACGGTCGGTCCAGCCTGCGTACGTGGCTCTACCGCATCGCCACCAACGTCTGCCTGGACCAGCTCAACGGCCGGGCGCGGCGGGCCCGGCCGATGGATCTGGGGCCGGCCAGTTCGGCCGATACCCCGGTCGGTCCGCTGATCACCGACAACCTCTGGGTCCAGCCGGTCCATGACCGCGCGGTGCTGTCGGAATCGGCCGACCCGGCCGAGGTCGCCGCAACCCGCGAATCCATCCGGCTGGCTTTCGTCTCCGCCCTGCAACTGCTGCCGCCACGGCAACGGGCCGTGCTGATCCTTCGCGAGGTGCTTCGCTGGCAGGCCGGCGAGGTGGCCGAACTGCTCGGCACCAGTGTCGCGTCGGTCAACAGCGCCCTGCAGCGTGCGCGCGCCACCATCGACTCCCACGCTCACGAGGAGCGCCCGACAGAGGCGATGAGTCCCGAGCAACAGATCCTGCTCGACCGTTACGTCGAGGCCTTCCAGCGCTACGACATGAAGGCCTTGACGTCGCTCTTGCACGCCGACGCGGTGCAGACGATGCCGCCGTACGAGCTGTGGCTGTCCGGTCGAGACCACATCCTCGAGTTCTGGCAAGGACAAGGGCACGGCTGCCGGGGTTCACTGTTGCTACCGACCACGGCCAACGGGCTGCCGGCGTTCGGGCAGTACCGACCGAGCGGTACACCGGGCCGCTACGAGCCCTGGGCGCTGCAACTATTGACCATTGCCGGCGGCCAGATCGTCGAGTTCAGCTTCTTCCTCAACGCGGCCGAACTCTTCCCGAGCTTCGGGCTGCCGTTGGATCCAAACCTCCGAGCGGCGGCCTCGGTACCGATGAGTTCGTCGGGCCCAGACGGTCAACCCTCGTAAGTGACCGAGCGCCGCGCGCGCTCCACCGGCGACTGAGAAAGGACGGGCGATGCCTGACATGATCCGGGCCCACGGGCTGGTCAAGACCTACGACAAGGTTCGTGCCCTCGACGGGCTGGACCTGTCCGTTCCCGAAGGCACCGTGCTCGGTCTGCTCGGGCCCAACGGCGCGGGAAAGACCACCGCGGTACGGATCCTGACGACCCTGCTCGATCCGGACAGCGGCTCGGCGGAGGTTGCGGGGATCGACGTCGTCAAGCGGCCTGGCGACGTCCGGGCCAAGATCGGCCTGTCCGGTCAGTACGCGGCCGTCGATGAGTACCTCACCGGCTACGAGAACCTCGACATGGTCGGCCGGCTGTACGGCCTGGGCCGGCGCCGGTCCAAGGAACGGGCACGGGAGTTGCTCGAGCAGTTCAGCCTTTCCGATGCGGGCGATCGTCCGGTCAAGACCTACTCCGGTGGGATGCGGCGCCGGCTGGACCTCGCCGGTGCGCTCGTCGCCCAACCGCCGGTGCTGTTCCTTGACGAGCCGACAACCGGGCTCGACCCGCGCAGCCGGTTGCAGATGTGGGACGTGATCAACGAGCTCGTCTCCGGCGGCACCACCCTGTTGTTGACGACCCAATACCTGGAAGAAGCGGATCGGCTGGCCAACGAGATCGTGGTCATCGACCACGGCCGGGCGATCGCCCGTGGAACAGCCGACGAGTTGAAGGCGCAGGTCGGCGGCGAGCGAATCGCTCTCGTCCTCGCCGAGTCCGGCGACGTCGAGATCGCGCGCCGCATCCTGGGCGATCTGTCCGACGGCGCCGTCGAGGTGGACGAGCACGCGAGACAACTGACGGCGCCGGTCACCGGCGGGGCCGGCGTTCTGATGGAAGCCCTGGGCCGGCTCCACGCCGAACGCGTTCAGGTGCTGGACGTCGCGCTGCGGCGCCCGACCCTCGATGACGTCTTCCTGACCCTCACGGGCCGACCGCGAGACGTCGCCGACGCAGACGCCGACAGCGGGCGCCGCTCGGACGGCCCAAACCCGGACGGACACCACCCGGACGGACACCACCCGGACGGACACCACACCGCGGCCCCGCACACCGAGGAGTTGCGCGCATGACCGCCCTGAAGACAGTCACCGATGGGGCCATCGTCGCCAAGCGGAACCTGATCAAGATCAAGCGCGTGCCGGATCTCCTGGTCTTCTCGACGATGTCTCCGATCATGTTCATCCTGCTGTTCGCCTACGTCTTCGGCAGCGCTATCAAGGTGCCCGGGGTCAGTTACCGGGAATTCCTGATCCCGGGCATCTTCGCCCAGACCGTCATCTTCGGCGCCACAATCACCGGCGCGGGCCTGGCCGACGACATCCAGAAGGGCATCATCGACCGATTCCGGTCGCTTCCGATGTCCCGGTCGGCGGTGCTGGTCGGGCGCACCGGAAGCGACGTCGCCAACAACGTGCTGGTGATCTTCGTGATGTCGGTGACCGGTGTGATCGTGGGTTGGCGCATCCGCAGCTCGGTGTTCGAAGCGATCGCCGGATTCCTGCTGTTGCTGGTCTTCGCCTACGCCATCTCGTGGATCATGGCCTGGGTCGGGCTCATCGTGCCGAGTCCCGAGGTGGTCAACAACGCCTCGTTCATGCTGATCTTTCCGCTCACGTTCGTCGCCAACACCTTCGTGCCCACCAACAATTTCCCGGCCCCGCTGCGCGCGGTCGCCAATTGGAATCCGGTGTCGGCGGTGACGCAAGCGGCTCGGCAGCTGTTCGGTAACACCAGCCCGCAATTGGCTGTCCCCAAGTACTGGTCGCTACAGCACCCGATCATCTACACCCTGATCTGGGTGGTCGTGCTCCTGGCTGTGTTCGTCCCCCTATCAGTCCGTCAGTACAAGCGGGCGGCCAGCCGCTGACCCCTCTGGTCGCACAGTCTGGTCGCACAGTCGCGCCAATGTCGCGCACAGTCGCGCCAATGTTGGGCGGTGTCGGCGGGTGTCGGACAGTGCTGTGCACGCATGGAGCCAGCTAGCGGCGCCGCTCCAGTCCGCGGAACTCGTCAAGGGCGGCCAGCACCCGATCCGGAAAGCTCCCACCGCCGTGGCCGGCGTCATCGAGCAGTTCCAGGCGGCTGCCCGGCCAGCGCTGGTGGAGGTGCCAGGCGACGTCAGGCGGTCCCGAGACGTCGTAACGGCCGTGGATCAGCACGGCGGGGATAGCCGCCAACCTGGGCATTCCCGCCAGCACCTGGCCCTCGGCCAGGAAGCACCCGTGACTCCAGTAATGCGTCACCAGGCGGGCAAAGACGCTGCGGAACACCGGGTCGGCGAAACGCGGATTCGGCTGCCAGTCCGGCATGAAACGGACGTGCACGTCCTCCCACGCGCACCAGGCCGCCGCCGCGCGCTGCCAGACCTCGGGATCACGATCGGCAAGCAGCCGGGCGTAGGCGGCAGCCAGATCACCATCACGCTCTGCCGGCGGCACGTGATCGCGAAACGCCTCCCATTCGCGCGGAAACAGCCGACCCATGTCCCGGGTAATCCACTCGGTTTCGCTTCGCTGACCGGATGTGACCGCGCCGAGCACCAGTCCGAGCACCCGGTCGGGATGGGCCTGGGCGTACACCAAGGCGAGGGTCACTCCCCACGAGACCCCGTAGACGACCCAGCGATCGATGCCCAGGTGAACGCGCAGCGCCTCGATATCGGCCACCAGTTCCGGCGTGCTGTTGCGGCTCAGGTCCGCGTCCGGACCGTCGGCCAGCGGGCGGCTGCGGCCACACCCACGCTGGTCGAACAACACGGCGCGGTAGGCCGCCGGGTCGAACACGCGCCGGGCGCCCGGAGAGGCTCCGCCGCCGGGGCCGCCGTGGAGATAGACCGCCGGGGTGCCCTGCTCGGACCCGACCGTCTCCCAGTACAGCTGGTGTCCGTCGCCGACCTCGAGCATGCCGGTTGCGTGCGGCTCAACCGCGGGATAACGAGCGATCATGGCTCCAGTATCGATCAGCTCGGACGCAGGCCGTCCAGCAAAGCCGCCGACTGGTCTTTCACCCGTCGCACGATCGGCTCGATGTGGGCAACCGTCAACCGTCCCTCGCTGAGCCGACGTAGTGCGTCGAAACCTCGCGCCTGGTCAGCCTCGGCGTTCAAGGCGAGATCGGTCAGGGTGCGGGCGGCGTGCAGGGCGCGGGTGAGCGGGTCGGCGTCGGGCAGCGGTAGATCGTGATGGCCGGCGATCAACTCGCAGAGCCGACGCGGAAAGTGCCAGGACTCGAGCACCTGCGCACCGGCGACGGCGTGGGAGATCCCGTACTGCTGGTGCTCGCGCTCTTCGAGGTCGTCGAGGTTGTCCGGGCTGGGCAGACACAGCTGCGGCAACGGATGCTGCTGATGCAACAGCGCCGAGCCCAACGTGTGCAGCAGGCCGACGCAGAAGGCGTCAGGTGAGCTGGCACCCATCAGCGGCGCGACGGTGTTTGCGGCGGTAGCGGCGGTCGCGGCCTGCTCCCAGAATCCGGCCGGAACCGCACCGGGTCGGTCGAGGCCCGCCGCGATGGACACCGCCAGCGCGCGGATGGTCTGAAAACCCAGTACCGAAACCGCATATTGCAGCGTGCCGACGCGCCCGCTCAGGCCGTAGTAGGCGGAGTTGGACAGGGCCAGTACCTTCGTCGCGAACGCGGGGTCCGAACCGATCACCCGGACCAGGTCGGCCACACCGGAAGCCGGATCATCGACAAGCAGCAGCACCTGAATCGCCGCCCCCGCGCGGGACGGGACCACGTAACGAGCAAGCTCGGCCTCGACGGTCATCCTCAGGCCTCGGGGTCCGGACGCGCGGCCACCACACCCTGCGCGCCGCGGTACAGCCCGGTGCCCGAACGCTTGGCCTCATACATCCCGCGGTCGGCGGCCTGCAGCAATGCCGTCGCCGTGTCGTAGTCGCGGGCCATCGCGATGCCGATGCTGGCCGTGACGTGTACGGCGCGGCCTGCTACCCGGATCGCCGGCAACATCGCCTTCAGCTGACGTCCGGCCGCTGCTTCGGCGTCGGCGTAGCTGCCCACCTCACGGATCATCACCACGAACTCGTCGCCCGCGATGCGCGCGACGAGGTCATGATCTCTCGCGGTCGTCGACAGCCGCTGCGCGACCTCGATCAGCACCCGATCACCGGCGTCGTGCCCGAGCGTGTCGTTGATCTGCTTGAAGCCGTCCAGGTCACAGAACAGCACGGCGGCGTCCCGGTCCCGGCTGCGGCGACTGCTCAGCAACTGGGTCAGCGCCTCGACCATGCTCCGCCGATTGGCCAGCCCCGTCAGCGCGTCGTGACTGGCCTGGTAGGTGAGCTGGTTCTCCCAGGCCCGGCGCGCGGTGATGTCCTCGACGGTGCCGATGAAACCGGCCGAGCGCCGGGGCGTGGTCACCGGCGAGAGCCGGAACTGCACCCAGCGCTGGGAGTCGGAGATGGAGATCATCCGCACCGTCGTTTCCAGCGACGCGCCGGACAGCACCTCGTCCAGGCCCTCCAGCAGGCCGGGCAGGTCCTCGGGGTGAATGGTCTTGAGCCAGTCGGTACCCAACAGCGATTCCGAATGTCCGCCCGCGATCTCGGCAAAGCGGTTGTTCACGAAGCTCAGCCGCAGGCCCGCTTCGGACACGACGATCCCGACCGGGGCGTGGTCGGCCAAGGCCCGGAAGCGATGCTCGGACTCTCGCTGGGCCTCTTCGGCCCGCCGCTCGCCGTCGGTCACCGCCCGGAGCCAGACCACGAAGATCGGGTCGTCGGCGGAGGATTCAGCAACCGGCCGCACGCGCAGTTGTACGGCCACCAACCCGCGGTCCGGGGTGTCAACACTCGCGCTGTGCCAGTCCCAGGCGAACTCCTCGCCGTCGGGATCGATCAGTTCCGCGATGACGTCGGAGACGACCTGCATCCACGGACCCGGGAGCCCGTCCGCGGCGGCGGCGGCGTACGCAGCCGGCAATCGGTTTCCGAGCAGGTCGTGCGGGCCGGAGCCGAGCAACGCCGCAGCGGCCGGGTTCGCCCAGCGCACGGTCCAGATCCTCGCGGCGTCGAGGGTCGCGCCAGTCGATGTCGTCGCGAAAGCGCGGGGGGCCGCAGCCGCGGTGATCGCGGTCGGAAGTCCCACGGCGAGAGCAGGTGCACCACCCTCGGCCGCCGCGGCGGTTACCGCGTCGGGGGTGAGTGCACGGAGCACGCCGGTCATGTTCTCAAGATCGGCTTCGGCCCCGCCCAACTGAGCGGATCGTAGGAAAAACCTGAGCTTCCCGCGCGCAAGGTTGCCCGTATCCCCACGACCCGCCCAGCTGGAATCAATCGGTCACAGCGCCCGCGAGGTGACGAACCGGTCCGCGGAGACGGGCGTGGAAGCCGGCCCGTCCTGACTGCGACGCGGCCGGCGCGACAGCTCCCCCGGCCACCAGTTCGCCCGTCCGAGCAGAGTCATAGCGGCGGGCAGGACCACGATGCGGATGACCAAGGCGTCGAGCAGCACTGCGGCGGACAACCCCACACCGATCTGCTTGAACTCCACCATCGACAGGGTGGCGAACACCGCGAACACGGACACCATCACCACCGCCGCGCTCGTAATGACGCCAGCCGAGCGGGTGATGCCCTCCCGGACGGCGTCCTGAGTGGACAGCCCGTTGCGCACGCCTTCACGGATCCGGCTGACCACGAGTACGTGGTAATCCATCGACAGCCCGAACAGCACCACGAACAGGAACATCGGGATCCACGCCACGACCGCTCCATTGGAGGTGAAGCCGAGGATGGACTCGGCCCAGTGCTGCTGGAAGACCAGGACCAGGATGCCGAAGGCCGATCCGGCCGAGAGCAGGTTGACGCCGATCGCGGTGAGGGCGACGACCAGCGAGCGGAACGTGATCGTCATCATCAGCAGCGTCAGGACGAGCACGAAACCCATCACCCAGGGCAGCTTCTGCTGGGCGTGCTCGGCGAAATCCAGATCCGAGGCGACGTCACCACCGACCGCGAAACGCGCTGCGGGCAGGTCGGCGAGGGCTCTGGGCAGCACCTGCGAGCGCAGCAGCCGGACCACCCGTGAGGCGCCGTCGGAGGAGGACGGGTAGGGCACCGCCAACTGCAGCACCTGCGTCCTTCGATCGGTCGAGGTGCGCAGGCTGTCGACCGAAGCCCGCGACAGCAACGGCGCCCCCGAGGCCGGGGCCAGCGAGTTCAGGGTGGCCCGGACCTGCCCGGCGTACTGCGACGGGGCCTGGACCACGATGGCGATGCTGGTGTTCTTGTTGGGGAAGGCCGCCGTCAACCGGTCATAGGTCTGCATCGCCGGGATCGTGCGAGGCAACTGCGCCGAGGAGGACGCTCGCAACGTCAGGTGCAGCGCGGGCTGAGCCAGCAGCGCGAGCGCGGCCACGACCACGGTGAGCGTGAACCCGGGACGGCGCAGAGCAGGCGAGAGCAGCGCGGGCCACAGCCGGGGTTCACCCTGGCGACGATTGGTCAATCGCCACACCAGCGGCACGCGGGGCCGGTCCACGGCCCGGCCGAACTTGGCCAGCAACGCCGGCAGCACGGTCAGTGATCCGAGAACCGACACCGCCACCACGATGATCGATCCGGTCGCCAGCGAGGCGAAACTGACGTCGGCGGCCAGGAACAGGCCCGCCATCGAGACGATGACCGCAACCCCGGAGACCACGACGGCTCGGCCCGAGGTCTGCGCGGCCACCTCGATCGCCGACAACCGGTCCAGGCCGCGAGCCCGTTCCTCCCGCTCACGTTTGAGATAGAAGAGTGAGTAGTCGACGCCGACGGCCAGCCCCATCAGCAGGATGACCTCGTTGATGGTGTCGGTCGACGGAATGAGGTGGGACGTCAGGGCGGACAGCCCGATCGCCGCGAACACCGCACACAAGGCCAGGATCACCGGCAGACCGGCTGCGACCACGGCTCCGAACGCCACCGCGAGGATGGCGACCGTGATGGGCAGCGAGATCCGGCTGGCCTGACCGAAGTCATGGCCGAGTTGGCGGTTGACGCCGGCATCGATCGACGCGCCGCCGGTTTCGGCGACGACCAGCCGGGGGCTGCCGCGCTGCACCTGGGAGGTCACCGCTTGCAACGCCGCGACACGGTTCGTTGCGTTGTCCGGGCTGCCGCTCATATCCACGGACACGAGCAGTGCCGTGTGATCCGCAGACAGCACCGGATCCGCGACCGTGGCGACCTCGGGCAGCGCCGTCATCCCCTGCTGGATCCGCAAGGCGGCCCGGCGCGCGGACGGCAGGTCGAGAGGTCCCGACCGTGCCGTGATCAGCACGTTCTCGGTGGTGGGATCGGTCAGCCCGGCCTGGCGGATCCAGTCCGCGGCCCGGCCGGACTGGCCCGTGCCGAGTTGATGATCCGACGGCTGGCGGGTGCCCACCGCCCCGCCGGCCAGAAAGCACACCAGCACCAAGGTCACCCAGCTGAACAGTGCCCGCCAGGGATGGCGGGCACTCCACCGAGCCAAGCGCACCGTTGCCGAATTCGTTGCCATGTCGTCCTCCTCGCCTGAGCTCGGCGCCGGTCGCCGGGCCACACGCTCGAGCCTGGTGCTCGAGGTCGAAGAAAACCCTGGGGCCAGGACCCCGGCCAGGGTGGAGAAAAGTCCACTGCCCGACCGGTCGCCAGCACCGAGGATGGACGCATGCACGAGGATGGACGAACCATGAGCGATCCGCCGCCGCAGACGCGGGCCCCGCACGGACTGGGTGCGCGGCTGGCTCTCGTCGCGCTCGCGCTTCCGCTGGCTGTTCTGGCCGAGGTCTCGATCGCCCTGTTCGTGATCTGGATCGTCGGGGTGAGCACCCTGTTCGTCGGCGTCGGCATCGCGCTGCTGCTCGCCGCGATGCTCGGGACTCGGCTGGTGGCCGGCCTGCACCGCCAGTACGCCTCGCGGGTGCTGGCCGTGCCGATCGCTCGGCCCTACCTGCGCAGCGCGCCCGGCGCGGGACCGGTGCGGCGACTCAGCACCGTCCTGACCGATCCGGCCTCATGGCGGGACTGGGCCTGGCTGCTGGTCAATGCCACGGTGGGATTCGCCCTGCAGATCCTGACCTTCACGCTCTTCATTGCTGGGGTGTTCTACCTGATCTACCCGTTCCTCTGGGCCGTCACACCAAGACAGGTCTTCTCCTCGCCCTTCGGCTTCTACACCATCAATCACCTCGCCGACGCTCTGGTGCTCGTACCGATCGGCCTGTTCTTCCTGTCGCTGTGGTGGCTCACCGCACTTCCGATCGCGCGGGGCTACGCGCGGCTGGCCGTCAGCCTGTTGGCACCGACGAAGGGTTCGGCCTTGCGCGCCCGCGTTTCCCAGCTGACCACGTCGCGCGCCGAGACCGTGGACACGCAGGCGGCCGAACTACGCCGCATCGAGCGCGATCTGCACGACGGCGCACAGGCCCGGCTCGTCTCACTGGGAATGAGCCTGGGCCTGGCCGAGGAGCTGCTCGCCCGTGACCCGGAGGCAGCCCGGTCCCTGCTCGCCGAGGCCCGAGCTGCTACGACCAGCGCTCTGGCCGAGCTGCGCGATCTGGTGCGAGGAATCCATCCGCCGGTGCTGGCCGACCGAGGTCTGGACGGCGCCGTTCGCGCGCTCGCGCTGGCCAGCCCGCTGCCGACCACGGTTTCGGTAGCCCTGCCGGGGCGGCTGCCGGCACCGGTCGAGTCGGCCGGATACTTCGCGGTCGCGGAGTGCCTGACCAACGCCATCAAGCATTCCCGGGCCCGATCCATCGCAATCGACATCGGCCATGCCGACGGACGGTTGCAGCTGCGGGTACGTGACGACGGACAGGGCGGCGCCAGCCTGGCCGGTGGCACGGGACTGAGCGGAATCCAGCGACGTCTGGCAGCATTCGATGGGCAGTTGTCGCTGGAGTCCCCGCCCGGCGGCCCGACCGAGGTGAGGATGAGCCTGCCGTGCGAGTTGTCATCGCCGAGGACCTCGCCCTCCTCAGGGACGGCCTGATCCGGCTGTTACAGGCCTACGACTTCGAGGTCGTGGCGGCGGTGGACAACGGACCGGAGCTGCTTCGGGAGTTGATCGCCCACCGTCCGGACGTAGCGGTGGTCGACGTCCGCCTGCCCCCAACCTTCACCGACGAGGGCCTGCGCGCGGCGATCGAGGCACGTCGGGCGGTTGTCGGACTGCGGGTCCTGGTGCTGTCGCAGTACGTCGAGCAGCTTTACGCGCGCGAGTTGCTCTCGGACCGGACCGGCGGGATCGGCTACCTGCTCAAGGACCGGGTGTCGAACGTCGCCCAGTTCATCGACGCGGTCCGGCGGGTCGCCGCCGGCGGAACCGCCATGGATCCTGAGGTGATCTCGGCCCTGCTGGCCCGCCGCGAGGCCGACCGGCCGCTTGCCAGCCTGACCGCCCGGGAGCGGGAGGTGCTCGAGCTCATGGCCGAAGGCAGATCCAATTCAGCCATCGCGGCCCGGATGTTCGTGACGGAGAAGGCGATCAGCAAGCACAGCAACAACATCTTCGCCAAACTCGGGCTGGAACAGTCGGAGACCGACAATCGCCGGGTGCTGGCGGTGCTGGCCTACCTGCAGAACTAGGCGCAGCGGCCGGCAGGGAACCCGCTCGGCTCAGCTTGCGGCGCCCCCGTTGAGCGAGACGTACTTGACCGCCCCGGCGCCGACCCCCCACTTGGCCAGGATCTGCGCGTAGCGGCCATCGGCGACCAGCGTGCGTAACGCCTGGGCGACCGCGTCGCGCAATTGCGGCTGAGACTTCGACGCCGCGATGCCGTACGGACCTGGTTCGTACTGAGCCGTTGAGGCCAGTTGGTAGAAGGCGCCGGTGCGAGCGTCGGTCACCAACGCGGCGGCCGGCGGGTAGTCGTTGAGCACGGCGTCGGCCCGGCCGGTACGCAGCTGCACCAACGTGTCGGTGTTGGTCTTGAACAAGTGCACGGTGATCGGCTTGTCCGGCGGGCAGTTCTTGAGCACACGCTGGACCAGGTCGACCTGGACGGTTCCGGCCTCGAGGGCGACAACGTGCCCACACAGGCTCGCCAGATCAGACAGACCGGTCGGATTTCCGCGCTGCACCACGATCGAGGAACCGGCGGTGAAGTAATCGACGAAGTCGACCTTCTCCTCGCGCTGCACGGTGTCGGTCATCGCGCTCATGACGAGGTCCGTCTTCCCGTCGGCGACCATCGCGGACAGACTCGAGAACGCGTGGTTGACGAAACGCACCCTCACCCCGAGGACCTCACCCAGGGCGGTGCCGAGGTCGGGCTCGAAACCGACGATGGTGTGCCCGTCGGCGGCGAACGACGATGCCGGCGCGTAGGAGGCGTCGGTCGCGATCTGCAGGACACCGGATTCACGAATCGCCGCCGGCAGCGCATTGTGCAGCACGAGGTCGGCCTGGACGGCGGCGGGCGCGGAGGCCCGGACAACAGGCTTGCCCGCGCAACCGGCCAGGCAGGCCGCCGCCAGGACACCGGCCACGCCGAGGAGCGTGGCGCGTCGACGGTGGGGGGTGAATCGGTGAAGCATCATGGCAGGCTCACGGTTTCGGAGAGGTCGGACAGCTCGATGGGCAGGGGCACGGGAGGAAGACCCGCATGGTGCTCTAGAAGTTCGGGCCACGGACGTGGGCGTGCGAAATAGAAGCCCTGGGCAGAGTCGCAGCCGGTCAGCCGGAGCCAACGAGCCGCGGCCTCGGACTCGACACCTTCGGCCGTGACCGTGCAGCCCAGGCCGTGGCTCAGCCCGATGATGGCCTGCACGATCGATCGGTCGTGGTCGGACTCGGTCACGTCGCTGACGAAGGCACGGTCGATCTTGACCTCGGCCACCGGCAGCGTGCGAATCTGCCACAGGCTGGTGTAGCCAGTGCCGAAGTCATCGATCGAGATCGCGATGCCCATCCCGCTCAGCTCGACGATGGCGGCGGCGGCGGCGTCGGCATTGGCCGACAACGCCGTTTCGGTAACCTCGAGGCACAGCTGTTCCGGGCGCGCCCCGGCCGCTTCGAGAATGGCCTTGACCCTCCGGGGAAAACTGCCCGAGCTGAGATTGCGGGCCGAGACGTTTACCGACACCTGCCAGTCCACGCCGCGCCGGTTCCAGTGCTGCTGGTCGGCCAGCGCCCGGCGCAGGACCCATTCGGTCAGCGGCTCGACCAGACCCGACTGCTCGGCCGCCGGAACGAACTCCAACGGGCCGAGTAGTCCACGCGAGGGGTGCTGCCAGCGCACCAGGGCCTCAACTCCGAACGTCAGGCCCGAGGACAGGTCGACCTTGGGCTGATAGTGCAGCACAAGCTCGTCGGCTTCGAGCGCGAGCCGTAGCTCGGACTGGATCAGCAGGCCAGGGCTGGTAGTGGGCGCGGACGACTCGGTGAAGACCACGACGCCTTCCGTGCCGCGTTTGCCCTCGTACATCGCCGAATCCGCGCGCTGCAGCAGTTGCTCGACACTCGTGCCGTGCGCGGGATACATCGCGATGCCGAAGCTGGCCTCGACGTTGAGGGTGACGCCGTCCACCACGATCTCCTCCCCCAGCGCGGCCCGGATCGTGTTCAGCAGACCCACGGCCTGCGGGGCGTCGGCCAGGCCGGGCAGCAGGATGCCGAACTCGTCGCCGCCGAGGCGAGCAACGGTGTCATCGGTGCGCAGCGAGGCCCGTAGCCGCTGGGCCACAACCTGCAGCAGCGCGTCGCCGGCGTGATGGCCGAGCGTGTCGTTGACTTCCTTGAAATGGTCGAGATCGACGAGAACCAGGGCGCCGGTCTCACCACGTTCCGCGCGGCGCACCGCGGCGTCGGCGGCACAGCGGAACAGCTCGCGGTTGGGCAGTCCGGTCAGCGAGTCGTGCAGGGCCTGGTGGTGCCGCTCCGCCGCGTGCCTGCGCAGCCGCCTGGTCGTCGACCAGGAGATGAGGGCCAGGACGGCGTAGAGGGCACCGAGACCGACTCCGAGCCGGACATAGGTGCGCGCGAGCTGGGCCTTGATCGCCGCTGAGATCTGGGCGTAGGGCAAGTACAGCTCGAGGACTCCGGTGGCTTGACCGCTGCTGTTGGGCGTGACGGGTTCCAGCACCCTGATCACCTGCCGGGCGGTGCCGGAAGGGTCGGCCACCACCTGCACGCTGGTCCCCCCGTTGACCGCGGTCTGGAAAGCGGCATCGGAGATGGACAGCGACTCCTTGCGGGAGCCGTCGTCGGAGAACACCACCTCACCGCTGAAGGACCGCAGTCGCAACCGGGTGACCGAACCGGAGAAGATCGCGAGGTCGGTCGCCTGGCTGATCCCCTGCAGCTCGGCCTTGGTCAGCCCCTCGGACAGGTCTCCGCTGTCCAAGGCGGGCGCCAACGCGGTCTGTTCGATGACGGCGGCCTTCTCACGTCCCTGGGTGAGCCCCCAGTCCTGGCCGGTCTTGCGCTCGTTGCCGGCCAACACCAGGCCGAGCATCAGGACCGGGATCAGGCTGGCCACGGCATAGACGATGAACAGCCGGGAACCATGGTTGCCTGCTGTCTGCTCCGTCGATGCGGTACTGCCCACGTGTGGCCCTTCGGCCGACATCGTGTTAATTCAAGATTAGGTCCGGCTCCGAGCTACTTCGAAATCTGACAGGATTGGCGCTGAACACCGGAAAACACCACCAGCACCGGAACCAGCAGAGGAGTGGACGCGTGCGCTACGTGGCGATCGGAGACAGCTTCACCGAGGGAGTCGGCGACGAGCAGGCCGACGGTAGCGTCCGCGGCTGGGCCGACCTCGTCGCCAGTGGCTTAGCCGATTCAGTCGGCCCAGCCGGCCCAGCCGGTTCAGCCGGCGGGGCGGCCCGAGCCGGAGCGATCTGCCGATACGCCAACCTGGCGATCCGCGGACGGCTGCTGGAGCCCATCGTCACCGATCAGCTCACGGCCGCCCTGGCCCTCGGGCCGAGCCTGATCACGCTCAACGGGGGCGGCAACGACATCATGCGCCCCAGGGCCGACCTCGCCCGATTGGTCCGACTCACCGAGTCCGCCGTCACCGACTGCGCGGCGGCCGGGGTGCGGCTCGTGCTCATCAGCGGGCCCGACCCGTCCCGCCATCTGCCGCTGGGTGCGCGCATCCACGCCAACGGCCAGTTGCTGGCCGACGCGGTGGCCGAGTTGAGTCAGCGCCACGGCCTGACCTACGTCGACAACTGGAACGACACCGAGATCCGCCGCTCGGTCTACTGGTCATCCGACCGGCTGCATCTCAACCCCGCCGGCCACCGAAGGGTTGCCGCCCGCGTGCTCACCGCGCTGGGCGCGCAGGTGGCCCCGGACTGGCTGGCCGATTCGGTCGAGGCCGAGGCCCGTCGCGGCCGTCTCGACAACGCCCGCTACTACCGCGAACATGTGCTGCCATGGGTGAAACGCCGCCTACGCCACCAGTCCTCCGGCGATGGGCGGGCGCCCAAGTACGGCGAGTGGCGCACCGTCCCACCCGCTGACGGCGCTGACGCCCGCACCGCCGACCCCGGGGCGATGACGATTAGCCGTGACGAAACGTGACGAGGCCGGTCACGTCAGGTCGGATCCGATCAGGTCCAGTCAGCCACGGTCGCGCCGCAGCGCCTCGATGATCTGCGGCCGAAGCTCCGCCGCCTTGATCACGGCGTCGACGGAGCCCACCTCGACCGCGCGCTGAATGCTGTGGACCGCATCGAACTCCGAGGCGACCTCACCCAGCTTCTCGGCGCGGACGCTGCTGCGCAGTTCGGCGAGCTCGGTGGCCAGCGCCGCCCGCGCGGACCCGTTCGCCGAGCGCATCCGCTCGGTCAGCCCGACCATCCGGGAATCGGCGGCCGTGCGCGCGTCGACCTCGCCGGAGAACACAACCGCCGCGGCCGGGGCACCACCGAGCACCGAAGCGAAAGAGCCCTCCACCGCAAGGACGGTCATGTTCGGGTTCAAGGCCTTGGAGAAGACCACGAAGGCCCCGCCGTGGTAGCGGGAGATCACGCAGAACACGATCGGCCCGTCGAAGTTCACGATCGCGCGGCCGATCTCCGCGCCGTACTCCAATTGGAGGTTGCGCATCGAGTCCGGCGACCCGTCGAAGCCGGACAGGTTGGCCAGTACCACGACCGGACGGTTCCCGCTCGCGGCGTTGATCGCCCGCGCCAGCTTCTTCGACGAACGGGGAAAAAGCGTTCCGGCGGTGTAGACATCCGGACCGTCGGTGGGAGGAAAGCCCCGGCGTGGAACCGGCCGCGACTCGATCCCGAGCAGGCAGACCGAATGGCCGCCGAGATAGGCGTCCTGCACGACCGCGGTCTCGGCGTCGGCCATCCCCGCCCACCGCTCGAGGCTGCGCTGGTCGGCGTCGGCCACGGCGCGCATGAGCGTGCGGATGTCGAAAGCCTTCTTGCGGTCCGGATTCGTCTTCGCCGAGAAGATCTCGCCGACCGTTGTGAAATCCGTCCCCGGCGCATCGTGGGCCGAGACGGTCACGTCCCGGTCGATCGGATCAGCGGTCGGTGCCTGCCGCGGCCCGGATTCCCCGGCCGCCACATAGGTGTGCGCGTAGTGCGCCAGCAGGATCCTGGTCGCGGCCCCGAGGTCGGGAGCCCAATACTGGGCCTGCCCGTTCGGGCCCATCACCCGGTCATAGCCGCCGATGCCGAAGTTGTCCTCGGCCGAGACGCCGCCGGAGAAGTCCAACGACTGCTTACCGGTGAGCACCATCGCGCTGTCGGGCGTCATGACGAGAATGCCCTTGGTGTGCATGAGCATTGTGGCTTCGGCGTTCCAGTACGGCTGAGCGCCGACGTTGATACCGGCCACCACGACGTTGATCTCGCCGCCGGCCTGGGTGAAGGTCACGATGCGCTTGAGCGCCCGCGCGACCCAGTCCATGTTCTCCGTGCCCGAGTCCATCGAGATCCGGGCCCCGGCGGACAACGCGAACCACTCCAGCGGGACCGACATCCGCTCGGCCAGATCGAGCGCGGCGATGATACGGACACACTCGTTCTCCGACACCGCTCCCAGCGCCTTCGTCGGGTCACCGGCCAGGATCACCCGGGTGATTCCCTCGGGGTACAGCGCTGTCGGCGTGCTGACCACCCCGGCGATCAGACCGGCCTTGTTCAGCCCGGCAGGCCGGTTCACGGGCACCAGTTCCGGTGAGTCGGTCGCGTCGCTCAGGTCGTACTCGACGAAACTGCCGCCCCGCCCGGCGACCATCCCGCTGAGTTCGTAGGGATAAACCGTCCCCCGCCGGCGGGCCCGCAGGACGTTCTGCGCGTAGTCGTCCAGCGGGCGCAGCCGCTCGCTCGGCGGTTCGGTGATGCGCGTGACAACGCCTGAGCCCTGCTGGTAGAAGAACCGGGCGGCGATTGGCAGCACGCTGCCGTCCTCGGCGCCGACGCGGCCCTGCACCAGTACTTCCTCGATTCCGGCGCCCACGGTCAGCGGCGCGATCTTCTGCTGCAGCGCGGTGAGCTGATCCAGCTCGGCGCTGATGACGGGCCACAGGTGGATCCAGACATGGTTCATGTCCAGCCGCGCACCCCCGGAACCGAAGGCAGTCCGGGCTCGCCGAATCGCCTCCAGGCAGTTGGCGATCGAACGTTCGACGTGCGGCAGCGAACTGACCCGGCCCTTGTCGTCCCTGATGACCGCGACCTGGCGGACCTGCCCCAGGGCGACCAACCGTTGATCTGCCTTGTTGCCGCGGGCGACACAGTGATAGAGCAGGACGTCCTCGGGCGCTTCGAGCCGGGTGATCTCGAAGTCGCGCAGCCGCCACAGGTTCAGTCGCCGGCCGACCATCGGATGCACGCCGCGGACCAGCGTGTCCTCGACGACGCTGACCGTGCCCTCGGCCCCGGTTGCCGCCTCGGCCCCCGATACCGACGGGCGGAAGGTGAAGTACCCGACCTCGCGGCCCTGACCCGGGCAGACCGCCAAGGCGATCCGGCGGACGTCAGCGGCGAAAGGCAATCGTCCCAGCCGTTCGGCCAGCTGCGCGGCCACGTCACCGGCCGCCTCCGGCGCGTCGGGCCAGTACAGGTACAGGTCGCACACCACCTCGTGACCGGGCTCGCGGGCCTCGACCTGGGCGTCGACGCTGGCCACGAGATCGGTGCCCAGCGCCAGCTCGTCGACGCGGCCGACCGTGGAGATCAACCGGGTCGGGCGCCCGTCCAGGGTGTAGTCCGCGATGGCCACCGGGCGGCCCGACATCGACCCGTCGGCCAGGTCGTGCAGTTCGTGGTCGCGGTAGTGCCGCTTGATGAGCACCTCGAGCAACGGCTCGCTGTCGTGGCCGCCTTCTTCCAGTCGCTCGGACACGAAGCGCACGATCTGTTCCGGGATCGCGGCAAGTGCGTCGACCCGCGCGGCGTAGTCGGCGGCATCCCGGTGGGCGGACAGGTACTCGACCTCAGCCCGCACGCCCGCAAGCACCGAGGCCCGTTCCCGGTCGACCTGCGGCTGGTCGAACCACCGGAACCGCACGCTGCGCGCAAGGTCACCGGCCACGGGGAAGCGCAGCTGGGTCGCCAACACCAGTCGGTCCAGCGTCTCGCGGGCGGCGACGGACAACCCGTCGGTCGGTGTCGGTTCGGCCAGCCACTGCTGCAGAATCACCGTCACCAGCTGCAGATCCGGGGCCGAACGCTGTTGCGCGAGGAAGATCCGGAAGACCGCCTCCTCCAGCTCAGGGGTCCGGTCGAGCTCGGTGACACCGTAGTAACGCAACACCCGCTTGAGCTTGGCGCGGAATTCCTCGGGTAGGCCGCCCCGCTCGGGGTCCAGGCTCTGCAGGTAGGTGTGGAAATACTCCTTCGGACTGTGGACCCGGTTCTCGATGTGCAGTTCCTCGCCCGCCGGCCGGTTGCGCGACAGCTCGGCGAAGTCGGCGAAAACGCGCAGCAGCTCGATCTCCTCCGCCAGCGGCGGAGCTCCGGCGGCGACGAGTTCAGCGCGAACCGCGAGATAGTCGGCCAGGGTGTCGCGGCCGTCCTCGCGCTCGATGTCATAGCCCAGCTGCATCGCGGTCAGCTCCGCGAGACCGCCGACCAGCCGCTCCCGGATGCTGGCCTGCCCGGTCGCGACCGGAAGGTCGAGGGTGATCTCGTTGCTCTCGGCGGACGGTCGGGCCGCGGCGGTCGCGGCCACATCACTGGGCTCGGCCACCGGCTCCAGGCGCACCAGCGGCGCACCCGTCTCGACCTGGCTGCCGACCGACACCAGCAGTTCGCGCACCGTGCCGGCGATGGGTGCGGCCAGCACCGTCTCCATCTTCATGCTCTCCAGCACGAGGACCGGGGCGCCCGCGGCGACCTGCGAGCCCACCGCCGCGGGGGTGGCCACCACGAGGGCCGGTGCGGGTGAACGCAGCACGCCGCCCTCGTCCCGGCTCACTCGATGGGTCACCCCGTCGACCTCGACCAGATGCACGGGTCCGGAGGTCGCAGTCACCAGGCGGAACCGACGACCCTCGACGGTCAAACGGCTGCGGTAGTCGTCCAGACGCTCCAGCTCGGTGTCGACGGTGCGCCCGGCCTCGGTAACTCCGGTGGCTCCCGGCACGCCGGCCAGCCCTACGGTCACCCGGAACCGGTGCGGACCGATGCGCGCCACCACCACGCGGTAGGACACCCCTCGCAGCTTGAGCTCGACCTTGCGGCTGACCGAATGCTGCACCTGGGGCCGACCACCCCGGGCAGTGTCGAGCAACCGGGTGACCTCGATGCGTTCCTCGTCCTCGTAGGCCTCGATGCCCGCCGCGAGCAGCGCCACCCCGGAGTGCTGGTTCCACACCAGCCGGCCCTGCGCCCGCACGCGATCGATCCAGCCGGTGTCCGCGCTGGCCTGGATCACCTCGGGTTCGTCGAGCAGATCCAGCAGGAAGCTCTTGTTCGTCGCGCCACCGTCGATGAGCACGGTCGTCTCGCGCACCGCCCGCCGCAGCCGGGCCAGCGCCTCGCTGCGGGTCCGGCCGTAGGCGATGATCTTGGCGATCATCGAGTCGAAGTCGGCGGGGATGACGTCGTTCTCCGCGACCCCGGTGTCGACCCGGATGCCCGGTCCGGCCGGCAGTTCGAGCAGCATGATGCGCCCGGGCGCCGGGGCGAAGTCACGGTCGGGATCCTCGGCGTTGAGCCGGGCCTCCACCGCGTGCCCGAGTTCGGCCGGCGGCTCACCCTCCAGGCGTCCGCCCGCGGCCACGTGGATCTGGGCCTTCACCAGGTCCATCGACGTGGTCGCCTCGGTGATGGGGTGCTCGACCTGCAGGCGAGTGTTGACCTCGAGGAAGGCGAAGGACTTCTCGCCCGGGTGGTAGAGGAATTCCACCGTGGCCGCACCGCGATAGCCGACCGCCAATGCCAGCCGTTCGGCTGAGCTCTTGAGCTCCGCGGTCTGGTCCGCGCTCAGTAGCGGGGAGGCCGACTCCTCGATGACCTTCTGGTTGCGGCGCTGCACCGAGCAGTCGCGGACCCCGACGGCCCAAGCGGTCCCCTGGCCGTCGGCGATGACCTGGACCTCGACGTGGCGGGCACCGGTCACCAGCCGCTCGAGGAAGACCACGCCGCTTCCGAAGGCCCGCTCGGCCTCGTCGCGCGTGCGCTGATAGGCCTCGGCCAGTTCGTCCTCGGACGTGATGACCCGGATGCCGCGGCCACCGCCGCCGGCCGTCGCCTTGAGCATCAGCGGATAGCCCACGCGAGCCGCAGCCGCCCGAGCGTCGTCGAGGGAGTCGACCGGCCCGCGGCTCCACGGCGCGACGGGTACCCCGACCTCCTCGGCGATCAGCTTGGAACCGATCTTGTCACCGAGCCGGCGCATCGCCTCCGGGCTGGGGCCGATGAAGCTCACTCCGATGCGCTCGCAGAGTTCGGCGAAGGCCGGATCCTCGGCGACGAATCCCCAGCCGACCCAGACGGCATCCGCGCCGCTACTGCGCAGCGCGCGCTCCAACACGGCAAGGTCGATGTACGGCCGCGCCGACGCGGGGCCGAGCGGAACGGCGAGATCAGCCTCGCGAACGAACATCGCGCTGCGTTCGGCGTCGGTGTAGAGGGCGACGGTTTCGATCTGCGGACCACCCTCGGCGTTGATGTCACGCACGGCGTGAATGAGCCGCATCGCCGCCTCACCACGATTGACGATGGCGATCCGCGTGAACATTCAGTTGCCTCCGAACGCAGTAGGAACCTCAGGTGCCCGGCCGACCAAGCCGAGACGCCGTCCACACGTTGTCACATCGCGGCCCTACTCCCGAGTCACAAGGCGTGGCGGCGTGTCCGGTCACGCCTCACCGTAGCCGCGTGTCCGGTGCAGGCAAGCCCCAGACCGCCATCGTTGGCCCTTTCGGCCACACCGGCCGTCGCGGCGAGGGCGCGAGGCGAAATGCTCAGAGGGCAGCCGCCGTGAACTCCGACAGGGTGCAGACGGTGGCATAGCTGTCGCCCAACGCGGCGAGAAAAGCCGCGTGCACGTCCTCGGCCTCGACGGTGCGACCGGCGAATTCCAGCGCCGGGTTCGCGCAGCCGTCACTGATGACGGTGACCCGGTAGTCGAGGTCGGCGGCCGCGCGGACCGTCGCATCGACGCACATGCTCGTCATCATGCCGACGACGACGAGTTCGTCGACGTCCGACGAGCGCAGCTGCGCATCGAGATCGGTCTGGCGGAACGCGTTCGGGTAGGCCTTGGTCACGACCGGCTCGTCGCCGTGGGGACGGACGCTCGGGTGAATGTCCACTCCGGCAGTTCCCGGGCGCATGAAGCTGGCCTCGGGCTCGTCCCAGACGTGCTGGACGTGGACGACGGCCTCGCCGGTGGAGCGGAAAGTCGTGAGCAGCTGCGCGGCCACCTCGGCCGCAGACTCGGGTGCGGCCAGGGGGTACGCCCCGCCGGCGAAGTAGTCGTTCTGGATGTCGATGATCAGCAACGCTCTGCTCACGGTGTGACTCCCTGTTAGGTGCAGGCCGGCCTGGTCTGGCCTGGTCTGGCCGGGTGCGGCCGGGCCCGTCGTGGACCCCGCCCAGCATCATGCCGTCCGGCCCGCAGCTCGGTCGCGCGGGTGGGCCGCGCCCCCCGCTCGCCCGAGGATGGGGCAGGATCGATCCCATGCCCGCAACCGAGCCGCCCAACCCCGCCCCGGATCAACGCGACCTGTCCTGGCGAGCGGCGCAGGACCGCTACGACGCGATGAGCTACCGACGCTGCGGCACCAGCGGCCTGAAGCTGCCCGCGATCTCGCTCGGCTTGTGGCAGAACTTCGGTGGGGACCGCCCGCTGGACAACGCCCGCGCCATCTTGCGGCGTGCGTTCGATCTGGGCGTGACCCACATCGACCTCGCCAACAACTACGGTCCGCCCTACGGCGCGGCCGAGTCGACGTTCGGGCAGGTGCTGGCCAGCGACCTGGGCCGGCACCGGGACGAGTTGATCGTCTCCACCAAAGCCGGCTACGACATGTGGCCCGGGCCCTACGGCGACGGCGGGTCCCGCAAGTACCTGCTCGCCAGCCTGGACCAGAGCCTGACCAGGATGGGCCTGAACTACGTCGACATCTTCTATTCCCACCGCTACGACCCCGACACACCGTTGGAGGAGACCCTGGGCGCGCTGGACACCGCCGTGCGCAGCGGCAAGGCGCTCTACGCCGGTGTCTCGAACTACCCGGCTGAGGTCCTCGACCGGGCAGCGGGCATCCTGGCTGACCTGGGCACCCCGCTGCTCATAGACCAACCCGTGCACTCCCTCTTCGACCGGCACATCGAGCCGGACATCATCGAGACGGCCGCGCGACGCGGCGTGGGGCTGATCGTCTTCTCTCCCCTGGCGCAAGGACGGCTCACCGATCGGTACCTCGACGGGGTGCCGGCTGGTTCGCGGGCGACGCACAGCCGCTTTCTGTCCGCCGATCAGGCCACCGCCGACGACGTCCTGCGGCGCTCGCGGGCGCTCAACGAGGTTGCCCGCGCCGGTGACCGCACCCTGGCGCAGCTGGCCTTGGCCTGGGTCCTGCGCCGGCCTGAGATCACCTCCGCGTTGATCGGTGCGAGCAGCGTCGCGCAGCTCGAAGCGAACGTCGCCGCCCTACGCCAACCGCCGCTGTCACAGGCCGAACTCGACGCCGTGGACGAATTCGCCGCACCGGCCGGCCAACGACTCTGACCGTATGCCGGCACCGGGATTCAGGCCCGTTCGTCCGATAGCTAGCTCAGGCCTCTAGCTCCGACCAGGTCTGCTCGTCGATCTCGCGGCGGTATCGCTCGGCGGTCGAGTGCACCTGCTCCGGCGTCCGGCAGCCGACCACCACGGAGGCGACCGCCGGGTGCCGCAGGCCGAACTGGATGGCCGCCTCCGGAAGCGCCACCGCGTGCCGTTGGCAGATATCGGCCAGCCGGTTCGCGCGGGCAAGCACAGCGGCGGGCACCGGCTGGTAGTCGTACATGGCGTCGGCGGGCGGCCGGGCGGTCGACAACAGTCCGGAGTTGTAGGGCGCCGCGGCCACCACCGAGATCCCGCGCTCGGCGCAGGCGTCCAGCAGCGGCCGCCCCGAGCGGTCGAGCAGGGTCCAGCGGCCCGCCAGCATCACCACGTCGAGGTCGGTCTCGCTGACCATCCGAAGCGGCGCCCGCCACTGGTTCATGCCGACCCCGACGGCACCGATCACCCCTTGGTCGCGCAGGTCGATCAACGCCGGTATCGCCTGCATGATCGCCTGGTCGACGTACTCGTCAGGATCGTGGACGTAGACGACGTCGATCCGGTCCAGTCCGAGCCGGCCGAGGCTCTCGTCCAGGCTCCGGCGGACCCCGTCGCCACTGAAGTCGAACCGCCGCAGGAGATCGTCCGGGACGTCGAAGCCGTTGCCGGCCAGATCGGATCCGCTCGGCGACGGGTTCGGTTCCAGCAGCCGGCCGACCTTGGTCGACAGCACGAACTCGCCGCGGGGACGGCCGGCCAGCGCGTCACCGAGCCGGCGCTCGGACAGACCCAGACCGTAATGCGGTGCGGTGTCGAAGTAGCGGATACCCGCGGCCCAGGCGGTCTGCACGGCCTCGAACGCGGTGTCCTCATCGACGGGGCGGTACAGATTGCCCAGCGACGCGGCCCCGAATCCGAGCGCGGAGACCGTGAGCGCGGTTCGGCCCAGACGGCGGGTGATCATCGGCTCAACCGGTACCAGTCGCGGGCGGTGCCCGACAGCACCGCGGCCCGATCGGCCGCGTCCAGCTCGGTGAGCAGCGACCGCGTGCCTTCGATGACGTGGAGGTAGTCGGCAGCGAGCAGGCACACCGGCCAGTCGGATCCGATCATGCTGCGGTTCGGCCCGAAGCAGGACAGAAGGTGCTTCACGGCTGGGGCCAGCTCGTCCACCGTCCAGCTCGCCCAGTCGGCCTCGGTGACCAGACCACTCAGCTTCACGGCGACGTTGTCGGCCAGCGCCAGCGCGTGGATGTCACGGGACCAGTCGCTCAGGTCGCCGCCGGCGATCGGTGGTTTACCCCCGTGGTCGAGTACGAAACGCACCTGCGGCAGTTGCCGGACCACGGAAGTGACCAGCGGCAGCTGCTCGGGCGAGACCACGAGGTCGTAGCTCAGCCCGTGCTCGGCCAGGACCGCGAGGCCGCTGATCACCTCGGGGCGGGACAGCCACCGCGGGTCGGGATCGATCTGCAACTGGTGCCGGGCTCCGACCAGCCGGTCCCCGCCGGGGCCCTGCCGCGTCGCCTGCAACGTCGCTGCCAGATCAGGTGACCGAAGGTCGAACCACCCGACCACACCGAGGATTTCGGGATTGGTGTGCGCCAGGCCGAGCAGCTCCCGCGTCTCGGCCAGGCTCGCGACGGCGTGTACCAGGACCGTGCCGCTGACGCCGGCCGCGCGCAGGTGGGGTCGAAGTTCAGCGAAGTCGAAGGATCGTTGGAGCACCGGCAGTTCTGCCGTCCACGGCTGCGGGCGGACCGTGAGGTCCCACAGGTGATGATGGGCGTCGATCAGCTCGTCCGCCCCGTCCGAGGTGTCTGACCCGTCCGACCCGTCCGACCCGTCCGAGCCGTCCGAGCCGTCCGACCCGGCCGTCACGGCTCGTCCAGGCGAAAGACCTCGACAGCTTCGACCCAGCGCTGTCCGGTCTCGGCGCTGGGCAGCGCCCGCTGACACGGGTCGGTGAGTTCCCACCAGCGCTGTGTCCGCCGATCCGCGGCGACGGCGGCCATATCGGCTTCGTAGTCCTCACCGACGTATTCGAAGTAGCTGAAGAGCAGGCCGTCACGCAGGAAGATCGAATAGTTCGTGACGTGTGAGTCCCGCAGCCGTTGCTGGACGCCGGGCCAGACGGCCTGATGCAGCTGAAGATATTCGGCCTGCTTGTCCGGCCGGAGACCGATGACCGAGGCGACGCGCTTCATCGATGGTGCTCCCACCGAGGCCGACTCCCGCTCATCCGCGAGGCCGCAACCGCAGGCCGGCCATCCCTCCGTCGACAGCGATCTCGGCTCCGGTGGTCGAGCCGGCTCCGGGCGAGGCGAGGTAGACCACGGCGTGCGCGATCTCCTCGGCCGCAACGAGCCTGCCGTGCGGCTGACGAGCCTGCAGAGCGGCCCGCTCGGCCGCCGGGTCGTCGGCCGAGTCCAGCAGCCGCGCGACCCACGGCGTGTCAGCGGTGCCTGGGTTGACGGCGTTCACCCTTATACCGTCGGCCATTCCGTCTGCGGCCATGGCCCGGGTCAAGGACAGCACCGCGCCTTTGCTGGCCGAGTACACGGCACGCTGCGGCAGACCGGCGGTGGCGGCGATCGAGGAGGTGTTGACGACGGCGGCGTGCTCGGAGGCGACCAGATACGGCCACGCCGCCCGCGATACCCGCGCCGTGCCGATGACATTGACGTCCAGTACCTGCCGCCATTGCTCGTCGGTGCTGTCCGCGACGGCCCCCTGGGCCCCGATGCCGGCGTTGTTGACGAGCAGGTCCAAGCCACCGAGTTCGGCGGCGGCTTGCTGCACCGCCGCACGCACGCCCGCGTCGTCGGTGATGTCGGCCGGCAGATAGACGAAGTCGGCCCCGAGCGCATCGGGCCGGCTCTCGGCCCGGTCCAGCACCGCGACGCGGGCGCCCTCGGCGGCGAAGGCCTGCGCGATAGCCAGGCCGATGCCCGAGGCGCCACCCGTCACGAGCGCCTTCAGGCCCGTCAACGAGCCCATGTCAGGCCTGCCCGAGGGTCTGGCGCTGACGGCCGAGGCCGTCGATCTCCAGCTCGACCACGTCACCGGCCCGCAGATAGGCGAAGTCGTTGACGCCCATCGCGACCCCCGCCGGAGTGCCGGTGTTGATGACATCACCCGGCCGCAGAACCATGAACTGGCTCAGGTACCACACGAGGTGATTCACGCCGAAGATCATGTCGGAGGTCGTGCCGTCCTGTCGAGCCTGGCCGTTGACCCAGGTTCGCAGGCTCAGCGCCTGCGGATCGGCGACCTCGTCCGCGGTCAGGATCCACGGGCCCAACGGGTTGAACGTCTCACAGTTCTTGCCCTTGTCCCACTGGCCGCCGCGCTCGGTCTGGAACTCGCGCTCGGAGACGTCGTTGCTGATGGCGTAGCCGGCGATGACCGCGGCGGCATCGTCCTCGGAGTCCAGATACCGCGCCGTCCGCCCGATCACGACGGCGAGTTCGACCTCGTAGTCGGTCTTGACCGAGCGCCGCGGGACGAGCACCTCGTCGTTCGGACCGACGACGGTGTCGGGAGTCTTGAGGAACAGAATCGGTTCGGCGGGCGCGGCGGCTCCGGTCTCTGCGGCGTGGGCTCGGTAGTTCAGCCCGATGCAGACGATCTTGCCGATGCCGGACAGCGGCGGCCCGAATCGGGTCGGCACCGCGAGCTCGGGCAGCCGGCCGTCGGCGAGGGCCTGGGCCAGCAGGTCCAACCGCTCCGGCTCGGCCAGCGTTGCGGGGTCGAAGTCGGCCACCGTCGATGCGGCGTCGAACCATCGTCCGGCGCCGTCCCCGACGACCGGAGTCTCTTGGCCGGCCGGACCGCTACGGGCAATTCTCATCTATTCACACTCTCTCGGGCAGGCTCACGCGGGGCTGCGGTAGGAAGGCGGGTAGGCCCGAAGCCGCATCGCCAGCCTAAGGGTGATCTGGGTTCCGGGCGGAAGGTCGACGTCCAGCCACGGGCCGGCGACGTCGACGTCGCTGCTCTGCACGACGGGCTCGTGCGGCAGGTACTCGCTGTCCCTGCCGGTCCATTCCGCGCAGCTGTGTGTCGCCGTCACCGTCGTGATCTCGTGCTCGGCCAGCGCGCCGGCCTGGACGGTCAATGCCCGTGCCTGCGTACCGGACAGGTTGATCAGGGTCACGGTCGTAGCGAGCGGCTCGATCGAACTGACCAGCGCGGCCACGTCCTGTGGCAGACCCGGACGCACGCCCCCGTTGGCCGATCGATCGAAATAGCGAACCCGCGCCTGTTGGGTACCACCGTTGTAGACGACCTGCGGGCCGCCCCAGGTCAGCTGTACCAAGGCCTCGGTGACGACCGGATTGACGTTCTGCCACAGGTGAATGTCGGCCTCGGCGAGCTCTCGGCCGGCGTGGGTCTCCAGCAGCGCGAGGCGGCGCCGGGCCTGAATCTGGGCCGCGGCCAGAATCTGCTCGGGATAGTCGGGGTTGTCGCCGGCGAGGTAGGCGTACCACGGCTCCTCGTGACCGGCTTCCTCCTTGTCCCGAAACGGCCGCACGCTCGCCCAGTCGTACCCGCTGGCCGCACGCAGCCCATCCAGTCTGGCCCTGTCGGCGGCGTCATCACTGTGATGCCAGAGCGCCAGCGGAACCGAGGCCTGCACCGGGTTGTAGTCGAACCAGCCCTTGTCACTGTGCCGGTAGGGCACCAGCAGCGTATCGGTGTCGATCGCGTCGCCGAGGTGGGCCCGCCAGCGCGGCGCGATGCTCGAGTCGCTGTCGGCGAAACGCCCCTGTCGACCCTGGGCGATGACCGCGTCCAGCAGGGCGCGAGGCATGTCCAGGAACGAGTCGTCGCGCCGGGCCAGCGCTGCGGACATGGCGCCGACCAGGGCGGCCTGCGCGAGGCTGTACATCCCGTGCGGCCAGCTCCAGCCGTAGTGACCGCCGTACCAGCGGCCCTCCAGCTGGCTCCCGACGACGCCGTCGAGGCCGACGTTGTCGGGAATGAGCCCGTCGTTGGCTTCCGCGCGTTTCTTCCACGCACCGACGTACTCGCCGAGCCAGTCCGCGAAACGGTGCTCGCCGGTGGCTAGGAAGGCATTCAGGACCAGGCCCGCGACACTGAGGTTGCCCACCGCGTCGCCGCGTCCCAGCCGTTGCTGCATCTGCTCGCCCAGCCGCGGGTCCTCGGCCAGCGGCGGCACCGGCGCCATCGGATCGATCAGCCAATCCAGCGGGTATCCGTACTGCGCCGCCTCGGCCTCGGTCCACGGGTAGCTCGGCGAATCCGATACACCCTCGCGTGCGCCGCCGCTGCCGTTGTGCGGGGCCTTGATGATGCGCCGCTCGGGATCGTAGTTGCCGCAGGCCGGATCGAGGTAGAGATCGGCGAACCGGGCCGCACGCTGTTGCCACGCCTGCGGATCGGCCATCGTGAGGAAGTAGAAGAACAGCAGGCTCTCGCCCTGGTGAAACCAGTCGTAGCCGATCTCGAACTCGTCGCGGTACATGCCGAGCCGGGTCAGTTGCCCGGCCACCCCGTGCCAGTGCCTCGCAGCCGCGGGCAACAGGTCGTCCGCTCCGCCGAGCAGGTACAGCTGGGGCCAGTTGAAGAAGGCCTCCATGAAGTCGTCCGCGCCGTCTCGGGAACTCAACTCCTGCTCGTAGCGCAGGGATCCGTCGGGATTGCAGTAGGCCTCGGAGAACCGTCGCCAGCCCTGGTCGAGCAGCTCGAACAGCGCTCGTTGCGATGTCGCCCAGGGCGGCGGCGCCAGGCACGGCACGCTCGCCGTCAGTCGCGGCCGCGCGACGGCAGGGCCCGCGGGGCCGGTCGGTTCAGAGGACATGACGATCTCCAGAGGGTCAGCACGTAGGTACGTCGAGCCGGTCGCGCGGCGGTCCGGGTGCGAACCGCGCAGCGTCACTCCTTGGTTCCACCGGCGGTCAGGCCGGACACGAGGAAGCGCTGTGAGAACAGGAAGATGATGAGCACCGGCGCGACCGACAGCAACGTCGCCAGGATGAGTTCCGGCGGCTGTACCTCGGCATCGGCGCCGACCACGGGGTTGAAGGTAGGAGTGGACGCCAGCATCTGCGTCAGCCCGACCTGCATCGGATACTGGCCGCTGCCGGGCAACATCACGTACGGCAGGAAGAAGTTGTTCCAGTTGCCGACGAAACTGAAGAAGGCCACCAGGGCGATGATCGGCGTCGCGAGCGGCAGTCCGACGTAGAAGAACGCCTTGAAGTCACCGCATCCGTCGAGCTTGGCCGCTGCCAGCAGGTCCGCGGAGACCGCTGTGGAGAAGTAGATGTAGGTGAGATAAACGCCGAAGGGGAAGAAGGAGAACGGCAGGATCACCGACAACGGGGTGTTGATCAGGTGGGCGTAGTTCAGCTCCAGGAAGGTCGGTAGCACCAGTGCGGCCGAGGGCATCAGCATGACGACCAGCGTCGTGATCAGTAGCAGGCGGCGACCGTGGAAGTCCATCTTGGCCATGGCGTAACCGGCGGGGACGCTGACCAGCAACGTGATGATCAGCGATCCCACGGCGTAGATGACCGAGTTCTTCATCCAGGTCTTGACCGCCCCGTCCTGGAACCTCATGAGATGGTTCCAGTTCGTGCGCAGGTCGTGCCAGGAGCCGATGGAGAACGCATGCCCGGACACCAGGTTGCTCGGCGACTTGGTCGCGGCGAGCAGCAGCCAGAGGATCGGGACGAGGAAGAACGCCACGAAAACCAGCAGAAACAGCGTGATCAGCCCGCGTGAGCTGATGCGGGCCGCCGAACCGCGTGTGCGGTCGGCCGGTCGGGCCGTCCTGGCCCGGGCGGCCGCGGAAAGGGTTGCTTGCGACATCGTGGTTCCTCAGTCCGTCTCGAAGAGTCGGCCACGGGCGACGAAGAATCCGGCGCAGATCAGGGCCACGATGAGCAGGTCGATGGAAATGGCGGCCGAGCCGTTGAAGTCGTTCTGGCTGAACGCGTACTGGTAGGCCAGTTGGTTGACCGAGTAGTCGTTGCCGACGATCCCGAAGCTGGCCTGCGAGACGAGTTGCGGTTCGACGAACAATTGGGTGCCGGCCGCCAACGACAGGATCAACATGTAGGCGATCCACTTGCGCAGCATGGGGAGCTGGATTCGCAGGGCGGTCTGCACCGCATTCGCGCCGTCGACCCGCGCGGCCTCCATGAGTTCGGTCGGGATGGTGTTCAGCGCGCCGTACAGGACGACGATCCAGCCGCCGGCCCCGGTCCAGAACGCGATGATGGTGAAGACGGCCGGCAGGTGATTGGGCACGATCACCTGCGCGAAGTTGTCGTTGCCCGTCCAGCGCAGCAGCTTCGACACCGGGCTGACCGCCGGATCCAGCACGAACAGCCAGAGCAGCACGCTGCTCGCGCCGGCGAGCGCACCGGGGACGTAGTACACGAACCGCAGAACCGCCTTCGTCCGCCGCGACGTCAGCCGATGCACGACGAGGGCGAGCAACACCACGAAGATCGTCAGCGTGACCAGCCACAGCACCAGGTACACCGCGACGTGCTGGACGGCGGGAATGAAGCGATAGTCCTTGGCGCTACGCGTGAAGTTCTTGACGCCGCTGAACTTGCCGCTGGCATCGGTGAAAGCGAGATAGAGCGAGTACAGCGCCGGGACGAGCCCGAAGAGGGCGAGCAGGACCACGTAACCGGAGACGAAGACGTGGCCCGAGGCCGGGCGCCAGGAGCCGGTGCGGGACCGGCTCCTGGCGGGGCTGGACTGCGAACGGGCGGCCTGCACGCGGTCCTCCCGGTGAGAAACGACGGTCACTTGCCGACCGTGTAGCCGAAGACCTGGGCCTGATCCTCGATGCCCTTCTGCCAGGCCGGCAGCAAGGAGGCGATCGTCTTGCCCTGAGTCATACCGGAGATCACGACCTTGGACCAGACTGCTTCCTGACTGAACTCCGGAGAGCCCCAGCCGGACCAGACCTCACCGGCGGCGGCGATGATCGGCGCGGAGATGTCGTTGGCCCAGTACCCACTGGCCTGTTGCTTGGCAATCCACTTGGCGGCGGCCGAGGAGTAAGCCGGGAAGCCCGGCGACAGATCCGCCTGGTAGGCGTCGGACGTGGTCACCCAGGTCGCGAACGCCTTCGCTGCGGCCAGATTCTTCGAGTGGCTGGAGATCCACCAGGCGCCGCCACCGACGTTGCCGGTGACCGGGGTGCTCTGGTCGGCCCAGTGCAGCGCCGGCGCCACCGCAATCTCGCCCTTGGGGGTCTTGATCGTGCCCTGGAACACCGCGCCGCCGTACCACGCCGGGCCGGGCATCATCAGGACCTTGCTGCCCTGGGTCTTGGCGAAGTCCGCGCCGAAGATCGGCAGGGTGGACATGGTCTTGTTGGCGATGAGGCTGTCGAGCATGGTGGCCGCTCGCACGCACTTGGGGTCGGTGGCCTTGACCGTGATGGCCTTGGCGCCGGTTACCTGGTTGGCGGGACATTCGCTGCCCCACATGTACATCTCGGGCGTCCAGGCGTCACCGGCCGTTCCGACGAGGTACCCGGGATGTTCGGTGGCGACCTTGCCGGCCAGGGCCTGGTAGTCCTCCCAGGTCGCGGGCACGGTGTAGCCCCACTGGTCCATCAATTTCTTGTTGTACCAGAGGACGTCCTGGGCCAGGTCGTTGCGCAGGCAGTACACGGTGCCGTTGACGGTGCACGGGTCCAGGGCCCCCTTGGCGAACCCGGACAGCGTGCTGGAATCGATGAGGCCCTTGTTCAGCGGGGCCGTGAAGTACGACGGTGACTGCGATCCCCACGAGGCGGAGTTGTTGTCGGTCGTGAAGACCACGTCGGGCCAGCCGGACCCCGCCTTGTCGAACAGCTGGGTCTTTGTCTTCAGAGTGCCCGAACCGTTGGCGTTGCCGTCGTAGGTGACGATCTTGATCTTGGCCGCCGGGTTGGCCTTCTGGTACGCCTTGGCCGCATCGAGGCGCGTCGAGTCGACCCACACGGTTATGTCGGCGTTGGCGTCCTGAGCGGCGGTCTTGAAGCCGAAGGGGCTGGAGGAGTCGGTCTTGCCGGCAGCGTTGGCGCCGCCGACCGACGTCCCGCCGGAGCAGGCCGCGAGCACGACCGCAGCCAGTGCGGCGGTGCCGGCGACACCGGCTAGCCGGGCGATGGTGGCGATGCTGCGGCCGGATCGGCGATTCGGCGCAGCAGGGGCACAGCCTCGATTCATGCTGGTTCCTATCGAAGAGGACGGATGGAACGGGAAAGGGACCATCGACGTGCGGGCGCCGGGCGGTGTGCTGCGGGTCGAGCGTCTCGTGGAGCGCACTCGATGTTTCCTGCTCGTTTCGGCGCGTGGACATATGTCATCACACATATGACGTCATGGCAATGGTCTAGCATCTGATTGTTCGAACTCAACTCGAGTTCCCAACGGAGGTTCCGTGGACACAGTGGACACACCGGTCGCGATCACCGCTGAGCGCCAGTCCGGCGCGCCCGGTCAGCCTGGCACGACGGTGGGGCTGCCTTCCGACCGCGCCCCGTTACGCCCCCAGGGCCGCGGTTCACGCCTGGGCACGGCCGTGGTCCAGGCACTGGTGGACGACATCGTCAGCGGGCGCTTTCCGCCCGGGGCGGCCCTACCTCCCGAAGCCGACCTGTGCGTCCACTTCGACGTCTCACGCACGGTCGTGCGGGAATCGGTGAAGGTGGTTCAGGAAAAGGGCCTGGTCAGAATTGTCCAGGGCAAAGGAACGCAGGTCACCGACTCCCGCGAATGGAACATGATCGACGAGATCGTGCTCAGCTCGCTCATCCGTCAGGACGAGAGCCTCAACATCCTGGACGAGCTGATCACCGTACGGGCGGCGCTGGAGCGCGAGATGGCTGCCGCGGCGGCACGGGTCGCCGACACCGGGCAGAAGGGGCGGATCGCCGACGCCCTCGCCGCGATGCGCAACGTCGCCGATTCGGTCGCGCTCTTCTCCGAAGCGGACGTCGCCTTCCACGACGTCGTCATGGAGCTGTCGCAGAACCGGCTCGGCCGCGCGATCGTGACCTCCATCCACGACAAGGCTCGCACCAATGTGCGATACCACGGCTCCTACACCGACGAGTCGATCGTGAGGACGCTGGCTGAGCACACCGCAATCGCCGAGGCCATCCAGGCCGGCGACCCGGAGGCAGCCGACCGGGCGATGTGGTCCCACATCATGGATTCCTGGAATCGCCGACGGCCCTCCACGCGCAAGTACCTCACCGAACGCTGAGCGCCGCGCCGACCGCGCCGACCGCGCAGCCGGCCGACCGCTCAGGCGGCCGTCCACCCGGCGTCGACGGCCAGGACCGTCCCGGTGATGAACGAGGCATCGTCGCTGGCCAGGAACGCGATGGCGGCTGCCACCTCGTCCGGCCGCCCGATGCGCGGGATGGCGTGATGAGCTGCCACCATCGCCTCCACCCCGCCATTGGCGCCCGTGCTGACCTTGCCGCCCCGGATCAGCGGGGTGTCGATGAGCCCCGGAGCTACGCAGTTGGCGCGAATGCCCTGGGCGCCGTGGTCCAGCGCCATCGCGCGAGTGAGGTTCTCCACCCCCGACTTGGCCGCACAGTAGGCCGATCGGCGTCGCTCCCCGACCGTTCCGATCGCCGAGGACAGCGTGACGATCGCACCCGAGCCCTGGTCGACGAACACCGGAATGGCCTCCCGGCACAGGTAGAAAACGCCGTCGAGATCGACGTCCATGACCGTGCGCCATTCCGCCAGACTCGTACCGGGAACGGTGTCGCACTGGTCCACGCCCGCGGCGGTCACGACCACGTCCAGGCGATCGTGCCGTTGCAGCGTGGTCGCGACGGCCTCGGCCATCTCCGCCGGAGCCGAGACGTCGGCTTCGATCGCACTGGCCGGGCGGCCGAGCTCGGCGACGGCCTCGGCCAGCGACCGGGCGTCGCGATCGAGGATGACGACCTGGGCTCCCTCGGCGATCAGTCGCCGCGCGGTGGCCAGGCCGATTCCGGAAGCGCCACCGGTGACGAGGGCGACCCGGTTCTGAAAGCGGTCCATGGGCATGGCGATCTCCGATTCGCGGACGGCGGGCTGAAGCTGCTGCGTGAGTACGGCGGGGATATGAGGGCGGTACGGCGGGCGATGACGGCGGTATGACGGTGGTAGGACGGTGGGTGCGACAGACCGGATGCTAGGTCCAGGAAGTGCGCGCGGTCAACGGCTCGCCCATAATTGTCAGATGAATAAGTCTATTCATCTGACAAATGCTTGCGCGCCCGTCCTGCGTCCTCGTATGGTGTCGTCATGACCAGTCCTGGCCCAGCGCGCGGTTACCGCGCCGACGGGGTGCACGGGCGGTTGGTGCATGAACTCGGCTCCCGCATCGTCTCCGGGCAACTCTTGCCCGGCGAGCAGTTGCCGACCGAGAGCGAGTTGGTCACTGAGCTGGCCTCCTCGCGTCCGGCCGTGCGCGAGGCGATCAAGGTGCTCACCGCCAAGGGTCTGGTCCTGGCACGGCCCAAAGTCGGCACGACCGTCCAGCCGGAGTCTGGTTGGAACCTGCTCGACCCCGACGTCCTGGCCTGGCGCTACGAGAGTTCGCCCACCGGGCAGCAGCTCGATGACCTGTCGGGCCTGCGGGTTGCCGTCGAACCCGAAGCGGCCCGACTAGCGGCCCGGACGAAGCGCCGGGAGACGCTCACGCCGATCCGGGAGGCCTACCTGCTGATGGAGTCGAGCCTGCAGGACCCCGACGAGTTCATCAAGCACGATCTGGCCTTCCACCGTGCGGTGGTTCAGGCCGGCGGTAACGAGTTGCTGATCCATCTCGATGAGTTGCTCTCGGCCGCGCTGGCCGCCGGTCGCCAGGTCCACACGCGCAATGTCCGGCGCAACCGGCGAACCCTTCCCTCGCACAAGGCCGTGCTCGACGCGATCGTTGCTCGGCAGGGCGAACAGGCCGCCTCGCTCATGCGCGAACTCGTCCTCGGCGCCCAGCACGACATCCGCCGGGACTCCAGACGTTCCGGCACCAGCTGAGCTTCTCCCTTCCAACAAGACGAAACGAGCAGACGCATGGGTGTCCTCGACTCCTACCGAGTCCTCGATCTGTCGATCGCGATGGCCGGCCCGCTGGCCAGCATGCGGTTGGGCGATCTCGGAGCAGACGTCCTCAAGATCGAGCCGACCGGCGGCGAATGGCAGCGGCACACCTCCGCCGGGGGCGCCGCGGGCAACGAGGTGAACGCCTCGTTCCTGTCCCTGAACCGCAACAAGCGAAGCTTGGCCATCGATCTGAAGTCCGAGCCGGGCAAGGCCCTGCTCGCTCGCCTGGTGAGCGAGGCCGACGTGTTCCTGCAGAACTATCGGCCGGGAGTCGCCGAACGGTTGGGAGTCGACTACGCCACGATCGCCGCCATCAAGCCGGACATCGTCTACGCCTCGATCTCCGGTTACGGCGAGACCGGCCCCTACAGCCAACGCCCGGGGCAGGACCTGCTGGTCCAGGCCATGGGTGGCGCGCTCTACAGCGCCGGGCGGGTCGAGGACCCGCCGCAGGCCGCGCCGTACTTCCTCGCCGACGCCATCACCGGGTATTCCGCCTTCGAAGGGGTTCTGGCGGCCCTGCTCCACCGGGAACGAACCGGCGAAGGACAACTCGTCCAGGTGAATATGCTCGACGCCCTGATCGCCATGCAGATGCAGGAACTCACCGTGCGCACCGTCGGCGGGGTACGCCAGACGCGGGGGCACGAGATCCACGCCCACTCCTACATCCGCGCCCCGTACGGGATCTATCCCACCTCCGACGGGTACCTGTCCCTGGCGTTCGCCGACCTCTCCGTTCTCGCCGACGCCCTGGACGCCCCCGAACTCGCACAATGGGACGCCGAAACGCACGGCTTCTCCCACCGCGACGAGATCTCAGCCATCGTCACGGCCCGGTTGCGGACGAACACCTCTGACTTCTGGCTGGACACCCTCGGGGCGCGCGGGGTCTGGGTCGGGCCGGTCTATTCATATGACCAACTGCTCACCGACCCCCAGGTCCGGCACAACGAGTCCTTCATCAGCTACGACCACCCGACCGAGGGACGCGTGACGACGCCGGGCTTCGCCTTTCGGCTCAGCGCCAGCCCGGCGCGGGTGAACCGGCCGGCTCCGACCGCGGGTCAACACACCATCCAGGTGCTCACCGAACTCGGACTGTCCGGCGACGAGATCGACGGGCTCGTCGCTGACGGGGTGGTGCGAGCGTGATCCCCCTGCGCGGGATGACCTGGGATCACCCTCGCGGATACCGCCCGCTGCGGGCCTTCGAAACGTCCGGGCTGAGCCCGGAGAGGGTGGACTGGGACGTTCAGTCGTTGGCCGATTTCGAAGCGCACCCGCTGGACGAACTGGCGCGCACCTACGACCTGCTCGTCGTCGACCACCCCGGTCTGGGCGCCGGCATCGTGCGCGGTGCGATTCTCGCCCTGGACGAGGTGTTCTCGACCGAGGAACTCGCCGCTTGGCAGGGCCAATCCGTGCCACCGACCTGGCAGGGCTACCGACTCGGCGGACGGCAGTGGGCCATTCCGATCGACGCCGCGACCCAGGTCAGCATGTTCCGTGCCGACCGGCTGGCCGATCCCCCCGCGCGGTGGGACGGGATCGCCGCGGTCAGCCGGTACGCGGCGACCGCGCTGTGCCTCGGCGGTCCGCACGCCCTGCTCACCCTGCTCGCCTGCTGCGCAGACAGTGCTGAGCCGAGACCATCGTTGCTTCCCGTGGTCCGGGCTGAAGCTGCCCTCGAACTTCTTCAGTCGCTGTGGCCGATGGTGGATCGTTCGGTGTCGCTGGGCGATCCCATCGGTGTTCACGAGGCCATCGCGGCCGGAGTCCTCGACTACTGCCCACTCGCCTACGGCTACGCCGCATACGCCAGGCCCGAGCCGGGACGGGCGGAGTTGGCCTTCGCCGATGCGCCGAGCTGGCTGGGCAGCCGACCCGGCAGTGTGCTGGGTGGCACCGGGCTCGCGGTCGCCGCCCGACCCGCCGACGGCGACGACGACGGCGACCGCGGCAACCGCGGCAACCGCGGCGGCGACGGCAACTGCGGCGGCGGCGGCGAGCGACGTGAGCGAATCCGCCGATGGATACGTGCCTTTCTCGCCGAGGACGTTCAGACCGGCCTGGTCCCCGCGCATGGCGGCCAACCCGCCAGCGCCGCGGTGTGGAACTCGCCGGGCGTCGGCGGCGCCTCGGGCGGTTACTACTCCCACACCCTTCGATCCTTGACCTCGGCCTGGATCCGGCCCCGCTACGACGGCTGGATCGATGTGCAGGACGAGGGCTCGGCGATCGTCAGGGACTGCATCGTCGGCGCCCGCGATCCCCGCGCAGCGGTCGCCCAGATCAACCGCTTGCACGACCGGCGCCGAGGTTCTGACACCCGAATCACCGAAAGCAGATCCGCATGAACGCCGTTGCCAGCTCCATCGACTTCGTCGTGACCGACGGCGTGGGCACGATCACCCTGAACCGTCCGGCCAAACTCAATTCCGTCACCACCGCCATGAGCGCCGATCTGCTCGAGCTGGTGGCGCGGGTGGGCACGGGCGGATTGCCGAGCGAGGTGCGCGTTCTCGTCGTGACCGGTGCCGGGGAGCGCGCCTTCAGCGTCGGTAGCGATATCAACGAGGTGGACCAGTACCCCGACCCGTGGCGGTTCCGCAACCGCCGCGACTACTGCGATGCCCTGCGCTCACTGCGAATTCCGGTGATCGCCGCGGTCAACGGCTACGCCTACGGCGGCGGTCTGGAGCTGGCACTGTCGGCCGACATCCGGCTGGCCAGCACGACGGCCTCGTTCGCGGCTGCCGAGATCAAGCTCGGCTGGATCGGTGGCGGCGGAGTCTCAGCGCTGCTCTCGCGCAGCGTGTCGGCCTCCGACGCGGCGCTGCTGCTGCTCACCGGCGATCCGGTCCCGGCGAGCGAGGCGTTGCGGATGGGCCTGGTCAGTCGGCTGTACGAACCCGGTGATCTTCTGGCCGCCGCGCACGAGCTGGCAGCGTCCATCGCCACTCGGCCGACGATCGCCGCCCAAGCGGCCAAGGCGAACCTGCATGCCGCAGCCAGCATGGGGCAGGAGGCCGCCATCCAGTACGAGCGCGAGATGCAGGCGATCTGCATGGGAACCGACGATGCCGCCGAAGGGCGACTGGCCTTCGCCGAAAAGCGCGCGCCGCAGTTCACCGGCCGCTGACGAGAGGACATCGAGCACATGCTGCTCATCCGCTACACCACCCAGGACGAACCCACCATGCCCAGGGTCGGAATCCGCACCGACACCGGCGCGATCATGCGGCTCCCCGTGCTCACCTTGGGACAGCTGCTCCGGCTGCCGCTGCCACAGTTGCGCGCGGCGGTGACCCAGGCCCTCACCGATGCCGAGCGCGAGCCCGGCCCGGTACGAGTTCTGCCTCCGGTGGACGGCTTGACCGAGGTCTGGGCCAGCGGAGTCACCTACCAGCGCTCGAACCAGGCCCGCCAGGAGGAAAGCGTCGTCGCCGACGTCTATGCGCGGGTTTACGACGCGCCACGGCCGGAACTGTTCTTCAAGTCCGTGGCTTGGCGGGTGGTCGGTGATGGCGAACCGGTCGGGGTGCGTGACGATTCGGCTGTCGACGTCCCAGAGCCTGAGCTCGCGCTCGTGCTCAACGCCGACGGTGAGCTCGTGGGCTTCACGGTGTGCAACGACGTCTCCTCCCGCTCGATCGAGGGCGAGAATCCCCTGTACCTGCCGCAGGCGAAGGTCTACGCCGGCTCCTGCGCGCTGGGCCCCGGCATTCGGCCGGCGTGGGAGATCGACGGCCACGACCTGACCATCGAGGTCGACGTGACCCGCGGCGGGACGAGGGTCTGGTCGGGCGCCACCTCCACCCGTCTTCTTCATCGCCGCTTCGACGACCTCATCGAGCACCTGGGGCGGCAGCTGGCCTTCCCCGAGGGCGTGGTGTTGTCCAGCGGCACGGGGCTGGTTCCCGAACTCGATTTCAGCATGTCGCCGGAGGACACGGTGCGGGTGTCCATCTCCGAAATCGGCACGCTCACCAATCCGGTCATCGCCGCCGACCCTCGGTCCTTCCGCTGGCTTGAACAGGCCGCTCGTCCCGTCACCGCGGCCGGCACACTCACGAGCTCATGAGGGATCTCGGCCGCGGCTGGTTCCAGATCACCACCGAATACCTCGATCTGTGCGGGTTGCCGCTCTACCTGCACGCCTTCGCCGACGAGGACGGGATCGTCCTGCTGGACAGCGGTGTCTCGGCCACGCCGGAGGCGTCGATCCGGCCGGAGTTGGCGCGCGCCGGATTGTCGATCCAGGACATACACCTCGTGGTGAACTCACACGCCCACCCCGACCACATGGGGGGCAACGCCGCGCTCGCCGCCACCTGCGCGCCGGTCTTCGCCGGCCCGGCCCTGGAAGCCGGGTGGCTGGAGGACAACGACACGCTCATCGACCAGTTGTGGAACGCCAATCCCGACGCCTACCGGCTGAGCGAGGCCCAACGAGCGGAGCTGGTCCTGCAGTTGGGCGATCGTCCGCGGGTGGAGCGGCTGTTGCGCGACGGCGACGAGATAACCCTGGCCGGGACGGCCCTCGAGGTGATCTCGACCAGCGGCCACTCCCCCGGTCACCTCGCTGTGCTGGACCGCGAGCAGGGCCTGCTGTTCACCTTCGACGACGTTCAGGGCTTCGGCATTCCCATCGCCCACACCGACATGCACCTCGCGCCGCTGTACCACGACGTCCGGCGCTACCGGGACGGATTGAAGCGGCTGAACGCGCTCGAATTCGAGCGGCTGCTGCCGTCCCACGGCGACAGTCTGGATGCTGACGCCGGTCACCGGCGCATTGCCGAGAGCCTGCTTTTCCTCGATCGGGCCGAGGAATTCGTCCTCGACTATCTCGACGGTGTCCGCCACGGTGACAGCCCCGGTGACAGCCCCGGTGACAGCGCCGGTGACAGCGCCGGTGACAGCGCCGGTGACAGCGACCGCGCGGAGCAGGTCCGGCTGGGGCCGCTGGCCGCCGCCCTCGGCGAGCAGCTCGGTCCCTATGGTGGACTGAATCTGCAGACCATGTCGATCGCCAAGGCTCACCTGGACGATCTCGTCCGGCGCGGCGAGGTCGTCCCGACGTTCGCCCGCACGCCTGAGGAGCAGCGATGACCGCGAGCACGCCCCGTGTCCAGGGCCACAACCCCCGAACCGGCGAGCCGGTCGGCACCGGCGTGCCCGAGACCGCGCCGGAGGATCTGCAGCGGCTGCTGACCGAGGCGGCTGAGGCGTTCCCGGTCCTACGGGCCAGTAGTCCGAGCAGCCGGGCTGAACTGCTACGCCTGCTGGCGGACCGACTCGAAGGCGCCGCCGATGATCTGGTGCCGCTCGCCGCGGCCGAGTCCGGGCTGCCCCTGCCTCGGCTCACCGGCGAGCTCGCACGCACCGCTAACCAGCTCCGCCTGTTCGCTGACGTCGTCCTGGAAGGGCAGTATCTCGAGGCCATCCTGGAGGATGCGGACGGCACGGCCATCCCACCGCGGCCGGTGCTGCGTCGCTGGCTCGAACCGCTGGGGCCGGTCCTGGTCTACGCCGCCAGCAACTTCCCCTTCGCCTTCAGCGTGCTCGGCGGGGACACGGCCTCCGCGCTGGCGGCTGGTGCGCCAGTGCTGGTCAAGGCGCACGGCTCACACCCCGCGCTGTCGGCGGCGGTGTCCGAACTTGCCGAACGAGCGGTCGCGGACTCCGGTCTGCCCTCCGGCGTCTTCGGGATCGTCTTCGGCGATCAGCAGGGCGTGACCGCTCTGCGGGACCGCAGGATCAAGGCCAGCGGCTTCACCGGGTCCACCGCGGGCGGCCGGTTCCTGTTCGACGTGGCGGCCAACCGTCCGGACCCGATCCCCTTCTTCGGCGAGCTGGGCAGCATCAACCCCACGGTCGTGACGCCGGCGGCGGTGTCCGTTCGCGGGGCTGAGGTCGTCGACGGCTTCGTCGGTTCCTTCACTCTGGGAGCGGGGCAGTTCTGCACGAAGCCCGGCCTGCTCTTCCTTCCGGCCGGGCACGGGCTGGAGGACAGGCTCGTCGCCGCCGTCGAGGGGGTCGCGGCCGCACCGATGCTCAACCGACGGATCGCGGTACAGCTGCAAGCCGGCCTGGACGATCTGGCCGCCCATCCCGCGGTCGAGCTGCTGGCCGCGGGCGGACTCGGGCCGCAGGAGGGATCGTGGGGGTCGGCGCGGCTGTTCCGGACGTCGGCCGCCGCGGTCGCGGCGGATCCGATCGCGTTGACCGAGGAACACTTCGGGCCGGCCGCGATCGTGGTCGAGTACACCGAGGTCGACGATCTGCTGGAGGCCATCGCGGCGATCGACGGCTCACTGACCGCTACCCTGCAGGCCGCTCCGGACGACACGTTCCCGCTGGCGCAGGTGCTCGCCCGGCTGAGTGAGCGTGCGGGGCGGGTCATCTACAACGGCTGGCCCACCGGCGTCGCCGTGGCGTGGGCGATGAACCACGGCGGACCGTGGCCGTCGACCACGAACGTCGGACACACGTCGGTCGGCGCGACGGCGATCCGACGCTGGCTGCGGCCGGTGAGCTACCAGAGCTTGCCGGACGAGCTGCTCCCGCCCGCGTTGCAGGCGGCCAACCCGTGGGGCATCCCCCGTCGCGAACCGCCCCCACCCCGTTGACGTTGCCCTCGTTGCCGGCCCACCCCCGTTGACGTTGCCCTTGTTGCGGGCCTACCCCCGTTGACGTTGCCCTCGTTGCGGGCCCACCCCCGTTGACGTTGCCCTTGTTGCGGGCCCACCCCCGTTGACGTTGCCCTTGTTGCGGGCCCACCCCCGTTGACGTTGCCCTCGTCGCCAGGCGGCCGCCGACTCTGGTGGGGCGAAGCCCAACAAGGTGACGTACTAACCCCGAGTTCAGTGGTCTCGAGATTCACTCCTACTATGTCTATGGTTTCACTAGACACAACAACGAAGGGCCACCAGCGGCCATCACCAGATGAGCGACGAAGCGTTCGGCACGAGACCATGGCTGTCACGCAGCGGCGTTTCTGCCGGCTGCGCGGTACGTCCAGCCATCGCTTTCGCTGCGATCTAGGGAAGGGACCAGCCCGACCGACCTCCGGCGGCCCGGGCATGTCCTTCCGGTCAGAGCGATGCGCGAGCGTTCGCGGATTGGCGCGCCTTGCCGCGAACGACCTGGCCCAGGTCGAAGGTTCGGCCCTGGCCAGGGAGCACGATGCGGAGCCTTCGCGACGGGTGTGGAAGATTGCTGGTCATGACTACGCAGTCCAACCCCAGTGATGTTCGACGCCAAGCCGGATGGCTTCCGGAGCAGGATGCCCTCGAGCAGTGGCTGGCCGGCCACCGTGAACAGGTCGAGGCAGATGGCGCCGAGCTGCATCCGGTCATCGCCGAGTTCCAGCGTCTGATCGCCACCGATCCGGTGGTGCGAATGTACGTGGAACGGATGATCGAGGAGGTGCCGAAGAACAGGGACTACAGCAAGCGGCACCTGACCGACACCGACCAGCTGCTGCGGCTGATGAACGCCGTTCTGACGATGGCGCCGGAGTTCGGCGACCAGGCGGTCACGCTGCCGTTGGGGGCCATCCTGGACTGGACGATGGGTACGACAACCGGTTTCGCCGCCTACCGCGACCGGACCGTCAACACGATGCTGAAGAAGATCCTCACCGCATGGTGTGAGTTCCTCAACAGCGAGGATTCACGGTACGTGCTCAACGAGTCCCCGACCGGCTGGAAGAGCCCGGCGGCTCAGCAGGCCATCGGGATCGACCAGTACGAACACGACCCGGACGATCCCTACTGGGGCTTCGCGTCCTGGAACGACTTCTTCACCCGGACGTTCAAGCCTGGGGCCCGCCCGGTCGCCTCCCCTGAAGACGACTCCGTCATCGTCAGCGCCTGTGAATCCACGCCGTACGGCATCAGCACCGACGTCCAGCGCCAAGACCAGTTCTGGATCAAGTCGCAGCCCTATTCGTTGCAGGACATGCTCGCCGATGACGAGTCGGTGGACGAGTTCGTCGGCGGGACGGTCTACCAGGCATTTCTCAGCGCCACCAACTACCACCGCTGGCACAGTCCGGTCGCCGGTACCGTCGTGCGGGCCTTCCTCGTCGAAGGCACGTACTACTCCGAAGCCGACTCCGAAGGCGCCGCCGCCATCGAGCCGATGAACTCGCAGGGCTATCTCGCCCACGTCGCGGCGCGGGCCGTCATCATCATCGACGCCGACGACCCGGCCATCGGACTGGTGGCCCTCGTCGCGGTCGGCATGTCGGAGGTGTCGTCCTGCGTTCTCGGTGAGGTGACCGCACCAGGCTCGCACGTGAGCAAGGGCGAGGAACTGGGCTACTTCCAGTTCGGTGGCTCGACGCACTGCCTGGTGTTCCGGCCCGGCGTCATCGCCGACTTCACGCTCCAGGCGATCCCACAGCCGCATGATCCCAAGCCTCCGCTGGTGCTGGTCCGTTCCAAGCTCGCCACCGTCAAGCGAGGCTGAGCCCGCGGCGCGCCGGCCGGATGCGAGCGGACCGAACCATTCACCCTGGCGCTCAGGCCTGGAGCCAGGCGATCAACATGTCGCCGACGATCCGTCGGTGGCGCTTGCGCGCTGCCGGGGCCGTCATGTCGTAGCCGAACACGGCGTTGATCGTGGGGCGGTTGGCCACCCGGAAGAAGCACAGGGCGCTCATCATGACGTGCACCTCCATCGCGGTGGCATCGCGACTGAACACCTTCTGCTGCTTACCCCGATCGAGAATCTGCTGGATCAGGGCGATGACCGGGCTGTTGAGCCCGACAAGCTGGGACGAGGTCTGCAGGTATTCGGCGTGGTGAATGTTCTCGATCGCCACCAGCCGGATGAAGTCCCGGTGCGTGTCGTCGTAGTCGAAGGTGAATTCGGCCAGCGTCCGTAGCGCCTCGACCGGTCCCAGGTTCTGCAGGTCCATCGCCTGCTCGACCGAGCGAATGTCTTCGTAGGCCTGTTCGAGCACGGCGAGGTACAGCTGTTCCTTGCCACCGAAGTAGTAGTAGATCATTCGCTTGGTCGTACGGGTTCGCGCGGCGATCTGATCGACCCGGGCACCGGAGAACCCCACCCGGGCGAACTCCTCGGTGGCGACTCGCAGCAACTCGGCGCGAGTGCGGTCCTTGTCCCGGGTTCGCTTTTCATCCACAGACGCAACCCGTGGCTGAGGTGGCTCAGGGGGTTGCGGGACGGCCGGCGGTGCGGCGGGCTTACGCGGCATTGGCTCCGTCCGGTGTGTCTGGTCGGCCAGTTCGTCGGCCAGTTGATCGGGCGAGTCAAACCCTAGTCCCCGTAACACTCGCGCTATTCAGGAAATCTTTCGCAACCCCTTCCCCACGGTCCGCTTGCCGCGTATAACTAACGAACCAGTTAGTACATTAGGAGCCGAGATGAGGCGACCCGCTATCGCGGTGGTGAACGGTCCGCACCTGGATCTGCTCGACGAATGCCGTCCCGAGACCCACGGACGTGAGTCGTCGGCCGAGGTCGACGAGCACTGCACGACGCACGCCGAATCGCTCGGCCGCGGCGTCGCGTTCGGCCACTGCACCGGTGCGATCAGCACCGCGGTCGCCGCGCTCGAAGCCGGCCGGCGATGACGAGCCGGGGCGAGCGCAGATCGCGGATGCTCGGGCTCGTCGGCGCTGGCATCGGAGCCTCCCTCACTCCCGCCCTGCACGAACGTGAGGCGCGCGAGCAGGCACTGGCATTGGCCTATCGGCTGATCGATCTCGGTGATCCGCGCGTGGCCGGTCACGGCATCGGGGAGATCCTGCCCTGGGCGATCCGCCTGGGCTTCGACGGTCTCAACGTCACTCACCCCGCCAAGCAAGCCGTCGCGCCGCTGCTGGACGAACTGTCCGAGGCCGCCGCTCTGCTGGGAGCGGTGAACACCGTGGTCATCAAGGACGGCCGCACGACAGGTCACAACACCGACTGGTCGGGGTACGCCCGCTCGTTCGCGCTCAGCCTGCCCGAACACGTCGGCGACCGGATGGTCCTACTCGGTGCCGGAGGCGCAGGCTCAGCGGTCGCTTACGCCACACTGCGTGGGGGCGCCGAGCACCTGACCGTCGTCGATCCCGACGCAGACCAACGGAATCGCCTGCTGGCCCGACTAGAACCGGTCTTCGGTGCCTCCAGGATCAGCGCCGCCGCCGATCCGAAGGCTCCCCTGGCCGACGCTCACGGCCTCATCAACGCCACGCCGATCGGCATGGTCGACCATCCAGGCCTGCCACTCGCGGCCGGGCTCCTGCGCCCCGAGCTGTGGGTTTCCGACGTAGTGTATTTCCCCCTGCAGACAAGGCTTGTCTCGTTCGCGCGGCAGCTCGGCTGCACGGTGGTCAGTGGTGGTGGGATGGCGGTGTTTCAGGCCGCCGACGCGTTCGAGCTGTTCACGGGACTCACTCCGGACGCCGCACGCATGAGCGCCCACTTCGCCGCGATCTCCGCTCCGTCCGCTGCCCGCTCGGGGCGCACCGACCTGCAGGCCGTCAACGAACACGGCATGGAGGTGGCCTGAGCATGCGAAAGGGCATCGCCACGGTATCGATCAGTGGAACTCTGGAGGAAAAGCTGTCCGCGATAGCGGCAGCGGGGTTCGACGGCGTGGAGATCTTCGACAACGACCTGATCGCCTCGCCGTTGCGCGCCGCCGATGTCCGGCGCCGCTGTGCGGATCTGGGGCTGACGATCGAGCTGTTCCAGCCGATCCGGGACGTGGAAGGGGTCGACCCCGAGAGGTTCCCCGCCGTGTTGAGACGCTTGCGCCGCAAGTTCGAGATCATGAACGCTCTCGGGACCGGCACCGCGCTGGTCTGCTCCAACGCCACGCCGGACGCCATCGCCGATCCCGACCTGTCCGCCGAGCAATTGCACGCCGCGGCCGAGCTAGCCGCTGAACACGGCTGCACGCTCGCCTTCGAAGCGCTGGCGTGGGGCACCCACATCGATCGGGTGAGCTTGGCCTGGGACGTTGTCGAGCGCGCCGACCACTGCGACGTCGGGCTGTGCGTGGACACCTTCCACATGCTTGCCCGGGGCGAGAACGTCTCGGTGCTGAACGGGATCCCCGGCCATCGCATCATGTTCCTGCAGGTTGCCGACGCGCCGCATCTGAGCATGGATGTTCTGGAATGGAGCCGGCACTTCCGTTGCTTTCCTGGCCAGGGCACGCTCGCACTCGACGCTGTCGTCGCCGCCGTCGTCGAGGCCGGTTACCGCGGCCCGATCTCGCTCGAAGTCTTCAGTGATGTGGTCCGGACCGCCGACCCGGGACTCACCAGCCTGGACGCGATGCGTTCGCTGCTCCAGCTCGAGGAACGGCTCAAGGCGCGCTGGCAGGCCGAGCACCGAGCGGTTGCGGTGGAGCTGTTCAGCCCTCCCCCGCCGCCGACGAGCGTACGGCCCGCCTTCGTGGAACTCGCCGTCGGCGGAGACGACCTCGACGCGACTCTGGGCGGGATGGGGTTCGCGATGGTCGGACGACACCGAAGCAAGCACGTTGCGTGGTGGCGCAACGGCGAGGCCAACGTGCTGCTCAACACCGAGCCGGCGACTTCCCACTCCGCTCCGGTACCGAGGGTGACGGCCCTGGGCGTGCTCACCGATGACCTTCGCTCCCTGCAGGAGCGCAGCACGGCCATGTTGTGGCCACGGGTGCAGCGCCGCCTCGGCCCTGGCGAAGCCCCGCTGCTCGGAATCGCCGCTCCCTCCGGCGCGCAGGTGCTGGTGAGCGAAGCAGAGGCCAGCGCTACCGACTGGCAGCAGGATTTCGACCCGGTGCCGGAAGTATCAGGCCACAGCGGCGCCGGGTTCGCGATCGACCACCTCGGTTGCGCGGTCCCCGCCGACCTTCTCGACGCCGAGATCGCCTTCTACCGAACCATTTTCGGCATGATCAGTGGACCGTCCGCGGAGTTCATGGAACCGCAGGGACGCCTACGCAGCCGGGTCCTTCGTCCCGACGCCGGCGACCTGCGGCTCGTTCTCAACGTGAATGAGGGGCCGAGCGACCTACCAGGCGCGGGGGGTTTCAATCAGCTCGCGTTCCGCTGCGAAGACATCTACGCCGTCGCCAGTCGACTCCGTACCCGCGGGCTCGATCTCATGGCCATCCCCGACAACTACTACGACGATCTGCACGCCCGCTTCGATCTCTCCGACGCTGCCGTGGAACGAATGCGTAGTCACCAGTTGATGTATGACGAAGGTCCCGCCGGGCACCTTCTACATCTGTACACCGGCCTGATCGGCAACGCGTTCTTCATCGAGGTGCTTCAGCGAGTCGGCGAGTACGAGGGCTACGGCGCAGCCAACACGCCCGTCCGGCTCGCCGCCCAGCTCGGCCGCCGCGGGCGCCCCAGACGTCCCGCGGCCTGATCCATCCGCTCGACCGGCACACCCCTCTCCCCTGGCCCGAGACAACCGCGCGCTCATCATGCGGCGGGCTACCCTTCGTCCCTTGGAGGACCCGTGAGTGCAGCAAACCCCGCTCCACACGGCACGTCGGCCGCCAACTCTGCTCCGCGCCGGGCAGCGCTGGCGAGCTTCTTCGGCACGGCGGTCGAGTATTACGACTTCTTCGTCTACGGCACCGCAGCCGCCTTGGCCTTCAACAAGGTCTTCTTCCCGAAGGCCGACCCGGCCACCGGCACACTGCTTGCGCTCGCCACCTATGGTGTCGCCTACGTCGCGCGCCCGGTCGGGGCGCTGGTGCTGGGTCACCTCGGCGATCGCATCGGCCGCAAACGCATACTCGTGTTCACGCTGGCGTTGATGGGGTTGTCGACGTTTTCGATCGGTTGTCTGCCCGACTACCGGCACATCGGGCTCTGGGCGCCCGGGCTGCTCATCGCCCTTCGGCTGTTGCAAGGCTTCTCAGCCGGCGGTGAGCAAAGTGGAGCGAGCTCGCTGACCTTGGAACACGCCCCCGCCCATCGACGCGGCTTCTTCACCAGCTGGACTTTGAGCGGCTCGCAGGCCGGCCTGATCCTTGCGACGCTGATCTTCATCCCGATCACGTCGCTACCCAAGCAGGATCAGCTCGACTGGGCCTGGCGGGTGCCTTTCCTGCTCAGCGCCGTCGTCGTCGCGGTCGCGTTCGTCATCCGATTGCGGATGCCGGAGACCCCGGCCTTCCAGGAAGCCCAGGACAAGCATGAGCTGGCCAAGTTACCGGTGGCCGAACTGCTGCGGGACCAGTGGGGCGACGTCCTGCGCGTGCTGTTGTGTGCGTTCGTCGCCGTCGTCAGCACGGTGACCGCGGTGTTCGGCCTGAGCTACGCCACCGATCAAGGCATCTCGAAGACAACCATGCTCTGGGCCGTCGTCGTGGCCAACGTCTTCGCACTCGGATTCCAGCCGGTGTACGCGATCATCTCCGATCGCATCGGGCGAAAGCCGGTGTTCATTGCGGGCGTGCTGGCGTGCGGGGTGATCATCTACCCCTACTTCATGGCCATCACGTCGGGAAACGTACTCCTGGTGTTCCTCGGCGCGGTGGCAATAACCTCGGTTGCCTACAGCGCCCCCAATGCGATCTGGCCGTCCTTCTACAACGAGATGTTCCCGACCAGGGTCCGTTATTCCGGAGTGGCCATCGGGACCCAGTTGGGATTCCTGCTGGCCGGCTTCACGCCGACGATCGGCAAGGCCATCGAGACGCACGGCCGCAACGGCTGGGTCCCGGTGGCGATCTTCACCTCGGCCTGCTGCCTGATCTCGGCGATCGCGGCCGCGACTGCCCGCGAGACCTACAACGTGGGCATCGAGGATCTCGGCCGTCGCGGCCACGCGCGAGCCGACGATTGGCCGAGCACGACTATTCCCACCACCGCGGGCCAGCGAAGCTGAACTCGCTGCTGCCACGGGTGGTCATCTGGTCGACAGGAACTTCTGGTCCTTTGACAAAGCCGATCCTCCGCACGCTGACCAACCGGATATCGCAAGCGCGCGGAGGACGGTGCCGATTTGGGCTACTTTGCTTCGGCGTAGGCCTGCTCGATCTCGGCCGGGATCCGTCCCCGATCAGAAACCGCGTACCCGCTGGAACGGGCCCATTCCCGAATGGCCTGAAGTTCTTCTTTCGACCGCTTACCGCTCTGGACTACCACCGGACGCACCGCGCTACGGCGTCCACCGATCTTCTCGGCTGAGTCTATATAGGAGGCCAGCGCCTTTCGCAGCTTCTCGGCGTTCTTCTCACTGAGATCGATGCGGTACTGCACACCTTCTAACGCGAACTCGACGGACGAAACGTCGCCCTCGGTGCCATCAATGTCATCCACGCGGATTGTCTTAGTCGCCATGGCTGAAGCTTACAGGCCGGACTTGCTATGGCTTACCGTCAGGAATAGGGGTCAATTCCGAAGAATGCGGCCTTCTGTCTTCGTCGCCAGATCTCTTGGAAGCGGCCAAGGCACATTCGCCACAAGTGTTCTTCGATCTGGGACCGGAGCAGAAAGGCTATTTCGACTTGCTAGCACTCCACGGACCCGCGTTCTGTCCACCCACCGAGTAGGTGCCAGACATCGCCACTGCGGTCGCTGTCCCCGTATAGGTGATCGCCGTCGATCCGACGGTGCCGAAAGTGATGGACCGGCCCTTCAGTGTGCCGTTCAAGGTCAGCGTCTGGGGCGGATTCGACAGGGTGATATTGCCGCTGAGTGTTGCCGTCTTCTGCTGCCATGTAAGGGTGAACGTGCCCTGGTATGCCCCTTGGTACTTGCCCGACCACCTGCCCGAGAGGTTGAGGGACGTGGGGGCCGGGGGCGCGGTCGACGAAGCCGGTGTCGATGAGGCTCCGGCAGGAGCGGAGGTCACCGCGTTGGACGAGCTGACCGAGCTCGACACGGTCGCCCTGATCGAGCTGGCAGCCGAGGTTGGTGTCGTGCTCCTATGTCCGCTGCTGCAACCAGCAGTAGCCGAGCCGCCGACCACCAGCAGGGCAACGATGATCACAGCACGGTTACGCATCCGTTGATTCATGTCGAACCTCTGATGTGGTGCGCTCCGCAGAGTCCGCCCAGACTCGGCGTGTCGGAGCGTACCGCCGGCACCTCGACCCTCACCAGGGCCTCGGCGCGGCGCGGCGCGGGCCGGCCGGCCCGAAGCGACGCGGGCCATTCGGTGCACTATCGAACGAATTGTGCTGTTCATGACATCACGTGGTAGGCGGAACGGCACCGATAGCAAACGCAAGAAGGCCCCCCGCGCTGCGCAGGGGGCCTTCTTATCGAGATCTTTCGTTGTAGCGGGGACAGGATTTGAACCTGCGACCTCTGGGTTATGAGCCCAGCGAGCTACCGAGCTGCTCCACCCCGCGTCGGTAAACACCACATTACACAGCCCCGTCCAGCCCGCCAAATCGCGGGGACCGCCGTTCGCTCTCGGCGCATCCCCGCGACCTTTTGGCCGTGATCAGGAGGAGGTGGACGAGGGGCTCGGTGCTCTCGACGGCGTCTTGGACGGGGTCACCGATGGCGTCCCGGTTCCTGGCTGACTGGACGACGAGCCCTTTCGCGCAGTGTTGTACTCATCGATCAACTGCAGGATCCGACCAAGCGCAGCGCCCTGCTTGGCGTAATCCTTGGCGGTCGTCGCGCTCTGATAATCCTGGTAGGCCTGGTCCAACTGGGCCAGTATCGCGGTGACGTCCGACGGGACCGCGCTCGGGCTCGTGCTCGGTGTGGGAGTCGTCGGGGGGCTGCTACCCGTGCTCGGCGTCGACGGTGTCGTTCCCTGATTCAGGCTGTTGATGTCCTGCCCGACGACGGGCTGGGTCAGGTTCAGCAGCGCCATGGCCAGATTCTCGCCGTAGCCGATCTTGCCGTTGTAGTTGACCAGAACACGTTGCAGCGACGGGAACGTGGTCGACGATCTTCCCTGTACATACAGCGGTTCGACGTACAGGAAGGTGTTGCCGATCGGCAGCGTCAGCAGGTTTCCGTGGATCACCGACGATCCCTGGCCACTGAGCAGCGAGATGTCCTTGGAAATCGTGGGGTCTGAGTTGAAGTTGGTGAAAATCTGCTCCGGCCCCTGGATGTTGGAGCCGCTGGGTAGCTGCAGCACGGTGAACTTTCCGTAGTCCGGACTGGTCGCATCCGAGTTGACGGAGATGTAGGCGGCCATGTTCGTCCGGCTGTTGACCTTCATCGGCGAGGTGAGCTGGTACTCGGCCTGCGAGGTCGAATTCGGATTTGCGGCCAGCAGGTAGTACGGAGGCTGGTCCACCCCTTCGGCTGTCGGGTCGTCCGGGACCGTCCACTTGTTCTGCACGTTGTAGAACTGCACCGGGTTGTCGACGTGGTACTGCGCGAGCAGGCCCCGCTGCACCTCGAACAGATCCTGGGGGTAGCGCACGTGAGCGGTGACGTCGGGCGGCATCGCGGACTTCGGCAGGATCTTGCCCGGGAAGATCTTCATCCAGGTCTTGAGAACTGGATCGCTCTCGTCCCAGGCGTAGAGCTTCACGGTCCCGTCGTAGGCATCGACGGTGGCCTTGACCGAATTACGGATGTAGTTGATCTGCGCGTCGGGCTGGGCCGCGGTTCGGTTGGCGTTCGACAGTGAGTCCGTGGTCAAGGACGACAGCGATTGCCTTTCCGAATAGGGGTAATTCGCGATGGTGGTGTACCCGTCCAACATCCACACGATGCGCCCGTTGATCACGGCCGGGTACGGATCGCCGTCCACCTTGAGATAGGGCGCGACCTTCTGGACCCGCTGGCGCGGATCGCGGTCGAAGATCAGCTTGGCTCCGCTGGCCGACACTGCGTTGTTGAGCACGAAGTTGGTCTGTCGGTACTTCACCGCGAAAGCCAAGCGATTGAAGAAATTCGACAAGGAGATGCCACCGCTGCCGGTGTAGGTGGTGCGACTGTTGTCGGCGTCGTTCTCGCGATTTCCCGCCCCGCCCACGACCGAGTAGTCGACACCCTTCTCACCGAAGTAGACCTGGGGTTTGTCGATCGTCAGCGGCCCGGACGGAGGAATGCTTCCCTCCGCGAACGAGCTCGCCGAGTTGACATCGCTGTTGGCCGTCGCAGCGACGAAGCCGTAGCCGTGGGTGTAGAAGGTGTGCTCGTTGATCCAGTTGGTCTGGTTGCCCGACAGCTTGCCGGCGTCCAGTTCGCGCACGCCCACCACGTAGTCCGCGGTCGAGCCACCGAGGGTGTAGCGGTCGACGTCGAGCTTGTCCGGGAACCCGTAGTAGTTGTTCAGACCCTGATACGCATTGAACGTCGGGCTGACCACGTTCGGGTCGAGCACGCGGACGTTGGACACGGTCGCCTTGTCCGAGGGAAGTGACGAGGCCGGCGCGGGACTGGTCGTGTCGTAGCCCTTGTAGGTCACATCCCCGCCGGCCGAGACGCTCGCTATGTCGTAGGCCGTTCGAGTCGCGGCGATGTTCCGCGCGATGTAGGGCGCCTCTTTGCTGTTGGCATTGGGCTTCACGCTGAACTGCTGAACCGTGTACGGGTAGATGCCGTTGATCGCAATCGACATGATCAGCAGGACGACGAAGGACGTCAGGGCGATCAGGCTGCTCTTGAGCCACAGACTGGCCAGCACGGCGATCGCGATGAGAATGGCCACCCAGAACAAGATGGTCTTCGCGGGCAGAGTGGCATGGACGTCGGTGTACGAGGCGCCCGTGACCTTGCCGCGGTCGGAGAAGACCAGGCCGTAGCGATCGAGCCAGTACGCGCAGGCCTTGAGGACGACGAAGAAGAACACCAGCACGGTCACGTGCCGTCGGGCGGAGATGGTCAGCTTGGGGCCCGGGGTCGCGATGCGGAAGGCGCCGAAGACGTAGTGAACCGCCAGGCTGAGCACCAGCGAGAAGATCACGGCGTTGAAGCCGAAGCCGAGCAGGGCGCGGTAGGCGGGATAGTCCCAGGCGAAGAAGGAGATGTCGCGATGGAACTGAGGGTCTTGCACACCGAAGGAGACGCCGTGCAGCCACAGCTGCCAGACCTGCCAGCTCTGTTGCCCGGCCACGCCGGCGCCGATGAAGAGCACGAGGAGTAGCCCCGCGAACAGCAGCTTCTTACGAGGCTCCAGCACGACCCGGTATCGCTCGAGGTTTTCCTGCTCGGGCGAGATCGGTCGGAACGGCGGCCGCATGCGGTAGGCCAGGTAGACGTTCGCGCCCACGATCACAGTGAGTACGAAGCCGAAAATCAGGAACAACACAATTCGCGACCACAGGATGGTCGAGAACACGCCCCGGTAGCCGAGTTCGCCGAACCAGAGCCAGTTCGTGTAGACCCGCGCGGCCGAACCGACCAACGACAGGAGCACTATCAGCGCGATAACCACGCCGATGAAGATCTTGCCCCGTCGAGAAACCCGGATCGACGGCATTTCCGGCCGCATAGCCACTGGCCCCACTCCTTACCCTCGACCCGCGTCCGCAGGCGTGAAACTGCACGCCCCGCCCAGAACCGTAGTAGGCGGCGCTGTGGGGGTTGGTCGGCACCGCCCCCGCGGAGCTGCCGACCCCGTGCAGGCAACGTACCGAGCACCGCCTCGGTTCCGGCGGATGGCACGATCTAGGACATGACCGAGACGGCCGGAATCGCCGGCGAACCCATCCTGCTCGAGGCCATCGCCGCCGAGATCGAATCCTTCGTGGGTCAGTCCGGCTGGGACAGCCCCACCACTCTGTTCGCGCTGGTACCGACACGTACCCTGGCGGTCGATCCGGCGGCGGCCTCGATTCTGTCCGCCGACGGCAGCCCGCTCGACCCCGAGGAGATTTCCCCGCACGCGCTCACCCCGATCGCGCAGGACGAGCTGCCCGACGGCCCGCTGGACGAAGTGCTGGCCCAGATCGGCTGGCCGCAGGAGGTCGTCGGGTGCGCGGTCAGTCAAGAAATCCTGATGTTGCCCCCGTCGGCCGAGGATGCGCTCGACGACCTGGCCATCGACGAGGCCGTCACCACCGCCGCGACACATCCCGATCGCCGCGAGGCACGTCTGGTGATCGCGGTCCTGAGATCAGGGCGCTCAGCGGGCGTGCTGCGCCTGCGTGGGCTCGACGGGGCCGGTGACGATCTGCTCACCGGCCCGGACCTGGCCCCGAACCTCGCCGGTGCGTTGGCCGCCACGCTGGCGGACTGATCCTCGGCGCGGGGCCGCGTTCTCAGCAGTGGGGAAGGTCCGTCTTGCCGGCCGCGTAGGCGTCGAGCTCGTTGATCGCGTCGGTCATGGTCGAGACCTTGATCACGGTGAGGCCGGAGGGCACGTTGCCACGCACGTCAGGACAGTTGCTGGACGGGGCGAGGAAAACCGACGCGCCATCGCGCTTGGCACCGAGCATCTTCAACTGAATCCCACCGATCTGGCCGACATTTCCCTGAGCGTCGATCGTGCCCGTACCGGCCACGATCTTGCCGTGGGTCAGGTCGTCGGTACCCAGCTTGTCGACGATGCCGAGGGCGAACATCAGGCCGGCTGAGGGGCCGCCGATCCCGCTCAGGCCAAGGGCGATGTTGAACGGCGGCAGGCACCCGGAGGTCAGCGCGATCCCGAGCCGAGGGGTGGTCGAACCCGCTGCGGCGGCGCCGAGGGTCAGCTTCAACGTGGTCTCGATGCCGTTGCGCAGTACGAGCGCCGGCACCGAGTCACCCGGCTTGAGCGTCTTGAGGACGGCCAGCAGGCCGGTGTCATCACTGACCTTGGTGCCGTTGAGGGACTCGAAGACGTCCCCAGGCTTGAGCACTCCCTTGTTCGGAGAGGTATCGCTGACCGAGCTGACGCCGAACCCTCGCGGGTACTTCAGGTAGCAGGCGGCGGCTGCGACCGCCGCGTCCTGGGACTCGATGAAGTCCTGCTTGTCCTGAGCGTCGGTCTGCTGCTGGGTCTGCCCAGGCGGATAGATGCTGTCGTGAGGCACAACGACCTCGTCGTGGGCCAGCCAACCCCGCAGGGCGCCCGCGACGGTGGTGTCCTGCGTTTCCACCGAGACCGTGGTGAGGTTGAGGCTGCCACTGGTTTTGGCCACCGCATGACCCTGGATCGAGATGATGTCGGCGCCGTTGTCGCGGCCCAACGTGTTCACCGTGGGTCCTGGGGACATGACGACGTACGGCACCCGGAGGAGGAACAGGGCGCCGCCGAGCGCGATGATCAGCACCACGCCGACGAGCAGGGTGCGCAACTGGCGAGACATTGTCGACACCTTAGCTGGCTGGCGGCATCTCTCGTCCCGCCGGCGGCTGATCGCCGACCAACTGGACGACCATGTTGTGCGGCTCCGACCCGGCACCGAACCGCCCGTCCGCCGTGGACAGGGCCGCGAGCAACGCCTGGTGCTGCTGCATCGCGCGGCGTGCGGCCGGGTGCGCCCGCCCGCTATCGCGCAACGCCCGCCACCACACCACCAGCGCGGCGGCAACCGTCGCCGCCAGCGGTGCCAGCAGCCAGTACGCCCACGCCAGATTGGTCACGCCCGCAGGCTAACGCTCACTCCCGGCGAGATCACGGATGCGCGCCGTGATCGGCCGTTGCGCCGGTTGTTCGCTGTGAGCAGAGAACGCGACCGCGGATATCGGGCACGCAGCTACGGCGGAGGCCGTTGGCACTACCGTGACTGGTATGAGCAACTTCGGCTTCGGATTCGGATCGGGTGCGGGCGGGGACGGGGACGACCTGTCCGGCAAGGTCCCCTTGTTCGCCGAACTCCAGCGATTGCTGTCGGGTGCCGGCGGCCCGGTGAACTGGGATCTCGCCCGACAGCTGGCGATCTCCTCGCTGGCCGCCGGCCACCGGGCGGTGACTCCGGCCCAGACCGCGGAGGTCACCGAAGCAATCCACCTCGCCGACCTCTGGCTGGACGACACCACCGACCTGCCATCGGGCGTCAGCACTACGGCCGCGTGGAGCCAGGTCGACTGGGTTGAGAAGACCATCGACTCGTGGGCGGCGATCTGCGACCCGGTCGCCGGACGCGTGGTGAGCGCGATGTCCGGCGCGCTTCCTGCGGACGTTGCCGAGCAGGCCGGCCCGATGGCGCCGATGATGTCGCAGCTCGGGGGCCTGATGTTCGGTGCCCAGCTCGGGCAGGGCCTGGCCGCGCTCGCCGGTGAGGTTGTCTCGGCGACCGAGATCGGCCTGCCGTTGGGCCCGGCCGGGACTGCCGCGCTGGTCAGCGCCAACGTCGACGCGCTGGCCTCCGAGCTGTCGCGACCCGTGGCGGAGGTCCGGCTGTTCCTCGCCCTGCGAGAAGCCGCCCATCACCGTCTGTTCGGGCACGTCCCCTGGCTGCGACAGAACCTGATCGACGCCATCGACGCCTACGGGCGGGGCATCTCGATCGATCCTCAGGCCATCCAGTCGGCGATCAGCCAGATCGACCCGAGCAATCCCGAGTCGCTGCAAACCGCGCTGTCGGGTGGACTGTTCGAGCCCGAGGACACGCAAGCCCAGAAGCTGGCGCTGCGGCGCCTGGAAACCCTGCTCGCGCTGGTCGAGGGCTGGGTGGACACGGTGGTCAGCGAGGTCGCCGGTTCCCGGATGGCGACCGGCGACGCATTGGCTGAAGCGATCCGCCGAAGGCGCGCGGCAGGCGGTCCCGCCGAGCAGACCTTCGCCACGCTGGTTGGGCTTGAACTCAGGCCCCGACGGCTGCGAGAAGCCGCGACCCTGTGGGCGACCATGACCGCGCGCTACGGCACCTCAGACCGGGACAGCCTCTGGAACCACCCCGATCTCCTACCGAGCGCCGACGATCTCGACGATCCGGAGGGCTTCTCAGCCCGGCACGGGTCGATCTCGGACGACGAGCGGTCAGCGTTCGACGAGCTGGCCGGTCTGCTGGCCGATGCCGAGTCCAGCGCGGCCCCAGGCGGGGACCAGCCCACCAACAGCGCCACGTCTGAGGCGGGCAGCCCGCCCGCGGGCGTTGATCCGACCTCCGATCCTCAGAAGAGCACGTCGGAGGCCGGTCCGTCCGATGATGCATCGCTGAAGGCCGCGCCGTCTGACGAGGCATCGCCGGACGCGGGATCGCCGGACGCGGGATCGTCGGACGCGGGATCGTCGGACGACCATCCCGGCGACAGCAGGTCTGCGGGTAGCTGACCGGCGATCGCGAACCCTTCCAGGTAGCCGCGAGCTCGTTCGGTGCGCGGGTAGCGGTTGGCCCAGGACCAGAAACGTGGTCCGTGCCCGGGCTCGAGCAGGTGACACAGCTCGTGCACGAGGACGTAGTCGATGACCCAGTCAGGCATCGATTGCAGGCGGTGTGAAAGCCGGATGCTGCCCTCGGCTGGGGTGCAAGACCCCCACCGTTGGTTCATGTTGCGCACCCACCGTACGCTGTCCGGGCTAGCGCGACCGTCCAGGTGCGCGCGAGACAGTGCCCGGGCGCGCTCGGCGAGTCGTTGATCAGTGGGCCGGCCACGGCGACTGGACTCACCTCGCTCGCGGCTGATGATCTTGTCCACCAGGTCGGCCACCAATCGCGCCTCGTCGGCCCGGCTGAGGCGGGCGGGCACCAGCACGACGATGGATTCGCCGCTTCGGTACGCCGACACGGTTCGCCGCCGCCGAGCGCTTCGCCGGATCTCGACCACCGGGGACGGAGAAGGCACAGCAGGGGGTGACGGGCTCGCCGGGCGCTCATCCGCGCGGAGCGATCCCAATGGCACGCTGGACCGTTGCGGGGGACGCCCTGAACCAGGAGCGGCGGGATAGGACTTCGGCACCGGCCCAGCGTATGACCTGCCTCGGACAACCTCCCCCGTTGTCCACAGGTTTCGACCCTTCATCCAGTCCTTCGTCGGCGAGTCGTCCGCAGGTTATCCACAACTGGCTCCACAAGTGTGGACATGGAGTTGAGGGTTACCCGAGGCGTTCAAGCGCCTGTGGAAAACCGGCCGGACCTGTCGGCCGGATGTGTCAAGGTGCTGCCCATGTCAGCTCAACCGTCCCCGCTGGTCCGTCCGTCAGGCCACCTCAACACCGGTGCTGCCGTGCTGTGGCGCGACACCGACGTCGTTCAACTCGAGCTCGGCCACCGCCGGCTCGTTCTCGACCAGCTGGACACACATGCACTGGCCCAATTACTCGGGCCCGGGCCCGATGAGGATGCGTCGCCCGACCGAGCATCACCTGCCCATCCGGTCGACTCCGGCGACTACCCGCCCGACCCGACGATCCCCAAGCTCCGCCACGCCCTGTGTGAGGCAGGCCTGCTGACCGTTCCCGACCCGGTCGAAGCGCACGAGCCTCAGCTGAGCGCGCGACTTTGGGCCGATCGCAGTGCGCTGGCCGCCGACTTCGGCGGTCAGGCCGACCAGGTGCTGCACGCTCGCGCCAATTCCATCGTCATCGTTCGGGGACGCTCGCGGATCGCCGCCGGCGTCGCCAGCACCCTCGCCGCAGCCGGGCTCGGGTGGGTTCACGTTGCGACATCGGGGGAGGTATCAGCCGCTGAAACGTGTCCCGGGGGGCTCGACGCGCGCGATGAAGGCAGGCGGTTCGCCCTCGCGGGAGCCGAGGCAGTGCACCGGGTCGCGCCGACGACCGAAACCGCCCGCCCCGGCGACGACCGGCAAGCCGATCTGGTCGTGCTCACCGATCCATCCGACACCGAAGCGATCGCGCCGAGCCTGCAGCGCGACGGTATCGCCCATCTGGAGGCGGGCGTGACGGGCCGCCACGCCGTCATCGGGCCCCTGGTCGTCCCGGGGTCCAGCAGTTGTCTGAACTGCGCGGACCTGCACCGTCGGGACCGCGACCCCGGCTGGCCGCTTCTCGCGGTCCAGCTGACCGCCAATGCCGGACGCCGGATTTCCTCCGACGTCGCCTTGTGTGTCGCGACGGCGGGGGTGGTGGCTCAGGAAGTCCTGAGCTTTCTCGATTCCGGCGGGGCGGCCACGATGAACGGAACTCTGGAATGGCAGCTGCCCGATTTCCGGCTGAGACGGCGCAGCTGGCCCCCTCATCCCGCCTGCGGCTGTGGCGTGTCAGCGGGATCGCTACCCAGACTGCAGAATGGTGAGGTGATCCGCCGATGAACGACATACCGCAGCGCGGGGTTGCCCGCACCGCGCAGCTGGCCAAACTCCCTCTCGGCGTCGCCGGTCGAGCGACCCTCGGATTGGGGAAGAGACTGTCCGGCCGGACCGCGGCGGATGTGCAGGCCGAGCTGTCGCAGCGAACGGCCGAGCAACTGTTCGCCGTGCTCGGTCAGCTCAAGGGCGGCGCCATGAAGTTCGGCCAGGCTCTGTCGGTCTTCGAGGCAGCGCTGCCGGAGGAGTCGGCCGCGCCGTACCGGGAAGCGCTCACCAAGCTTCAGGAAGCCGCGCCCCCAATGCCGGCAAGCACCATGCACCGCGTCCTCGACGAACAGTTCGGCCGCAGCTGGCGAGATCGCTTTCAGTCCTTCGACGATCAGCCCGCCGCAGCGGCGTCGATCGGGCAGGTGCACCGCGGTGTCTGGGCTGATGGGCGCGCGGTAGCGGTCAAGGTTCAGTACCCAGGGGCCGGGCCGGCCCTGCTGGCGGATTTCAACCAGCTGTCCCGGTTCGCCAAGCTGTTCGGTCGTCTTTCACCCGGGCTGGACGTCAAACCATTGCTGGCCGAGCTGCGCGCCCGGGTCACGGAAGAACTCGATTACACGCTGGAGGCGAACTCTCAACGGCAGTTCGTTACGGCCTACGCCGATGATCCCGACATCGTGGTCCCGCGCGTGGTTGCCAGCGCACCGAAGGTGGTGGTGTCCGAATGGCTCGACGGCACGCCCCTCTCTCAGATCATCGCCGGCGGCACTCCGCTGCAGCGTGATCGGGCCGGCGAGCTGCTAGCGCTGCTGCACTTCTCCGCACCACAGCGCGCCGGGTTGCTGCACGCCGACCCCCATCCGGGAAACTTCCGCCTCTTGTCCGACGGCCGGCTCGGTGTGCTGGACTTCGGCGCGGTCGCGCGGCTTCCCAACGGCACGCCGGAACCTCTCGGCCGGATCACCCGACTGGTGCTCGACGGCGACGTCGAGGCTGTGATCAGCGCAATGCAGGCTGAGAACTTCATTCGGCCCGGCATCGACATCGACGCGGCCAAGGTCATGGACTACCTCAGGCCGATCCTCGAGCCGCTGGCCGAGCCGGAATTCACCTTCACCCGTGAATGGATGCGCGAGCAGGCCGCGCGCATCGGCGACCCTCGCAACGAGGCGGCAAGAGTGGGCCGGATGCTGAACCTGCCGCCGGAGTATCTGCTTCTGCATCGAGTGACCCTTGGCTCGATCGGGGTGCTCTGCCAGCTCGGGTCCACGGCTCCCTACCGCCAAATAGCCGAACAGTGGCAGCCCGGTTTCAAGGTCTGATCGACGTCAGCACCAAGCACGGCTCACCACCACTCGGGGTCGAGCTTCGCCTCCATCGACCGCACGCTCAAGCTCACACATGCCGGACAGGTCCAGCGAACGCGCTCGCCTTCGCGATCCATGGCCCAGGTGAGTGGAGGGTCGCCGTCGCGCCCGGGATCGCTGATGCGTCCGCATCGCTGGCAGTGCACCGTGCTCGCGATTGATTCGGCCACGAACACAGTGAACCGCAGAACGATGTGCAACGGGGGCTGATCGCAATAGCGACCAGCCCCCGTTGACGGCGCGGAGAGTTCCAGTCCGCCTTGGGTGGACCGTGGCTGACTGCCCTGCGTTCTAGCCTGATCAGGCGGCGAGTTGGTAGTCGGCCGAGTGCTCGGCGAGCCGCCGCTGCGAACGAGCGGCCCGTCGTGCCGAGAACGCCGCCAGGCGCTGCCACAAGCGGGCTGAAGCCAGCTCGTTGGACAGCCGCATGTGCGCCGCGTGAGCATGCTGCTCACGCATTCGCTCACGCGCGAGTGCTTCGTACTGGGAATACATGGTGAGGCTCCTTGCAAGAGAAGATGTCGAATAGGCTGATCGGGAAAGGACGATCGACGTCTGCCGGCCGGATTCGATGGCCGACCGAAAATCGGTCATCACTCGGTCCGGGCTGGGACCGTGGCTGGTAGTCACGCGGCGACCTCGTTCTTGCGCGGACGGCCGCGGGGCCGCTTGCGCGCGATGACCGCGCCCTGGCTGAAGATCTCGCCACCCCAGACGCCCCACGGCTCACGCCGGTCGAGCGCGCCGGCGAGGCAGCCGGTGCGGACGGGGCACCCGGCGCAGTGCGCCTTGGCCTGCTCGAGTTCGCTGGGTGATTCGGCGAACCAGAGGTCGGAATCGCCGACCTGGCAGGGCAGATCTTCGATGTCGGCCCCGAAGGCCGGATCGATGGTCGGGACGAGCGGTTCGCAGATCGAGATCGCGGCCGGGGATGGGGCCGCAACCCGCGCGAGCAACTCCTGCTCGGTCAGCACGGGAGTGGCATACACGTCGGGTCACCTCCTTGTTTCTTGTCTACTTCGGTTTCGGATCGGGTTCGGGTCGGGATCGGTGTGGGTGGATTCGGCACTGGCATCAGCGGACTCGCTACGAGCACTTCCTCTGTCTGGACTCGGCGATCGAGTCGAAATCATCGGCCAGCCGGCCGAACGGCGGTGTTGAGTTGTTCCGGAAATGACAGAGGCCGCGGTTCCCGGTCAGGGAATCCGCGGCCTCGAGAGGTTTCGCTCTGAAACTCAGAGCGGTATCTCCCGAGGAGGGCGGGCCTGACCGAACGTGCCTTCGGTCATTCCGGTGCTGGCGCTGCGATCGCGGTGGTCGGCCTGCTTGGCGACGAGTGCCTCCGAAGCCGCGACGTCGGCAGAAGCCGACACGTCGACAGAAGCCGGGACAGCCACGTACGCCGGGACAGTCATGTACGCCGGGGCAGTCACATACGCCGGGACAGCAGAGAAGGCAGCCGGGATCCCCGCGACTGCGATCAGGTTCAAGTTCGTGGACATTCGGCACCTCCTTCGGTGGTCTCGGCGAGCAGCGGGTCGAACCGGCCAAACTGGTCTGTCTCTCGACTGAGCAGCACGAGGCCCCACCGCACGCGGGTTGTTTGTTTGTGTGTACGCGAGATTAGCGGGTCGATGTTGGACCGCACAATTGATTTTCAAAGATTGACCGAAAGTCGCTGACAAATGTCAGGAAATCGGTGCCCGAGCGGGCCGTCGGCGACCCCGGGGCATGCCGCCAGCTCGTGCGAGATTCTCCCTATTCACAAGGGGTTTGCTCAATGCACGTTACGCGTTCAGTCCACGTCCACCGGCTCGGGATCCGCACCGGCCAACACCGCCAGCACCGGTACCGCGTAGCGCGCGAGCTTCGTCGGGCCGACTCCCGGGATGTGCGCCAGGGCGGCCTCGTCCTGCGGATCACCGTCGGCTATCGCCACCAGCGTCGCGTCGGAGAAGACGACATAGGCCGGCACCCCCTGAGACTCGGCCTGCTTCTTGCGCCACGCCCGCAACCGACCGAAGGTGGCGGCATCGTCGGACTGCGGCACGACCTTGGCCTTCTTCGCCGGACCAGACTGCCGCGGCGTCGCGCCGGGACGCAGCCCATCGAGCAGGCGACTCGGACGGCGACGGCGGGCTTGGCCGGGATTGCGGGCCAGCGCCCAGGACAGCGCCAGCCGCTGCCGGGCACGGGTGACTCCGACGTAGAGCAGCCGCCGCTCCTCGGCCTGCTGCTCGGGCGTCGTCGCGTGCTGGATCGGGATGGTTCCGTCCACCAGCCCGACCAGGAACACGGCGTCCCATTCCAGGCCCTTGGCCGAATGCAACGAGGCCAGGGTGATCCCTTGCACCGTCGGTGCGTGCTGGGAGGCCGCTCGCTGCTCCAGGTCGGCGTTGAAGGTGTCCAGGCGGGCCTCGGGCTCCTCGGCGACGAACTGGTCGGCCAGGTCCCGTAGGGCGGCCAAGGACTCCCACCGTTCCCGGGCGGCGCCGCCGGGCGGCGGATGCTCGGGATTCCATCCCACCGACGACAGGACCTCCACGACCAGTTCGGGCAGGGGCACCGTGCCGTCGTCGGCCCGCGCGGCGCCGCGCAACAACACCACTGCCTGCCGGATCTCGGCACGTTCGAAGAACTTCTCGCCGCCCCGCAGGATGTACGGGATGCCCAATTCGGACAGCGCCTGCTCGTAGACCTCAGACTGAGCGTTGATGCGGAACAGCACCGCGATCTCGGCAGCGGGCGTGCCGGCCGCGAGCAACTTCTTGATCGAGGAGGCCACTGAAGTGGCCTCCGCCACCTCGTCGTCGTGCTCGGCGAAGGTGGGCTTCGGCCCGGGGGGACGTTGACCTACGAGCCGCAGCCGGGGCGCGCCCCGTTCACCGCCGGCGGCACTGATGAGCCCGTTGGCCAACTCGACGATCTGCGGAGTCGAGCGATAGTCCCGTTCGAGCCGCACCACCGTCGCTTGGGGATACCGCTCGCCGAAGTCCAGCAGATAGGACGGTCGGGCACCGGCGAAGGAGTAGATGGTCTGGTTTGCGTCGCCCACCACGCAGATGTCGTCGCGGTCGCCCAGCCACCCGGTCAGCAGCCGCTGTTGCAGGGGCGAGACGTCCTGATATTCGTCGATGACGAAGTATCGGTACTGCCCGCGTACCTGAGCCGCGATCCGCTCGTCGGACTCCAGGGCACCGGACATGATCAGCAGCAGATCGGCGAAGTCGATCTCGTTGTTGCGCTGTTTCGCCTCCTCGTAGCCGGCATAGACGTCGGCCACCTTGGCGGGAGTCAGCGAGATCCCGCGATTGGCGCGAGCGGCCGCGGCCACGTAGTCCTGCGGCGAGACCAGCGAGGACTTGGCCCAGTCGATCTCGCTGGCCAGGTCGCGCAGTTCGGCCCGGTCGGTGCGGAGTTTCATGCGATTGGCCGCCTGGATGATCCAACGGATCTGGCTGTCGGCCACCTGCGGCATCGGACCCCCGAGGATCTTCGGGGCGAAGTAGTTCAGCTGGCGCAGGGCCGCCGCGTGGAACGTCCGCGCCTGCACGCCACCGACGCCCAGGGCACGCAAGCGCGTCCGCAGCTCCCCCGCCGCCCGGGCCGTGAAGGTCACGGCCAGTACAGCGTCAGCCGGGACGACACCCGAACGGACGGCGTAGGCGATCCGGTGCGTGATCGCGCGGGTCTTGCCGGTGCCGGCACCGGCAAGGATGCAGACCGGCCCACGAACCGCTTGCGCCGCGGTGCGCTGCTCCGGGTCCAGACCCGACAGCATCGCCGCGGCGGACGTGCCCGCGTCGGCGGGCGGGTTGGTCGGGGCGCTGGTCACCACCCCATCTTGCCAACGACTGCCGACAGTTCTGACCACCCCGGCAGGGACGGTGTCCGCCGGATCCGGCGGGGACGGTGTCCGCCGGACCCGGCGCGCTGGGCCAAGCGGCACCGCCCCCGGGAACATCGGGATCGGGTTAGCGTTGTAGTCCAGAGTGTGGTGGGCGCCCGGCCCGCCCGACCGACCGAGGAGCTCTTGCGGTGACCGCTCAGCTGACGATGTACACCACCTCGTGGTGTGGATACTGCGTCCGACTCAAGAAGGGTCTCGACCAGGCCGGTATCGGTTTCGACGAGGTCAACATCGAGCAGGACGAGTCGGCGGCCGTGCGCGTCATGCAGGTCAACGGCGGCAACCAGACGGTGCCGACATTGGAGTTCGCCGACGGTTCCGCGTTGACGAACCCAACCCTCAAGCAGGTACAGGAGAAGCTGGCCGCGCTTACCCCCTGAGCGGCGCCCCGCTGAACGTGCCTGCCTACACACCGAGCACGCCGGACGGCCTGGCCGGGCAGCTCGCCTCCACGATCACGGCTCTCCCGGCCGCACATCCGGTTCGAGTCGGACTGGACGCGCCGCGATGCGCCGATCTCAACAACATTCTGGCCCGCGTGACCGATCGGCTCGAGCGATCCGGCCGCCAGGTGGCGCTCGTGCGCGCGGAGGACTTCTACCGGGACGCATCGGTGCGCCTGGAGTACGGGCGCACCGACGTCGAGTCGTTCTACTCGGGGTGGCTGGACTCCGCCGCCCTCGCTCGGGAGGTGCTCACGCCCGCCGTGTCGGAGCATCCCCAGTACCTGCCCAGCCTTCGCAACCCCGGCAACAACCGCTCCACCCGAGCGGTCCCCGTCCCGTTGGCCGCCAACGGAGTAGTCCTGATCACGGGCGAGCTCCTGCTGGGCGCCGGCCTGGCCTTCGATCTGTCCGTGTACTTCTCGGTCTCTCGCCAGGCCCGGCGCCGGCTCACCGCCCCCGACTGGGCCTGGACCCTGCCCGCGTGGGACCGCTACGAAATCGAGGTGGACCCGGCCGCCTGCGCCGCGCTCGTGGTCCGGTTCGACGATCCGGCCCGCCCCGCCGTCGCGAGCAGCACCCGAGGCTGAGCCGGCCTGTGTATCCACCGTGGAAGCCGTCGTCGGCGAGCTAGCTGGACGACTCCTCGGCCAGCCAGGTCTCGATGAGCTGGCGAGCTATCGACATGGCCGGTGGCAGCGCCCGCAACTCCGTGCCAGGCCCTGGTACCTCCGACCCCCAGTCCGCCGCGGCCCGCACCTGAGCGCGCGTGAACCAGCCGGCGTCGACGATCTCATCCTCGTCCGGCGTCAGGGCCGGACTTCCGTCGACCTCCGCTGTGAAGCCGAGCATGAGCGAAGCCGGAAAGGGGTGGGGTTGGCTGGCGACGTACCGCACCCGGTGGACCCGGATCCCGACCTCCTCGGCGACCTCACGCACGACGGCAGCCTCGGCCGACTCCCCCGCCTCGACAAAGCCCGCAAGCACCGAACGGCGGCCGGGTGGCCACAGCGGCGAACGGGCGAGCAGGCAACGGTCCTGCTCATCGCGCACGAGCATGATCACGGCGGGATCGGTGCGGGGAAAGTGCTGAGAGCCGTCCTGCGGGCATCGCCGACTCCAGCCCGCCTGGGAGATCTCGGTAATCGCGCCACACCGCGGGCAGTGGGTGTGAGTCTGGTGCCAGCTGTGCAGCGCTGTGGCTGCCGTGAGCAGGCCGACGTCGAGATCGGGCAAGGCAACGCCGAGTTCGCGCAGGCCACGCCAGTCGCCGGCGGGCTCAGCCGTCGGCCCGCCTGCGTGGGCGAGGACCGCGAAGTACGCCAGCCCGTCGAACTCGCCGAGCAGGATCCGGTCACCGTCCAAGCCGACTTCGCCCGGAGCACGCAGGATCAGCCGGCCCTCGGCGTCGACGGCAGCGCGGGAGTCAGCCGACAGCAGGAGCACCCTGCTGGCCGGGTCCCGCCACGCCTGGTCGAGCCACTGCTCGTCAGTGCGGCGATGGGCGGCCCGGTCGTGCGCCGAGCGTGCAAGCACCGGAATCCCGACGCCGGTCAGCGGCGGCAGCACGCGTTCGTCGGCCACCTCAGGAGGTCGGGACGAGCTCGACGTCGAGTACTCGCCGCAGCGGCTCCAGGATCTGGTCCGAATCACCCACCGCAACGGCCACCAAAGCACTGGGCGCGAGGAATTGCGCGCTCACCGCGGCGATTTCGTCTCGGGTGACGGCCGCGAGCCGGACCGGGTGGTTGTTCAGCCAATCCAGGTCGATACCGGCGCCCAGGAGGCCGGACAGCGTCGAGGCCAGACCTGCCTGCGTCGACAACGACAACGCCAACGTCCCGATCGCGTACTGGCGGACGAGATCGAGCTCGGCCTCGGTGATCGGCAGCGTCGCGATCCGCCCGAGCTCGTAGAGCGTCTCCACCACCGCAGGTGCCGTTACCTCGGTGGCGACATCAGCCGAAGCGGTGAAGGCCGAGGCGAGCACCGAATGGTCCAGCGAGCTCCGGGGCGAGTAGGTGTACCCCTTGGCCTCGCGAATGTTCTCCACCCATCGCGAGGAGAACAGGCCACCGAAAGCAAGATTGGCCAGTTGCAGAGCCGGATACCGCGGGTCGGTGCGGCCCAGAGCATGGCCGCCGAAGCGCAGAGCGGTCTGCACCGAGTCGGGACGATGCAGGATCTGCAACGGGCCGCGCAGCACATCCGGAACCGCCGGAACCCGGCGCACCGCCTGCTTGCCCGTCCAATCGGCCAGTTGACGTTCGACGCTGTCCAGCGCCCGTGCCGGGGTCACATCGCCGACGATGACCAGCACGGCGCCCTCAGGTCGCACGAGATCAGCGTGCAACTTACGCACCTGCGCCGCCGTGACGCCCCCAACGTCTTCGGGGCTGGGCAGCCCCGTGCCATAGGGGTGCCCGGGCGCGAGTCGGTTACCCAAGGCCTCGTTGGCGATCACGCCGGCCTGCGAACGGGCGACCAGCAATCGCTCGAGTAGCCGGTCACGCTCGCCGACGAGCTCACCCTTGGGATAGGTGGCCTGCGTGAGGACCTCCGCGAACAGACCCAACAGCTCCGGCAGCTTGGTGGCCAGTGCGGACGCGCTCAGCAGCAACCGGTCGGCATCGAGCCCGACGGAGATGTCGCCGCCGAGTTCCTGCAGGGCGATGGCCAGTTCGGTGCGGTCATACCGGGACGTCCCGGTCAGCATGGTGTCGCTGAGCAGGACCGAACGGCTCAGATGATGGGACTTCGCCGACAGGAACGGGATCCGGAGCCGGACCTCGACCATCGGGACCGATGGGCGGCGGACCACGACCACGCGCAGGCCGGAATCCAGCACACGCTCGGCGGTCGTGATGCGCTTGGGCCGAGAAGGGGCGGTCAGCGGTGGCACGCTCAGGGGCTGGGCATGCCGTCCGGACCGGCGGGTCGGACTCGCCGAGGTCATTTGTCTCCTCCGGGAAGTAGTTCGACGACGGCCCGATGGGAGTCGACCAGCCGCGCCGCTGCGGCCCGGATGTCGTCGTCGGTGATCTCGGCGAGCAAGACCGGCAGTCCGAGACTCAGCGAGGCGCGGTCGAACAGCAACTCGAACTTCGCGAACTCCAGGCTGCGATTGAGGACCTGGTCCAGCTCACGGAAGACCGTCGCCGACAGCTTCGTCCGCACCCGATCGATCTCACCGGGCTCCGTGCCCCTGGTCGCGAGCCGGTCGAGCTCACCGTCGACAGCCGCCAGAACCGCGTCGGTGGACTTGGCGTTGGCGTAGTGCGCGGTGATGTTCAGGCGGGTGGGATTGCGTTCCTCCAGCGGATCGCCGAACGTGCCGAGATAGGCGCTGATGTCGGTGACCAGCCGCTGCTTCTGCACCAAGGAGCGCTGCAAGCGCGAAGCGTCGCCGTCGGAGAGGATCTCGGACAGCAGGACCGTGGCCAGGAACTGGCGGAGGTCGCCGTTCGGATCGGTCAGACGGTAGCCCAGTGCGACGGCCGGCAGAGGCGCAAGTTGATCAGTCACCTGGTCTCGCCGATCGGCGGTCAACGGCGGCTCGGAGAAGTCCGGACGAGCCGGCTTCTTACGGCGCCGGATTCCGCCGAAGTGGCTCTCGATCAGCTCTAGCGCCGTGTCGGGGTCGAAGTCACCCGCCACCGACAGGACCGCATTCGCCGGCGCGTAGTAGGAGTCGAAAAACGCGCTCGCGTCGGCGACCGTGGCGTTCTGCAGATCCTCGAATCCCCCGTAGCCGTTGTGCGCGTTGGGGAAAGTGTCGTAGAGCAGCGGAGGAAGGACCAGCCAGGGGAACCCGCCGTACGGGCGGTTCATGACGTTCACCCGGATCTCTTCCTTGACCACCGAGATCTGATTGGCCAGATTCTCCTCGGTGATCCGCGGCGAACGCATCCGGTCCGCTTCGAGGAACAAGCCGCGCTCGAAGGCGTTGCTGGGCAGCACTTCGAAGTAGTTGGTGTAGTCGAGATGGGTGCTGCCGTTGAAGATTCCGCCGGAGGCCTGCACGTAGCGGAAGTGCTCCAGCTTCTCCAGGTTGGCCGAACCCTGGAACATCAAGTGTTCGAACAGGTGAGCGAAGCCGGTTCGTCCCTCCGGTTCGGAACGGAAGCCGACATCGTAGAGAACGGCGATGCCCACGACCGGCGCGGCGCGGTCAGGGGCGAGGACCACCCGTAGACCGTTGCCGAGGGTGTGGTGAATCAGTTCGAAGGACGGGGTGCGGAGCGCGCCCCGACTGCGGGCGGCCGAAGGCTTCGATGAAGGCACCCGTTCACCTTAACCAGCGGGTCCGGACCGGCACGGGCGGTGTCGGGTCCGGCTCAGCTGATGCGGATCGAGTCGATTGTGGCCTCCGCTTTGGACCACAGTTGTTTGACGTCGTCCGGGATCGACAGCATGAAGATCGAAACTCCGGCAGCTGTCGGGATGCCCACGACATACAGGCGTTCTGTCGTGGCCTTCAAGCCCCGGGCGGCACGGTAGGCGGGGTTCATCGTGACGAGGGTGACGAGTTCGTAACCGGTCTTGCCGTCGATCATGCGGGCGCGGGCATCGAAGACGGTCGCGCCGGGGTTGTCGCCGTATGCGGCCACCAGGGCCAGCGACGTCCGTCGCTGAACCTCAGCTTTGATCTGCGCGAGGCTTGGCAGCGGTGCGGTCGACGGCGCGGTCGACGGTGCTGTCGATCCGGGGGTGGCGCTGGTCGATCCGGCGACCGGCGACGGACCGGTGTGGAACGCCACGTTGCCCGGCGGGGTTGCCGTCGCTGCACTCTGCGGGTTACCCGACCCCTCGCTCAGCACCCAGTTCGCTTCCACCTCTCGGCTCAGCGAGATCCGCAGACCCAAGAAGTTGTCGGTGAGCAGGTCCTGACTGAGACCAGGGTCGATGCAGGAGTACGAGATGTGCGATTGCTGGTCCACGATCACCGGGCACGACACGAGTGGGATGTCGTTTCCCCCGGTCCCGCCCCCTGATCCGCCGCCCGACCCGCCGCTGACCGACGGCGGTGCGGCCGAGGCGCTCGGCACGGAAGTGCCCGGCAGGACCGGATTGGTGGCGCTCGCCTGATTCCCACTGCCCTTGCGCGCGTGGTTGACCAGGATGGCCACCACCAGCACGACCGCGATCGCGGCGGCCGCTGCCAACCACCACACCCGTGAGCGTCGCGGCGGAGGCGGCGGAGGCGGAGGTCCCCACGCGCCCCGGGTGGTGTCGAACGGGGCGGTCGCGTGCGGGTACGGCGGCTGCCCGTAGATCGGCTGCCCGTACTCCGGCTGTCCGTAGTCCGGCGATCCGTACGGCGGATTCGTGTATGACGGCGTTCCGTAGTCCGGCTGTCCGTAGGACGGCGTTCCGTACGACGGGTTTGCGTACGACGGGTTTCCGTAGGACGGGTTTCCGTAGGACGGGTTCCCGGAGGCCGGCGGACTCCATGGGCCGGGCAGGCGCCAGTCGACCCCGTCGCCCGACGGTGGCTGCGCGGACGGGCCCCAGCTGCCGTCGGACATCAGTTCAGCCCCGCAGACCGGTTCGGCCGAGATCGGCGAATTCCTGCCACAGCAGGGCGGCGGCTTCGGCCCCCTTGAACAGCATCGACAGACTCACCTTCTCGTTCGGCGCATGGATCTGGTCGTCGGGCAGGCCCACACCGAGGAATACGAGCGGGGCTCCCAGCGCGGCCTCGATGGCGGCTTCTGGTCCCGACCCGCCTTCACGGGTGGCCAGTATCTCCGATACCCCGAAGGTCTGCGCCACCGCGCGGTTCAGCGCGGCGAAGGCGGGAGTGTCGACGCCCACCACGCAAGCAGCCACCCCTTCCCCCTCCCATTCGATGCGATGGGAGATCCCGTCGGGAACATGCGAGGCGACGAAGTCGACGACGGCCCGCTGGATTGCCTCGGGACGTTGGTTGGACACGAGCCGGAAGGATAGTTTGGCGAAGGCGTCGCTCGGGACGATCGTCTTGCCGCCCTCCCCTTGATAGCCACCGCCGAGCCCATTGACCTCCGCGGTCGGGCGGGCGCCGAGCCGTTCCAAAGTGGAATAGCCTGCCTCGCCGGCCAGCGCCCGGGACTTGGCCGTGTTCAAGAACTCGTCGTCGGAGAACGGAGCCTTGTTGATGAGGTCGTGCTCGGCGTCGGTCAGTTCCAGTACATCGTCGTAGAAGCCAGGGATTTGCACCCTGCCCTTGTCATCGTGCAGCGCCGCGACCAGCCGCGCGATCGCCGTCGCGGGATTTGGCACGGCGCCGCCGAAGGAGCCCGAGTGCAAGTCGAGGTCCGGACCGTGAAAGTGCACGGTGGCCACGACCAGGCCCCGCATTCCGGTGACCGCACTGGGGATGTCCGGAGCCAGCATGCCGGTGTCGGTGATGACCACGACGTCGCTGCGCAGCTGCCCGGCCCGTTCGGACAACAACTGCTCGAAGTTCGGGGACCCCGACTCCTCCTCCCCCTCGATGAGGAACTTGAGGTTCACGGCCGGGCTGTGTCGCCCTGCGGCGGAGAGGTGGGCGCGCACAGCCAGGAGATGAAACAAGAGCTGGCCCTTGTCGTCACTGGCGCCACGCGCCCGCAGCACGTCACCGTCGACGGTCGGCTCGAACGGCGGCGTCTGCCACAAATCGATCGGATCGACCGGCTGAACGTCGTGGTGGCCGTAGACCAACACGGTCGGCGTGTCCCCGGTCGCGTCCTCGGCCGGCCATTCGGCATACACCGCCGGCAGGCCCGCCGTCGGCCAGATCTCCACCGTGGGAAAGCCGGTTCGGGTGAAGGCGGCGGCCAGCCAGTCGGCACTGGCCGCAACGTCGGCGTGGTGCTCTGCTTGGGCGCTGATGCCCGGGATGCGCAACCAGGCGTCGAGGTCGGCAAGCAGGTCTGGGCGGTGGTCGGCCACGAACGCCGGTACGTCAGTCACGCGCCCAGGCTAACCGGCCGACCTGTTTGTCGGCTCAGTGACCGCGCGGGGCAGCGGCCCGCTGACCAGTAGTGTGTGCAGGTCCTCGGCGTCCATCAGGTCGAGGGGGGCGACCGTGAGATTGTCGGCGACGTAGTGGAAAGCCGCGCCGACACGGGACAACTCGGGGCCCGCGAGACCTTGCAAGCCAGCCCACGCCAGTCGATACACCGCCAGTTGCACGGCCTTTGACCGGGCGTCCGCACCGCGCGGGGGACGCCCGGTCTTCCAGTCCACCACTGTGAACCGACCGTCCGCGTCGCTGAACACAGCATCCATCCGGCCACGCACGACGCGGCCCGCCAGCGTGAGTTCGAAGGGGACCTCGACCGCGACCGGCGTGCGACTGCCCCACTCGCTGGCCTCGAAGGCCCGCTTGAGCCGTTCGAGCTCGGTGTCGTCGATGACCTCATCGGCCGCGCCGGGAATCTCCGACAGGTCGAGCAGGGTGTCGGCCGACCATCGCTGTTCGAGCCAGCTGTGGAAAGCCGTCCCACGGCGGGCCAGACGGGCGGGCTGTTGCGGCACGGGACGGCGTATCCGGCGCGCGAACTCGGACTCGTTCTCGGCCAACGACACCAGGTCCGAGGCCGACAGCTGGCGCGGCAACGTCACCTCGATCAAGCCGCGGGCCTGCTGGGCGGCACGCTCGGCGAGCAGAACGTCGACGTCTGTCTGCCAGAACTCCGCGCGGGGGCTGGCCGGCCGGTACCCCTCGACCGGATGTCCGATCGCCGAGCGCACGGCGCGGGCCGCCTCCTCCAGCCGCGGTCGGTGCTGGGCCAGGGGGTCGCGGGGCCAGGCGACCTCGCGCCGTTCGGCCAGCAGCGGATTCTCCGCCGCCTCGTCCTCCTGCCAGTGCCCAAGCTCGGCCGTACCGGCCAGCGACAGCGCAGCCAGCTCTCGAAGAAACGTCGACGCCTTGCGCGGGGTCTTGCCGTTGCCCCACTGCGCACCCGAGGCATAGAGAACCTTGCGAGCGCGGGTCAGGGCAACGTAGGCCAGCCGCCGCTCTTCTCCGAGATAGCGATCGCCGAGAGCATCGTGGTGATGTTTGACGTGCTGTTCCAGCTCGCGCCGGTCGGTACAGGCACCGACGGAAATCGCCGGAAGGTCATTGCGATCGCCGCGCAGCGGGGCGGGCAACAGCGATCGCGCGCGCGTCCAGTCGTGGTTCTTGGGCGTGGACGGAAAGCCGCCTTCATACATCCCGGCCACCGCGACCACGTCCCACTCCAAGCCCTTGGCGCCATGCACCGTGAGGACCTGAACCCGCTCGCTGTGCACCTGAGCCGCAGCGGGTTTGAGCCCGTATTCCTCGTCCTGCGCAGCCACCAGAAACGACAGGAAGGCGCTCACCTGGGCCGGTCCCGCGCCGATCTCGCGTTCGCTGACGAACCGAGCGGCCTCATCGGCGAAGCGGTCCAGGTTCTCCCGGCCACCGGATCGGCCGACGCCGACCTCAACGTCGAGGCCGGTCACCCGTTCGATCTCGGCGATGAGGTCCGGCAGCGGCAGGTCCAGACGGCGCCGCAACCGTCGCAGCTCACCGGCCAGCGCAGACATGCGCCGGTAGCCCTCGGCCGAGTAGTGGTCAGCAGGGCCGAGGTCGGCCAGCGCCTCGACCAGCGAAGCCTCGATCCGCTCGTCCTGGACGAGGTCCGGATCCGGCGTGGAGTCGTGGCTCGGCTGCGAGAAACGGGAGAGCAGCACGGCGGTCTGCCGCGCGAGCAGTCGGGCGCGCGTATGCAGGGCGACCAGATCGGCCGGGCCGGTCCGCCATCGGGACCCCGCCAACAGCCGGGCCAGTGATCCGCCGGCCCCGGAATCGATCAGAACGCGCAGCGTGGCGACCACGTCGCTGATCTCGGGCAGGGTGAGCAGGCCACCGAGGTCCACGACCTCGACCGGCAACCCTGCATCGCGTAGTGCCTGCGCAACGCCGGGAATTATCGAACGTTTGCGGACCAACACGGCCATGGTGCGCTCGGCCCCGGTCCAGTCACGTCGCTCGTCCCATTCGTGACGGAACTGTTCCGCCAATGTCTGGGCCTCGTCGGGCTCGGTCTCGGCGAAGCTGACGACGAGACGACCGTCGGTCGCCTCTGGCCGCGCTGTGAGCGAGGTGTCCTCCGCTGACCGCAGGGGGGCTGCGATGGCATTTGCGGCCTGCAGGATTCGCCGGTCGTTGCGCCAACTCGTCATGAGTGGATACACCGGCGCGGGCTCTCCGCTGCGCCGCCGGAACTTGTGGGCGAAGCGGCTGATGTTTCCCGCGCTGGCGCCACGCCAACCGTAGATCGACTGCAAGGGATCGCCGACGGCGGTGACGGCCCGACCGTCGGCGAACAGGGCGGCGAGCATGTGAATCTGGGCGTGCCCGGTGTCCTGGTATTCATCGAGCAGCACCACGTCGTAACGCGACCGCTCGATCTCTGCCACCGAAGCCGTTTCGGCCAGGCGCGCGGCCAGGACCATTTGGTCGGCGAAGTCCACCGTGGCCTCACGGCGCTTCTGTTCGGCAAAGCGGTGCAACAACGGGATGAGCTCGTTGCGCTGGAGCAGAGTCTTGACCCAAGCACCGGACTCGGCCGGCCACGGCTTGCCTCGGGAAGTCGGGCTGAGCGGCAGCCGTTCGAGTTCGGCCAGCAAGTCAAGGCTGAAACTCGACAGTTCCTCGGGGGTGACGAGGTGATCGGACAGCTGGCCGGCCAGGTCCAGCAAGTACCCCGTCACCGATGCAGGAACGCCGGGTGGAATCTCGAAGTTGCCGTCGTAGCGCCGAACGGTCGAGTCAGCGACCTGCCACCGAGCGGCCTCGCTGAGCAGCCGTGCGCCCGGCTCAGCTCCGAGGAGGATGCCGTGCTCGCCGACGAGTCGGCCGGCGTAGGCGGCGTAGGTGAGGACAGCGGGTTCGCCGATCGGTTCGTGGTCGGGGCCTTGCGCACGCTGCAACGTCGACAGGCGCGTGCGGATGCGCTGCTGGAGCTCACCGGCGGCCTTGCGGGTGAAAGTCAGGCCGAGTACCCGCTCCGGGTCGACCAAGCCGTTGGCGACCAGCCAGACGACCCGCGCCGCCATCGTCTCGGTCTTTCCCGATCCAGCTCCGGCGATCACGACGGCCGGCTCGAGCGGAGCGCCGATGACGGCGGCCTGCTCCTCGGTCGGGGCAAACCGCGCGCCGAGGCGAGCGGCCAGCTCGACCGGGCTGATCAGATCGAGCGCGGTCACAGCCCCACCTGGCGACCATCATCGACTGCAGGGCAGTTCAGCCGCACCTTGCAGTTCAGACAACTCGGGCCGACCCGAGCGGCGACAACGGTGCCGCGCAGGACCGTGGCCACCCGGGCAAGTTCGTCACGTACCCAGTCAGGGTTGGGCGCGTCCGACAACGGCGGCTGGACCTGTTCGGTCGAGCCGGTTTCGGTGCCGAGCTGAACCAGCCGAGCCCCGCCGGAAACCGTAGCGCTGTCGACATCGCTGAAGCCGCCCTCGAGAACCGCCAGCTGGTAGGCACCAAGCTGGGCATGCTCGGCGAGCTTGTCCTTCGTCGGCTTGGACTTGCCGGTCTTGAAGTCGATGACCACCAGGCGACCGGAGGCGTCCCGCTCAAGGCGGTCGACTGTCCCGGCAAGCTCGGCGTCACCGACCACGACGCGAAAGGGCTGTTCCCGGGCCACGTTCGTCAGCTCGTCCCGGCTCGTACGCAGCCAGTCCGTCAAACGCGTCAGCATTCGCTGTGCTCGTTCCCATTCCCCCGCCTGCTGCCAGCGCGCGGCGAAGTCCAGTTCGCTCCAATGCCGTTCGAGCAGCGCGCGCAACTGCTCGGGGTCGGGGTCTTCGCCTGCTTGCTCGGCAACAGCGTGGATCAAGGTCCCCAGCGCGGCAGCGACCTGGTCAGAGGCATCGACCGCGCCGAGTTCGGTGAGCAGCGCCTTGAGCTCGCAGTCCAGATAGGCCTCGAACTTGGACGGCCGAATCGGCACCGGGCCCGCCTGTTCGGCACGGATCGGCGCCCACGTCGACTGTTCGGCCAGCCCCCACCAGGAGTCCGGATGCGCGCCGGCGACTCCGGCCTCGGCCAGCCGGGCAAGCTGGTAGGCGGCCGCATCCGCGTCGACCGGGTCCAGCTCTGGATCGAGCAATGCCGCGCGGAGTTCGGCAACCACCCCGGACAGGACGAATCGGGCAGGTGCGCTGATCACGCGGCGCTCGGTCCCCGCCGGATCGATCTCGTCGAGGAATCGTGAGGGCAGCGTGTCGTCGGTGCTGACCGCGCTGACGAACAACCTGCTGCGGGCCCGAGTCACCGCAACGTAGAACAGTCGGCGTTCCTCAGCCATACGTTCTTCGAGTCGGCCCGAGCTGACCCCGGGTCGCTCCGCAATCGTGTCAACCAGCAGGTCCGAACCGAGCAGCGAACCCCGTTGCCGAAGGTTCGGCCAGACGCCGTCCTGAACGCCGGCGACCGCAACGACCTCCCATTCCAGACCCTTGCTCGCATGTGCGGTCAGCACCGCGACCGCCTCGCCTGCGGTACCGACCGAAGCGCCGGAATCCCCGATCTCCAGCTCGGCGATCCATTCGTAGAGTTGCCCGACCCCCGCCCCGGGGGCGCGATCGGAAACGGTGGCCGCTTCGGCGAACAGGGCGATCACCGCATCCAGATCGCGATCGGCCCGAGCTGCGTCTGACCCCCCGGTCAGCGAGCGGCGTTCCAGACGTGCGGACAGCCCCGTCGCTCGCCACACCGCCCACAGCACATCCTCGGGACTGCCGCCTGCCGCCAGGGCCGACCGGCCGGCCTCGACCACGCGGCCCACTCGTTCGGGTGATCGCCGCAGCGTCACCGGAAGATGGCCGGCCAGAGCGGGTTCACAGACCAGCTCGACGAGCGTGATCGGCTCACCCGGCATCCGGCGAAGGTGACGATGGATGCGGGTGATCTCCAGCGGGTCGGCGCCACCGATCGATGAGGTGAGCAGGGACTCAGCGGTCTCGGGCGTCACGGCGGCGGGGCGTACCGCACACAGCAACAACCCAAGGAGTTGCGCGACCACCGGTTCGTCCGTCAGCGCGCCGCGAACAGCACGGCCGACAGGCACCCCGGCTGCGGCAAGTCCGCGGCGGAGCGTGTCCAGTGCGGTGCCGGCGGTCCGGGTGAGCACGGCCATGTCCGACCAGGCGACGCCGTCGGAGAAGTGTGCCCGGCGCAAGGCGGTCGCGATGGCGGCGGCCTCCTGGCTGGTCGACGAGAAGACGGACACGTCGAGGACGCCGGTGCCCGCGCGGGCCGAGGTCAGATTGCGCTGCTGCACCGGACCGGGCAGCCGGGCGGCCACACGCCGAGTCGCGGCCACCAGCGGCGGTGTGCTGCGTCGCGAGACCGTCAACGACACCGTGGGCACCACGCGTCCCTCCCCGAACACGCTTTCGATCTCCGACATGGCGTAAGGCTCCGCGCCGCGAAAGCCGTAGATCGATTGATCGGGATCGCCGATCAGTACCAGTTCGTCGCAGCCGCGCGAGATCAGGCGGAGCAGTTCGGTCTGCGCGGGATCGGTGTCCTGGAACTCGTCGACGAAGATCCGCCGGCGGGCCCGGCGTTCGGCGGCCAGAAGCTCGCTGTTGGCCCGCAGCTCGCCGATCGCACGCTGGATGAGTTCGGGCGCGTCGAAGGCACCGGGAGACTTCAGCGCGGTGACCTGCAGATACTCGTTCAGGACACCGGCCGCGGCGATCCAGTCCGCCCGGCCCCGAAGGAAACCGAGGGTGCGCAGCGTCTCAGGATGAACGTCGCGCTCGATGGCGCGCATCAGAAGGTCGGAGAGCTCGTCCACGAAGGCTCGGGTGCGAATCGCGGCGGTCAGTTCCGCCGGCCAGTCCTCATGGCCGTCCGCCAGACGACCGGCGAGCAACTCGCGCAGCGTGACGTCCTGCTCCGAACTGGACAGCAACCGTGGCGGCTCGGCGCCGGCCACAACCGCCGCCCGGCGCAGTACCCCGAAGGCGTAGGAGTGGAAAGTGCGGGCCAAGGGCTGCGAGATCGTCGTCGCCAGCCTCGCCGTGACCCGGTCGCGGAGGTCACCGGCGGCGGCCCGGGAGTAGGTGAGCATCAGCAGCTCCGAAACCGGAACGCCGCGTCGGTGCACCCGGTCGACGACGGATTCGACCAGCGTCGTCGTCTTGCCCGTGCCCGGACCGGCGAGTACGCGCAACACCCCACCGCGATGCTCGACGATCCGACGTTGAGCTACGTCGAGCACTGGCACGGTGGTGGCAGCCATCGGAGGGCGCGAGAGGAAGTAGCGCTGACCGGCCGGGGCGGCGATGGGGCTTTCGGGCACGGACCAATCCCACCACGGACCACTGACAGAATCGGTCAGCGGCCGTCCCAGCGCGCCCTGCTCATGTCGACCCGTTCGCCGCGAATCGCCACCCCTTCAGCGCGCAGCCGCGCCAACTGTTCCGCCCGGATGTGCGGCGCCAAGGAGCCGTCCGCGCGGACCACCCGATGCCAGGGCACCGACCCGCCTTCAGCGGCCATGATCCGGCCGACGTTACGAGCGGCTTTCGTTCCGACGAACTCGGCGACATCGGAGTACGCCAGCACTTTGCCGGGCGGAATCTGCTCGACGCACGACAACACCCGCTCCGACAACGGCCGGGTGGCGTCATCGGGAGCGGGCGTCGGCGGTTTCGGCACGGTCAACAAGCCTGCACAGTCAGCGTTCTGGCCGGTGCGAGCGGATCAGTAGGACGGCAGGGACGGGTCGACCTGATTGACCCAGCCGATCACGCCACCCTGAACGTGGACGGCGTCGGAGAAACCCGCCGCCTTGACCGCTGCGAGCGACTCGGCCGAACGTACGCCCGTCTTGCAGTACAGCACGATCTGCCTGTCCTGGGGCAGCTCGGACAAGGCGTCGCCGCGCAGAATCCGATCCTTCGGGATGAGCCGCGCTCCGGGGATCGAGACGATCTCCCATTCGGCCGGCTCGCGGACGTCGATCAGCTCGATGGGCTTCTTGGCGTCCAGGAGTTCCTTCAACTCGGCCGCGGTGATCGTGGAACCGGCGGCGGCCGCCTGGGCCTCCTCCGACACAGCGCCACAGAAGGCCTCGTAGTCGATGAGTTCGGTGATCGGCGCGGTGTTCGGATCCTTGCGGATCTTGATCTCGTTCCACTCCATGTCCAGGGCGTCGAAGACCAGCAGTCGGCCGAGCAACGTCTCGCCGATCCCGGTGATGAGCTTGATGGCCTCGTTGACCATGACCGAGCCGATCGCGGCGCAGATGACGCCGAGCACGCCGCCCTCGGCGCACGAGGGGACCATCCCGGGCGGCGGGGGCGACGGGTAGAGGTCTCGGTAGTTGGGACCGAACTTGTCCCAGAACACCGAGACCTGGCCCTCGAACCGATAGATCGAGCCCCATACGTAGGGCTTGCCGAGCAACACCGCCGCGTCGTTTACGAGGTAGCGGGTGGCGAAGTTGTCGGTGCCGTCCACGATCAGGTCGTAGTCGGCGAAGATTTCCAGCACGTTGTCGGTGTCCAGCCGTTCCTCGTGGACGTTCACCGTGACGTAGGGGTTGATCTCCAGCACCGATTCCTTGGCCGACTGGGCCTTGGACCGGCCGATGTCGGACTGGCCGTGAATGATCTGGCGCTGCAGGTTGGACTCGTCCACCACGTCGAACTCGACGATGCCGAGCGTGCCCACGCCCGCGGCCGCCAGGTACATCAGCGCCGGTGAACCGAGGCCGCCGGCACCGATGCACAGCACCTTGGCGTTCTTGAGCCGCTTCTGACCCGCCATCGCCACTTCGGGGATGATCAGGTGACGGCTGTAACGCCGGACCTCGTCGATGGTGAGTTCTTCGGCCGGTTCGACCAGCGGCGGCAGTGACACGGACTCGGGTCCTTCCCCAGGGCGCCCGTGCAGGTTTGCTCACGGGCGCGATTCGGTGCAGTCAAGATGAGCGGCAGTTGCTTCGAATACCGACTCGAACGCAACTCCGGCACAACGTCGAGCCGGGGGCTGCCCATTCCCATTCTCGCGCACGGCGCCGTGCGGCCCCGAACCGGCGCCCGATCAATCGGTCGATCGGTCGCAAGAACCTGCCGCCCGGCGGTCCAGGAGACGGCTCAGCTCGCGGCGTTGCGCTGGTAGAACTGCAGATCCGGGCCGTCGCCGGCCTCTTCCGGGCCCGGCGCGTCCGTGACTCCCTTGGGATACGGCCACGGGTTTGGTGAGCAGATTTTGCCCGAAGCGGTCCTGGTGCCGATCGTCTGCTGCATCATGACCGGTGCCACACCGCTGACCAGGCACTCGTGACTGTGGTTGTGCCCCAGCGCATGTCCGACCTCGTGGTTGACGGCATAGAGGCGATAGGTGGCCAGGTCGCCGACGTAGGCCTTGGCGCCACGGACCCAGCGAGCGACGTTGAGGACCACGCGCGAATCCTGTCCGTCGAAGCACGATGTCTCGACGGGGAGGCTGTAGCCACACAGATCGCGCACCGTCATCGAGGACGTGAGCGAGATGTGGAAGTCGACCGGACCCGAGGACACCCGCTGCAGCGCGTCCTTGCCGTCGCCGGCCCAGGACTGCGGATTGCTCAGGGCCACCATGACGGTCGTAGCGAACTGGGCCTTGTCGACGCCGGAGATGCCGTCCTCGACCTGAACGTCGAAACGATGCAGAGTCCCTTTTCCCATCACCGGGGAGGACCCGGCGACCGTGCTGAACGTCCGATCACCGGTCGTCGTGTATTTAGGCCCCGGAGGTAGCGCCAGAGCGGGAAGTTCGGCCGGCAGCGACGTTCCGCCGACATCGGTCTTGAGCTGCCCGTTGGTCGGCGCGACTGCCGCGCCGTTGGCCGAGTTCGCGCCTGAGGATGCGTGGGAGCCGCCCCCGCCGCCGATCGCCTGCGTGACCGCTGCACCGCCCTGGGTCTTGACCAACGCCAGAACGGTCAAGATGACGAGCAGCGGTAGCGCGTAAGCCCGCCAGCCGTAGCGCGAGGTGAACTGACGCCAGTGACCGGCGAGCGTCGGCGGTTTCTTCCGACCGGATTCGGGCGATAGGGGCGGGGCCAACCGGGCCGCGCGCTCAGCACGTTCCCAGGCTGCGACTTTCCGCTCCCGCTCCGGGGCTGAGGGGGAGGTCACCCGCTCAGGCTCCCACACCCGAAGAGTTCTGCCGCTCATTTCCGCGCCCGTGGGTCAGGGCCGAGCCGCGGACCGTGAGCGCAAGGATCGCGCGGGCGGTCACCGCCGGATCCTCCAGCTGAGCCACATGACCGATCTCGGGAAGCACGAGCAGGGTCGCATCGGCAATCGCGGTCGCCACCTTGGGCGCGTTCGATACGTGCACGAGCTTGTCCTGCTGACCCCACACCACCACAGTCGGCGCCTCGATGCGGCTCATGAGACGCCAGGCCGAGTTCCGGCCGTGGGTCAGGTACATGCGAGCGATCCCCCGCAGGGACGACAGCATCGCGTCGTGGGCCCAGCTCTGGTCCCGTCGCAACAGCACGTCCTCGGCCGCCTCCGCGATGCGATTCTGCGGAACGAGCTCGGGGTGGGCGAAGCACAGCGTGATGGTGGCCATGGCCCGCCGCTTGGGGCTGCCCTGGTCGAGCTTGCGCAGGGCGCGTACGCCGATCCCGGGCATCATCAACATCGGCAGCAGCAGGTCGCCGCCCTGACGCGGGCGCAGGTCGGGAACCGCCGGGGAGATGAGAGTCAACGTCCTGACCAGGTCCGGGCGTGTCGCGGCCAGGCGGATGGCGATCGCGCCACCCATCGAATTGCCCACGAGATGGACCGGACCACGGTCGGTGCGGCGCAGGTACTCGATGACCACGTCGGTGTGCGCTTGGATGGTGTACCGGTCGGAGGCGGGGGCGCCTGAACGGCCGAACCCAGGCAGGTCCAGCGCATGGCCGTCGAAATAGGGCGAGAGCAGGTCGGCCAGATCGGTGAAGTTCGTCGAGGCGCCGCCGAGGCCGTGAACATAGAGCGCGGGCTCGGGCCGCGCCGCGGTCGACGGCGTCTTGCGGATGAACACGTCGGTGCCGGCAATGGTCTCGTAGTCGCCAGGCCACGGCGGGATGTCACTGTCCACGCGGGTCAGCGGGAATTCCTGCGCGCCGGCGAGTTCGGCCGGACGGGGGCTGCGGACCGGGCGGCGGCTGCGGGCAATCCGCATGGCGGTAGGGCTCACACAGCCGAGACTACCCACCAGTAGGATCGGAAGCCGCACGCCGCAGCAGCCAGAGGGGTCGCCATGACCGACACGATCGACACCGCCCGCGGTTCCCGCCTGCCCCGCTCGGCCAGGCGCAAGCAGCTGCTCGCTGCGGCGCAGGACGTGTTCGTCAACAACGGCTACCACGCGGCTGCGATGGACGACATAGCCGTCCGGGCGGGCGTTTCCAAGCCCGTGCTCTACCAGCACTTCCCCGGCAAGCTCGACCTCTACCTTGCGCTGCTGGACACGCACGCCGAGGAACTCGTCGACAAGGTGCGCCAGGCGCTGGCCGACACCGACGACAACCGCGCCCGAATCCACAATGTGATGACCGCCTACTTCGACTTCGTCGACGGTGAGTCGCGCGGGGACGAGGGGGCGTTCCGGCTGATCTTCGAATCCGATCTGGGTAACGAGCCCGCGGTCCGGGAACGGGTCGACCGGGTGGGACGGCTCACCATGCAGGCCGTGGCCGACACCGTCGCGGCCGACACCGGCTTGTCCCGGCCGCAGGCAGAGCTGCTCGGCGTCGCGCTGACGGGAGCGGCGCAGATGGCGGCCACCTGGTGGTTGGACGCGGACCGTCCGGTGTCCAAGGCCGAGGCCATCCGTTTGCTGGAAACCCTCCAGTGGCGCGGAATCTCCCACTTCCCGCTGCACAACGTGCCGCCGACCGCCGACTAGCGGCGCCGCCGCGGTCATCGGGCCAATCGCAGCGTGTTCGCCCACGGCGCGTGCGGTGGCGGCACGTTCGCTGACAGCGCAGCGTCCCCCGACCCGGAGCCGGTGACGCCTCGGCTAGCGTGGACCCAGCACCGGCGCAGGCCGGTCGTCCATACCCCGCACGGCAACTCAGGAGGTACCTCGTGGAGGTCAAGATCGGCGTTCTGCACACCCCCCGCGAGATCACGGTAGAGAGCACGCAGACCCCGGAAGAGGTCGAGAGGCTCGTCGCGGAGGCGCTCAAGAGCGTCGACGGTCAGCTTTCCCTCACCGATGAGCGCGGGCGCAAGGTGATCGTGCCGGCCAACCTTGTCGCGTACATCGAGATCGCCCAGGCCGATGTTCGCCGGGTCGGGTTCGTCTCCTCCAGCTGAGCCGGGAAGGCCCGTTAGTTCGACAGCCCGATAGCGGTCATCCGCTGGGTATGCCTGGTCGTGATCCGGTCGATCAGCGCCGCGATCTCGGCCAGGCCCCCTGTCCCGCCGACGATCAGTTGGGCGAGGGCGTCGCGTTCGGCCGCGACGCGCTGGGTCTGACTGATCGCCTCGCCGACCAAGCGCCGTCCCCAGAGCGACAGGCGCGAGGCAGCCGTCGGATCGGAGTCGATGAGGATGCCGACCTCACGCACCGCGAAGGCGGAGTTTCCGGCGTCCGCCAGCGATTCGAACACCAGCAACCGGGTCGACTCGTCGACGAAGGCCGCGACCTCGCGGTAGAAATCGGCCGCCAGCCCGTCCCCCACGTACGCCTTGACCAGCGCCTCACCCCAGGTGCTCGGTTCCGTCCGAGCATGGAAGGTTTCGACGGCTTCGACGAACGGAGCCATCGCCACGTGTGGGTCGGCACCGATCTCGCGGAGCCGGGCGATGAGTCGGGCATAGTGCCCCATCTCGGCGGCGGCCATCTCCGACAGCGCGGCCCGCTGCGCGACGGTCGGCGCCATTCGGGCGTCGGCGGCCATTCGGTCGAAGGCGCTGAGCTCTCCGTAGGCCAAGGCACCGAGGAAGTCGACGATCGCCTCCGTCGGTGGCGACGGAGCCTCCGTCGGTGGCAACGGCGCCGTCGGTGGCAACGGGGCCGGTGGTGGCGGCGGCCAGGTGGGTTCGTCGCTGTGCTGATCGAGGTCGGTCATCTGCTCGGATCTCCTTCGCGCCGTGTCAGCGGCCACGCTAGTGCCCAGAAGTCCGGGTTTGCGGCGACCGGGCGTTAGGATGACTGTGAGTGTCGGCCGACGCTGCGTCGATTCGGCTGACCTCACGTTCTAGCGGGTGTCTGCTCAAATCGAGGTCACGACGCATCGATGCGTCCGAACTTCACCTGGCTCGTCAGTCTCGGCCAGGTCCCCGGCAGGTGCCCATCCGTCCCGGCGCCTGTGACAGAAACGAGAAACTCCCGTATGACCTCTGCTGCCGAATCCCCGGCAACCACTGCCCCTGAACCCACTCCGCTGGCCGGGCACGCGCCCGTCAGCCCCGAAGCACCGCTGTTCTCCTCGTTCTCGATCCGGCCCGAGATCATCACCTCGTTGAAGGGTGTCGGAATCGAGCGCACCTTCGCGATCCAGGAACTGACCCTCCCGATCGCCTTGGCCGGACAGGACCTCATCGGCCAGGCTCGCACCGGAACCGGCAAAACGCTGGGTTTCGGGGTTCCGATGCTCAACCGCATCACCGTTCCGAGCCCGGCCGGAGCCGCTCCGCAGGCCCTGGTCATCGCCCCGACCCGCGAACTGGCCGTTCAGGTGGCCGGAGATCTCACCGCCGCCGGCAAGGACCTCAAGGCCAAGGTCGTCACGATTTACGGCGGCCGCGCCTACGAACCACAGGTGGCCGCGCTCAAGGCCGGCTGTGATGTCGTGGTCGGGACACCAGGTCGACTGCTCGACCTTTCCCAGCAGGGGCACCTCGTGCTGGGCAACGTCCGGTGCCTGGTCCTGGACGAGGCCGACGAGATGCTCGATCTCGGGTTCCTGCCCGACATCGAGAAGCTCATGGCGATGCTCCCGGCGGCGCGGCAGACCATGCTGTTCTCGGCCACGATGCCAGGGCCGATCGTGTCCCTGGCACGGCAGTTCCTCAATCAGCCGATGCAGATCCGGGCCGAGAACACCACGGAGATCCCGGCCACCGAGCATGTCGAGCAATTCGTCTACCGCGCTCACGCGATGGACAAGGCGGAGGTCGTCGCACGCATCCTGCAGGCCAACGGCCGCGGGCTGACGATGATCTTCACGAGGACGAAGCGCACCGCCCAGAAGGTGGCCGACGACCTGGTCGAGCGTGGCTTCGCCGCCGGCGCGGTGCACGGTGACCTCGGTCAGGGTGCCCGCGAGCAGGCGTTGCGGGCGTTCCGCTCCGGCAAGGTCGACGTGCTGGTCGCGACCGACGTCGCCGCGCGCGGCCTGGATGTGGACGACGTCACCCACGTCATCAACTATCAGTGTCCCGAGGACGCGATGACCTACGTCCACCGCATCGGCCGGACGGCGCGAGCCGGCAAATCCGGTACCGCTGTCACGCTGGTCGACTGGGACGACCTGCCCAAGTGGAAGCTCATCTGCGACACCTTGAGCCTGCCGTTCCACGAGCCCGCCGAGACCTACTCGACCTCGGAGCACCTGTACCTCGAGCTCGACATCCCGTCCAAGACCGGTAGCAGCCTTCCGGTGAAGGAACGTACGCGCGCCGGCCTCGACGCCGAGGCGATCGAGGATCTGGGCGGCTCCAAGCCGCGGAGCTCGGGGGGCGACCGCAAGCGCGCCGGCTCGGCGACATCGTCGTCGAGTGGCTCGGGTCGAGGGACATCCGGTGGAGCGAGCCGGTCCGGTTCAGGCTCGGGTTCGGGCTCGGGCGGTTCGGGTTCGGGCGCGTCGGCTTCTGGATCCGGGTCTTCTGGTTCCGGCTCCACCCGCTCACGCACCCGCAGTCGTGGCGGGGCGGCGGCCTCGGGACCGTCGGCCGGCTCGGCCGAGTCCGGTGGGGAGACCGCCAAATCTCGCCAGGGCGGAGAGCGAAACCGCCGGCGCCGACGCACGCGAGGTGGCGACACAGCGGAGGCCACGCCCGACAACGCCTCCGGCTCGGCTGGCTGAACCCTCGGCGATGGCGCATTCTGACCAGTTGAGCCGGCCGGAGGTTCCAGCCGCGCTCGCCCGCCACCGGCGTGAGATGCGCCGTGCCAGAACGATCTACGCGGTGGTCGTTGCGGTATTGGTGGTCATCGGGTTCGCCGGAGTGCGTTTGGCCTACGCCCACGGGGAACTCGACAAGGTGACCAGCACCGTCGGTCCGTCAGCCACGGCGCTGCCGACCGGAACGCCGGCCGCCGCGCTGCGTCAGGTGTGGTCGAATGCCGGGCAAGCGGCGGTAGGTGAACCCTATGAGTCGGGCGTCGTGGTGACGTGGTCCGGCCATACCGTTCAAGGTGTGGACGTATCCACGGGCAAGGTCCGCTGGAGCTATCGCAAGGCCGACGAGGTGCTGTGCTCGGTCGTCCAGCAGGACGGCTCGACCATCGCGCTCTATCGACGTGACGGAAACTGCGATCAGGTCACCGGTATCACCACCGCGACCGGAGCGCCGAAATGGTGGCGGACGCTCACCGACAACGGGCCGCTGGCCCTGTCGAGCACCGCGAACGTCGTGCTGGCCGTGTCGGCCACCACCGTGCATGACTTCGACAACTTCGGGGGCGTGGACCGCTGGCTGTTCACTGCCCCGGACGGTTGCCAGGTCGACCGGGCACTGGGCGGCAGCAAAGGCGTGCTGATCAGTTATCACTGCGGGTCGCAGCATCACCTCACGATGCACGATCTGACGACCAACAAGGACAAGCAGAACTTCGACGTCCCGGTCAACGAGGATTACGTCCCCGTCGCTGCCGGGACGGTGCTGGCGGTGGCATCCCAAAGCAGCGGCGAGGTGCGGACGGTCAACGGCGCCGACGGAAAGCTCGCCGCGACGCTGTCGCTGGGCAGCCCCGATCGAGTCAAGGCCGCGCTGAGCGGGCTGCCCCGATCCCAGACAACGGTCGAGGCGACGTCGGCCGACAACACGGCCGTGGAGATCGTCCGGCTCGATCAGGCCTACGCGATCGGGGCCCAGGCAGCGGTGGCCTGGACCGCGAAGACCAGCGGCTGGCCCAGCATCGTGAACGACACCGTGGCCCTGCCGGTCAAGGGCTCGATCGAGTTGCGCTCGGCGACCGATGGCGGTGTGCGCAGGTCCGTTTCGTTGGCACCGAGCCCTGCTCAGGCTGATCAACCGGTCTTCGCGGCCGGCTCTGGCCTGGTCGTGGCCGGACCCACCGTCGCCTACTACAACTGAGGATTGTGCCGATGCGCTCCGCCAGCCCGGCATGGGCGGCAAGACACCATGCGAAGGCACGCCCAGCTGTCCGAGTCGGCATCGGCGTGGGACTGCTGCGATGAGGCGGACCGTTGACCTGGCCTCGGGACCGCTAGCGGTCCTCGACACTGCTGAGCGCGTCGGCGCTTCGATCGGTCTGGACGATGAGCTGACGCCACAGCCGATCGTTCTGCTGGTTCCGGGTTATACGGGCAGCAAGGAAGACTTCCTGCCGCTGCTCCGGCCGTTTCGCGATCACGACTATCGCGCGGTGGCCATCGACCAGCGCGGCCAGTACGAATCGGGCTGGGCTGCGGACCCGGCCGGCTATCGAATCGATGCGCTGGCGGCCGATCTTGTCGAACTGGCCGCGACGCTGAGCACGCAATCCCCGGCCGCGTCTCGATCCGTGCACCTGGTGGGGCACTCGTTCGGCGGCTTGGTCGGCCGGGCCGCGGCGATAGCAAAGCCTGGCCTATTCGCATCGTTCACCCTGCTCAGTTCCGGGCCTGGAGTGATCGGTGGGCGGCGTCGGCGCACGCTGGACTCTGGCGAGCCGGTACTCGCCAGGGACGGCATGGCTGGCCTCTGGGAGCACATGGCCAGCGTCTCCCGGGCCGACCCTACGTTCGTCGATCTTCCGGTCGACGTCGCGCGATTCCTGCAGCGCCGCTTCCTCGCCAACGACCCGGTCGGTCTCCAGGTCATGGGCGAGGAGCTTCGGACCGAGCGGGATCGCACCGACGAGCTCCGACGTACCGGCCTGCCGTTGCTGGTGTTGCACGGCGTCGATGACGACGCGTGGCCGCCGGCGGTCCAGGCGGAGATGGCGACGAGGCTGGGCGCTCGCTACGTCGTCGTCCCGGCGGCCGCTCACTCTCCGGCCGTCGAGAATCCAGCCGCGACGATGGCCGCGCTCGCGAACTTCCTCAACGCCGTTCAGGCGTAATCGAGCGGTGTCTGTCCTGTGCTGCCTCGGTTCCCCCTGACGGCCGGGCGGGTTAAGCGGCTCACGTCGCAAGGCCGCCCGCCTTCAGCTGGGACTGGACTCCGTCGCCGCCGCAGGGCCGCTGGATTCCAGTTCGCCTAGTCCGGCCCACGGCGGCTGACCGACCGACGCCGCGGATCCTTCGGGGCAGATCCTGCGGAAGTCGCACCAGCCGCAGCGTGGACCGGGTGCGGGTTCGAACACGTCGTCGGGGTCAGCACCGCCGGCCACTGTGTCCAAGGAGGCGACGATGTCGGTGGCGGTCTGCTCTGCTCGGTCGATCTGCCGCCGCAGCGATTCGTCGGTGTGCTCGAAACCGGCAATCGTGCCCGTGGGCAGGTGGTGCAGTTCGACGCGTCGGCAACGCTGGTGCAGGGTGCGCTCGGCCGCTAGCGCGTACAGGGCCAACGCCAACGACCCACGTGCATCGTCCGGACCGAGCCGCGACCGTCCGGTCTTGTAGTCCACAATCACCAGTTCGCCGTCTCGCTCGTCGATGCGGTCGACCCGCCCGGACACCGCGAGCACGTCGGTCCGGGTCGCCACGGTGCGCTCCACCCCTCGCGGGTCGATGCTGGGCGGCGAGCGGTGTTCCTCCTCTTGGAGGTACCGGCCGACCCACCGTGCCGCCTGAAGCCGCCAGGCGTCGGACTGTTCCGGGTCGGCGAAGCCGTCTTCTTGCCAGTTGCGGTGCACCAACCGGGCGCCGTTGCGCGGGGTCCGGTCCTCCGGTCTGAGCTGGTAGAAGCGCGCAAGGGCGACGTGAACTGCCGCGCCCACGGTGTTGTGCGCCCACGCCGGCCCTCTGGCGGCAGCGGGTCGGTCCACGTAGGTGAACTTGTACCGACGAGGACAGTCGAAGGTGGTGAGCTTCGAGGGCGTTGCGGCGAACAGAGGTCTAGGCAGTCCGGAGAATTCCAGCTGTTCCGGGGCGCTCACCAGTCGCCCCCAGAACCGCCGCCACCTGAGTCACCACCGCCGAAGTCGCCGCCACCGAAGTCGCCGCCGCCAGATGACCAGTCACCACCGCCGGAGGACCAATCACCGCCTGAGGACCATCCCCCGCCGGAGGTTCCGGGGTCGGAATTGGACCAGTCCCCGCCGGCATCGTTTTGATTGGACTCCCGTCCAGCCTCGAAGCCACTGCCGTAACCGCTGCCGTAGCCGCTGTCGTAGCCGCCGTAGCCGCCCCAGCCGCCGAGTCCGCCGAAGCCCCAGCCCCAGCTCGGCGAGATCAACTCGGCGATCAACAGACCTTGCCAGAACGGGGCTGAATACCAGCCGCCGAGATAGCCGCCGCCGCCGGCGAAGTAGTACGGAGCCCCGGGACGGTAATCCGGGTAGCCCTGAACGTTCTGACCGTTGACCGTGAACTGCTGCGACTCACCCAGCTGGGGTGCCGTCGTTTCGACCAGCGGCGGGAGGTCTGGTCCGGGGTCCAACCCGAGAGCGGCTCGGGCCGTGCGCGCTGCCTGCAGTCCTTCTAGCGCCGACCGGCGCGCACCACCGAGTTGGGCCACGGAGGTGGCGGTTGCCAGCTGCGATCCCGTCGAGGTGAACCGCTCGGCTGCGTCGGCCAGGGCCTGCTTGGCCACCGGGTTGCCGCCGGGCTGCAGTGAGCTGACCTCGGCTGCGAGGCGATCGTAGAGGGGCTGGACGACCGCGCGCGCGTCGGCGAGCGCCCGACGCTCCTTCCGACGACGCCGCCAGACCAGCAGGGCGACGGCTGCGGCCCCCAGCGCACCGAAGATGCCGAGGATCGCCCATCCCGAACTGCCGGAGCCCGCGGAACGACTCGGGGCCTGTCCTGTGGAGCCGCTCGTACAGTTTGTCCGCGGGGCGGTGGACACCAGGCGTGCGAAATCGGTGATCGTGCTGGTCACGTCGTTGGTGCTGGCGAGCACCGATCGGTTGTCTGCCACCGCACGAGCTGCAGCGCGAGCGGCGTAACCCGGACAGAGCACGTCCGACCCGCCGCTGAAACTGTGCCCGACGAAAACCCCCACCGTCAGTTGGCCGCCGACCGACGAGCCGATTTGGCGAGAAAGGGCAGTGGGATCGCCCGCACCGGAGGGCAGGACCGCGACCTTCACCGCGCCGCCGAGCACGGCCCGAGCCGTGTCCTGCTCCAGCTTCAGGCCGGAGTCGGGTGCGACGTACAGGGACTGGCTGCGCAGCGCGCTGATGGCGTCATCGACCGGCGCCGCGGACGCGGGAACGGGACTCGCCAGCCCGGCCAGCAGGACAGCCGCAGTCAGGACAAGGACGGGCAGCAGGCGACGTGGTCCCCTCGAATGGCGCCGCACGCGCCGCACGCGCGGCACACGCGGCATGCGCGGCATGCGCGGCGGCGTGGGCCCACCAGGACCAGGCATGAAGGCGTACATCAACGCTGTCCGACCGTCACCGCGGAGCCGGCGGAGGAATCCAGCGCCGGTACGCCGCTGGCTTGCGCCAAGAGGCGTCCGAGGGCTTCGGGACTGGTGGACTCTGCTCCGATACGCACGGACTTGTTTGTACCGTGATAGTCCGACGATCCGGTGGTGAATATCCCCAGCTCAATCGCGAAGGCGCGCAGCCGCCGCCGATCGGCGTCGTCGTGGTCGGCGTGGTCGACCTCGAAACCGGCCAGGCCGCCCTCTACCAACTCCGCGAGCGGAGCCTCGTCCAGAATCCTGCCTCGCGTCCTTGCCCATGCGTGCGCGATCACCGGCACCCCACCCGCGGCCCTGATCATCGAGATCGCAGCAAAGACGTCCATGTCTTGCTTCGGTACGTAGTAGGGCGACGCGCTTGAAAGCAGTTCCGCGAACGCGTCATTCACGCTGTTCACCACACCGGCCTCGACGAGGGCCTGCCCGATATGCGGTCGGCCGACAGATCCTCCGGCCGCCAACTCGGTCACTCGCTCCCACGTAATCGGGTAGTCGGCGGCGACGAGACGGTCAACGATCTGTTCGCCACGTCCACGTCTGTTTTCGCGCAACCGTGCTCGCTCGGCCTTCAGCCCGGGGTGGTCGGCATCGAAGAGGTAGCCGAGGAGGTGAAGGCCGATCCGGCGCTGTCCCGACGGCGGGAAGTACGCGCAGGAGAATTCAGCCCCGCGGATCAGCGTGAACGGCGTCTGGAGCGACTCGACCGCGGCCGCCGCCGCGGCCCAGCCGCCGGTGGTGTCGTGATCGGTGATCCCGAGCACGCTCACCCCGGAGCGCACTGCCGAGGCGACCAGCGCGGCAGGCGTGTCCGTCCCATCGCTGGCAGTGGAGTGGGTGTGCAGATCGATCGTCATGGTCGTTTCACCCTACGAGACGCAGCGCCGGACGGTACCCGGACGCAGGCGTCCGATCAGTTGATCTTGGGAAGCGGGGTGGTCGACTGGTCCTGTACCTGCCCACCGACCATCCCACCGTAGTAGGCGGTCGGTTCGTCGGCCGCTCCGGGTGCGTAGCCCGAGGCCCTACCGAAGCCACTGGATTCATAGTCCCCGCCGTAGCCGCCGGCGAAGTAGCCCCCGCCGTAACCTTCGCCCCCGGAGCGGGACGAGCCATCGGACGGGGCAGGGCCACGGCCAATTCGTTGCCGTGGGCCGAACAACAGGCTGGATACCTGCTGGTAGAGCTCGTCGGGGTGCGGGAGGAAGTCGATCCGGCTCAGGGCCTGATGCTGTCCGGCCGATTCCACCACGAAAACGCCGTAACCCAGGAGCCGCCCAGGGATGGATCGCTCGTAGGTCAAGTCCGTCACTTTGCTCAGGGGCATGATCGCTACCCTTTTGGTGAGCAGCCCGCTAATGAGCAGGACTCGCTTATCGGTGATCACGAAGCGCTCGGAGTACCAGTCGCCGACGATCCACCCGAACCAGCCGATGGTTCCCAGGAACAGCAGGGTGCCGAGCACGGCGAGCGCCTGGGTTTTCGCGGCGTAGACCACGATCGTCATCGACAGCGCGATCAGGGCCGCCGCAATGAGCCCCTGCTTGGTAAGACTGGCCCAATGCCGACGAACGACGACCTCGGTCGTCTCGGTCGGCAGAAGGTACCGGTCCAGGTCATTCATCGAACTGGTCCGGACCGGTCGTCAGGCGCATGTCCGGCACCAAGGGATCAGAGGTTCTTGACGAACTCGGACATGCTGCTGAAGGCGTGCGCCATGACGTGTTGCGTCGACTTCACGATGTCGGCCGCTTCCTTCGGGGAGTTCACCACGAAGAACACGATGAACAGGATCACGATGATTGTCGTGATCTTCTTTCCGTTCACGTGTCTCTCCTCGGGTCAGTCGGCGAATCCGGCTAGCTCGTCTTGGGGCACAAGTCGCAACCATGTCTACCGGACGGCCTTACCGACGGGTGGGAGGCGCGCGGTCCCCTCGGTCGCGTCGCGTCGCGGGCGGCTCCGAGAGTGGGGTGGCGCCAGTTTCAGACCGGGTTCGGACGGATCCGCTCCGAGGGATGCTCGGCGGCTAGTTCCAGCGCCGCCGTGCGGGCGTCGCTCAGGGTCAAGTCCTCAAGGACGGCGTAGCCGGCGTCGGCGGGGAAGCTGATCAGCCACAACCAGACGCCAGCGGCCTCCCCGACGTAGCTGCTGCGGTCAGTGACTGTCGTCCGGACGGGCCAGAGGCTGGTTGGTCGCCCTTCGGCATGGAGCTTTGCGGCGGGCACGGCACCGTCACGCGTCGGCAGTTCCGGTTCGCCCGAAGCGGCGTAGCTCGCGCCCAGACCGATCCCGGGCTCCTCAGCCACGATCAGCCACTCGCCGTCACCTCCGAGGGGCGCGGGCCCCCTGAACGAGGTCACGGTCGCCCGGACCCGGCTCCGCTCGTCGCCCACCGTGGCGAGTCCGGACAGCCCCCAGCCCTGGGGCACCGGATCCGGCAGCCACACCGGAACCTCGGATCGGGTGCGGACGTGCGACAGCGTCGCCTCGTCGAGATGGTGCAAGCGCTTGAGCGGGAGCACGCCACCATGTCGTGCACACCGCCAATCGCTGCTGTACACGCTCGGTGCGATGAGGTCCGCACCGCACCGCGGGCACCACGAAGATCCCACTTGACCAAAGTGCCCTGTCCGGTGCTGTTCGTCAATGGACTCCGAACGTGGCACGACCGCGGGCCCGGACGACACGGATGACGATGTGCGCGCGTCAGATCACCGGCGTCGGACGGGCTGGTTGCTCGCCACCGCGGGCGTCGAGGTAGCTCTGCTTGGGCACCATGACTTTGCGTCGGAAGGTGCAGACGACGGTTCCGTCCTGCTTGTAGCCCATGGTCTCCACGTAAACCACGCCACGATCGTCCTTCGACTTCGATTCCCACTTGTCGAGGACAGTGGTCTCGCCGTAGATGGTGTCGCCGTGAAAGGTCGGGGCCACGTGTTTGAGCGACTCGATCTCGAGGTTGGCAATCGCCTTGCCTGAGATGTCGGCGACAGACTGGCCGAGCAGGACGGAGTAGATGAGGTTGCCGACCACGACGTTCTTGCCGAACTGGGTGCTGTGCTCGGCGTAGTTGGCGTCGAGATGCAGCGGGTGATGATTCATGGTGATGAGGCAAAACAGGTGGTCATCGGCTTCGGTGATGGTCTTACCGGGCCAGTGCTTGTAGGTGGCCCCCACCTCGAACTCCTCGTAGCTACGTCCGAACTGCATGACCAAGGCTCCTCTGTCTCGGGCTCTGTCTCGGGCTCTGTCTCAGGGTCTGTCTCGGGGTCTCGCTCTGGTAGGACGGCCGTTCGGCATCGCCAGGTCGGCACCAGCGCTCGGCGCGGTGGACCGCGATGCCAACCGGTGGCGACGATCCGCCGATCCTGCCCTACCCCTAACCGATGAAGGGGCACAATGTGAGTTAATGCCTACCCTGCCGATCCGACCCCCACGCCTGCCCCACCGGCGCGGCGGAAGTGCTGTGCCCTGGATTCCCGAGGTCGACCGGACTTCGTCGCTGGTCGACTGCGCCGTGTACCGCGACGGCGAACGCTGCGAAGGCCATCCCAGCTGGCAGGAGGCCCTGGCCGACGTCCGCCGAAACCGCTCCGGCTTCGTCTGGTTGGGGCTCCACGAGCCCTCCGAACGCCAACTGGAACCAATGGCTGAGGCTTTCGATCTCCACCCTCTCGCCGTCGAGGACGCGGTCCACGCGCACCAACGGCCCAAACTCGAACGTTATGACGACGCGTTGTTCGCAGTCATGAAGACCGTCCACTACAGCGGCGGAACCGGACCGTCCGACGCCGAGGTGGTCGAGACCGGCGAGGTGATGGCCTTCGTTGGCAGGGACTTTGTGATCACGGTCCGCCACGGCGAACATGGAAGCCTGAGGGATCTACGTAAGCGGTTGGAGGCCGACCCGGTCCAGCTTCGTCTGGGTCCTTCAGTCGTCCTGCACGCGATTCTGGATAGAGTCGTGGACAGCTACCTCACTGTGTCCTCCGAACTGCAGACCGACATCGACGAGGCGGAGTCCTCGGTCTTCTCTGGCTCCTCTCGGTTCAGCGACGCCAATCGTCTGTACGTTCTCAAGCGGGAGGTACTGGCCTTGCGCCGAGCGGCCGCACCGCTCGCCGGACCCCTGCGGATGTTGGCAGAACGGCCGGTGCGCTTCGTCCACGACGACGTTCGGGAATACTTCCGGGACGTCGACGACCACCTGACCCAGGTCGTCGAGCAGGTCGCCGGGTTCGACGACCTGCTGACCACGCTGGTGTCCGCCAACCTCGCTCAGGTGAGCGTGGTGCAGAACGAGGACATGCGCAAGATCAGCGCCTGGGTGGCAATCATCTCGGTGCCGACCATGGTCGCCGGCATCGAAGGCATGAACTTTGACCACATGCCGGAACGGCACTGGTTCCTCAGCTATCCCGCCGCGGGTGCCTTGACACTTCTTGTCTGCTTCTTGCTGCATCGCTCCTTCAAACGCAATGGTTGGTTGTAAACGCACCGGCTGTTGCTCGTGGTCCATCCAGAGGCCATAGATTGCCGCCCTTGAGGGCACCTGTCGTCAACCGTCCAGAGGAACTGCGTCGCGAAAGATCTCCTCGAGATCTACCGAGGCGGATTCCCACCGCGCCAACAACGCCTCCACCGAGTGGATTCGGGACCAGGCCAGCTCATTCGCTGTCGCGGGAATCGCCTGTAGGAACTGCACATCGGCGACGCCGGGGTATCTGACGGATCCGAGGGTGGACTCGACCAGCACGAACCCGGTGCACCGCGACGAGGTCGCGAGCGGCTCACCCAAATCGACCCGACCGCCGGCCGAGAAGACCGCGCCCTCGACCGCAGGTGCAGCAGCCAACACGGCGAGATTTCGCCACAGACGGTCTGGCCTGCCACGCGCGATGAGGTGAAGCTCCGCTCGCGGCGCGGTGCGCTCGTCGACGATCGACTCCGACGGATCAGCCATTGGAAAACGCGCCATTCCGAGGCTGACGTAGTGGTCGGAATCGCCTTCGCTGTAGCGCAGAATCTCGATCGGCTCGACGCCGACGAACGAGACGGACGCGCGTGAGGGGGCCACCTCGAAGTGCTGACGGTAGGCCGCCTCAACCACCGCAAGGACTCCACCGCCGTCATCAGGCATCTCAGGAGGTTACCGCGACCGCTCAGAGCCGGAAGGACGAGGTGATCTGTTGCTCCACGTTGGCGTAGCTGGCGCCCGCTTGGTTGAGCAAGCCGCCGATGCCCTCGAGCGCTGAGGACAATGCCTCGGCGCTGGCGTTGAATTGTTCGTACAATGCCGCAAACTGTGATGCCGCCGCCCCCGACCAGTCCGCTCCGAAGAGTGGACTCAACTGGGCCTTCAACGCGCTGTGCCTACCACGAACCTCGCTCGAGGTGCGCACACAACTGCCGCCCAATACTCCTAGCTGCTCGGGTGAAACCCTCAATCCTGCGGTCATGGCTGGCACTTCCCTTCATCGGATCGATCGCCACAACGGCGACCGTGGGACAAGACCGTACGCTGCGCGGCGGACACTTTTCTCCCCTTGTGGATAACGGAAAACTTTGTCCACAGGTCTTCAGCAAGTCGGCTGGCGTGTCAGTAGGACCATGCATCCTTGACGCATGCGCATCCCGCTCAGCATTCACGATCCCGCGTTCGGGGAACTCGACATCCTGGTGACCGCGAACCCGGCCGCACCCGTGTCAGAGCTCCTCGTCGCGCTTTCCGAGGCCCTGATGACGGCGCCCACTGCAGAGCAGGCGCGGCGCGGCTGGCCGACAAGCGCGCAGCCGACTGTCGGTGACCTGGGCCTCCAGCCCGGATGTCGGCTCTCGACCGACGGGCAATCAGTGACCGTGACGGAACCGGCGTCCGCCTCACCCCGCTCGGGCGGTATCGAACTAGCCCTCACAGCCGGGCCCAGTTCAGGGACGGTTTTCCCCCTTCCCCGCGGCCGAACCGTTCTTGGCCGCTCCGGCACCGCCGAGATCGTGGTTGACGATCCTGAACTTTCCCGCGAGCACCTGGAGTTGGTGCTCGGCCACTCAGGTATCGAGCTAGCTGATCTGGCTTCCACCAACGGCACCTACCTCAACGGTGTTCCCCTACGTGGAAGAACGAGTACGGCCTCGGGTAGATCCATCAGAGCAGGGCGGCACGTATTCGATATCCGAGCCGTCGCGGGGCCAACGAACGAGCCACAGAACCCCGGACCGGACGGCACTGTGATGATCCCCGCCGGTGGCGCGGCACCGACTCGGGCGACAACCGCCCCGGCCCCTAGCTCCGCCACCGCCGACCGCGCGGACGAGCTCATCGTCAGTGAACCCAAACCGCGGCTGGGGCTACTGGCCGCGGCGCTCCCGGCAGCCGGCGGTCTGGCCCTCGCCGTGTACATGAAGAATCCGCAATTTCTGGCCTTCAGCCTGTTGAGCCCGGTGACCGTCCTGGCTTCTGGTCTCGCGGACCGATGGGGTTGGCGACGCAAGCAGCGCGTGCTGGCAAAGGAGTCGCGCGAACGCGCGGAACTGCAGGTGCGGGCACGTGTGGAGGAGCAGCGCACGATCGAGCGACAAGTGCGGCTGCGTAGTCCGGATGCCGTCGCGGTTGCTCGGATCGCCGCCGATCGGTCTGACCGCCTCTGGGAGCGCGCTCAGGGGGATCCCGAATTCCTGCACGTGAGAGTGGGCGTGGCGAACGCTGGAACCGGACAGCTCGCATCCGGCAGCGCTGGACAGTCCGAGAGTGTGCGCGGCGTGGTCGAAGGCAACATGATGCCTGCCCCGATCAGGGACACAGACGGCGCAGTGTCGCCAATCAGCGACATTCCAGTGTGCGTCGACCTCGCTGCGCGGCCGCTCATTTTCACGGGTCCGAGACCCGACAGCCGTCGGACGGCCGCCTGGATCGTCTCCCAAGTGTTGGTGCTTCACGCGCCGAGTCGAGTGCGAGTCTGGCTTGTGCTCGGCGCTGATGGCCCTGACGAGATACTCCCCGCGACCGATGCCTGGCGGTGGCTCAGGTGGAGTGAAGGGCTCGACCACACTGCCTCCACCGAGGACACCGCCGAGGAGGCTCTCCAGCGCGCGGCACGAGTAATGGACGAGAGGGCGAACTTGTCCGCTCCGGCCCATAACGGTGTTTGGGCCGGTACATGGATCGTGCTTGTCGTCGACTCGGAACCGACGTTGGCACGATCGGCGATTCTCCATCGGGTAATTCGGGAGGGAAACCGTTACGGAATAACGGTCATCGTGCTTGATGGCCCCGCGCGAGGGCAGCTCGCCGGGCAGGATCCTGACCAGACATGGCTCGGTACCGCGGTGCCGACACCCACGGCGGCGCCCGTAGCCGAACTGGCCCCATTCGCCGGGAAGCCGGGGTGGTGGCGATTGTTGAACGGAACAGGCTCCGCAATGGCCGTGCTCGTTCCTGACGGAGTCGACGAACGATGGTGCGAAGCTCTGGGACGATCCCTCGCTCCACTGCGCGAACTGGCTGCGGGACAGAGCCCGGACGGCGAAGCCGAGTCGGTGCGCCTACTCGACTTGTGGCCGGATTCGAGCGGCGAACCAGAACGCGTAGCCGACCGCTGGAGGCTCGCGCCTGATTGGCGTATCCCCATCGGTCGCGACCCCGAGGGACACTCGTCGATGTTCGACCTACGGCAGGATGGTCCCCATCTTCTCGTCGCCGGGACTACGGGCTCCGGTAAGTCGGAATTACTCAAGACGATTGTCGCGAGCCTCGCCCTCGCCGCAGCACCAAGCGATCTCGGTCTCATCCTCATCGACTACAAGGGTGGCGCAGCATTCGCCGAGTGTGCTCGTCTACCCCAGGTGTGCGGAGTCGTTACCGACCTCGACGGCCACCTCACTCAACGGGCACTGCGCTGTCTGAGCGCCGAATTGCGGCGACGTGAGAAACTCTTCGCGCTGGCTGGGGTCGCAGAATTCGACCAGTACCGTGGCGAGCAGTCCGCGCCTGGCCTGCAGCGCCTCGTGATAGTCGTCGATGAATTCGCTGCCCTCAACCAGGAGCTTCCCGAGTTCATCACGGGTCTGGTCGGCATTGCCCAGCGGGGGCGATCCCTAGGGGTGCACTTGATTCTGGCGACTCAACGTCCCGCCGGGGTGGTCTCGGCCGACATCAAGGCCAATGTCTCCGCGCGGATCTGTCTGCGGGTGAACGACATCGCCGAGTCACTCGACGTCATCGGGAGCCCGGACGCTACGGCCATCTCGCAGGCCACACCGGGCCGTGCGTTGCTGCGGAGCTCGGGGAGCTCGGGGGGCCTGCGACCCTTTCAGACCGCGCTCACCAGCCGTCTCGCCCACGTCGACAAGGTCTCGGTCGAGGTAATGGACACGTGGCACCGGAGCCGGTCCGACCGAGCGGCCAGCGAGCGGCTCAGCGATCTCGAGAAGCTAGCTGAGACATTGAGCAAAGCGGCAGCGGTACACGGCGAGCCGGTTCAAGCCACGCCATGGCTGCCACCCCTGCCGGACCGGCTCGAGGGTACCGATCTACAGCTCGGCACGCCCGCACCAGCCGGTACGGTGCCGATTGGCCTCGTCGACGTACCAGACGAACAGACCCAACAGCCCTTCACCATTGATGCCGCCGCGGGTGGGTCCATCGCCTTCATCGGGTCCGCGCGGTCCGGTCGCACGTCGGCGCTGCTGTCGATAGCTGCGGGGGTATTGCGCCAACCGTCGGCACGCGGCGCCCATCTCTACATCGTCGATTGCGGACAGGGGGGCCTGCGCCCGCTGAGCGAGCACGGGCGCTGTGGGGCGTACCTGACCGATGCCGACCTGCCGGAGGTCTCGTTACTGCTCGACCGGTTGGCCGCGTTGTTTCGTGCGCGGCGAGCCAGCGACCTTCCTGCGCCACCCGTCCTTGTCCTTGTGGACGGCTGGGAGCAGCTAGCGACAGCGAGCGATGAGTTCAACGCCGGGCGAACGATGGAACAGCTGCTGTCGTTGTTGCGTGATAGCCGTTCGGCGGGCGTGTTGATGGCCGTCAGTGGCGACCGCACGCTTCTCGGACTTCGTGCGAGCGCCGTGATGACTGACCGGCTCCTCTTGCGCCTGAACGATCGAAATGACTATCTGATGACCGGCCTGCAGGCTCGGGATCTGCCGGCGACCTTTCCTCCAGGACGAGCGGTCCTGGCCCAATGCGGGCGTGAGGTTCAGCTCGTTCTGCCGCCGGCCGACAGCGACACCTTCTGGCCGACGAACGACCAGCCCGGCCGAGACGGCCGTTCGCTTCGGGCAAACGATCCCGACAAGGACGGCTCACCCGCGGACGAGGGGCCGCCCCTGATTCGCATCGTCGCGCTGCCACAGGCCGTCGTAGGCCACCCACCGCCTCCTGCCTCACCGAGTCGGGTGACCTTCGCGGTCGGCGGTGACCAGGCGCTGCCGATCGAGCTCGACCTGTCCGGGCCGGGGCGGCACCTGTTGATCTGTGGACCGCCAGGCAGCGGGCGAAGCACCGCACTGGAGACGATCCTGCACCAATCACGCAGCTACTCGTCTGTGGTGGCACTGATCTCGACCGCCGCAAGCTATATCGACCCGTCGCTCACCCCAGGTATCGAGATCCTTGATCCCCGGTCTCCGGACGTAGCCACCAGGCTAGCGAGGTTGACCCAGGGACAGCGTGCCGTGATCGGTGTCGACAACGTCGACGACCTCGATGATCCTGCGCTGGAGGATGCGCTGGTCGGAGGTCTTGCGCGGGACGGCGTCACGGTGCTGGCGAGCTGCCGGACCGAATCAGCACACGTGGCCTACGGGGGCCTGCTGCTCGCGCTACGGCGACGGCGTCGCGGGCTCGTGTTGCGGCCCGAGATCAACGACGGCGCGCTCTTCGGAGCGAGCCCAGCGCCTCGACAGGCTGCCGGCCGAGCGGGGCGCGGACTGGTTTACGGCGTCGGCGGGTACCCCAGCGGCTGCCCGGTACAGGTGATTCAGCTTCCTTGCGCAGGTGGGCGGCAGTGACCAGGCCTCGAACTCAGCTCATGTCTTCCAGGACCAGCGACAGCTCCTGGGTTGCGTACCAGGACAACTCGAAACCGTCAGCCTCGTCTACCAGAAACTCTGCCTCCGGATCTCCCAGATCGGCGGCGTCGATGTTTCGAACGGCCGTGTCGACGGCCTCCTCGGCATCATCGTCGTCAGCATGTATCGACGCGCAGTCACTCAGCGATATCGGCACTTGGACCGCAACCACGCCACGGTCGAGCTCGTCACGCACTTCGACACGATCTTCCGCGATGTCGGCCGCTATGACGATCCGCCGGCGCGACGCTTCGTCATCGGCGGACAGCAAGCGCAGACAGGCGCGTGCGGCCTCGGAGCTGGCCGCGTACTCCAACTCCTCCAGGTCGTCGTCGACGTACCACTCACGTAGCCCCGGGGTGACCGCGAAGGCCGTTATCGGCGCGGGACCCAGCACGCCCTGCTCGGCCAGGCGCTGCAGGATGCTCGAGGTGACCGGCACGTACACCCTCACGCCCCTGCCCCGTCCTGACGATCACTCCGGCCGAGGTCGGTGTGATGGAGTTGCGCGGCGACGGTGCGCATCGCGGTATGCAACACGTCGCTCCGGCGTCGAGGATTCATCAGGTTGGCTCCCATCGCCGTCAGATCTTCAGAGCCCGGGGTCAGCATCGTCACGGCGACGCCGCTGGTCTGGAGCTCCTGCACATCGTGCACGATCCCCCGCGTGATTGCCTTGCGGACCCGCCGCTCGACCATTGCGACCGGTGACCGCGGGCTGTCGGGTTCCAGCGCGGCCATCGGTGCAAGCACATAAACCTCATCGACTGTCTCCGGATCGATGAGATCGACCGAAGCGTTCGAGGCAGTCCCGCCATCGATGTATGCACCGTCGCCGATCTGGATCGGGGCGTACCAGGCAGGAATTGCACACGAGGCGCAGACCGCATCCGCCAACCCCGCCGAGGGAGACCCATCGCGACCGAACACCACGCGCCGCCCGGAGGAATAGTCGGTGGCCACGACCCAGGTCTGCCTGTCCGGCCAACCACCATCCGAGCCTGACTCCTCGATGACCGTGTCGAGCATGCGATGGATCGGATTCAGGGTCCCGCGGCCCCGTGGCAGAAGCCCCGACAGCGCTACAACCGGCGGCACCGAATGGCGGTGGCGTATGCCGCCCCAGGCGAGCCGCATCGACCCCGGCCGCCAGCCGGGGCGCGGAGGCAACGCTCCGCCGGAGTCGGCCGCGTAGTTCCAGCTGATCGGTGGATCTTCGGGTAGCGGCATCCCCAACTGGTGACGGCGGATGCTGTCGACATCCACCCCGCATCCGAGCAGCGCAGCGATAACCGCTCCCGCGGAAGTCCCTACGCACAGGTCCTCCTCCGCGGGGACAACGCCACGCTCATGCTCGAGCGCAGTCAGTGCTCCGACGATCCACGCAAATCCCAGGACCCCTCCGCCGCCGAAGACGAAGGCTCGGCGCGGTTGAGCCGGCCGGCGCGGCCCGCGATGCTCTGCAGTCAGGTCGGCCCGCGTATCCGACGAGGGCGGCACCCGCTTCGCTGTCATCGGCGACGCCCGTTTCGACCTTGGCGTGGTGCCTGACTCGCCTCGAGAAGTTCCTGCAACGACTCCTCGATGAGCGTTGCCAGCACGTCTGCGTCGTACATCGCGTCCCGGTCGGCGTTCAACCCGAAATACACACCACCGTCATAGGACGTGAGCCCGATCGAGACCGCTTGCCCCGCGGCCAGCGGCACCACCGGATACATCTGGAGCATCTTGGCGCCCGCGGCGTACAAGGGGAACTGGGGACCGGGCACGTTGGTGACCACGACGTTGAACAACCTGCGTGTGAAGCTGTTCGCGGCCCGCGCTCCGAGCGCGTGCAGCGTCGGTGGCGCGAAGCCGGACAAGGCCACCAGCGCATCCGCTCCGACCGACTGGCCGGACTCCTTATGCGCCTTCATGGCGTAACTGACCTGCGACAGGCGTAGCACGGGATTCGGTTCGCCTACGGGGAGGTCGACCAAATAGGACGAGACGCGGTTACCCAACGCGCCGGACTGGTGTTCGGCGCGGATGCTGACCGGGACCATGGCGCGCACCACGGAAGCCGGAGTCACCGATTCCCCGCGAGTGAGCAGCCAATCCCTGATCGCCCCGGCGACGGTGGCCAGGACAACGTCGTTGATCGTGGCGTCGAACTCCTTCCGTATCGCGCGATAGTCGTCCAGGTCGGTGCGCGCGACTGCGTACCTCCGCTGAGACCCGATCGTCGCGTTCAACGGAGATCCCGGAGCTGGACGGGCGGCAATTCGGGCCGCCGAGAGCAGGCCGCCAACAGCAGCCCCGACCTGGTTTCCGATGCTGCGAACATCAGCCAGGCCCAGCCGGACCGTGTCGACCACCGCACTCGGGCGGCGCACCAGTTCTCCCACGGCGTCCGCGACGAGATTTATCGCTCCCGGCTCCTGGCGCGGCATCCACAGATCGTCGGGAATCTCCCGCGGAACCGGGCTCACGTCCAGAATTACCTGACTTATGTCGATCGCACTGATTCCATCGACCATCGCGTGGTGGGTCTTGGTGATGATCGCAAATCGGTCGTCGGACAACCCCTCGACGAGATACATCTCCCACAGCGGCCGGTTGCGATCCAATGGACGGGACTGGACGCGGGCAAGCAGTTCTCGCAGCTGTTCCTCAGACCCCGGCTTCGGCAACGCCGAGCGGCGCAGGTGGTAGCTCAGGTCGAAGTCGGCGTCATCGACCCACACGGGCGAGGCCAGATGGCCTGGCACCGACTTGATTCGCTGCCGGTAACGCGGCACCAACGAGATTCGCTTGGAGATCAGATCGGCCAGGGTGTCGTAGTCGAAACCGCCGGACGGCTGGGCGAAGACCGCCAGACCGCCTACATGCATCGGCGTCGTCGGACCCTCGAGATAGAGGAACGAGACGTCCAGCGAGCTCAGCCTGTCAGCCATGACTGTGATCGTGTCACGATCATCTCCGTTCGGCATGTGCTCGCGGACGCGTCACACCCCGAATCGCGTGCTGGCGGGGCTTCGTGGACGACCTCACCTCCCGAGGACTCAAGGCAGCAAGGGTCTTGTCGAGGTCGGCCGCTGGCAAAACACGATGACGGCGTGGCCGGCCTTGGCCATCTGGTCGCTGATCACACACCGCTCATCGCCGGTGATCCCTGGTTCGACCGCCGGGGATGGGCAACGATGGGCGTGCCGAACACGCCAGCTGCGGCTGATTCGTGCCTGTCTGAGCGCTCAGGTCGCGAGGTAGGCCGCGAGATGGCGGCCGGTCAGGGTCGAATGACCGTCGACGAGGTTGGCCGGAGTCCCCTCGTAGACAATCCGGCCCCCGTCGTGTCCCGCCCCCGGGCCGAGATCGATGATCCAATCCGCGTGGGCCATGACGGCTTGGTGATGCTCGATCACAATGACCGACTTGCCGGAGTCGACGAGCCGATCGAGCAGCGCGAGAAGCTGCTGGACGTCGGCCAGGTGCAAACCGGTAGTGGGCTCGTCCAGGACGTAGACCCCTCCCGTCTCAGCCATGTGAGTCGCCAGTTTGAGCCGCTGTCGTTCGCCGCCGGACAGGGTCGTGAGCGGCTGGCCGAGGCTGAGATAGCCGAGACCGACGTCGGACAAGTGCGTCAGAATCTTGTGTGCCGCAGGTGTCCTGGCCGCACCGGCACCAAAGAACTCCATAGCCTCCGACACCGGCATCGCGAGCGTCTGGCTGATGTCCTTTCCACCGAACGTGTACTCCAGGACTCCTGCTTGGAACCGTTTGCCGTCGCACTCCTCGCAGATGGACGCGACGCCGGCCATCATCGCCAGATCGGTGTAGATGACGCCAGCGCCATTACAAGCCGGGCAGGCGCCTTCGGAGTTCGCGCTGAACAGGGCGGGCTTCACACCGTTGGCCTTGGCGAACGCCTTGCGGATCGGCTCAAGCAGACCGGTGTACGTCGCGGGATTACTCCGCCGTGATCCCCTGATCGCTGCCTGGTCAACCGTCACCACACCGCTGCCGCCCGACAGGGACCCATGGATCAGTGAGCTCTTGCCCGATCCGGCGACGCCGGTCACGACGACCAGCACCCCGAGTGGAATGTCGACGTCGATGTCCTGGAGGTTGTGCCGGTCCGCACCTTTGATCTGGAGCTTCCCGGTCGGAACGCGGACTTCGTGCTTGAGTTCAGCACGATCATCGAGGTGCCGGCCGGTGATGGTCCCGCTGGCGCGCAGCTCGGACACGCTCCCCTCGAAGCAGACGGTGCCCCCGTCGCCGCCTGCGCCAGGGCCGAGGTCGACCACGTGATCGGCAATCGCAATCGCCTCGGGTTTGTGCTCTACGACGAGGACGGTGTTGCCCTTGTCTCGCAGCTTCAGCAGCAACTCGTTCATGCGCTGGATGTCATGCGGATGCAGGCCGATCGTCGGCTCGTCGAATACGTAGGTGACATCGGTAAGTGACGAACCCAGATGACGAATCATCTTCACCCGCTGGGCTTCCCCACCCGACAGCGTTCCCGAGGGACGGTCGAGACTGAGGTACCCAAGCCCGATCTCGACGAAGGAATCGAGTGTTCTCTGCAGCGTCTCGATCAGCGGGGCCACCGAGGGCTCATCGAGCCCGCGCGCCCAGGCGGCGAGGTCGCTGATCTGCATCGAACACGCGTCGGCGATATTGATTCGGCCGATCTTCGACGATCGTGCCAGCTCGCTGAGCCGAGTGCCCCCACAATCTGGACAGGTGCCGAAGGTGACGGCCCGCTGCACGAACGCTCGAATGTGCGGCTGCATGGAGTCGACGTCCTTGGATAACATCGACTTCTGAATCTTGGGAATCAGGCCCTCGTAGGTGAGGTTGATCCCGTCGACCTTGATCTTGGTCGGCGCCTTGTACAGGAGATCGTGCAGTTCCTTCTTGGTGAATCGCTGAATCGGCTTGTCCGGGTCGAAGAAACCGCAGCCGCTGAAGATCCGTCCGAACCACCCGTCCATGCTGTATCCGGGGATGGTGAGCGCGCCCTGGTTGAGCGACTTTGCCGCGTCGAACAGAGCGGTCAGGTCGATATCGGTGACCGCGCCGCGACCCTCGCAGCGGGTGCACATCCCGCCGGTGATGCTGAAGCTTCGCCGCTCCTTCGTCACCGAGCCGCCCCGCTCGATGGTCACGGCCCCCGCGCCGGAAAGGGAAGCCACGTTGAAGGAGAAGGCCTGGGGCGAACCGATGTGCGGCCGGCCGAGCCGGCTGAAGAGAATGCGCAGCATCGCGTTGGCATCGGTGGCGGTTCCGACTGTGGAACGGGTATCGCCACCCATGCGTTCCTGGTCAACGATTATCGCCGTGGTCAGTCCGTCGAGGACATCGACATCAGGGCGGCCCAGGGTCGGCATGAATCCCTGGACGAACGCGCTGTAGGTCTCGTTGATCAGCCGCTGCGACTCCGCGGCGATGGTTCCGAAAACCAGTGAACTCTTACCCGAACCCGAGACCCCGGTGAACACCGTCAGTCGCCGCTTCGGAATCTCGACGCTGACGTCCTTGAGATTGTTCACCCGCGCGCCGTGCACCCGGATCAGATCATGAGCGTCCGCGCTATGCCGTGCAGGCAAGGCTGGCTGCGGTTTTCTGGCCGTGGTCATCGATTCTCTCCTTCTCGCGCGTTGGCTGTTTTCCGCGTCGGCCGACTCGATCTAACCAGCCCAGGGGTCCGCGACGGGGGTCCCTGACAGATCAATCCAGCCAATCCCTTGTCGCCCGGCCACCGTTGCCGGAGACACCTGCTAGGCCCGTCGACGTCCGGCCCTCGCCGACGCGCGGCGACGCGATGGCGAGGGCACTCCTACCACCGCAGCCGCCAGCTCCTGCATCGCGCGGCGGTAGCCGCTGCTGGGAGCCGCCTCACGGATGGTCTTTCCTTGCGAGAGCGCGGCATCGAGCCCCTCCCGGTCGTATGGGAGCGCGGCGGCGACCGTGCGGCCGGCGAAGCGCTGGAGGGCCTCGTCGATGGATTGACGCGGGTCTCCCGGAACCGGCCCGCGGCGCACCCCGTTCGCCACCACCCATAGCGGCGTGTCGATCTCGACCTCCCTCAACTCGACGAGCCCCCTGACCAGCCGCTGAACACCGATCGGATCGGCCGAGGCGACCGCCAAGACCAGGTCGGCATGCTCGAGGGCGGCGAGCGTCACGCCGTTTCGGCGCGGGGCCATGGTGTCGAAGCTGAGCTCCTCGTCGCTCTCCAGGTTGAAACCCACGTCGACCACGGTGAACTCGACGAGATGCCGGCTGATTTCCAGCACCGAGGAGAACGCGGTCGGCCTCAGCTCCGGCCACCGGTCCGCCCGGGTCAACCCCGTCAGAATCCGCAGCCGCGGGTTCAGCTGCCACGCCAACGAGGCCAACGCGCTGGGATCGAGTCGCCGCGCCTGGGCCTGACGGCAGGCAGCGGCAATACCGGCGGATTCGTCCAACAGACCGAGCAACGCCGCTCCGACTCCTCCGTAGACATCGGCATCTACGACCATGGCCGAGCGTCCAAGCTCTGCGATCTCATCGGCAAGGTTGACGGCGACCGTGCTTCGCCCTGGAGCTCCGGTCGGGCCCCACACCGCTACGACCGAACCGCGGACGAGTCCGTTCAGTGACTGAACTGACGGTGTGGACGAATCCGTCTGCACCGGCAGGCTGCTCGCGAACGCCGGGTCGGCAAAGTCATGAGAAGGCGGTTCGGACTCGGGACGATTTCGGTTGAGCGCGTGCTGCACCACGGACAAGAACACCTCAACGGCAGCGTTCGCGGGCACGACGTGCTCGACGCCTACTGCTCGCACACGTTCCACGGCCGGATCGAGGTCGGCCACCGGTGCGGGCCACGCGGCCGAATCGGGCAGCTCGGGGGCAGCGGCCAGCTCCGACAGGTCCGCCATCGCCCCCGTACCCCGCGCGGCCGGGGCGCGCTCCGGAAGCACGGCCACGACTGCGACTCCCGCCGCCAGCATCCGATCGACGGCGTCCGCGTCCAGACCTCGAAGCTCCGCATCGAGCAGGACCGCTTCGGCCTGGCCGGACGCAACCACGGCGAGCAACTCGACCAGATCCATGCAGCGACGGGCGACGACGAGTTCGGTCCCGGCTGAACTCGATACCAGCGCACTTTCCCACGTGCTACCACCGGCGGCCGTAACAACGCGGACGCTCACTGTCCACCCATGCACGTGTCCAGAGCCTCGGTCGCCGGCGGTGGGTTTTGACCGTCCGCGAGCACCCCGACGCGAAGTACTGCGCTCTCGGCATCCACCGCGCCCATCACTCGGGAGGCGTCCGTGGGCTCCAGCCGAAGGGAAAAAGCCGTGTCGGCACCGCTGAGCGCCCCGCCTCCAGTGGTCCAGACGTCCTGCACGACGGGACCCGAGACCACGACGGCCGCCCGGCAACTCTTGGTCGACAGCCAGAGGATTACGCGTTGGCCAACTCTCAGTCGCGGACCCTGGTCACGACCGAGCGGAACCGTGATCTCGATGCCGGATACCCGCGCATCGAGCCCCGATCGGGGCAGCAGCTCGCCAGCTCGCAGCGGCCAGGCGAGCGCCTTGCCCACCACCGCCGCCGAGGACGGCAGATACCGATCGGAGGACGAACCGAGCTGGGTCGGCACGACCGCGAGATCGGCCGATCGCAGGACGGTTCCAGCGGCGAGGTCGTGTCGGACCGCCCATACGGGCGTGCGGTGATCGGCACCGCTGAGGATCGACGCGCCTGCCAACACCGCTGACAGCACCAGGCCGAAACCCAGTACCAGGCGAAGATCCAGCCAGGTCGGGCGCCGTAGTCGGCGCGGAACGGGCGAGGACGGCGACGCTTGCCCAGGCGAAGCGCTCCCAACGGGGCGAGGCGAGGTTGTTGCGGCGGTCATGGGACCCATGTTGCCGGGACGACGCCGCGGGCGGACGCGTATCGCCAAACTGTGGACAACTACGAGGGTTGTGGGGAACAGGTGCGAGACTGGGCTACGGCACGCCGTCGCGGACCATCGCCGGCAAAGCCGGCCGGTCACGGCACAACGATGGCGGGCTGCATCAAACTGGCTCAACCGACGGCGTCCTGCCGTAGAACGCAGCACTGTGCAGTGGCCGTTGCGCCCTGTGGACCGATGAACGGAGCGGGATGACCGGCGGGCGATTTCTCACCTTGACCGATGTCGCGGAGGTGCTCAACATCTCCGACTCCCAGACGTACGCGCTCGTGCGATCGGGTGAACTGCCCGCCATCAAGATCGGCGGTCGCGGTCAGTGGCGGGTCGAACGCGACCAGCTCGAGTCCTACATCGCCCGGATGTATGACCAGACTCGCCGGTTCGTGGCCGAGCACCCCCTGCTCGACCCGGCGGCCGGCGGACGTGCCGCCGGCACCGAAGCCGAGCAGCGCGCCTGAGTCACTCGTCTCGGCGTACCAACACGAGGCCGGAGAGTGGGACCAGCAGCACTTCGCGCACCGCGGGACCCCGCCGCGCCTCGCCGGCCGGGTGAGCGGCCAGCTCGACGAAATCCCGGCCGAGCCGGTCGAGGGTCCCTCCCGCGATCGTGCCGTCGACCAGCGCCAGTTGGACCCCCGATCGGTCGCGGATCAGCGCGCGCAGAACATGTCGCAACCCGAGCCGGGACTCCACGACCCCTGCCGAACCGGGCGAGGAGCTGAGTCGTCCAAGACCGGAGACCGTGAGAACGCCGGTCAGGAGCACGAGGGCCTCCCGCCCGAATCCCTCGTCTATCAGCACCCACTCCGCGCCGACGCGACGGATATGACCGTTGACCGCTTGAGCGCCGACGCAGCGCAGGCGCACCGCAGACCCGAGGGCCGGACGTAGCCGATCCGACAGCTGCACGCGCCCGAACTCACCGCGGGTCCTATCCGCTACCTCGGCCGACCGCTCCGCCGCGAACAGATCGATCGCTTGCGCTTCAAGGTCGTCGAACAATCCCGTCCATCTCACCTGTTTTGGCACCTTTCTGCGTGGGATGCAGCCAGAATGACAGTCCCTGGCTGTTCAAGCACCTCGTTCTGCAACTTAGCTTGACTGCACGCCTACCGACGTACTTAGATGCAAACGAACGTAAACGAAAGGAAGCTGATGATTCTGCCTAACGCACGCTTCCGTGTGTTGCTCCTGTTGGTCGGCGATGTGTGTCTGCTGTACGCATTCGTTCCTCAGGGTCTGCGGCTGCCGCACCGCGGGGTGTCCGGGCCCGGTGTCTCAGGCTTGGCCCTGGATCGAACAGCGATCGACCTCGCGCGGTGGGGCTTGTGGTTGTGCGGCCTCTGGCTGGCCCTGGCCTTGGCGCTCGTCGGCGGGGCGACGGTTGACCGTCTTCGCGCACGAGGTCTCGACCGGATCGCCGCGCGAACCCTGCCGTCGGGGGCGAACCGAGCGCTGGCAGCGTTCACCGGCCTTTCCCTACTGCTGTGCCCAGTCGTGGCAGGCGCGAGCGGCACAGCAGGCGCGGCACCCACCGGACCGGAGGCGAGCTCATCGATCGCTGCGACCCCCACCGCCGTTGCGTCGGTGCGGGCTGGAGTCGCGTCCTCGCCTCCGAGCGATCTACTCCCGGCCGCCGCGCCTACCGACGCGAGCGTGTCTGGACCGCCAGCGCTGACCTGGCCCGTCGATCAGTCCGTGACCTGGCCGATGGATCCGGAGACGAGCGAACCCGCGCCAACGCGTTCGCGCTCGAAGGCGCCACAGCAGACTGATCCGAAGACGGCCGCGCATACGGCACAGACACCGGCCCCGACACCGGCCGCGACAACGACAACGACAACGACAACGACACAGACGCCGACACCGACAACGACAACGGCCGCGACAACGACACAGACACCCGCCCCGAAGACGGGCCCGACGACAGCTCCGGGCAGGGGCACTACCACCGGCCGCACCGGGAACGGGACGACCGCATCCCCGGCCACGCCCCGGTCTGGCTCCGGCGCGCCCGCGGCGACTCGAAAGGTCGCGGCCGGCGAATCCCTGTGGCTCATCGCGGCACAGCGACTCGGGCCCGGGGCGCCTGCCGCTGATATCGCGGCCGAATGGCCGGTTTGGTACGAGAAGAACCGGGCGGTGATCGGGTCAGACCACGACCTGATTCGGCCCGGAACCGTCCTGTCCGTCCCGGAGGACTGAGTCACTGATGCACGCCGTTCACTGCACTTGTTCGTCGGAGACGAGCTATTCGGAGACGAACTATTCGGGGACGAACTCGCCTGCGACGCTGCCCGCCCCCGGATTTCGCGTGCGGCCGGCGCCGGTTCGAGAGCCGCCGTTCGACGATGAGCTGCCGGCCCGTCGGCTGACTCTGGTCGGGCCCCACGATCAACCTTTGCCCTTCGAGCAACCTGAAGCCCAGGACGCGGACTTCCCGCCCGCGCGGGAGAACCCGGGGGCGGTGGGACTGCCGGAGCCGGGTGCGTTCGCCAAGCGGCTGGTGGTGGGCGTGATCGAGATCGCCACCGGCCGGCGCAGCGCGGCTCAACTGGGCCGGCACACGTCCCCAGCCGTGCAGGCCGGCCTGGCTCGCGACGCCGGACGGATCACCAGACTAGGAACCGCCACCCGGCCTGCGTCCGTGCACTCGGTGCATGCGAGCACGACCTCTGCCGGCATCGCCGAGGTTGCGGTCGTGGTGAGAATCGAAGGTCGGTTCAGAGCGATCGCCCTGCGGTTAGAGGCACAACACGGCCGCTGGCGCTGCGTCCGGCTTCAGATCGGGTGAGGCGAACCGGTGGGTTCAGCGCTTGCGGCGGTTGCCCCGGGACCCGCGGTTGGGGTTCGTGCGGCGCTGGCGCGCGTTGCCGGCCCTGGTGCTGTTGGAAGAATCCTCGCCTGACTCCGCCTTCTCGGTCCGAACCTCGGGCGCGTCGGAGTCGAGAGTTGGCGCACTATAGGTCAGTCCGGGCTTCTGCTGGTTTCGCTCCAGCCCCTTGGCCGAAATCTGCGGGTGGGTATCCCCGCCGCCCGCGGCGATCTCGGCGACGACCCGTTCGGCCTCAGCGATGACTGCCGCCTCATCGGGGCTCGGGGGCGGCGTCTCGTCCTCCTCGATCTGCACGTCGAGGTTGAACAAGAAGCCGACGGATTCCTCCTTGATCGCTTCCATCATGGCGCTGAACATGTCGAAGCCCTCACGCTGGTACTCCACGAGCGGGTCGCGTTGGGCCATCGCACGCAGGCCGATGCCCTCCTGCAGATAGTCCATCTCGTAGAGATGCTCGCGCCACTTGCGGTCCATCACGGACAGCAGCACGCGCCGCTCCAGCTCGCGGGTGACCTCCGAACCGAGATCCGCCTCGCGCTGGTCGTAAGCCGCCTGGGCGTCAGCGACGACCTCCTCGACCAGGAATTCCCGGCTCAGGTCGTTCCGGTCACCTCCGGCGGTCTCAATGGCCTCCTCCACCGTCAGCGAGATCGGGTACAGCGTCTTGAGTGCCACCCAGAGCGCGTCCAGGTCCCACTCCTCCGGATAACCGGACGAGGTCGCGCCCTCGACGTAGCCACTGACGACGTCGCTGATCATCGGGCGGATCTGGTCGGAGATGTCCTCACCGGACAGCACCTTGCGCCGTTCCTCATAGATCACGGTGCGCTGCTTGTTCATGACCTCGTCGTACTTGAGCACGTTCTTGCGGATCTCGAAGTTCTGCTGCTCGACCTGGGTCTGCGCCGAGGCGATGGCCTTCGAAACCTGCTTGTTCTCGATCGGTGTGTCTTCGGGAAGGCGCATGAAGTTCATCAGCGCGGCAATCCGGTCGCCGTTGAACCGAACCATGAGGTCATCGCCCAGGGAGAGGTAGAAACGCGACTCCCCCGGGTCACCCTGCCGGCCGGAGCGACCGCGCAGCTGGTTGTCGATCCGTCGGGACTCGTGCCGCTCGGTGCCCAGCACATAAAGGCCGCCGAGCTCGACGACCTCGTCGTGTTCTGCCCCGACCTCCTCCTTGGACTTCGCCAGGGCGTCGGCCCACGCGGCCTCGTACTCCTCGGGAGTCTCGGCGGGCGACAGACCCCTCTCGCGCAGCTCCGCGTCGGTCAGGAACTCGGGGTTGCCGCCGAGCATGATGTCGGTCCCTCGACCGGCCATGTTGGTCGCGACCGTGACCGCGCCCTTGCGACCGGCCATGGCCACGATCGCGGCCTCGCGGTCGTGCTGCTTGGCGTTGAGGACCTCGTGCGGAATGCCCCGTCGCAGCAGCAGGTTGGCCAGCAACTCCGACTTCGCGACGCTGGCGGTGCCGACGAGGACCGGCTGGCCCTTCTCGTAACGCTCGGCGATGTCGTCGATGACCGCGGCGAACTTCGCGTCCTCGGTCTTGTACACGAGATCGGTCTCGTCGGCACGCACCATCGGCCGGTTCGTGGGGATCGGTACGACACCAAGCTTGTAGATCTGGTGCAGTTCGGCCGCCTCGGTCTGCGCGGTACCGGTCATCCCGGAGAGCCGCTTGTACAGGCGGAAGTAGTTCTGCAGCGTGATGGTCGCCAGCGTCTGGTTCTCCTGCTGGATCGTCACGCCCTCCTTGGCCTCGATGGCCTGGTGCATGCCCTCGTTGTAACGGCGGCCGGCCAGCACACGCCCGGTGAACTCGTCGACGATGAGCACCTCGCCCTCGCGGACGATGTAGTCACGGTCGCGCTTGTAGAGCTCCTTGGCCTTGAGGGCGTTGTTCAGGTAACCGACCAGCGGGGTGTTCGCGGCCTCGTAGAGGTTGTCCATGCCGAGCTGGTCCTCGACGAACTCCACCCCCTCCTCGGTGATCGCGATCGTCCGTTTGCCCTCTTCGACCTCGTAGTGGGTGTCCTTGTGCATGCGCGGCGCCAACCGTGCGAACTCGGGGTACCAGCGCTGGTTCTCATCAGCCGGCCCGGAAATGATCAACGGGGTCCGAGCCTCGTCGATCAGGATCGAGTCGACCTCGTCCACGACAGCGAAGTTGTGGCCTCGCTGGACTAGATCGTCCGTCGACCACGCCATGTTGTCGCGCAGGTAGTCGAACCCGAACTCGTTGTTGGTCCCGTAGGTGATGTCGGCGGCGTAGGCGGCCCGCCGGTCCTCAGGGGTCATGTTGGACAGGATCTTGCCCACCGACAGTCCCAGGAAGCGGTGTACGCGACCCATCCAGTCGCCGTCACGGGCGGCCAGGTAGTCGTTGGTGGTCACGACATGGACGCCGCCCCCGGACAGGGCATTGAGGTAGGACGGGAGGGTCGAGACCAGAGTCTTGCCCTCACCGGTCTTCATCTCGGCGATGTTGCCCAGGTGCAGCGCCGCGCCGCCCATCAGCTGAACCTTGTAATGGAACTGTCCCAGCGTGCGCCGCGCGGCTTCCCGGACCACGGCGAACGCCTCGGGCAACAGCTCGTCGAGGCTCTCGCCGTCCCCGTAGCGCTCCTTGAACTGGTCGGTCAGCGCGCGCAGCTCCGCGTCGGTCAGGTCGACGTAATCCTCTTCGAGGGTGTCGATGTGATCGGCGATGGACGTCAGCCGCCGGACGATCTTGCCTTCGCCGGCGCGCAGCAACTTGTTGAGAACCACTCCGCGATACTACGTGCGAGGAGCTGGTGAAGTAACGCGACTGTCACGATCGGCGCCGAGCGGTCCCTGCGGGAGCGCCGAAGGGGCATCCGAAGGCCCGATGATCAGCCCCGGTACAGATCGTGCTTGGCGATGTACTGGACGACGCCGTCGGGCACCAGGTACCAGACGGGCCTGCCGGAGCGGACCCGTTCCCGGACCGCCGAGGACGAGATCGCCATTGCGGGGACGTCGAGCAATGTGACCGATTCCGTGGGCAGATGGTCCCCGGACAGGTGGTAGCCCGGACGGGTGACCCCGATGAAGTGGCACATCGCGAACAGATCCTCGGCGTCCTTCCACGACAGGATTGCCTGCAGCGCGTCGGCACCGGTGATGAAGAACAGCTCGGCGTCCGGCTGGATCGCGGCGATGTCGCGCACCGTGTCGACGGTGAAGGTCGGTCCGGGACGGTCGATGTCGACGCGGCTGACCCAGAATCGAGGGTTGGACGCCGTAGCCACCACCGCCATCAGATAGCGGTGTTCAGCCGGACTGACCTCGCGATCGGCCTTCTGCCAGGGCTGTCCCGTGGGGACGAAGACGACCTCGTCCAGGTCGAACAGGTCCGCCACCTCGCTGGCGGCCACCAGGTGCCCGTGGTGGATGGGATCGAAAGTGCCACCCATGATCCCTACGCGGCGGGGGCGGGGTGCCGCCGTGGCGTCGGGGCCGCGCGACAGGGCTGAGGTCATCGCACGATCCTACGAGTGGCGCCGCGATCGCCGGACCCGAGCCGAGCGGCGGTGCGCGGCCGCTACTTCTGAGGTGCCGAGGTGGGAAGCACCGGTCGTGGCAGGCCGGTCTGGCCCATCAACCATTCGTCCACCGCGGCGGCGGCCGAGCGGCCTTCAGCGATGGCCCAGACGATCAGACTCTGGCCCCGACCCATGTCACCGGCGACGAACACACCGTCCACGGTCGTCGCCCAGTCCTTGCTGCGCGCGACGTTGCCCCGGTCGCTGATGTCGACCCCCAGGCCGTCGAGCAACCCCCCGCGCTCCGGACCGGTGAACCCCATGGCCAGCAGCACGAGTTCACACGGCAGTTCGAACTCGCTGCCCTCGACCTTGTGGAAGCGACCCTCGGCGAACTCGACCTCGTGCGCGCGCAGGGCACGCACGTTGCCGTCCTCGTCCCCGAGGAAGCACTCGGTGTTGACGGCGAATACCCGCTCTCCTCCCTCTTCGTGGGCCGACGAGGTGCGGAACATGAACGGCCACGTGGGCCACGGGTTGCTCTCCGGGCGGCCTTCGGGCGGCCGCGGCATGATCTCGAACTGGTGGATCGAGGCCGCGCCCTGACGATGGGAGGTCCCGAGGCAATCCGCGCCGGTGTCCCCACCGCCGATGATGACGACGTTCTTGCCGGCGGCGGTGATCGGCGCCTCGGTCACATCGCCCTGCTGGACTCGGTTGGCCCACGGCAGGAATTCCATCGCCTGGTGGATGCCACCGAGTTCGCGCCCCGGTACCGGCAGATCCCGCCATTGGGTCGCACCGCCGGCGAGCACCACGGCGTCGTGGTCAGAACGCAGCTTCGCCGCGGTGATGTCGACCCCGACGTTGACGCCCGCCCGGAACTCGGTGCCCTCGGCCTCCATCTGGGCCAGGCGGCGATCGATGACGGACTTCTCCATCTTGAACTCGGGGATGCCGTAGCGCAGCAGGCCGCCGATGCGGTCGGACCGCTCGAAGACCGTCACCTCGTGTCCGGCCCGGGTCAGCTGCTGAGCGGCGGCCAGGCCGGCGGGCCCCGACCCAACCACGGCGACCTTCTTTCCGGTCCGCCGCGTCGGAAGCACCGGCGAGACCCAGCCCGCGGCGAAGGCCTTCTCGATGATCTGCTTCTCGACCTGCTCGATGGTCACCGGCTCCTGGCTGATGCCCAGGACGCAGGACGCCTCGCACGGAGCCGGGCACAGCCGGCCGGTGAACTCGGGAAAGTTGTTCGTGGCGTGAAGCCGGTCGATGGCATCGGCCCACCGGTCGCGGTAGACGAGGTCGTTCCACTCGGGGATGAGGTTTCCGAGCGGGCACCCGTTGTGACAGAAGGGGATGCCGCAGTCCATGCAGCGGCCGGCCTGCACCTCGACCTTGTCCTTCGCGAAGGGCTCGTACACCTCGCGCCAGTCCTGGATCCGGACCGCGACCGGACGCCGCGTGGGCAGTTCGCGGTCGTTCTTGAGGAATCCGGTGACGTCGCCCACGCTCGGGCCTCGCTTCCTGCTCGTGACACTGGTCAGACTTAGTCGATGCTCCAGTGGGACGGCGTCGGCCCGACGTCGAACGATACGCGAGACTGCTCGGTCGCGTTAATCACGAAGCAGCCCCTAGAGAACTAGATCACGCTCCCCATGACAGATAGGCCCAGCACCGCGGCGGATGAACCGCTCTCAATAGCAGCGGACGGGCCAACCACGGGCCGAGCGTACCGGCGGCGGAGTTGCGCCCGCAGGGTCAGCGCGTCTGCCCGTCACCGTAGACAACCCACTTGGTGGAGGTCAGCTCCGGCAGTCCCATCGGTCCGCGAGCGTGCAACTTCTGGGTCGAAATGCCGATCTCCGCACCGAAACCGAACTCCCCGCCGTCGGTGAAGCGGGTCGAGGCGTTGACGATGACGGCCGCGGAGTCCACCCGGGATACGAAGCGGCGAGCGTTGTCCAGGTCCCGGGTGAGGATCGCGTCGGTGTGCCCGGACGACCAGCGCCGGATATGCGCGATGGCGTCATCGATTCCGCTCACCACCTTGGCGGCCATGTCCAGGGACAGGTACTCCCGCTCCCAGTCCTCGTCGGAGGCCGGCCGGACCTGCTCGTTGACCGCGGCGAAGTGCTCATCCCCGTGCACAACCACCCCGGCCACCTGCAACGCCGACGTTATCCGCGGGAGAAACTCCGCGGCGATGTCGGCGTGGACCAGCAACGACTCGGCGGAGTTGCACACCGAGGGCCGCGAGATCTTGGAATTCACGACGATCCGTTCGGCCATGTCCAGGTCGGCCGAGGCATCGACGAACACGTGCACGTTGCCGATTCCTGTTTCGATGACGGGCACCGTGGAGTTCTCGACGACGTAGTTGATCAGGCCCGCACCCCCGCGCGGGATGATCACGTCGACCAGTCCGCGTGCCTTGAGCAGGAAACCGACGCTGGCACGCTCGAGCCCGGGCACGAGCTGGATCGCGTCCGCCGGCAGCCCGCTCTTCGCCGCCGCCTCGGACAGCACCCGCACCAGCACCTCGTTGGAGCGGTAGGCGCTGCCGGAACCGCGCAGCAGCACCGCATTTCCGGACTTGAGCGCGATCCCGGCCGCGTCGACGGTGACGTTCGGGCGCGCTTCGTAGACCATGGCCACGACGCCGAAGGGCACCCGGACCTGGCTGATCTGCAACCCGTTGGGCTGGACGTAGCCGCGCACGATCTCTCCGACCGGGTCGGCAAGCCCGGCGAGGTCCTCCAGCCCACAGGCCATCGCCTCGATCCGCTCCGCGGTCAGGGTCAGGCGATCGATGAGCTGCTCGCCGACCCCTTCGGTGCGGGCGGCCGCCACGTCGATCCCGTTGGCGCGCAGGATGTCGGCGTGCGCGCCGCGCAGCGCGGTGGCCATCGCCTGCAGCGCGGCGTCCTTGGCCGCGCGGCTCAACGGAGCCAGGTCGAGGGCGGCGGCCCGAGCTCGCGAGGCGACCGCACGGACGTCCGCTTCGGTCACGGCACCGGATCCCGGCCCCGTGTGAGCCACGGCAGCGGATGCGGCTGATACAGCTGATACGGCTGGGTCCGTCATCGTTTCAGGATAGGCAGGCGTACCTGTAGCTGCTCAGGCACGCCGGGCTTTGGGGAAGTAGGCCCGCACGTCCGGACGGGTCACCTGGTAGAGGATCGCGACGAGCACCAAACCCTGACCGAGCTGCTCGATCCGCATCCACGACGGGTAGGGCTGGGTCCACAGCAGTGCGAGACTGGCAATGCCGGCGATGCTCAGGACGAGGACCCGGCGGTAGGCGCGCCGTCGACCGCGTCGCAGCGAGCGCACGAGGTAGAAGTACACGGTGGCGACCACGACGTTGCCCACCAGCCGCGAGTAGATCGCGATCGTGGCCGCATCGCGCAGCGTGCGCCGCTGCTCGTCCGGACTCAGCGGCGAATTGCGCCTCAGGTGCGCGTGGGCGACCTGGTAGTCGACGACGCTGTGCCTCAGCAGCAACACGACCACGGTCAGCGCGATCGACAGCGCGAGATTGAGCAGCAGCAGTTGGACGACCCGGTGCAGCGCCGCCGGCGCCGGCCTCGTCTCGGCCCGCGTCAGGGCGTAGTCCTGAGCCGATTGGTCCCAGGCGGGCATGTGCGGATAGTCGGCCACGAGCGTCAGGCTAGCCGTGCTCGCCCTGGCTCGCGGGCCGGCACTGTCGTACGCCCGGCGGGACTCAGAGCACGATCAGGTCGTCGCGATGGACGGCTTCGCGACGGAACTCCTCGGGTAGGTCCCCGGTCGACTTGCCGAGCAGGCCGGGTAGGTCCTCGGAGTCGAAGGCCACCAGGCCGCGGGCCACGATCGCTCCGTCCGGGCCGGCGATCTCGACCGGATCGCCGGCGGCGAAGTCACCGCTGACGGCCACGATGCCGGCGGGCAGCAGGGACTTGCGACGGACGACGATGGCGGCCACGGCGCCGGCGTCGAGCTCGAGGCGGCCGCGCGGCGTGGTGGCATGCCGTAGCCAGAACAGCCGCGATGCCGTCCGGCGTCCGGTCGGGGGGAAGAAGGTCCCTCCGGTACCGGCCAGGCCCGCGCCCACCGAGGTGGCCGAGGTCAGCAGCACCGGGATTCCGGCGCCGGTCGCGATCTGGGCGGCATCGAGCTTGGTGGCCATTCCACCGGTGCCCACCGAGGACGAGGATCCGGCCAGGCGGACGGCCGCCAGGGCCGCGTGGTCGGACACGGATTCGATCAGGACCGCGCCTGGCTTGCGGGGATCGGAGGTGTACAGGCCGTCGATGTCCGACAGCAGGACGAGGGCGTCGGCGAGCACCAGGTGCGCCACCAGGGCGGCGAGTCGATCGTTGTCGCCGAACCGGATCTCGTGGGTGGCGACGGTGTCGTTCTCGTTCACGATCGGGATCACCCCGAGCGCGAGCAGCCGTTCCAGGGTCCGCACGGCGTTGCGGTAAGTGCCTCGCCGGTGCAGATCGTCGGCGGTGAGCAACACCTGGCCGACAGTCAGGCCGTGACGGGCGAAGGACGAGGCGTAGCGCTCGATCAACAGCAGCTGGCCGACTCCGGCCGCGGCCTGTTGGGTGGCCAGATCACGCGGCCGGGCCTTCAATCCCAACGGCGCGATGCCGGCCGCGATCGCACCGGAGGAGACCAGTACCACCTGTTGCCCGGCCGCCCGCCGGGCGGCGAGAGCGTCGACAAGGGCGTCGATACGGCTCGGGTCGATTCGGCCTCGCTGGGTGAGGGAGGATGAGCCGACCTTCACCACGGTCCGGGCAGCGCCCGCCACCGTGGACCGATCGGCCGTCACCTCGGCGCGCGTCATCGTGCTCCTGTTCTGGCTGGACGAGGCGGTTCAGCCGGGCGGGCTCAGCGCAGTTCGTCGACGGAGTACTCCGCCAGCAGTTCCTCATCGGACAGGTGCTGGCGGCGCGCCTTCTTCGCCGCGAGCCGGTCGTCGGCGTTCGGTCGGGTGTCGGCGTCCAGCCGGTCGTCGGTGCCCCGACGAGTCGGTTGGTACTCGGCGTCCGCCATTCCCCCGGTCGGCTCGAAGTCGAAGACGTAGTCGCCGATGGTGACGGTCGCCCCCGGCCGGGCTCCCTGCTTGCCGAGCTCGTTCTCCACCCCGAGGCGGGCCAGCCGGTCAGCGAGGTAACCAACCGCCTCGTCGTTGTCGAACTGGGTCTGCCGGACCCAGCGTTCGGGCTTGGCTCCACGCACCACGAAAGCGTCGGGTTCGTCCGGGTCAGGCGAGACGGTGAAGCCGGAGTCGTCCACGGCCTTCGGGCGCAGAACTATGCGGGCCGGCGCGAGGACCTCCTGCTCGGCGCGGTGCTGTTCGACCAGATCGGCCAGCGCGAAGCTCAGCTCACGCAGGCCGGCGTGGCTGACGGCCGAGATCGAGAACACCCGATAGCCGCGGCCGGTGAGTTCCTCGGTAACGAACTCGGCCAGTTCAGCCGCCTCCGGGACATCTATCTTGTTCAGGGCCACCAGGCGCGGACGGTCGAGCAGGTCACCCAGCTCGGACTCGTACTGGGACAGCTCGGACTCGATCGCCTCGAGGTCGCTGAGGGGATCCCGGCCGGGCTCCAGGGTCGCGCAGTCCAGCACGTGCAGCAGCACCGCGCACCGCTCGATGTGGCGGAGGAAGTCCAGGCCCAAACCCTTGCCTTCGGCGGCTCCCGGGATGAGACCGGGGACGTCGGCCACGGTGTAGGTCGTCGCGCCTGCGCTGACAACGCCGAGATTGGGCACCAGCGTGGTGAACGGGTAGTCGGCGATCTTGGGCCGGGCCGCTGAGATGGCCGCGATCAGGGACGACTTGCCTGCCGAAGGGAAGCCCACCAGGCCCACGTCGGCCATGGACTTCAGTTCGAGCAGAACGTCGAAGGCTTCGCCGGGTTCTCCGAGCAACGCGAAACCGGGTGCTTTTCGACGGGTCGAGGCCAAGGAGGCGTTACCCAGTCCGGCGCGACCACCCTGAGCGACGACGAAGCGGGTGCCGGCGCCGGTGAGATCGGCCAGCACCTCGCCATCGGCGTCGCGGACCACGGTGCCCTCCGGCACGGTCAGCACCAGGTCCGCTCCGTCCGCGCCCTGACGGTGCTTGCCCGCACCGGGGCGGCCGTTACCGGCTTTCTGGTGCGGGTGATGGTGGAAGTCGAGCAGTGTGTGCACCTGCGGGTCCACGACCAGCACGACGTCGCCGCCCCGCCCGCCGTTGCCGCCATCGGGGCCGCCGAGCGGCTTGAACTTCTCTCGGTGGACCGACGCACAGCCGTGCCCGCCGTTTCCGGCGGTGACGTGCAGGACCACCCGGTCAACGAACTTCACCACGTGGGTGCTCCCTTCTCGTCATAAGGCCTGCCGTCGGCAGGTACTGCAACTGGGTTCAAACACCGCAGAGCGGGCCCCGGATTCCCGAGGCCCGCTCTGCGGAAAGCACGACTGTCGCGGTGGGCGCTCAGGCCTCGGCCGGGACGATGCTCACGGTCTTGCGACCGCGTCGGGTGCCGAACTGCACGGCCCCCTCGGCAAGCGCGAACAGGGTGTCGTCGCCGCCACGGCCGACGAGGTCACCCGGGTGGAACTTGGTGCCACGCTGCCGCACGATGATCTCGCCGGCGCCGACGACCTGACCGCCGAAACGCTTCACACCAAGCCGCTGGGCCGCGGAGTCGCGACCGTTGCGGGAGCTGGAAGCACCCTTCTTGTGAGCCATGAGTTACTTACCCTTCTTGGCGTCGACCTTGCCGGAAGCCTCGATACCAGTCACCTTGACCTGGGAGAGCTTCTGGCGGTGGCCGATCCGCTTGTGGTAGCCGGTCTTGTTCTTGTACTTGTGGATTTTGATCTTCGGGCCCTTGATCTGCCCGAGAACCTCACCGGTGACGGCGACAGCGGCGAGTTCGCCCGCGTCGGTGGTCACGTCCTCGCCGTCGACGAGAAGCACGGCCGGCAGGGCGACACTGGCACCCGCGGCAACGTCCAGCTTCTCAACGGTCACGACGTCACCGACGGCGACCTTGTACTGCTTGCCGCCGGTCTTGACGATGGCGTACATCGTGAATTCACTCCTGTCGAACAGCAATCGAGATCATGGTGCGCTGCCGGGTGCACGATCCGCCGGGTACGCAGTAAGGGCCCACTCACCGAGCTGTGGGCCGTTGTACAGATTACGGTACGAGGACCCCTCCCGGCAAAAGCGGTCAGCCTCCCCCGACGGGTTCGCCGACCGCGACCGGTGGTCCCGCGGGCCGACTGGCGGCTCGCCGACGCCGTGGCCGGCCGTTGGACGCGGTCGCAACCGTCGCAACGCGTTCCACGCTGGTCGTCTCGGGGGTGGCGCTGCCCGCGGATTCGACCGCAGGCTCGACTCCAGCCTCCACCGCGTCCGACACCGCAGCCTGCGCGCCGTCGGAGACCGACGCCACCGGAGTTCCGGACGTCTCGTGCTCGTCGTGGTGGGTCGTGGCCGCCGCGATCGCGGCGATCGCGCTGGCCGCAGCCCGCCGCTTCTCGGCCTCGGCTGCCGAGGTCTCGGCGTCGACGTCCGGGCTGGTGGCCTTACGGCCGCCGCGGCTGCGCCGGCCCCGGGCCGGACGCTCCTCCTCGGGCTCTGGCGCCGGCGAGCCGCCGCCGCCCTTACGCTCGACCGGCTCGGAGTGGACGATCACACCCCGGCCCTTGCAGTGCTCACAGGTCTCGCTGAACGCCTCGAGCAGGCCTTCACCCACCCGCTTGCGCGTCATCTGCACCAGGCCGAGCGAGGTGACCTCGGCAACCTGGTGCTTGGTCCGGTCGCGTCCCAGGCACTCGGTCAGTCGTCGCAGCACCAGATCACGGTTGCTTTCCAGGACCATGTCGATGAAGTCGATCACCACGATGCCACCGATGTCGCGCAGCCGCAACTGGCGCACGATCTCCTCGGCCGCTTCGAGGTTGTTGCGAGTGACGGTCTGCTCGAGGTTGCCGCCCGAACCGGTGTACTTGCCGGTGTTGACGTCGATCACGACCATCGCCTCGGTGCGGTCGATGACCAACGAGCCCCCTGAGGGCAGGTAGACCTTGCGGTCCAGGGCCTTGGACAGCTGTTCGTCGACGCGCAGATCCGCGAACAGGTCGGATTCGGCGGTGTGCGGCGAGATGCGGTCGGACAGGTCGGGAGCGACGTCGGCGACGTAGTCCGACAACGTGCGGAACAGATCGGTGCCCGAGACCAGCAACTGCTTGAAGTCGTCGTTGAACACATCGCGCACGACGCGGATCGCCAGGTCGGGCTCGCCGTACACGAGGCTGGGTCCGTTGCCGGGCTTCGACGCCTTGGCCTGAATGGCCTCCCACTGCGTCTTCAACCGTTCGACGTCGGAGATCAGGTCGGCCTCGGAGGCGCCCTCGGCGGCCGTGCGCACGATCACGCCAGCGTCCTCGGGGACGACCTTCTTCAGGATCGACTTGAGCCGGCTGCGTTCGGTGTCGGGCAGCTTGCGGCTGATCCCCGTCATGCCGCCGCCGGGCACGTAGACGACGAACCGGCCGGGCAGCGAGACCTGGCTGGTCAGCCGGGCGCCCTTGTGCCCGATCGGGTCCTTGGTGACCTGGACCAGAACGCTGTCACCGGAGGACATCGCGTGCTCGATCGCCCGGGACTTGCCCTCCAGGCCGGCTGCGTCCCAGTTCACCTCGCCCGCGTAGAGCACGCCGTTGCGGCCGCGGCCGATGTCGACGAAGGCGGCCTCCATCGACGGCAGCACGTTCTGAACTCGGCCCAGGTAGACATTGCCGACGGCACTCGCGGCACTGGCTCGGGTCACGTAGTGCTCGACAAGGATGTCGTCTTCGAGGACGGCGATCTGGGTACGGTCCCCGGTCTGGCGGACAGCCATGACCCGGTCGACGGCCTCGCGGCGGGCGAGGAACTCGGCCTCCGTGAGGATCGGGGCCCGGCGCCGGCCGGAGTCGCGGTTGTCCCGACGACGCTGGCGCTTGGCCTCGAGCCGGGTCGAGCCCTTGACGCCCCGGACGCCGTCGGAGTCGGCGTCCTGGCCGCGGCCCGCCGAACGGGACTCGCGAGTGTCGCGGACGTGGACGACGGTGTTGGGCGGATCGTCCTCGGCGCCGGTGTCGTCCGAGCCACCGGAGGAGCGGCGGCGACGGCGACGGCGACGGGCACTGGCCGACAGAGCCGCCTCGGCGACCTCTTCAGCGTGCTCGGCTTCCTCGGCGACATCGGGCGCGTCGGCGTCTTCGCCGTCGTCGGAGTCCGGGTCGGCCTCGCTGTCTCGCGAGTCGGCGGATCGGGTATCGCTCTCGGACCGGCTGCCACGGCCGCGACGGCCGCGACGGCGACGGCGACGGCCCTGGCCGCCCTCGGAGTCGTTGTCGCCGCCCAGATCGGAGTCGGTATCGACATCGGCATCGACATCGGCGGACTCGTCGTCGAGATCGTCCTCCTCGGGCACAAGGGGACGTTCGACGAGGTCAGGGGCGGCCTTCTTGGCGACCCGGCCACGCCGGGCCGGCTTACCCTCGGCGGGCGCCTGGAAGAGCACGACTGGTGGGACGATCGCCGGTGCGGTGGCCAGCGCGGGCGTGCTGTCGGTAACGTCCGTCGGCTGCCCATCGGCGGTGTCGCTCGCCAGCTCGGCGTCAGCTGCCCGCGCTCCGCGCTTACGCGGAGTCCGCTTGGCTTTCGTCGGGGCGGCGGCTTCCTGCGAAGCGGCAGCGGCCCTCTCGGCGTTGACGGACTCGACGTTGCCGGACTCGGCGTTTCCGGACTCGACGTTGCCGGACTCGAGGTTGACCGTCTCGGCGGTGATCGCCACGGCGGCATCGCCACCAAGGTCGGCGGTCGGCGCGCTCTTCTTCGCGGCGGCCTTGCGGGTCCGGCTGGACTTCTTCGGCTCGGCGGCGGGCTCGCTGGCCGCGCCTACCGCAACGATTGCCTCACTGGCGGAGTTGACGGCCTCGCTCGTTTCACTGGCGGCGGCCGGTGCCGGACTCGCTGCCTTCGCCGCTCGTGCGGTGCGCGGCGCACGAGACCTGCTCGAAACGCGC